>JABGUH010000038.1 GCA_018646675.1 Bdellovibrionales bacterium | reverse complement strand
TGAATTGTACTAGTGCTCAAGCAACGTTCGATATTACCAGTGGCGCTACTACTGCCTCATTCTACTTTAATCAAAATACAGTAGGATCACCTACATTGACAATCGCCGGCAGTGGTGGCATCACCAGTGCAACTCAAGCGCAGAGCATCGTACCTAACGATGCCTATCTGTTGGCAATTTCTTCGGCGACACAAACTCTGGAAGCAGGTGTCTGTTCTACTGCTGCTGTTACCGTTGACATTAAAGACGAGCAGAGTAACTTAATCTCCGCTCCGGCAGGTACGACCTTCGTCGTTGCATCTAGTAGTACTTCCGGTACAACATTTTTCACTAATAGCGACTGCTCCACCCCACTGACTGGTGGCGATACAGTAGCAGTTACCACTGGCGCAAGCTCTGGATCATTCTACTTTAAAGAGAGTATTGCCGGCACTCCTACATTAACTGCTTCCGGCTTTACAGTGAATGGAACCAAAGCATATACCGTCAATCCAACCTCAGCACATGCGCTAGAGTTTACCTCAAGCGCTCAGACAGTTGCGGCGGGCACATGTTCCTCGGCGACAACAGCGAGGAGAAGAGATATTTTTAATAACATTACAAATATTGCATCAGCAACTACTGTCAACCTCAGTAGTCCATTTATGACATTCTATAGTGATAGCAGCTGTAGCATCGGCGTTGGCAGTGTCGCTATTGCTAGTGGTGCAACCCAGGCATCGTTCTACTTCAAGCAGCTAACAACAGGTTCACCAGTAATTACAATCTCTGGAGCGACTGTTGATGCAACCCAGACCCAGACGATCGAAGCAGGGTCCCCATATCAACTACAAATTATTTCTGGTACCTCATCAGTTACTGCCGGCAGCTGCTCTGGTGTCGTAACGGTCATGCGTAAAGACCAGAATGGCAATATTAACTCTAGCAACACCGTTACCACCGTCACACCGACCGGTAGCGGACTATCATTCTACTCTGACTCCAGCTGTTCAAGCTCAATCACCACTTCCAACATTATCGCTGGCAGTAGTACCACTCAGTTCTATTTTAGCAGTACCACCGCCGGCAGTCCGGCACTGAATATTGCCGGTCTGACTGATAATGACCAACAAAATCAAACTATAACAGCAGCAGCGGCCCACACATTG
Source organism: Bdellovibrionales bacterium (assembly GCA_018646675.1). Lineage (GTDB taxonomy): Bacteria > Bdellovibrionota > Bacteriovoracia > Bacteriovoracales > Bacteriovoracaceae > JABGUH01. The sequence goes on along the minus strand of JABGUH010000038.1, from coordinate 110,961 downwards.
GAATTTGACGTGACTTCGACAATTAATGTTGCCGCTGAGGGATGTTCGGAGGCGGTAACGATCAACATCCTAGATCAGTACTCAAACCCAGTACCTGTCGCAAGTAATACCACCTTTAATATTGCGAGTGACAGCAGTGGTACTGTTAATTTCTACTCTGGGGCCGGCTGTACCTCTGATATCACTAATACTGCAACTGTCACTAGTGGAAATAGTAGTACAACGATATACTTCAAGGATACCAAATCTGGTAATTTTACTTTGACAGCATCTGGACTAACGACTGATGATACGCGCGCTTATACCGTGGCCCCGGCAGCTCCTGATACTCTGGCGATCACCAGTTCTGCTGCAAATGTTATCGCTACAAGATGTTCTCATCAAGTTACAGTCGAACGGCAGGATAGCAGTGGCAATGCTGCGTCACCGGCCTCCACAACAACAGTCTCCCTTGCCGGTGGTAGTCTGTCCTTTTACTCCGACAGTAGTTGTAGCAGCTCAATTACTGATGTAACAATAAGTGCACTCGCTTCCAACGCCACCTTCTACTTTAAGCAAAACAGTGTGGGAACTCCGACTCTAACAGTTTCCGGCTTAACGGTTGATGGGACACAAGCACTAAATATTATAAGTGATACAGCAAATACGTTAGAGATCACCTCATCTGCATCAGCAGTTCTCGCTGGAGCTTGTTCCAGCGCAATAACAGTGGCCCGTAAGGACCAGTACGGAACACTGGTAGATGGTGCCATCTCAACAACAGTTAACATTAGCGGAAGCGGTATGCAATTTTATGCTTCTGCCGGTTGTGGGGCCGCGTCGATTACATCTGTTGACATCACCTCTGGTGCAGGCCAGACAAACTTCTACTTTAAGCGGTCAGCCGTTGGCACACAAGCAATAGCAGTTTCTGGACTAACTGTTGACGACTCACAGCTTCAGACCATCAATCCAAACGTACCAGATCAACTTTCATTCACCGCCGGGCCGGCCAGTGTTATTGCTGGTGAATGCTCGACAGCATTGACCATTGAGGTTAGTGACACCTATGGAAATACTATAAATCAGGTTGGGGGAACTTCTGTAACTCTTGCCAGCGATACGAGTGGAACCGCTAATTTCTACTCCGACTCAGGGTGTGGTGTTGATATTAGTTCGACTGCAACAGTTACATCTGGCAGTAGCACTACAACCATATATTACAAAGATACTATGGCAACATCGGCCACCACGATAACCGCCTCCGGATTTACAACTGATGGAACACGAGTGCTAGCAGTAGATCCAGCCTCTCCAGATAGCCTAGAGTTCTACTCGACTGCGTCTGACGTAGTTGCAGGTGCATGTTCCGAAGCTGTTCAATTTCGGCGACTTGACCAGTATAACAATATAACAGATTTTGCATCTGCGACATCGGTAACTCCTAGTGGCGGCTCAATGGTTTTCTACTCTGACGACTCGTGTTCCAGCTCAATAACAACAATAAATATCAGTTCTGGAAATAGTAGCAATCAAATCTACTTTAAACAGAGTGTCGTCGGCACACCGACTCTAACCATAGGTGCGACGGGAGTAACATCTGCCACCCAAGGACAAACTATTGTCTCTGCACCGGCCCATGAACTATTTTTCAACAGCAGCACCGCTTCCATCGTTGCTGGAGAGTGCTCAAGCGCGATCAATATACAACTGAAAGATCAGTATAGTAATTTGGTTGCTCCAACCAGTGGTCAGATTTTCACCATCGGCAGCTCAGCAAGTGCCTCTACCACTTTCTATTCAGATTCTGGCTGCTCAACCGATATTGGGACTACTGCTACTATCTCTTCGGGCAGCAACAACACTAATATCTACTTTAAAGATACTCTGGCCGCAACTCCGACCCTAACTATCTCCGGACTAACAGTAGATGACACCTTACAATTTACAATTACCCCTGCGGCCCCAGATAAGTATCAGATAACCACCTCCGCAGTAGATATCTCTGCCGGCTCATGCTCAAATGCAGTTACGGTGCAACGTCTTGATGAATTTGACAATGTCGCCTCCCCTGCATCCAGCAGCACTGTCAACCTTGGCAGCAGCAGCGGTAACACGGTCTTCTATTCCGATGCTGACTGTACCGGTGGCAATAACATTACTACAGTAGATATTGCCAGTGCTCAAAATAGTGCCACCCTCTATTTCAAACAGTCGGTAGCTGAGAGTTTCACCTTTACCGCATCAGGTCTGACCACTGATGGCACCCAACTACAGACGGTGACTGCAGCCTACCCATTTGATATCAACGGAAAGTTAGTATTTACTACCTCTGCCCAGAGTGTTGCCGCTGGCAACTGTTCCGGGATTGTTACAGTCCATCGTAAAGATGGATACGACAACCTGATGGACCTCGCTTTCCCAACTAACTTTGATGTCAACAGTGCAAATATGACATTCTTCAGTGACAGTAGTTGTACTACCACTAAGAGCACATTTAGAATCGATGCGCTACAACATGAGAAGTCCTTCTACTTCCGACAGACTCTAACCGGCTCACCGGTAGTAACCATCAGCGCTTCCAGTTTTGATAATGGCACCCAAACTGAGACAATTACAGCTGATGCTCCATATGAGTTAGAATTCTCTACTGCTACTGAAAGCATTGTGGCCGGTGCCTGCTCATCGCTATTTAATGTTCAGCTGAAAGATCAGTATGATAACTTGGTAACAGTGGCCAGTAACACCAATTTTACCATGGCAAGCTCTGACTCTGCCGGGACAACATTTTATAGTGATGCCTGCACAACCTCGATTGGAACCACTGCAACCATTGCTTCTGGCCAGAACAGCGTCAATCTCTACTTTAAAGATACTGTTACCGGCACTGCAACCTTAACTGCTTCCGGATTTACCACCGATGGAACCCAAAATTATACCATCACAGCAGATAGTGAGGCGGATGTAGGATTTAGCTCGGCGGCTCAATCATCTGTTGTGGCCGGGACATGCTCCGCTGCCCTTACGGTTCAAAGACAGGATCAATTTGGCAATGCAGTTGCACCAGCTTCAACCACTGACATAACTGTAACCTCTAATAGTGGAAATACGTTAATCTACAACAATAGTGATTGTAGCGACGCAGGTGGAGCATCTGGGGTTGTAACAATCTCCTCTGCTGCCAGCACTGCAAATATCTATTTTAGTCAAGAGGAGGCGGAGAGCTTTACACTGACTGCCACATCTTCAATAAGTGGAAGTGGTACTCAAGCAGCGATTGTGATCGCAGCAACCCCCAATACATTGCAGATAACCTCAACTGCTCAATCGGTAGTTGCAGGAAGCTGTTCTGGTGCGACAGTAGTTACCGCCAAAGACCAATATGGAAATGCAGGAGTAATTGCAGCTGGCATGAGTGTGGCATTGGCCAGTAATCAATCCACCACATTCTACGATACAAGTGGATGTGGAGGCTCTGCCGTAACCTCTATTCCGATTAGTGCGGGAGCAGGAACGGCCACCTTCTACTTTAAGCAGACCGCGATTGGAACTCCAACACTGACCGCCTCTGGGTTAACTAATGATGGAACTCAAGTAGAAACCATTACTAGTGCGACTGCAACACAACTGGCAGTAACATCAGCGGCGCAAAACAGTATCGTTGCGGGGACATGTTCATCTGTTATCACAGTTGAAGCACGAGATCTCTATAGTAATGCAATTAGTACCGGCCAAGGATCAATCACAGTCAATCTTAGTTCCAACTCAGCTGGATCCCCCACTTTTTACAGTGCTGGCGACAGCTCATGTTCGGGAGCAACAACGACCACTGCAACAATCGCTGCTAACGGCAATACTACGACCCTTTATATGAAAGATACTTTAACAGGTACTCATACCATAGCCTTGGCCGCCACCTCACTTACTTCTGCAACTCAGGATAATACAGTAATTGCCGCAGCACCAAATGACCTCGAGATAAAAACGTGGACTTCAACTGTTACGACTGATGATTGTAGTACGTTAACAATTAAACCGATTGATAGTCTCGGCAATGTAACCGCAGCAACCTCTGACATTACGGTAACTCATACCGGCCTTGATAATATAACATTCTACTCTGATAGCAGTTGTAGCTCTGAAATAACCGTAGGCCCAACTAATATCAACAATGGAAGTTCACAAGTTACAATCTACTATCAACAGAGTACCACTGCAACCGCAACATCTACCATCGCAGTTAGCGGCGGTGGATTAGCTGGTGATGGTGACAGTCAGCTGATTACAGTCAATCCAGGTGCCGCCGCCAAACTGCTCTTTACAACTGAACCGGTAGGTGGTGTGATCATCAGCACCAACTTGGCCACCCAGCCTGTAGTGAAGGTGTTAGATCAGTATGACAACATTAAAACCAATGACAATAGTACGGTAGTGACAATCTCCAGTGGTTCCACTTGTACCACTGGTGGCAGTGGTGCCGCCGCCGCAGGTGGATCTCAAACCGCCAGTTCCGGTGTTGCCACCTTCTCCGGTCTACAGTGGGATAGTGCGGAGACAATTCGTCTTGAGGCCAAAGCTACTGGATTAACTTCAGACTGTGCTGTGGCCACTACCACCTTTTATAACCCACTGTCGATTGTCACCACGACTCCATCTCCATTGGGCCCAGCCGGAACACTACAGATAGAGGTTGCAGGTGGAGTTCCGTCTAATAGCTACTCCATTACTACTAACACAACAGATGGGGCATCCCTTGGTAGTGAGAGTAGTTGTAACTCTAATAAATGTGTGACATTTACTGCCGGTAGATCTGGCGGTGGTGTAACCGAGATATTCCAGGTGGAGGATAACTCCTCATCAGTACAATCAGCAACTCTCAATATTGTGGTTAATGGTGCAGTACTCGATATGTCAGGAGATGCAGTCGGATATGGTACTGTTACGCAGGATACAGACCACGTATTTACAGTAACCAATAATGGCAATATGGCTTCTGGAACGGTCACAACATCGATTAGTGCAACAAACTCCTCTTATTGGGACGCAACTATTCTCGACCAGTGCGACAGTGTAAATTTAAGCTCCAGCTCAAATGAAAGCTGTAATGTCACTGTAAGATTCAAATATAGTACCGCAGTTAGTGGAACTCATACTGCAACCTTTAGAATTGAGGGCAGTGGAGGTGCATTCGCAGAGTTTAGTTTGAGTGCAACTAAATAAGGAGTGAGGGAGTAATTAGATGAAAAGATTGCTTATAATCATATCGCTCTTATCGTTTACCATCTCAACCGTTTGGGGCGTTGAGAGTGAAAGTTGTATTAGTGAAGGTAGCAACTACAGCGAGGGTGTTAATATTTCGGCGCAGTGTATACAGTGGGTTCGTGATAATGCCACTCTTGCTACTCAAATCGAAATAAAAAACAGTTTAAAAGTATATGGCCATCAAAATATCCTTCTTCTAGCAAAACGCAGCAGAAAAAAGCATGAAGAGCTTTTTCCTATCTCTGGTCAAAAATCTTCACTACATAAAATTATCTCTATCGATATTAGTTATAACCATCGTTGGATTGCAATTTTAAATGAGGATGAGATAGGAGACCGTTCAGTTTTACATTTCCCTGTAGGAGTGAAGGGAAACCTGACGCCATCAAAAGTGATCTCCGATAAAAATTTTCGTTATGCTAATTCTATTGCCTACCATCCGAATGATAAGCAGTTATTCGTTGCTTTTCCCGAGCGAGGGGAAGTTATACTATATGGTAACAAACATGACTCGAGACTGGGCAAAAAACGGTCAGAATCACTCCTTGTCTATGATGACAAAATTAGTGGAGAAGAACAGGTCGTACTGCCAACCTCTATCTCGACCTCTAAATCCCATTTATATGTCTTTGACAGTAAGCTCAAGCAGATAACCGCTTTTTCTATTCGCAATAATAGAATATCATTGGCCCCAGACAATAACATTGTAGATGGCCCCTGGAACCAGCGAGAGATAAAAGCCATTCGTCATTTGCATCATGAGAGTGTCATTCTTAGTGAGTAAATTCTAGAAGAGAATTTTTTTCTGCCTATCCTTATTACGCATGTCACGATAATCCCCCCGCGTCTTTGGTTTTGGTCTGGATACCAATTTAAGACCGGGAGCGCCACTACTTGCAGTATATCCTTTGAGTTTCTCTTGAATTGTTGCAACCATATTAGGATTTATTGCCATCTGCGCCTGGATAGAAGCAACATTTGTCAGCTGCTCCTCAATCTCATCCATCTGAGTTTGAAAGGCAGCTACGACAGTCATTTGCCCTCCGATCTCCCTAATCTGCTCTTGAAGACTATCTATCTTGCGAGATAGTATAATAGAGTACTCAATAATATTTGCCGGATCATGTTCAAGGTATTCACAAGTGTCTTGAGAGTACTGCTGTTGCTCAATCTCATATTCGGTCTTGTGTTTGAGCATTGTTTCGAGTTTGGCCTTAACCTTAAGTTTTGACTCCGGTTTGGCGGTACTCTTGGCTTCAGTCTTAGTCTTAGTATCAGGTTTGACTTCACTCTTAGTGGCAGATTTGCTCTCACCCTTAATCTCAGGCACTAACTTGAGCTTCGGCCCTGTTTTATTCTTGCTCTTGGACTTAGTGATACTCTTCGGCTTCGCTTTACTCTTTACCTTACTCTTTACCCTGCTTTTAGGTGCGGTTTTGACCTTAGGCTTCTGATTATCCGGCCGTCCGTCAGCCTCAATCTCATCCCACCCTGCCTTCAATAATGCCTGTTTTATGCTACTCATTTTAACCGCTTTGGCCCCTCTAGATCGTAGTTGCTGCTTATTAGTGCCACTACTAAAGCTAGGTCATTTTACCATATAACTGAATAATATTTGAGAATACAAATCTTACCTACATATTCGACCGTGGTTGATAACTGTTTCAAATTACTAACTAATCGTAGTGGTCAACAACTATGGTGACGAATAGATACCAATAAATTGTGGTACTGCTTTTGGAATTATACTCCACCTATATACGAAAAATCAGTACTTTATACCGTTGAAGCAATATTTCCGATCAAATGGGTATATTAGGCTATAATATATGATTATAGATAGTTGGCTGTTCACATTTAAGAGATGGTATATGAACTTGCGATATAAATTTGATCTTTTCATGTCACTGATCATTGTAGCTCTGCTATTGAGTGGCTGTGTAGAGGACTTTGAAGTTGAAGATGAGGATACTATCTCTAGTGGGGCCGGCGCCTCAGATGGTAGCAGTGGTAGTGGCGACAGCTCAGGTGATGCTAGTATTAGCGGAAAAGTTGTCACCAGCGATGGCTCAACACCAGTTAGTGGGGCCACGATCTATGTGGAGGGGCAACAACAGGCCACGACCACTACTACTGAAAGTGACGGTAGTTTTTCAATTGATAATATTGCGGCCGGAGCAGTTAACCTAAAGCTATCTAAGGCCAACCATATTGCCAACGACCACCCGATAAACTTAAGCAGTGGTAGTAATATAACTAATCGTCAAATTACCCTGTTAGAAAATAGTGTCGATGATGGAGATATCTATATCATCACTTTAGAGTGGAGTGCTACCCCACTAGACCTTGATAGCTATCTATATATTGGCCATAAACGACAGGCGGTTCAAAATTGTGCCACCATTATTTCAAACCGTCCACCCGATGAATTTCCCGATATGCTGTGTTTAGTCTATGACAATTCTGGAGAGACAGGAAGCCTCGTGGCATTTCCCAATGTTGAACTAATCCAAGCCAAGTCCAACGGACATGGCCCTGAAATTGTCAAGATTAACTATACCGGTGGTTCTCCAGACACTATTACCGGTATACCTGAGGGAAGAACCATTAGAATGATTGTCAAAAATAGCTCTAGTGGTGGATTCAACAACGCTAACGCCGTAGTCAAAATTTATAAAGATTCAGCCTTCTTAGGCAGCTATAGCTCACCATCTAGTGGGAGTGGTAACTGGTGGAATGTCCTCTCTTTAGATCACTATGGTAATCACTCTGGCAGCGTCTTTACCACCAATAATCTAGAACCCTAAATCTAAAAAGGTACTACCATTTTATGGTATCCAATTTAAAATTCAGTTGTTAATTGAAATGTTATGGTGTTTTTGTTCTCGCCGGTACCTCCGACAGCTACCTCATAGTCACTCTCCAGCATATACTCACATGAGATTGTAATTTTATCACGATAGAGATGGGAGAGGCCAAGTAGTATTCGATTTTCAGCAAAATTAAGCGCCATCGCCTCACTGCTATTTTGGATAGCTGCGGACAAGGTAAAGTCTTGAAGTGTCATAAACACTTCAAGGTTCAACGCACTAGGAGTGGCCCCAGCGGCCGGTGTCGCACCTGTCGATAAGTTTGAGCTATGAAATGCGGTAGTAGCAGAAATATACTCTAGAAATAACCCATAATTTTCCAGAGTTGACTTGAGGCTGAGATTGTAACCTGGAACATAGTTTCCGATGCCGTTAGCGACAGTTGCAACTGTCGTCAATCCATCGCTATCCGCAATATTATTTAAATAAGAGGCTGCAACAGTCATTTGTAAATCTCTTTCGGTTTTATAATCATAGCTTGCAGCAATGCCATACTGATTTACACGATCAGTGCCCGCTGCCGCTTTAATATCACCATTAAATACAAAGATGGATAGATCTAGTGGGCCTCGACCATAACTCAACATCAATCCACTCTCTGAGGTTTCTCCTAGCTCCAAAGTCAGAGGATCAGAGATCATATTGGTTTCAAAAGTTCCAAATGGAATATAGAAACGACCGAGCGTTAGGGTGAAGATCGAGTGTTTAATAGTCAAAAAGATGGAATCCACTCCTAACGGGGTCTCATCCTCCTCATAAAGAATATCTATGGTGGCAACTACATCCTTCTCTATTTCTGTCTTAATCGTTGATGCAGCATTCGGGATTGTAAAGTCACCAGTAGTCCCTGTTCCTCCCCAACCTCCAGAGCGGCGATACTCCGCATCGATCACCCCAGAATACGATATATCCATTGCAAGGGCACCACGACAACATAGTGTCATAACAGCAACAATCAACAGTGTATTTACAACCCTATTCGCTCTAAAAACCATAAGACTTCTCTCCTCACTCATAGATATCAGTTATGCATATCTTAAAAATGATAACATCAATTTCTCTTTAGAACACTTTTTTAAATAGAAGGGGAGAGAGATGGGTTCCCTCCCCTATGTAATAAATTACTTATTAACCTGTGGAAGCCATTGAAAATTTTTCTTGTAGAATGGAATCTGGGTTCCACTCAACGTATAGTCTAGGTCAATCCCTCTTCCCTTAAGAAGATTGAAGACTGTTTGAAAAACAAACTGATTTTCCATTAGCTGCTTGCCAAACTCTCCATAGGCTTTAACAAAATCTGTTTTACTCTGATCTTTTACATCTCTCATCTTCTTAAGAGCTGCTTTCATCCTTCTTACTGCTTTTTTGGTCTGAGCAGCAAATCTCCGCTCACAAGTAGCGACCGTCGATTCTTCTGTGTCGATACTACAGATTTCATTAATATCATCACCATTAGAGAAGTATCCTTTGATAAATGCCCTTGAGGTTGCACCAAATACCTCTGATTTTTCCTGGTCAGCTGCCAACTCCATCAAAACATCGGTCGCCGCTTGTGGTATTGAAGCCTCTAGACTAATTTGAGCATATCCAATTTTCGTTTTATTCTTTCCAGAAAATGAGACTAGCACCTCTTCCCTAAGGCCTGTCATCTTAACTAGCTTTTTAATAGCGCTCTTTACTTTTCTAAGCTTTAAGTAGTCACCATCAAAATTCCAAGCAAACTGCCCAAAATAACCGTCAACTTTAGATCCATCTTTCTGAGTCGTCTCGTAGTGAGTTCCGTAGAAGACCGCTCCTCTGTTCCGGTGCTTGCGAAAAAACCTTGAATTAACACTCTTTACATACGCGCCATAGACCACATCGGTTTTACTCTGGTCTGGATGAAAATGAGTAGTTCCAGTCGTGAATATTTTTCCTTTACTTACAGCAGTACTAAGCCCAATTCCTGGAATTGGTATCGGTAGACCAAAGCTAAAGGATTTAAGCCGTCCACTCTGCTTCATGGTAGTTGTTCTGACCGCAACAACCGTACCAAGACCATCGTGAGGTGCATTTGCCATTTTTTGAGCAGGAACGATGTTCCCCTTCACTAGGTCTTCATAAGCCTTAACTGCATCTGCATCTGCTAAATTTAGGATGAACGAGAAGGTTTCATCAGCATTGTTAAACTTATTGGTGCTAACGGAAACAAGGCCGACACCAGCAGTATGAGACAGAGCGGTGATCTTCCCCTTAGTTATTTTAACATAGACAGTGTCAGCTGCGAGTTTTTCCACAAAAGTAGTCCAAACACCTTCCGCAATATAATTAACACCGGCAAAAATATATCCTCTCAGGCCAATGCCTGCAAGATACATCACTCCACCTTTTGATTGATAGGAGATGGCATCAGAGTTATTCCATGTTTTTATTGTATCAGCACTATATGGAACGTTTAGCTTGGGAAGATTCCTTGCCTCTTTAAGGCTTTTTGCCAATTGACTTGACCTAACACTTCTACCTTTGATGGCAGCAATTCCAACAAACATATTAAGTTGTCGTTGTAGGTTTGAAGCATTAATATAGTGCCAGTTCCCGGCCACTCCAAGACCAACAGTATAATCATACTGCTTGATTTTATGATAACCACCTTCTCCCTTGATGAGGTCAATTGTATTCTCTCCCGACTTATTATTGGACTTATAGGTCTCGGTACTAATTAGATAGTTTTTCAAATCCATCTGAAAGAAAAATATTGGAGCTAATTTAAAACGTAGCCTTTTTTTAGCTTTAACCCTTTCGCTACTACTCGTACTAGAGACAACTTGGTCTGAACAAGGACTCTCATCATAAGGATCATCACTAGGATGCCCAATCGTCTTATCATAGGCAGTATCTCCTTCGTAACCTAGACAGAATCCTGCTCCGAAGTCGATTTCATTATCTCGTGTCCATACCCCGGCACTAAATCCAAAGTTATCTTGCCACCACTGATCCCAACCATAATCCTCCATTTGGCCAACTGCATCCATCCATGTATCAGCACTCCAAATAAGATCATGCCAATTAGGCAGATAGCGAGTGGTAAAGCTTGAGCGATTAATCACATTGTAACTTGTTGGGTTGTAGTCCCTAAATAGGATAAAAATTCCATTTGAGAACTCTGGTCGTAAATTTTGGATCTGATCGTTGGAGAGATTCATAAAACCAGTTAGGTTATTACGATAGCGATCGTAATATCTGGACCATGAATCTGGGTTGCCCTCGGCCGCAAATGCAGAGAGAGAAATAGTAATCAGCAACATAAGGAGTAGTACTTTTTGCATCTTTTTCCCCTATAAGTGAAAAGAGTTGGTTGATATCTATCTGTTCATTATGAGGGGCATATAAACCATGGAATTATCCAAAGTTACAAGGAGAAAAACGGACTAAAAGAGTCTGGCTTTCTTAACTTTCTGATATTTTTCAATTAGCTGAGCTTTTCAACCAGCTGTTTGTGGCGCTAAATAGTCAGCTCTATTTGACACGGTGAGACTTAGATGGCCAATTTCCTAGAATTTTTATACAACGGTGTTTAGCGCTATTAGGGATTAGATCGCTGCATGACTAATTTGTTCCCTGATATATTGGGTATATATGAAAAGTTTTGATGTTGTCATTATCGGTGCTGGGGCAGCTGGATTAATGTGCGCTATGGCCGCTGGCCAACGAGGTCGTAAGGTTGTGGTGCTGGACCATAATGAAAGGGCCGGTGAAAAAATTAGAGTCTCGGGTGGTGGGCGATGTAATTTCACCAATCGATTTGCATCGCCCTCCCACTATATTTCAGTCAATCCGCACTTCTGTCGTTCTGCACTAGCTGGATATAGTGCAGATGATTTTATTTCGCTGGTCAAGCGACATAAAATCTCATTTCAAGAGCGCGACCATGGTCAACTATTTTGCGATCAATCGGCGGAACAGATTACCGAGATGTTGCTGGCCGAGTGTAAAAGTGTTGAGGTCTCATTTCAATTTAAATGCGAAATTTTAGAGATTCAGAAAAGTGAAGATCGTTGGCAAGTAGAGACCAGTTGCGGGCCGATCAACTCTTCCTCTCTAGTTATTGCAACAGGCGGAAAATCGATTCCCAAGATGGGAGCAACTAGCTTTGGGATGGACTTCGCCATTAAGCAAGGGTTGCCGATTGTTACTCCTACTCCTGCACTTGTTCCCCTGGTATTTTCTGATACCACCAAGGATGATTTTGCTCAGCTGGCCGGAGTCTCCCTCGATGTAGAAATCAGCTGTGCTAGATTTAAGTTTCGTGAAGCACTACTGTTCACCCATCGTGGAATAAGTGGGCCCGCCGTTTTGCAGATATCACTCTACTGGCAGGAGGGCATGCCAATTTTTATTGATCTAATTCCAGGTGTTAAAATAGATAAACTCCTGCTAAAAGCACGACATAGTAGTCCGAAACAGGACCCCGTAACGATTATTTCTGAATTGATACCGCGCAGGTTAGCAAAAATGTTTGTTACAAAATATTTGAGTCTACGAAATATGGCGGAGCTATCAGACAAAGAGTTAAACAGACTGGCCCACTGTCTAAACAACTGGGAGCTTACTCCCTGTGGAACTGAAGGGTATCGTACTGCCGAAGTAACACGTGGCGGAGTTGACACTAAGGTTTTGTCACAAAAAACATTTGAGTGTTGCTCTATACCAGGCCTATACTTTATCGGAGAGGTGGTAGATGTTACCGGCCAGCTCGGTGGATTCAATTTTCAATGGGCTTGGTCATCTGGGTTTGCCGCCGGACAGAGTGTTTAGTCGCTCTGTTAGTTGCTCTCAATGCCAAGATAGAAGATTATAGGTATTAGATATAGTGTACTGAGTACGGTGTGCCCAAAGGTTAATATGTCACAGAGCAATCAAGCAGAAAAAATGGGTCTATTTGAGCGATCGATCTCTCTCTGGGTCGCTCATTGTATCGTAAATGGTATTGCCTTTGGCAAGATCGTGGGCAATTCAATTACCATTCGTAGTGAAATGAATATCGCAACAGTCAATATACCGGTGGCGATTTTGATCAAATTCTTAAATAGGTGGAGCGATTGAATAAAAAACAGCACACCCTCTTGATTGACGGTAATAGAATTGAAATCTACCCTGAAGATAGAAATATCATCGAGGTTGCCGCTCACCATAGAGTTGGAATCCCCTCCCCTTGCTACAAAGCAAATCAGAGTAAGGGGTGTTGTAATGGTTGCATTATTGAGATCGCAGGTGAGCATCAATTTGCCTGTAGTACTCACCCCGAGGATGGAATGGTGATCATCTTTAATCGAGATGACTTAAAAGCCTTAAGGAAGAAGCGCCTTAAAAAATACCAAGAGGGAATAAAGACCGGTAGTAACCCTCGCCAATGCTCGATTGATGGGTAACTATATTTGCTTGAGTGCGGTGGGTTACACAAAGAAGGAAGAAGAACCAACTCTATTCGAATCCTACTATCAATCTAGCAGTTCCGTATGGTTTGAAAATGTTCTCTGTTAAGTAAATTAATTTGGTTGCGGAGGTAGGATTCGAACCTACGACCTCCGGGTTATGAGCCCGACGAGCTACCAGACTGCTCCACTCCGCGACAGATGAATTTGACGACATAAATAGCTGAAATGCCACTGCAACCGCCAATTCACGACACTAGATTACTCAATTCATTTTGTCCAGTAAAATATCTTTTTATTCATTATCATGGGTAGGGTTAATCGAGCAAAACACTATGACATAAACAGCTAAAATTATTATCTAAACTGACGATAGATAGAATGCAGGCTTAGTCCAGTAGTTAAATTAGGATTAGGAGAGGAAAACTATGTCTCTACCCTTATTAAGATCTAAAAAGAGTGAACCGCTAATAATCAAAATCGACAAAAGTCAGCTGACTAATCCACAGATTAGATTGCTACGCTCACTAAATTGTCTACTGAAGGATATTCTAATCACCAGTGATGAGACAGAGTATTTTGATGGTAGTGCCGAAGTTATGCGACTGTGTGCTGCCCTAATTCGTCAGGCACAATTTAACGTAGATCATACCCAAAGCTCCGAGATACCGTATGCTAAGCAAGCCTTAGAGTACTCTACCGAGGTATTGCGAGAGTATATTGAAACAGCAAAAATAATTACCTTCGACAACTAGCCAGAGATAACGACCACTCTATTTACGCTCTCTTTTCTCCTGCTGAATACGAACTCTCGCTTCCTCCATCCCCTTAACAGTCGAGTAGTACTCCCCTTTACGAAACATTCTAAAGAGTGGACTATTAGCTTCTGTCGTATCCTGCACCCCTTTCTTATTCAAGTTGATCGAACGCTTACCAGAGAAGTAGTCACGATCCTGATAGTAACCTCCGACAAAACCAATTGCCGCTAGCAGCTCTTTTTTTGACATAAAGATATAACGGCCTGGTGCTAGGTGATCAATCGAAAGGTTACCAATTGCCACCCTTCGTAGTTTATCTACAGTAAGAGAGCATGCTTCACACAGGCGACGAATCTCCCGATTACGTCCCTCTCCAAGGCGAAACTCCAGCCAAGTTTTGGTCGGCAGTTGCTTGATCACTCGCACCGACTTGGGCTTAACCATCCCCTCTCGTAACTGTACACCGTTACGTAGCTGCTTTAAAATTGTTGGTGTCACTGCTCCAAAAACTTTAACCTCGTACACCTTAGTCACACAGAAACTAGGATGCATCAACATATTGGCCACCTCTCCATCATTGGTCATAATCAACAACCCCTCAGACAGATAGTCCAAGCGACCGACCGGATAGATTCGTTCACTCACCTCTTTACACAGCTCCATAATGGTATGCCGTCCTTCGGGGTCACTCAGAGTAGTAACATAACCACGAGGCTTATTAAGTAGTAGATAGATTGGGTTAACTGACTGATGATCAATGCTCTGGCCATCAACCTCCACTAGATCATGGCGAGGGTCAACCTTGATTCCCATCTCTGTTAGTGGACTACCATTAACCCTAACTCGTCCTGTGGCAATCAGCTCTTCGGCTTTGCGACGGGAGGTTATCCCACAATCTGCAATATACTTTTGTAGACGGACTAAATTAACTCGCTTATTGGATGCTGACACTTTTGACCTCCTGATCTTGCCTCCCGGCAGTTCAAGTTTTTTGAATGTTTAGAATGCTACCTATAGAGGGGCCATACCCCCTTAGTCAAACAAAGTTATGTAGATATTACTCAGTTAGCTCTAGACTATCTGATTTACAGGAAAATTCCCGGGCCAAAGTCTCAATGTCAACATCCCCGGCCACTGCCTGCTCAGCCTCTTGAGGAGAGGATAGTAGTCGATCGAAAGCTTGATCCAAAGCTGCATTTAGATCATTTTCCTCTTGCTCTGAACTCTCTGCAGATGACTTTAGTAGATCCTCACCTAGGATATGCTCACCTGTATCAAGATCGATCATCTCAAAATCGTCCTCTTCATCTTCAAGCTGTGGCACATTGTGAAACTGGTCACTCCCTAACTCTTTGACCACTTTGGGAGTATCACAAGCGATACCAATGTCAGAAAGCATCGCAATCTTATTCTGCTCAGAGATCTGCTGACGATCCAAATGCTCCTCTAAAATATCAAAAGCTGACTTAACCGCCTCTCCCTCTTCATTAGTACGCTGCTTATCCTGCATCTTTAATGACTTAGTAAAATTAGTATCTGAGATGATCGATTTAAGATCGAGACTCAACTTATCCAACTCTTCTAAGTGGTCGGCATCAAATTGTTCTGCATCCTCCAAAGCGGAGATCTGTCTAATATTCTCAAAATTAGTACTCGGATCTTCAGCCAACTCGGCCAACTCATCTTCTGCTGGCAGCTCTTCCAGTGAAGCCAAATTAAAAACCTCTAGGAACTCCAAGGTGGTACCATAGACTGTCGGCCTGCCTAAATCTTCAGATCGGCCCATCACTTTGATCAGACGCTTATCCAACAATGTCCGCACCAAGTGTGAACTCTCTACTCCACGAATGCGATCAACCTCAACTCGAGCAAGAGGCTGTCGATATGCAATCAGTGCCAAAACCTCCATGGTCGCTGGAGTTAGGACTAATGAGTTAACTTTGTAGAGATCCTGA
This sequence comes from Bdellovibrionales bacterium, assembly GCA_018646675.1. Classification (GTDB taxonomy): domain Bacteria; phylum Bdellovibrionota; class Bacteriovoracia; order Bacteriovoracales; family Bacteriovoracaceae; genus JABGUH01. The sequence continues at coordinate 94,726 of JABGUH010000038.1, read as the reverse complement.
ACAAAACGTGAAAAACGCACCTTGGTTCTAAACTGGTAACCTTCGGCTATCTCCATTAGACGTAGACCATGGTGACTACTCTCATACTCTTGCTGTAAACGAGAAATGGCTTGATGGATGGCCCGTAATGGAAGCTCTTCATCAATTAAGTTTTTTATTTTAGTTAGTGGGATCGGTCTCTCACTCATAAAGATGACGGTTTCAATTGCCCCACAAAGAGTCTCCATATTCAAACCGGCACGTGCCTGCCAAAGTTTCTCTTCCTGCTCATCACTGCTTAAAATACCAAATTCTGGTGGTAGCACAAAGTCTGCACTATCCTCACTCTCCATATAAAAGGAGGTAAGAGTTGCACCCTTCTCAAGGCAAACAGCTATCTCATCTCTCATCATATCTATCACCCTTCATCCATTAAATCGTCGACAACGTCCAGATCACCCTCATTAATTGGTGCTAACACCTCAATATAGATGCTATCTAAGTCCCGATTTTGAAAAATCGAGACCTTTTTCAATCTCACCATCTCTAAGATAGAGATAAAGGTAATCACAATATTGGAAAGACCCTGCTCAGAGCTTTTTTCCAGCAGCTGTTTAAAATCAGTTTTTATCCCCAAGGCCAACTCACTACCAAGTTGAACAATCCGCTGACGAATAGAGATTCGCTCTCGAGGTATTACTTGGAACTTGCGCTTCTCCCGTTGCATAACATCCATCATCACCTCAGTTAATTTTTCTAAATCAATTGGAGTTAAAATGGAGTCAATAACCTCTTTGCGATTAATTCGAGGTCGGCAAAAAATTTCATCCCCCCGCTTAGGTAGGGACCATAGTTTCTCACCGACTCGTTGAAAGTGCTGCAACTCCTCCAATCTCTGGATTAGTTGTGAGCGGGAGGTAAACTTCAACTCTGGATTGTCCAGCTCCCCTACTTTAGCATCATCTTCCCCTAGACAGTCACCAGACTTTAAAAAGACCAAGGTTGCTGCCAAGTAGAGGTAGTCTCCGGCCAGATCGAAATTAAGCTCTCGCATCTTATCTAGATAGTCCAGATACTGCCGCGTGATCTGGGTAAGATCCAAATCCCGAATACTCATCTCCTCCCGACGAATCAGGTGAAGCAGAAGGCCCAGCGGCCCGTCAAAGTTATCTGTTTTAACTGGTATTGCACTGTCCAGCATCTTTATCTTCCCTCTCTCTACGCCAACATCTGATAAAATAGGGCGATTACACCTTCACCAGCAATCAAAGCGGGAGTTAAAACAATTCGTAGACCGCCGGTGTACATTAAAACTATAAAAAAGAGAAAGCTAAATCGCGCCAACTCTTCATATTTACGCATCGCCTCATAGCTTAAAAATGCAGATACCATCTTAGAGCCATCCAAGGGGGGAAAGGGAATCAGGTTAAAGATCGCCAAGATGATATTGATATATACTGACTGCTTTAACATTGAGATAAATGGCATAAAGAGGTAGAAATCCTGTGGCACCTGAGTGATGACCAACGCCAATAAGAAAGCGGAGATAATTGCTAATATAATGTTAATCCCTGGGCCAGCAAAACTAACCCAAAAAATAGAAGAGCGAACATTTTTGAATCTGCGAGGATCTATCGGCACTGGTTTGGCCCAACCAAACATCACCCCACCCAACACCGCCCCAATCAGTGGGAAAATTACGGTTCCCAACATGTCCAAATGAACTGCTGGGTTGAGAGATAGGCGACCTGCACGCTTAGCAGTATCATCACCAAACATATAGGCGACAAAAGCGTGTCCCCACTCATGAAAAACTATTGCTAAAAGAAAACCGGGAAGGCCGATGGCAATCCTCAGGATAAAATCGTCCATAGCTAATTTCTACCACAGAGTAGAACAATCAAGCAATCATTGACTCATTGCTAATAGACGGAGATTTATAACTATTTGTGGGCCGCAAAAATTACATCTTTATGATAGATAATGCCAACTAACATATTAGAATTACTTCTTGTTACCGGCAATGCCTCAACTGCTCTTTGACCGAAAAGAGTAATCGCTTCCTCAATTGTACTATCTTCTGATATTTCAACTTGATCGACTATCAGACGCTCTGCGACAACCATGCGACAAAAGAGAGGATCAAACATCGCTCTTTTCAGCTCATTGATACTCAATACCCCCTTAAATAGGTGATCATCATCTACTACCGGATAGATGGCAGAAGAGTGAGTGCGAATATAGCTGATAACCTCACTCATATTTGCTTTAGCGTTCACCGCGACCACACTTCGATCTACCAGTGGCTTAATTGTTGTCACACAGTAGTGATGGTCATGATTAGGAGAGAGAAGACCAAGATTACTCCAAAGATAGTGAAACATATCAACAATAGAAAATGTCGCCCGGGATGTTACATGGTCTAAAATCGCTCCCACTTTTACCTCACCAAAACGAATTAAGGCATGGCGCAAAGTAACAGGTCCAATAATCTCAAAGATAAAGATTGATGAAAGTACCACGGTCTCAATGATCTCAGCAGAGACTGCGACCTCTCCACGCAGTTTAATCACAATTGCCATTGCCGCACCAGCATGGGAGAGCGTCGCCCACCCCATGTAGCGTCCGACTTTAACCTGTTCTTTAGTCAGCCGAGCGGCCAATGTGGAGCTAACCAACATGGCCACAATCCGAGAGAGAACATACCCGATCCCCAAGACCCCAATTGAGACCACCTGCTCCTGTAGATGAATATGGGCACCGGCCAAGACAAAAAAGATGGCGTAGATACTTAGGCCCATTCCCTTAATTTTAACGTGAATCATCAACCCGGCAGGTGAAAGATTGACTAGAAAAAATCCCATAAAGAGGCTGATTAACAGGGGCTCAAGATGGAGATAGTGACTCAGAGCGAGGCCAAAGATGATACTGCAAATTACTGCCAACAGCAGTTCGCTCTCCTCCTGCTCCCGCTGCTCCCAGTAACTTAACATTAGCCCCAACAGAAAACCGGCCAAGACAGAACCGCCAATCGACCAAAGCAGATAAAGTAGCTGAACTAGATGGCCATCACTTTGCCCTGACCAGACCCCCAGATTTTGAAAAATCAGTGCAATCACGTGGCTCCCCACCACTGATAAAATAGTGCCGAGGGCCAAGAAGACCATTACAGTTTGGGCCAGTGCCCCCTCCTCGGCATGATTCTCCTTGATTACTAGTAGAGTAGTCGGTGGGGCAGCAGCAGTCGCAACGATCCCAAGAAAAGATGAGACCACCAGACGGCCAGCGAGATCCAGCTCAGTAAAGCCGGCAAAGAGAAAACAGGAGAAAAAGACGATTAGAAATATTAATCCGCCATAGACCAACGAGTAGCGGACGTGGGTCCATGCCACCTGCTTAAAAAAATTACGATGAAACTCTCCCCCAATGTTGAATAGAATCAAACCAAAAGCGATATCATTGATACTTTCAAAGCTGGTAACAACATCTTCACTTAAAAGGTTAAAACCGGTCGGACCAAAGACCACACCCGTTAGTATATAACCAGTTACTTGAGGAATATTTAGCTGGTGAGCAATTTTGCCAATAATAAAGGCTGCCGTTAGGGCCAAGCCTAAAATCGGAACAACATCAATCGCTACCTCAATGGTACTCTCCATAACACACTTAATCGAAACAGATCATAACAAATAGTTAGATGATCTTAGTCATAGTTCGGAACCTAATACATCATAATATATTAATCAGTTTTATTATAGCTTTTATCCAGCGACACTAGGTATCCTAACGATGTAAATTATTGACTTCACACAACAAGGAAGTAACACGATGACAATTGAAAAGTATCTTAGCTGGCGAGACGAAAATGGAGAGGCTTTTACTCCAGTACCAATGGGGGGTCTATCACTATTAAACGATCGAATCTTAAATAAGGGAACCGCTTTTAGTGAGCGGGAGAGAGAGGAGCTGGGACTGCGTGGATTGCTCCCTCCCCATATCGCCACTCTGGACGAGCAGATTGAGCGCTTCTACCAAGGTATATGTCAGTGTAGCAGCAATATCGAAAAGTATGTCCACCTAAGGGCACTGCAAGATCGTAACGAGACCCTCTTTTATGCCCTGATTGATCGCTACGTTGAAGAGTTTACCCCAGTAATTTATACTCCGACTGTCGGCTTGGCCTGCCAGCAATACAGTGACCGTTTTCAAAAACCACGTGGCCTATACATCACCTCTAAAAATATCCGCCAAATGAAAGAGATGGTCCATCACTTCCCATCTAAAGATATTAAGATAATTGTTGTCACTGATAACCAAGGAATATTGGGAATTGGGGATCAGGGTGTCGGAGGGATGGGAATTCCAATCGGTAAATTATCTCTCTATACTTTAGGTGCTGGCATCCATCCAGGTAGCTGTCTGCCGATAACTCTTGACGTTGGGACAGATAATCAGGAGCTATTAGATAATCCTGCTTACCTTGGCAAGCACAACAAACGAATCACCGGCGCCGAATATGATCAATTCATTGAGGAGTTCGTCTACCGTATCAAGGAGTTCTTCCCTAACGCAATTCTACAGTGGGAGGACTTTAGCAAGGCCAACGCCTTTAGAAATTTAGAACGCTATCAGACTACCCTTCCCTCATTCAATGATGACATTCAGGGAACGGGCTCGGTCGCTCTCTCCGGTATCATTGGCGCAATGAAGATCAAAGCGGAGAAGTTAAAAGACCAAAGTTTTCTCGTCTACGGGGCCGGTGCTGGCGGAGTTGGTATTGCCAAGCAGATTATGATGGCACTGATTAAAGAGGGGCTCAGTGAGGAGGAGGCGATCGCTCGTATTTTTACCCTTGACTCTCGTGGCCTAATCCTCAAGCATCGCCCAGGGCTAGATGAGTATAAAAAACTTTTCGCCACTCCCAAGCCATTGACTGATAGCTGGAAAGTTGAAAACTCTGAACACATCACCATGGCAGAAGTTATTGCCAACCATCGTATTACCGTACTGATTGGAACCTCTGGGCAACCCAACTCCTTTACCCCGGAGATGGTAACGGATATGCAACGCTACACCAAACAACCGGTGATCTTCCCACTATCTAATCCCACCTCCAAGTGTGAAGCAACTCCAGAGCAACTTTACCAATGGAGTGATGGCCAGGCAATTGTAGCTACCGGCAGCCCTTTTGATCCAGTTGATTTTAACGGCCGTAAGATCAGAGTTGGCCAGGGAAATAATGTCTTTATCTTTCCGGGAGTGGGACTGTCCGCCCTGTTAGGTAAAATGGAGCGAATTGATGAAGAGGTCTTCACCATTGCCGCTTATGCATTGGCTGACTATCTAACATCAGAGGATTTAGAGTCTGGCTCAGTCTATCCTAAAATTGAAAAACTGCAGGATGTATCCCTATTTGTCGCTACTAAAGTTATGGCCCACTATGACAAAGATGGGCGTAGTGAAGATGAGATTAGAGAGAAAATTCACAAGTGGATGTGGAAACCTAAGTATCTACCTTACAAAGCAGTATAATTTAATAACTGCTTTATGAACCATGGAGATTAAAATATGAGTAACCAAGAAAGTACGATGAACCGTTGGTGGGTTGTCTTTGGGGCAATTGTCATTCAACTCTGTCTAGGCTCAATCTATGCTTGGTCAGTCTTCACTCCCAAGTTAGTTGAAGCGGGATGGACTAAGGGTATGACCCAAGGAGTATTTGCGGCAGGATTAGCATCCTTTGCCATCTTCATGGTGATGGCAGGAAGATTGATGCCAAAAATGGGGCCAAGAAAACTGGCGATGATGGGAGGAGCAATTCTCGGTCTTGGTTATATCCTAGGTGGCTTGTTGGGTGGAACTGACTTTTGGCCACTCTTTCTATTTGTTGGAGTTATCGGTGGTGCCGGCATTGGCTTTGCTTACGTTGTACCCATTGCAGTTGGTATGCGCTGGTTTCCAGATAAGAAGGGGTTAATCACTGGGCTAGCCGTTGCCGGCTTTGGCTTTGGTGCCACTCTATGGGTCAAGTTGGCCGGAGCATGGGGAGAGCTAATAGCCCAAAATGGTATCTCTGAAACTTTTATTATCTACGGAGTTATCTTTTTAGTTGCAGTAATTTTTGGTGGATTTTTTATGGTCTTCCCTCCAGAAGGGTGGACACCGGTAGGATGGACTGCGGAAAAAGCGGCCGCTGCCAGTGGTGGTAAAAAACCCACTAAAGATCTTGATAGCCACGATATGTTACAAACTCGTGAATTCTACATGATCTTCTTCACCTTTATCTGTGGAGCGGGTGCTGGCCTAATGAGCATTGGCCTAATGAAATTATTTCCAATGAAAGCACTAACCTCCACTGGAATGGATGTTGCCGCCGCTAGCGCCATTGCAGGCACCGCCATGGCGATCTTCTTCTCTCTGGCCAACGGCATTGGCCGCATCGCTTGGGGAACAATTAGTGATACCTTGGGACGTAAACGCTCGATCATTATCATGATGGCCACCCAAGGTGTTATCGTTATCCTTTTCCAGTGGATGGCCAGTAGCGAGTACCTACTCTATCTAGGTGCAACCTTGATTGGCTTTAACTTTGGTGGCAACTTTGCACTCTTTCCCACCATTACCGCAGATACTTTTGGTACCAAATATATTGGCCAAAACTATGGTTGGGTCTTTTTGGCTTACGGTGTAGGAGGAATTTTAGGCCCCATCATGGGAGGGAAGCTGGGAGATATGCAAAACTTCCCACTGGCCTTTACCATCTGTGGTATTCTATGCTTGGTGGCCGCAGGCTTGATCTCTACTGTTAAGCCACTAAAACAAAAAGCTTAAGTTCTTAAACTCAAGAGGGGTAACGGTGGTAAAAGCGAGATATAAATGTAACAGCTGTGCCACCGAATACCCTATCTCGACTGAGATTACCCTTTGCCAAAAGTGTAATCATCCAGATAGTTCTGATTGGTCGAGTACTCCCCTACAAGGAGTGCTCGATGTTATCTACGATTATGATCAGCTTAAAAAAAACTTCTGCTCCTTTCATCCGCTGGATCTAATGCCGGTTGAAAGAGAACACTTCTCCTACCTGGCCCGTGATGAGTTTACCCCGTTGTGGCGTCCTAACAATCTACAAAAGAAACTAGGTCTGCCCAAACTCTTGGTAAAAGATGACTCTACCCTGCCTACCGGCTCCTTAAAAGATCGCGCCTCGATGCTAGTCGCCGCCTTTGCCCAACGAGAGGGAGTGGATAAAATAGTTTTAGCGTCAACCGGTAATGCCGCCTCTTCCATGGCGGGAATTGGAGCCGCTCACGGTTTAGAAGTGATAATTTTTCTGCCCAAAGCTGCTCCCGCTGCCAAACTAATTCAGAGCAGACAGTATGGAGCTTCGGTCAATCTCGTTGATGGCAACTACGACTTGGCCTATCAACAGTCCTATAACTACTACCAAGAGCATGGTGGCATCTGTCGCAATACTGCCATGAACCCTCTAACCATTGAGGGAAAAAAGAGCGTCTCTTTAGAGATTTATCGACAACTAGATAACCAGCCCCCTGATGTCGTATTTGTTCCTACTGGAGATGGTGCGATCATCTCTGGCGTCTATAAGGGATTTGTCGACCTACTACAGTTAGGACTAATTCAAAAAATCCCCACCATCTATGCCGCACAGGCGAAAGGAAGTGCCGCCATTCACCACGCTTTTAACAGTGGCAACTTCTCTCCCATTACCGCTTCCACTGTGGCCGACTCCATCAGTGTCGATGTTCCCAAAGGTGGGGCCCGAGCACTAAGCTATCTACAAATGTTTGGTGGAAAAACTGTCGTAGTTAGTGATCAGGAGATCTTAGAAGCACAGCATCTATTGGCCTCAACTTCAGGAATATTTACAGAACCGGCGGGGGCCGCCTCTTTGGCCGGACTACTACAGGTTAAACAGAGCATTTCACCGACTGATTCAGTCGTCTTGTTGGCCACCGGACATGGCCTAAAAGATCCGATCCCCCCCTTTTCTTTGCGCAAGGGTATATTGGACTGAAGGGGAAAATAGGGATGGATAAATTTGACTTTGGGGAAAAATAGAGATATAATCTAATCGGCGAAAATAGGTGGTTTTCATGCAAAATCGGTATTTATATCAGCAGATTAGACAGGATCTGGAAGAAAAAATGGTTTTTGTCAGTGGCCCTCGGCAAGTGGGAAAAACCACTCTGGCCAAGACCATCTTGAGTGATCCCAGTTCATATCTGAATTGGGATATTCCTCTCCATCGAGAAGCTATCCTTAAAAGACATCTGCCCAATACAGAGTTGTGGTGCTTTGATGAGATTCACAAATATAGCTCCTGGCGCGACTATCTCAAAGGCCTTTACGATGAATTTCATACCACTCATAAGGTTTTAGTCACCGGCAGTGCTCGTCTGGATCTATGGCGCAAATCTGGCGACTCGCTACAGGGGCGCTATCACCATTTGCGACTTCACCCACTATCTATCAAAGAGCTGGGGATTGAAACACAAGCAGATTTTTTAGACCTACTCAACCTTGGGGGATTTCCCGAACCCTACTTTTCGGGTTCAGAGATTGCATCTAAGAGGTGGAGTACAGAATATCGCTCACTGCTGGTGAATCATGAGGCGGCAAGTTTGGAATCCATATCCGATTTAGGGAAACTGGAGTTACTCTCGATCAGACTACCCGAACTTGTTGGCTCCCCTCTGTCAATTAACTCTTTAAGAGAAGATCTACAGCTAACTCACAAAACAGTGGCCCGTTGGATCGGTATTCTAGAAAACATCTATATGTTATTTCGCCTCTCCCCCTTTGGTTCTCCTCTTATTAGAGCTGTAAAAAAAGAGCAAAAACACTACCATTTTGACTGGACATTAGTACAATCTCGATCTTTTCGTTTTGAGAATATGGTCGCCTGTCATCTCTTGAAATGGTGTCATTTTCAAAGAGACGTCCTAGGAGAACATATTGAACTGCGCTATTTCCGTGATACAGATAAAAGAGAAGTTGACTTTTGTATCCTCAAAGATCAAAAACCAGTCCAATTTATTGAGTGCAAGTGGAGCGACAGCGAAACCAGTCCGCATCTAAAATATTTACAAAATAAATTTCCTCCGGCCCAATTTATTCAACTCTCAGCAGTAGGTAAAAACGAGTTTAGAACTCAACAGGGTATTTTACACACTCCCGCACTAAAGTTTTTATCCACCCTTTGCTAACTGAGGCCCTCAACTCTCTGCGAGACACTGCGTTGTTTGCCAAGACCTTCCATTGCTGCGCATTGCGCTGTTTCCCGCCTCACAGCATTTTAAGTCGTCAAAATAAAGTATCTCAGATGATTTTTCAGTGGTATCTTGATTGGTGATTTTAGAATCGGATTAATTTAGTGGGAAGTGAATTGAGCAATCAGAAGTAAAGAGGGATATTATGGCAATGATCGACTTAAAAATTGACCAAAAACAGCGCAAAAGTAATGCCGCCTACTGCAAGCAGCATGGAATTACCCTGCCCACAATTAAGCAGCTACAAAATCCATCCACTATTCCGACTAATATTAAACAGGAGCTAGAGGGAATTGGACTATGGGATATTCACCCCAAAAATCTCTTTCGCATTACTTGGAAGAATGATCCGCGCACCACCGGTGGTGGACATGGCAAGGTCAACTATCTAAAACTTCCTCCGGCCCTTACCGGCTGCAAGGCAAATATTATCGCCCTAACCGGTCGCTGGTTTCCTACCGGGGCCCATAAAGTAGGTGCCACTTTCGGTTGCCTAGTGCCTAAACTTATTACCGGCCAGTTTAACCCCGATAATGATTGGGCGGTCTGGCCCTCGACTGGAAATTTTTGTCGCGGTGGTGCCTACATCTCCTCCCTTTTAAGTTGCAACTCTATCGCCATTCTTCCCGAGCAGATGTCCAAGGAGCGCTTTGAGTGGTTAGGAAAAGTGGCAGGTGAGATCATTACCACTAAAGGCGGTGAGAGTAATGTTAAAGAGATCTTTGATAAGTGTTGGGAGCTTAGGGCCGATGGTCGCAGTATTAAGATCTTCAACCAGTTTGAAGAGCTGGGCAACCCTCTTTGGCACTATCATGTTACTGGCCAAGCGCTAAAAGAGGCACTGGAAAGTGAAATGAAACCAGGTGATCGGTTGGCCGGTGCGGTCTACTCATCAGGATCTGGTGGTACTATGGGCAGTGGTTACTACCTAAAAGAGCACTTTCCCGGTGCCAAGATGGCGGTAGTTGAAGCACTTCAGTGCCCTACCCTATTAAACAATGGTTACGGTGACCATCGAATTGAGGGAATTGGTGATAAACACGTTCCCTGGATTCACGATATGAAAAATACCGATATGGTAATTGCCGTAGATGATGAGGATACAATTCGTCTGCTGCGTCTTTTTAATGAGCCAGAAGGAAGAGCGGAGCTGGCAGCAATGGGAGTGGAGCAAGAGCTGATTGATAAACTTGATCTACTGGGAATCTCTGGCATCTGTAACTTGGTCGCTGCAATTAAATTTGCTAAATACTATGAGCTAACTGAAAAAGATTATGTCACCACCATCTTTACTGACTCGATGGACCTCTATGGCTCACGCCTGACTGAGCTAACACAAGAGCGTGGAGCTTATCAGCAGCGTACCGCCGATCGAGATCTGGAACTACTGTCTGGCATCTCCATCGATAATATGCAGGAGCTTGGCCACTATGACAAAAAGCGTGTTCACAATCTTAAATACTTCACCTGGATTGAGCAGCAACAGCGTGAGCTAAGTGAACTTAATGCCCAATGGTATGACCACGAAAACTACTGGCGTCCAACTCTTAATCAAGCTGATGAGATCGACCAGTTGATATCAGAGTTTAACCAGTTGGGATAGAGATCTAAATAGATCCAATCATCCATGTAATTACAGGCAGTTATACCGCAGCAATAAGTTGTAACATGTAACAAATTCAACCGGCTCGACGCTGTGCGCAATCAAGTCTATACTGAGCATCAATAAAAATTATATTAGATAGAAACCAAGGAACTCCTATGAGGACGAGTATCTATTCACTTCTGCTGCTACTTTTTGTCCTACCCCTATGGGGGCAGCAGAACTACACATATGACGACGATGAATACGACAGTAAAAATATAGATAGCATATATACCACCTCGGGATTAGATCTTAGCTTTGATGTTAGCTCCATTATAAATTGGGACTCTAGTGATAGACAGATAATGATTTACAACACTGGTGTAGAGTTAAGCCTAAAACATAGCAGTGGACTCTCTTTAGATTTGGCAACTTCAGTTGATGGCCCAATTGGAGAAATTGACTCTGAAAACTTTAAGGTTGGAACTTTTATTAAGGAACTACGTGCAAACTATCAATTTGAGAATGAAGATGCTGCCATTATGCTATCCGTAGGCAAAATGCCTACGGGTACAAAAGTTAATCGAGATACACCAAAAAATGTCAGTGGGGTAATGGGAATAAGAATGAGCCTCTCCCCCAAGAAAATCCCTCTGATTCAAAAGTGGTTGGATAAAAATGATCTTAAAGTAACAAAAATTGAGATCACTAGGTATAATTCCTCGAGTAGTGATCAACTATACCTTAGTGATTTGCAAGAGCGTGATATGACAGCCTATGCTCTACATATGACTTATCAACTTAGACTGCACACCTTTTTTATCTATAAAAAACCAGATAGTGGAAGTTATACTCCTGAGGGAATAACTCTAGGGGCCGCCTATAGTCCGAATCTACCACTAAACCCACATATATTTGCTCTTGCACATAGTAGTCAGGCCAGCTTTCTAGACCTTAAAATTCTAGTCTTAAGCGCTAGTGTTGAAGTGGTTGCTAAAACTAGACTATCTGTCACCTGGAGTTCGGCGGAGGAGCGGCTATCCAACTCAAATAAAAATACCACCGACTTTGCTGTCAGACGTAATCTAGGAGAGCTGTTTGGCCGCCCCACCTATCTTAAAGTTGGGGTAAAAGAGGAGCGTAGCAACCAGACCAGTGAGAGTGATGTAATCTATTACTTTCAAGTTGAAATCCAGTAGTCGCTATATTAAAAAAGATTGATTAGTTAAACCAGAGTGCTAAACATTCCTAAAGGGGAAATCCCAGTACAATATCCCCTCTTAAAGCTCGTGGCCCTAAATGGCTGGATAATATTGGAAAAGGATTTGATCTACTAACTGCGCGCATCGCTTTTTGATCAAACTCACTATTCCCACTAGATTGAAAGATCTCACTTTTAATCAACTCTCCATTGCTGCTCAAATAGATTCTTATTCGACAGGTTAAATCCTGATCCATCAAGTAACTGGGAAGTTTCCAGAAGGGTCGAACATGATCTGGCAGATCCCCCAAATAGCTAGCAAACTCCCCGATAGTCTGATCAGTGGCACTGCCGACCAGGGCCCTTCCTTTGCTGAGACGGTTGCCCGCCACCAGTAACTTTTTCATCTCACGCTGTTCGCTGGCAGAGATTCCACCTCCAGTACCACTCCTCTTGCGACGCTTTGCTCTCTTTTTCTTGGCCTTAACCTTCTCTTTGATTCTGGTCGTGCTGAGGGATTTTAGACGATCAAACAGACTTCTCTTTTTAACTTTTTTGATAAACTGCTCCGCAGCTTTTTCCTGTTTTACTAATGGCTTAACCTCCGGTGCTGGCGGTGCTTCAGCGCTGCTGACCTGTTGCTTTACAATTGGCAGTGTACGCAGCTCTTTGACTGTCATCTTTGGCATTGCTACGATATCAACCCGCACCGAAGCTTGTGCTAACTTCACGTTGAGATCACGCTTTCCCACCGAAAAAAATGGTAACAGTGATATAGGGTAGTAGGAGAGTAACAGAGCAAGATGCAAGATAGAGGAGAGAAGAAGTCCCCATCCAATCCCCGATGACTCTGTCACCGGCCGATATATCGCTGTTCGGCCACTCTCCATCTTATAGCTCTTCTGGAATCTTTTCCGTTACCAGTGAAATTTTGCTAATTCCCCCCCTTTTTAGAAAGGACATTAGTTTGGCCACATCACCATATTTGATACCATAGTCAGCTCGCAGATAGAGAGTATCTCCCTTGCTCTTAGAGAAACGGGCATTAATTTCAGGCAGTAGTTCTGATGCCAAGACTCTCTCATTGCCTAAATAGTAGTCCAAAGAGCGAGTGAATGAGAGCACCACTTGCTGGCTACCTAGATCCATTCGATTGACCTCTTTGGTTTTTGGCAGAGTTAACTTGATTCCACTCAGCATAAGAGGTGCGGTGATCATAAAGATTACTAATAGTACTAACATCACATCAACAAGCGGAGTAACGTTAATCTCTGACATGGGTCCTTTTTTCTGCCAATCGTTAAAAGCCATTAACACTCCCGATATCAAATAATTGATTAGTCCTATTTACTCTGAATGAGATTCTTCTCAACTCGGTTTAGAAACTCCTTAGAAAAGTACTCCATCTCCCCCAGTTGACGGCCATTCTCTCCGGAAAAATAGTTATAAAACCAGACGGCCGGAATCGCTGCAGCTAGACCGATAGCTGTTGCCACCAAGGCTTCCGCGATACCAGGAGCAACAACTGCCAAAGATGCCGACTCCCCTCCAAGGGCGCGAAAGGAGTCAATAATTCCCCAAACTGTTCCAAATAGACCGACAAAGGGGGCCAGAGAACCAATACTGGCCAAAGTAACCATCAACTCATCTAATCTTTTATTTGCCTGTAGTGCTCCTCGCTCCAAAGCACGATTGATTCCATTTAAGCCAAAATTCTTAAAGTGCCCAAGAAGTTGACGACGATCATTACTTCCTGTCTCCTCTTGTAAGTTCAATAACTCTTGACGACCGTGAGTAAAGATAATGTGTAGTGGTGAAAAATCTAAAGTTTCACAACGGGAAGTGACCTCCTGGAAATTCTCAGTTGAGTTGAATATCTCCAAAAAATGGTTATTACTGGCCTTCATCTGTTTCAAAATTGAACGTTTTTTAAACATAATCGCCCAAGAAAGTAATGATGAGCCAAATAGGATGATTAATACCCCTTTAACCACTAGTCCCGAATCTAAAATAATCTGCACAATATCCAAATGATTACTCATCTATCCTCTCCCCTACGATCAACTCTTAAGTGCTTTATCAACAGTAGATATAATACCGAAAGAGTGATCATTATTACAAACTGGAATTGCACATAAGGGGCGGGCAGCGTAAAAGCGGAAAATCTATCTCCCCAGAGAGGATCCTCTCCAAGTAGCGCCCCCAACGGTGCAAATATCAAGAGAATAAAAGGGATAATTCTCAACCAATTTACTCCACTTTTATCCTGTTGGTGATAGTAACCGACCAAGTAGAACACAAAGAACAGGTTGACCCAAAGAGTAATATCTAATTTCTGTAAATGGCCATAACTCAGCTGTAAAGTGCCAGCAGATAAAAGGGCCAACAGCAAGAGTACCCAGTTAGATGGTGGATGAACTCTACCTCGGTTATCCCAAAAAAGCCGTGACAGCAGTAAGTCATAGATAAAGATATCCGCTAAATAGAAGGTAGTAATTCCTATATAAGATAGTAACATCGCCCCTTGCTCCCAGCGTGTTTCATTCACTACTGGACGCGAAATGGTAAAAGCGTAGATGGACATAAACGTCAGAAGAATGATCGTCTCACGGCGTGGGCGAATACTCTGCCAATCGATATTTAACAGTAGCGAACTCCCGCGCCAGGACAATCGATGGTGAAGAAAAAACCAGAAAGTTAATATTGCTGCTAATTTGGTTAGAATGACCAAATACCAGCCGTGAACCACAACCCATTGATCGACACTGCGCAGAGAGTGTCCTAGCTGAAAATGAAAGAAGGCTGTAATGGACAGTAGTAAAAGATGAAAGATCCATCCCATCAACTGGTAGAGCGAGAACATCAGTACCAGTCTTAGCACTCTATTAGCAAAAAGCTCCATAAAGTAATATCACCGACGTGGTGCAACACCACCGCCATTTAACCAGTTGAGTTGCAGTTCAGGAGATGGGTAGAGCTGATTATAATTTTTATAGCTCTTGTCACGCTTAACTAAATTATCAATTTTGCCAATTAGACGACGATAGGCAAGCACAAATTTTTCATTTCCTTTTAATAATTTTGCCACCTCGGTCGTAACCTCAAACTGCTGCTGAAAAGTAAATCCATCACTAAAGACGATTTTATCATATTTTGCCAAAAGATCTTGAAACAGTGATTTAGGTAATTTTTTTTGGTAGTAGTTCTGACCAAACAATTTTTGCAACTCCTTGGAGGTGGCATAGTTCTCGAAATAACCCATACGGGCACGTATAAAATCCTCAAACAATAGTAGTGATATCTCTAATTTTGTCAGATCCATAGTGCGAATAAATGGGAGGGAGAGTAATATTATATAGGATTGATCGCTACCCGGCAGTGCCACGTGGGTTATCTCATTAGTATCCAGTAGCATAACTTTAAACTGCTTCTCTAAAAAACCTATCTTCTCTAACATCTTTTTAAAAGAGCTGTCTAAACCGTAATCCGGCTTAGTAAAATTCCACTTCAACTTTTGAACACTCTTAACTAACCAATACTCAGAAAAAAATGGCCAAAAATTCTCCCGTGACGGGAAGTCATAAGTGGAGATCAGCCTTTTAGTCCGTAGTACACTGGCCCGCTTTTTTCTACGTTTTCGCTCCTTAACCACCTGATCTAAATTGTCATTTACCAACACATCCTTAATTGATTTATAGTCAATCAGACTTTTTGCATCACTCTTCTGCGGAGTAGAAATAAGATCAACCGGATCACCCTTTTTTTGAGCATAAGCAGGTGTGCTGCCACCCTGCATAGCAATTCCTAAAATTATTAAGCTCCCAAGGATTATCGTAGATCTAATCATTAAAATACCTGGCTCTTGCCACGAATATATTGGTCATAGAGTCTGCCCCAATAGTAAAGTTCCGACAAATCGAGCTTAAACGATTTAAAAAAAGCTGGGTACTGGTCTTGAAAACAGTTTGGTTTAGTTGGGGCCAGTGTTTTTTGTAACACGTAGCCTTGTCTGGTCCCAACCTTTACCCTGGCCCAATCTCTACTCTGATTGGACATCTTTGGGGAGTTTTTTCTCTCATATAAACGCATCGGCTGCCCACAGGCAATGGTGGTCAATGACTCAGAATAGGGAGTCGGACGAGAGTGGAGGTGGCCAAACATCAGACGGTAATATAACACGCCCACTGTCTTTTCACGATTTCCACTTCGAGCATCAACGTCACCGGAGACGATAATAAGAGTTAGCAGCAGCATCACCGAGAGAACTCTTGGTAAATATTGAAAAGCTTGATTATTGACTATCTTCAACTCTAAACCTTCCATCGAAACTGAATTGTCTCCCACTGGTAACACTGGGGACAACGCCAAAAAATCTCATCTGAGTTATAACCGCACTGTTGACAGAAGTGACGTGTTTGTGAGCGATTCATACTCTCTAACATCTGCCCCATGCTAGCAACTGCTTGGTCGATTTTCCCCAAATCAATCAATAATTTAATATACTCGATCTGCAATCCCTCATTAATATTTTTGCTTGAAATCATCCACTCATGTAGACGGACATAAGCCTCTTGCAGCCTTCCCATCTCCTTAAGTAGACGAATACGGGAGAGAACCACCGACGGTGAATCTACAATATTTTTCTCATCGAGGGTTAAAAAGAACTCCCAAATCAGATTCAGACAGACACTATAGTTCTCTTGAGCTTGATGCTCTGCCTGAAACTCCTCCCCTAGAGTTAGGAACAGAAAAGAGACAAACTCAGAGTGCTCATTTAAAATATCTACCAGCTGAGATTTAGCACTCTCTATCTCACCTCGTATCAACATCAACTTAAGACGTAAGATTTTTGCTGAGACCGAAGGGGCATGGCGAAAAGCATCACACAGCTCCTCATCGCACTCGGCAAACTTCCCCTGCGCCATCATCGATTTGGCCTTCTGAACCAGAATGTGAGCAATAGTCTCCTCCTGGCCACTGGAAGATATCTTTGAAAGCATTACTCGATATTTAAAAGCTTGATCCCAATCTTCAATATTTTCATAAATTCGACACAGTGCTTGGACAACTGTTATCTGATCTGGGTTTATCTTCAACACATCCAGGTAAGTCTCAATTGCCTTCTCGACAAAACCTCCAGCATCAAAATCCACTGCCAACTCATGCAAGGCATGAACTCTCACCGTCTCAGAGATATTCTCTCGAGCGATCAATGAGCGATGAATACCGATCGCTTTGTCAATCTCTCCATTGCTACGAAAAAGGCCCCCCAGGGCAAAGTAGGTTTCAACTGTCTCTCGATTAAGATCTACTGCGTTTAAAAATTCTCTAATCGCTTGATTCTTATCTCCAGAGATAAGATGTTGAGTAGCATTTAAAAAAATCTTAGATTGAGCTTCAAAAATGGCGTTGCGGTAACGCTTGGATAGTTTGATGCCAGAGTCACGCTCAATCACATAGTGATAGATCAGAATCGCTGTTACCAGTAGCGATCCAACTCCCAAAAGGTGATTTTGCAACCAGACTAAATAGAACTCCACGAACTAGCCTCTCCCTCCTATCTCATCCCTTTAAACAGAAACATTGGTACCGGTGAGGTACGTATCGTTGGTAATAAATCACTGGCCGCTCCTTCCAAACGTTCTAGCATGGACCAAATTGATTTATCCTTTTTCTTCTTAATAAACTTCAAACCAAATTCACCCTTTAGTAGTAGCTCCTGATGAATCTGTCTACCTGCCTGCCAGAGACTTAATAGATCATCCACCAGTCCCGCTAGGTATGCCTCCTCACCAGAGAAGATCTGCCCTTGGGCCAAGTCATCCATACTGCCTCTAATCTTATCTTTTCGTCGAACCAAAATGTCCTTGATAAACTGCTGATGCACTCCATCCATCAACCTCTTCATTAAGGATCTCTCCTCATCACTCATTGGACGTGTGGTCTGCCCCATATCCTTATAGCGCCCAGAGACGATGGCACTGGGGCTAACTTTGGCAAACTCATATAATTTTGAGAGATCCAAAAATTGCATTAGAACTCCAATTGATCCAGTTAGAGTCCCAGGATTAGCGTAGATCCTTCGGGTGGCAGCACCGATATAGTAACCACCGCTAGCAGCAATCGCACCAAAGCTGGCATATACTGGCTTCTTCTGGTCAATTCTTTTTATCTCCTGGTAGATCTCCTGAGTCGGTCCCACTGCCCCACCGGGGGAGTTAACTCGAACTATGATCGCCTGAATATTTTTATCTTTTTCGGCCCGTAACAATTTATCAATCGTCGCTTTGGCCTCCATAATTACACCCGTAACCTCCACCACCCCGATCTGTGGGTGTTTACCAAAAGCGTTCGAAGTATCGCTGGAGGGGCCAACACTTTGAATAGTGTAAAAAGTGAAGATCGCCAACATGGCAAAAAGTATAATCAGCACTATAAAGATGCCCCAAATCCCTCGACTTTCTCTACTTCTCACTAGTTGGACCTCATATCAAAAATTGACCGTTCAAGTAAAGCACTGCTAACTTCACGATATTTGAAATATTCTACCTCCTTTTTAGGTAGTAGTCATCTTTTTGAACACCTGACTGCCCCCCATAACACCACCTATCTCTTTCCCTGACTTTTTCTCTCAACTAACAGCTAAAAAGCATCACCCCAGCTAACAATTCTGTTCCACTTACCGATAAGTCTTATGCGGTGATTGTGCCGTTTGGCCAAAGCCAAAGGAGAGAGAGATGAGTCTTGGTAAAAGTATAGTTCTAACTGTTGTGTTCCTAATGGTAGCTATCACATTTAGCACACTACAGGCAGATGAGAAACACTACCGCTCTCCCAAATTTGATCTACCTGAGAGTGGCAGGCAAGTGTACCGTCCTCACAGTGCAAACTGGAAAGATGATCTTGACTACAAAGTAGAGGATAAATTTTCAGCCGATCGTTATCTTGCTTCAGAAGAGGATGAGGAAAAAGCGGAGAACCAAGAGCAAGATGAGGAGAAAGAGCATTTAAGATCACCATCATCAACCGCCTATCCGGAACGTATTGAGCGCTCCAATGATGATTTACGTCGTTTAAAACCTTGGCGAGTTAAATAGTCACTGCTAATTCTGCTGAGCACTTTTTAGCTGGCCACAAGCGGCCATGATATCTTCCCCCTTACTTGCCCGATTAGTACAAACCAAACCTCGTGAAATAAGCTGATCCCGAAACCAGATCATCTGCTGGTCAGACGGTGCCTGATAACTTGATCCCGGAAATTGATTATAGCGAATCAGATTTATCTTAGAAGTAGTATGATCTAAAATTCGAACCAGCTCTTGCACATCCTCCATCCGATCATTAATCCCCTTGATTAAAAGGTACTCATAGGTAATAGAGCGGTGAGCTTTTAGAGGAAGTGACTTAATTGCTTGCAGCACATCCTCCAATGAGTGTGCCCGGTTAATCGGCATCAACGAGCTTCTAACTTGATCAAAAGGAGAGTGAAGAGAGAGTGCAATATTTACGGGGGGAAAATCCTTTAGCTGCTCTATTCCAGCAACTAGTCCTGATGTTGAAAGAGTTATTTTGCGTTGACTAATTCCAAATCCTAATGGCTCCATGAAAATAGTCGTTGCGATTTTTACCTGGGGAAGATTTTGTAATGGCTCCCCCTGTCCCATATAGACTATATTTGATACCTGCATGCTATCTGGCCGTTGTTGGCCCAACCATCGGTTTATTGTCAAAAGCTGCCCCACCATCTCAGCGGCAGTCAGATTGCGCTCAAATCCCTGGGTAGCAGTATTACAAAATGTGCACCCAATAGCGCATCCCACCTGAGTAGAGAGACAGAGTGTCAAACGATCCTTGGCCGGAATAACTACCGCCTCGACACTTTTTAAATCTTGCATTTCAAAAAGGAACTTAACCGTGCCATCCGACGACAGTTGCTGTCGAATTATTTTGGGCAGCTGAAAAGACCATTGCTCACTTGCATGCTGTTTAATCTTCTTTGCAACATTACTCCAGCTCGAATAGTCCAAATCCTGATGGCGATAGATCCAACGATAGATCTGATCCGCTGCATATTTGGCAAATCCTCTCTCTAAGAGGTACTCCCGCAGAGAAGAAAGCGTAAATCCATAAATTGATTTTGGTAAATGATCTGCTATCAATCTCTCTCCTAAATAGTACAAGCAAATTTGCTGCTACCACTACCCTTGATTAGTAAGCTCTGTAAAGAGACTAAAAAACGCAACGAGATTCTACCAGTTTAGTTAAATACTCATCTGGAATTAAGCTCCACTTACCAATCGAGCACATTAAGTTCTTTTTATCCAGTGAGTAGTAAACTAGCACCTCTTCCGACTGCTGCTCTCCCTGAGAGAGAAACTCTAGATAACAATCTTTAAAACCTAAAATATGCCCTAGCTCATGTCCCAAAGTGGAAATAATAGCCTCTCCATCTAGGTTGCGGGATAGTGCGATCTCCATTGCTCCGTTTGGCTGATGATTAATATGAGAAATAACTCCAGAGTGCTCTTTAATGGTTACTGCCCCCTGAGGAGAGGGGTGCAAAACAATTTTTAAAGAGACTCCCAACTTGGAAGAGGAGTAGTAACGCTTAACCGCCTGCTGTAGTTTACCCTGTAACCCAATATTGGGCAGATAAAAAGGAACATCTATCTCCACCTTATCATCACTAGTTTTGCGACAGTTTAGCTGCTCTGTCCGATTGAGTCGGAATATGTCCAGATAGCGCTCCTGATAGAATTTTTTGCGATGGTGCTGATAAAATTGTTGCCACTTGGCCTGGGACAGCTCCCGACGACAAATTGCGGTAGCGGCCACACTGGCCTCAGGACGATTTTTTTGACATAGATCGATTAGATCCTTCTCAACTGTTACCGGCAGTTCAGCTGATAAAAGAAGCTGCTCTTCACTGTCATCATCTTGTAATAGATGCTCTAACTTGAAATAGCTTCTTACATCAAATTTGGATCGTGCTAACTGCTTATCACGATTACAAAGTGCAAAATCATAGCGCTGGGCCCAAAGATGAAGACCGTACACTCTTCCTAATAGAGGTAGCAGCTGCTGTCCATTGCTACTCTCAACAGAGGTGGCGACGACCTCTAACTCCCCCTTACCATCGGCTAAATAAGATGCCAAGATTGGTGGCAGATGTCTTAACTCACTATCAATCCGTTGATAGTATGTGCCTAGACGTGCAGGATTTAAGATTAGTGGAGACTCCATACTTTTACTCACTAGCTCTGGATAACTGGGAGTCAAGCTGTGGGGAAAGTTAGCGTATGGCGGTGGCAAAAAGCTCCGGGCATACTTGCCCGACCGAATAAAAAGTGCATCAATTTTCTGAATAACCTCACCGGCAACATGCTGACTAGAGCATCTTCCCAACAAGTTACTATCGGACTTGTCCAAAACTAATGATTTCCGCTGAAGCCCTCGCGGGCCACAACCAAACAGCACTAGTAAGCACAAAATTGGCAAAATAATACTTTTTCCAACTCTCGCCAAAAGGCCCTCCCGATTAATAGTGAGTACCACTGCTCCAAAGAGGAACTACTCAATCCTGATATGTAGTGACTAATCTTTGCACACTAAAATTTCTCCCAATCCTAAACAGAGGTGGTAAAATCAGGTAGTTAGCAGTAACAGTACTACATATACTAATTATTAATTCAAGAATTGTGCCAGTAGTAAATCGTGATGTAACTTAGTTAGTTTTGACACTGTTTAATGCGGAGGGATACAGAAAGGTACCGGTTACCTTTTGGGGGGTTAGTAGAAAAGATAGAGTCGATTGCGACTGGAAAGAACCGCCAAACGCCCCTCTGAAACCATCATATCACCAAAAACGGCTGATAGGGTATGGCCTAAGAAGCGCCGATCAATCACCTGCAGATTAGAGCTATTAAGATAGAAGAGATTCCCACCAACGGTGCCCACAACCACTCCCCCCTTCCACTTTTTAACGGAGCTAATGGCAGAGCGATCTAATTTAACTCTGGCCAGAATATTATAGTTGCTATCCAGTTTCACCAGCTCTCCGGCAGTAGTTCCCATCAACAGATGATCACCTAACATGATGGCCTGCCGAGTGACTCCCACCTCCACTCGGCGAAAGATCTTACCGGTGGCGGCATCTACCATCGTCAATGGCCCCCCACTTTGCAACCCTACAACTAAGTGCTTTCCTACTAGCAGTGGAGTGGCATCAACATCGATAAATTTGCTACCTGTAGCAAGCTTGCTCTGCCATAGCACAACACCATCCATCCGAGAAAATGCCACCAGATATCCATCTGCAAATCCGACAAAGATACGATTACCATCCACCAATGGTTTTGCTACTCGCTGGAGGGTGGTCAAAAAAGGAACAGATCGTTTATACGCCCAGAATATTTTTCCAGTAACGATATCGAGGGAGACCAGCTTGTGATTACGCAGCTGGAATAACAACATCCCTCCTGCTGCAACTCCCGAGGAGTCGATGGACTCACCAAGATCGACGCTATAGTTCAACTTACCGGTCAGGTAGTGTCGGGAGTAGACTCTCCCTTCAGTTGTACCGTAAATCAGTGCCTGCTGATGAAGAATAGGGGCAGCATGGTAAGAGCCATTATCCTTTTTGCTCCAGACCACACGACCAGAATCTAAACTATAAGCGATCATCTTTTTGTCGGGAGTGCCCAAAAAGAGTAAACCTTTAGCAATCAGCGGTGAGGAGAGGTTTACCGGTAAATTTCCTGAATTATAGGCTGGATCAATGTTTTTAGTCCAAGCGACCTTGAATATTTCTGTTGGTGCAGGGACTCCAGAGAGTTGAGCACAGGAGAGCATCGTTAGTAACAAAGTAGATATTATTGCTCCCCAAAGAGCAAATCGAAAACGTATCATTGAGATAGAAGAGATCATAAATTTCACTTGTTAATCTGCTCTAGATAGATTCTGGCCATCTTTCCAAGGGGATCATTAGGAAAATTTTGGATAACATAGTCCAAATTGAGACTAGCTTTTTCATAATTATCCAAAGCGATATAGATACGCCCTAGATCTAGATAATTTCTAGCTTCTAATACCTTAAATGGGGCACTATTAAGCTCCTCTAATAGATCTACCGCTTTTTGCCCCTCACCCATATCCTCATAAATGGTTACTAGCCAGCGGGCAACAAGATAGTCTCCATAATTTCGAGGAGCATGACTTCTACTACTTTGAGGTTCTAAAATGGCCAGAGCCGCTTTCAAATCCTGCTGCTTAACTAACTCTTTTACTGAGTTAATCAGAGTTGGAGTAAAAGTGATCGAGCTACGTAGTCCAGCATCAAGAGAGTTGAACTGACTTACAAATTCCTGAGGAGTAACCTTTTTATTGGTAAGCTCTAATAGCGCTCCCTGGGAGAAGGAGTAACTGGCAGATGCCAAATCCTGCTCTCTTTGCTGTTGCATATAGCTATTGGCACCGTAACCAAGTAGGGCGACGACAACTATTACCACCAGGGATAGTACCAAATTTCGGTGGTTCAATATAAGGAGTCCCACCTCTGTCTCTCGCAAAATATCAGCGACCGGGCCACTAAAACCCTCATTGGCCATCGTGGGTGGGGCACTAATTTTTGACGGCGCGGCTTCACTTTTAGCGACCTTTTTTGTGACCTTTTTAGCGACCTTTTTCGTCACCTTACTATTGCTCTTTTTTTGGCCTGATTCCTTCACTTTAATCAACCTCTTAAGTTAATTTGGCCCACCATGGGTCCCTAATCGAGAATATTAAGGATTCAGTCTAGTAAAGATGCTCTTAAGTTGTCAAAAATATCACCCATGAGTATGATATTGGAGGGATAACTATAACATGGGAATATAGCACGATGAATCATTCTGGTCTTAGAACAACTACCATGCTGCTGACTTTTGCAGTCATTATTGGAATAACTACCTGTTGGAACTCCGCTTTTGCCATCAATCGCCAAGGGAGACTGGGAATTGGGCTCAACCAACAACTGGTCAATAATCTCCCCGCCATCTCAATTAAACTGCAAAAATCTAACACCATGGCATTTTCCGCACTATTAGCACTGGACAGTAATGAAATCAGTGGAGGATTTGGTGCCGGGCTCAAGGGGTATCGAATTATTTTTGAGGAGCCACAGCTTAACTTCTACCTAAGTTTAATGGCCGCACTAGTTAGCCAAACTACGGCCGGGACAAAGAGTAACGGTTTTCAAGCAGATTTAACCATGGGTTCGGAGTTTCACTTTGCTGGACTAAACAGTTTGGGATTCTCTTTTGAAGTTGGAGCATCAATTAATAAGATCGACTCCCTGGTGTTACAGACTGCGGGGTATCACTTTGTTACTGCCAGTATCCACTTCTACCTCTAACCAGCAGTGGTTTCTGGCAACATGATAATAGGAAGGACAGATAGTGCCATAGTGCGATTCAGTATCGCTCTCTTGCTGCTCGCCACCACTCTACTCTCCCCACTACCCACGGCGGCCCAGCTCTACTCATCGGGAAGCTCGACAGAGGTGGTGGATGATGACCTGAATCCCGGCGGAGATATCTTCACCGATTTTAGTGAGGATCTAGAATCCAACCAAATTTTAGAAGATGAGCGCTTCTATCGCTATGGCCGCTTCTTCTCCTTCCATATCTCGGTGGGTATGACCTCCTTTGATGGCAACCGAGGGGCCGCATATGACAACCGTCCCCCCACTCTTGGCTTGTCACTCCACCAGTTTATGGACTTCAGCAGTAGCTTCAGCATGGGCTTTACTATCTCCAAACACTCGATGTTTTTAGGAGTCCCAACCCACGGTTTCGATACAAATGCAGTCGGAATGATTGATATCAATATTCTGCGTGTCTTCTGGGGCTACAACTACTACATTGATACTTCAGATCTTGGCACTGCCTTTACCTTCTCTAACCCTCGTATAATCGGAAGGCTAGAGTACTGGTACTTAAGAAACTCCTATATTGACCAAACTCTCTTAGACAAAAATAGTGAGTCGGGGCTTGGGTTTGCCTTTGGAGTCGGTTTAGAGTTCCCGATCCGTATGCGTGAAACCTATCTAGGGTTGGAGTTTTTGGCCCACTTTGTCGGACTGTCCGATAAGAACACAACCAGCTTTAGAGAGATAAATAACTCTGGTATTGGTTATGATGACCTATCTGGAAATGTCTACACAACGATGTTGAGCTATATTTTTAATTGGTAAAAGGGGAGCTTATGTCTCGTTTACTGCAAGATAGTAAAAACTTTGGGCCCAAGGTCAGCACTATTACCAAGCTGGTGGCAGAGGCCAAGAGTCTGCTCTCTAGTGCAAATTATCTACCCGAAAACACGCTTACCGCCTCGACCCTCTGTCGAGATGAACTCAACCAAAGAGCGATCGATCAACTAGTTACCAGTTGGGGGCCAATATTTAACTTAAGTGGATTAGCTGGAATTCCTTCTGCTGGAAATACTGCGTTTGCAGCCTTTTCTCACCATGTTGAAAGAGAGAAGGGAAAACTACTGATTATTCATGGCCCCCACATTGGTCAATCAGCAGATGGAGTGTGGGGTGAGGTGAAACGAGATCGGATGGGTAGCAGCTCAACCGCCTGTGGCTCCCTCTGCCTAGCACTAAAACAGATCGCGGGAGAGCTCCCTCCCCCTTCAACAGCAAACAGTTACGGTGGGCCGGAGAGTGACTGGGAACAGTGGGTTGTCTATCAAAGCCTCTATGATCAACTTCAGGCCAACAAGCTGGATAGGGCCCTATCTATTACCGAAGCCACCTCCCTAATGTCCCAAATTATTCATCTTCAAGTGGAGCAGAGACGGCGCCAAGCAATCCCGAATGAGTGTAAAGTGGCCATTTTGGGGGGAGTTTGGATCAATACTCCACACTTAAATGATGATTTTTTTGCTCCCCACTACTTTAGTGCGGAGGTAGAAGGAGAGGAGCAGAAGATCAATCTATTAGACCAACTAAATTCATCCCTTTAACTTGATGTCAGGATCAGTAAACCGTCTACCACTAATTGCTATCTCCGGAGGAGTAATCCTCCTGATCTCACTATATTTTTGGGAGATCGGCCACCTAAACGGCATCCGCCAAGGAAGTGAGGCCCTATACCTGCAGGTCTCCAGTGAGATGTATAACAATAGTAGTTTTTTAACCCCGCTCTATCGGGGAGAGCACCACTGGTCTAAACCACCGCTGCACTTTTGGCTCCCATTCCCCATCTACTGGCTAACAAATAAGGTCTCCTTAGGGGGAGCACGTGTGGCGGTGGCGATCTTAGGCTTGCTAGGGGTATTTGGGTTGGCGTGCTGCTTAAGAAAATTTCGCAATATTCCTTGGAGTCTCTCTTTTATCACTTTGGGGTCCGCTTTAGGTATTCTTAAATATGCCCGCACCTATATGATGGAGATCCCCTTGGCCCTTTTGCCGGCCGTTGCCATGCTACTTTTCTGGTATTCACAGGAAAAACCGAAAAGTGACTCGGTGCCGCGATCATCTATGCTTGGGGCCAGCTTTGGTGGAGCGGTTGTCCTGCTGGCGCTAAGTGTCCTGGTCAAGGGCCCGGTGACACTAGCGATGGCTTTTATTAGTTTAGCAATCTATCAGCTCTACCTTTTTTTATTTTATCGGCGCTGGATTGCACTTCCCTCAATCGCCCTACTGGGGGCCGCAACCCTGATCGCGAGTAGCTGGTTTTTATACTGCCACTATACCTACCCTAATGAGTTCTTTGAGTACTTCTTTTTAAGAGAGAATTTAGGTAAATTTAACCAGGTCTCCATGCCGGCAATCAAGTTATTGCAAGGAGTCTTGCTCTACTCTCTCCCCTGGTTATTTGTAGTTCCAGCAACTATCATCTTGGCCGCCAAAAGAGTACGTCACGGGGACAACCTCGTAGTATATCTGCTCTCCCTGGCCGCGGGCTTCTTCTTTATTTGGTTTATTCCGTCGCAAAAATCACACCACTATGCGATTCCAGCACTCCCCTATTTTCTATCTCTGGCGATAATCGCTTTTCATGAGAATCAGGGCCAGCACCGCTGGATTAAATATCTACAGCTTCTCTTTTCAGCGCTCTTCACTCCGCTCTTAATAATCGCTTTATACCTGGCAAACGGGCCGGTACAGGGAGTTACCCTCAGCTTAGTACTATTAGTACAACTTGGGTCTATCGGCTTCTATTTGGCCAATCACATACGCCAAGGAATCATCCTACAGGGAGTTAGCTTTGTTGCATTTTGGTGTATGGTACTACCATTCTATTTTCTGCCTTTAGTCCCACCTGAGGTAGTTGACACAATTAAGGAGCAGAGGGCGACGATCCACCTAGTCGATCGTCGCTCCTATTTTTTTGAGCAAGCTTTGAAACGTCCGGTGACGGCGATCGATCTGGTCACTGCGGCCAAACATTTAGCAGGAAAGAGTGAACAGCGCAATCAAGTGATTATCTATCAATCAAAATTGGGCGATCTTAAGCTGGACAATTATCAGATAGTTCACCGTTGGAAGAAGTGGATTCGAAAAGTTAAGCTGAAGCATATAAAAGAGGCATTACGCAACCGAGATCTGACTTCACTAAAAGAGCCAGTCTACCTTTTAGAGTCTAGATCAAAGTAGCGGTCATACTCTGCTTGGTAGTTATCAGGAAAGAGAATCTTGGCCACTTCTAGAATATCTGGATCCTCTTGTAGCCCTTTTTTGCCGATCACCAGCTCACTACGGGTTCTTCGACGTAAAAAATCCTCTAGAGTCACCACCATCTCCCGCTCACGTACAAACTCCAACTCACAAGTAGGATAGCCACCACCTCTAATATAGACCTGTTGTCGCTCTTTATCTTTTAACAGACGATCTAACAGATCAAAAGCATCTAGCTGATATCGGCGCCACCAGCGATCTTTAAGTGGCTCAAATAGGTCTCCTTTGCCACGAGCAAAACTCTCCAAATTGTGTTGATCGGCCAGTGCGTAGAATCGACGCTGCTGATGGTATAACTCTCCTCCAAACCATTGGCCCTGGCGCAAATCCACCCCTAGTTTTCGGCAGGCAGCAAATACCTCCTCACCAATATTAAGACAGTCGGTTAATTTGCCTCCAAATATTGAGATATAGTTACGCTTATCATCCACCTCTAGGCAGTGCTTACGAGAGAGCTTAAACCAATCTCCCCCCTTGGCCTGACCAAGATCAGCCTCCCGCTCCGGTGGCGGAGAGTCAACCACCAATGGACGTACACCACACCTCTCCGCAATGATATCTTGTCGAGTTAAGGGGGAGGTCAGGGTAAATTTCTGATTGATATTATCTAACACGTAATCTCGATCCTGATCAGTGACCGATGAGTCGGGAGTAACGTGAGGAGTATCAGTAGTCCCAATGATTGAGACCGTTCCCAATGGAATTACAAAAAATAGCCGCCCCCCATTGTCAAAAAATGCCATGATATGATCCTGCTTGGTGAACTTCTTTACCACCAGGTGGATTCCCTTGGAGAAGAGATGATGGGTCTTAGTCCCAATCTGGTTGGAGCGATTTACTCCATCCACATATGGCCCGGCAGCATTGATCACCACCTTTGAGCGCAGTAGATACTCTTCTCCTCCTCGTAGATCCTGCACTTTCGTCTGCCACAGGCCATCTTCTTGCTGGATAGATTGCCGGGAGTGAACATAGTTTGCCACTGCAGCACCGGCCCGAATCGCCGATCTGATAAAGTGGAAGACGAAGCGGGCATCGTGTTCCACGATCATTGCATCTGAATACTCGATTCCACTGTTGCAGTGGTTGAGATTTAAAAATGGCTCTTTTTGCTGCATACTTGCCAGATTGAGGTAGGTCGGGGGCCGAGTTTTACCCGCGCCAAACAGCCAGTAGATCCATGTGCCGATTGCCAAAATAGGGGCCGAACGCTTCCACCCCATCCCCTGCTCTAGTGGAGCAAAAAAACGTTTCTGGTGAATCATCGAGGGGTAACTTTTTAGCAATAAGTTACGAGAACGGCAGAGCTTATAGACTAACGGAAACTCATAGCTTTCAAGATATTTAATTCCACCCCAGATAAGATTGGATGAAGCTTGGCTAGTAGATGAGGCAAAATCCCCTTGATCAATCAGGGCGACCTTCGCTCCCCTGGCGGCCAAAGAGGCTGCGCTGACAGCACCATTTATTCCACCACCAATGATCAACAGATCAAACAGATCTGATTTCTGTCGCTGGAGCTGGGTTGTACGATCATAAACTACCATATAATTAATAGTTTAAACGGTTGAAGAGTGAGGTGCCAACTAAATCTACTAGTTAAAGTTCTAAATTAAAATTTCCGATACTTAACAGAAGCCCCGATAGATATAAAGGACTAAGACTGATACTATTTCCGTGAGGGACCTTAAATGAAATCAATGAGTTATCCTGCCTTGCACTCCCATTTGTCTGAGGTCAATAGCTGATGAAAAGGCATCACTCGCTAATGGATAATGTTAAAAGGCAGCTAATCACTATTGCGTTGATACCGATAGTGGCAGGCTCCCTGCTGCTAATTGCTCCAATCTATTTTACAGTTAAAGAACTACAGCAGATCAAAGGGCATCAACCCTATCGTCAAATGACTCATCAGCTAGTACTGCTAATCTCTCAGTTACAGCAAGAACGTGAAGAACTTGTCCCCTTTGAGGGGAGTGATCAGCAATTATTCGATTATGTTAAAAAGGGGCACCGTAGTACAAGTCCACTAGATAGATTAAAAGAGATAGAAAGTCGCAACTTACTAGTTCCAGCAGTTCAAAAGCAGCTGCAAGAGGGTCTGCGAAAGCTTGCAAAGATGAGGGAGACAGTTGACAATAACTCCCCGGAGATAGATAGCAAAAATATTGATCATCAATTAAAAGGTCGTATTGATATTATCTCCTCTCTGCTTAAGCAGGCGGAGTTTCTAGAGCAATGGCCTTACCATGCCCAAGCCGAACACGCCCTTTTCATCTTGATCCAATCTGTTGAATTACTATCTCGCGAGCATCTTGCAATTAGACATGCCTTTGCGCGTAAGACTCTCTCCCCCTACAAAGTAGGGCTGCTACACCTATCCCACTATGAGTATAAGTATTTTTTAAAAATGCTTCCAACCTTTAGTGATGAAAAATTCATGACAAGATTCAATCAGGCACTACAACCCGGCTTGCTGCAACAGATGAGTGATATTCGTCACCATATAATGGCGAGTACCCGCCTTAAAGAGCCAATTGCAAAGACTATCAATAACCTTGGCCACTCTGCCCGGGAGATCGCCATATTATCATCCAAATTGATCAACCCACTGATTAATCTCATCCATACTATAGATCAAGAGGAAGAGAGTAAGAGACAGATTCGTAACAAAAATGTCATTATAAGATTGATCATCTGGCCACTACTCTTCCTGCTGGCTTGTGCACTACTCTTTCGAAAACTCTTTCAACTGATACACCATCTACACGACAGGTTGGCCACCATCCCATCAATGATTGGTCAGCTAATCCAAAATCCCGGAGACCAAGGTCTACTAAAGGAGTTTAAAGATGATGAGCTGTTAGGACGTTTCTATCAAGCAGTTGATGGTCTAATTGTCAACCAATTGGAATATCAAAAAGATCTAGAGGAGCAACACCGACATACCATTTCGCTGGTTGACTCTCTCGATGAGATGCTGTTAGTCATCGATCCATCTGGCATCATTCAACTAGTAAATAGAACTGTCTGTAACTACCTGAACTACTCTCCCCAGGAGCTTGTGGGTTCTCATATATCAAAGATTCTCTCCAATCGTCGCAGCAACTCACGGGAAGACGATAGCCTCAAGGAGCTCTATAGTAGTGACCAGTTGATCTGCTGGGCACAAGAGCAGCAACTAAATGACGTCGCTGCGGTCCTGCAAACAGCTGATAAAAGTGAAGCTATGGTTCAAGTAATCCTGAACAGCTCTCTATACATCAATGCGGATAAAAAAGTGATTGAGATTATTATCACCGCCCGACTAGCAGAAGAGTCTAAAATGTTGGAGCTATTAAATGATCAAACCGCCCAGTTGGTGCAAACAGCTAAACTAGCTTCAATTGGAGAGATGAGTGCCTCGATCGGCCATGAGATAAATAATCCAACCACAATTATTTTGGGTAAACTGGCTGCGATGAAAGGTGAATGTCAAGATGAGAACAGCAAACTATCCAATATGATCGACTCGGCAACACTCCATGCCAACCGAATAGATAGAATAATTAAGGGCTTAAAGCAGTTGAGTCACTCCTCATCAAGTGAGAATTTGACTGAGAGTATCTATCTGAGCGATCTAATCGAGGGAACACTTAGTATCTGTCGAGAAAAATTCAAGAGCCACGGCGTTAGCATGAAAGTAACAATTCCGATTGATATTATTAATATCGAGTGTAACCAGGTTCAACTATCCCAGGTACTACTTAACCTGTTTAATAACTCTTATCATGCAGTGGAGCAGTGTGCCACTAAGGAGATCAGCCTGACTGCCAGCATGACAGGGGGTAATAATGTCAGGATTTTGATTGAAGATAGTGGCCCTGGTATCCCTGAAGACATAAAGGTTAAACTATTTACTCCATTTTTTACCACCAAAAAGAAGGGCGTAGGTACTGGCCTAGGTCTTTCTATCTCACGGCGGATTATAACCAAACATGGGGGCACTATTGAACTGGACCAATCGGTTAAGCAAACTCGTTTTATCATTACTTTACCGACAATCCAGTCATGACAACTACTCTCTCTAAATTCCAATTATGTCGAGCAACAAATTGATGCGAACGTTACTGCTGGTTAATCCCAACTCCGGCAATAGAAAGACCCAAAAGGCATGGAACTCAATTCATCTGGCGCTAGAGGAGCTCTACCCCGGTCACGAAGTGGCGCTAACTGCTAAACCCACTGATGCCACCAACCTCACACGTCAGGCATTAAAAAGCGGTATTGAGCGAATTATTGCAGTCGGTGGTGATGGCACAGTCAATGAAGTAGTTAATGGCTTTTTTGAAAATGGTCAGCCGATCAATTCTGAGGCCGAGCTGGGTATTATCCCCAGCGGTACCGGTGAGGATTTCTGTAAAACCTTCAAAATCGAAAGAAGCTTGGAAGGTGCAGTAGATGTACTAAAAAGAGCGAAAATACGGAAAATTGATGTTGGTAAGCTCACTTTGACCGACTTTAGTAATCAATCGATAGTTCGCTACTTCGATAATATTTCCAGCTTTGGTATGAGTGGAGCGATCATGCAAAGGGTGAACGGTGCCTCCTGGATCAAACGGCTGGGAAGTGTCTTTACCTTCTATTGGTATACTCTTTTAACCCTTCTTTGTTGGCGTAATACTAAAGTACATCTCACTGTCGACGATCATTTCGATCAAGAAGTTCTGATGAATACGATCCATATCGCCAATGGGGAGTACTCTGGGGCCGGTATGCACTTTGCCCCCATGGCACAACCAGATGACGGATATTTTGATCTTATTATAATGGGTAATTTTAAGTTTCATCACCTGATAACCAGCTCTAGTATGCTCTACAATGGAACTCATGTTGATCATCCACTGGTGACTATCCTAAAAGGCAAAAAAATCAGTGTTAGTTGTGATCACCAGGAGATCTTTATTGAAGTAGATGGGGAGACTCCGGGCAAGTTACCCGCCATCTATGAGAATATTCCACAAGCAATCAAGTTGATCTGCTAAACTATTCCCGTACAACCCTTCCCTGACACGATAGGGCCGTTGCCTCAATAACCTCTACCTCTATCCACTGCCACTGGTAATCCACCCCTTCCTGCTCCGGCAAAAAGTGAATAATCCGATTACAACTGGTGCGACCACTCCACTTGAACTGACCTTTCATCACTTTACTGCCCTCAACCAAAATTTCGTAGCGCTGCCCCACCATTTTCTGGCGATCTTCTGCTTGAATTTCCAATTGGCGCTTTTGCACCTGCTGCAACCGCTGGCCTCTGACCTCTTCTGTCAAGAGATCATCTATCTTGGCCGCCTTGGTCCCTTTGCGGGGAGAGAATTTAAAAGAGTAGATAGAGTCAAAACGAACCCTGTTCAACAGCTCGATAGTGGCCAGGAACTCCTCCTCGCTCTCATTGGGAAAGCCGACAATGATGTCAGTAGAGAGAGAGAGAGCAGGATTAGCGGCCCTTAAGCGCTCCACCAGATCCAAATAGTGTTCAATCGTATATTCACGTCGCATCCGAGATAGAACAGAGTCTGATCCCGACTGTACTGGTAAGTGGAGATTATTGGCCAATTTCTTGGAACGACCATGAATAGCGATTAACGCATCAGACAGATCATAGGGATGGCTAGTCGTATAACGCATTCGCTTTAGGCCGACAAGAGGTTCCAACCTCTCAATTAACTCGGCCAACGTCTCACTATGCTCTTTACCGAAAGAGTTGACGTTCTGGCCAAGCAGGGTGATCTCGGAAACTCCTTGCTCCTTAACTAGATTGGTACAATCACCAACAATCTCCGCTAATCTTCTGGATTTCTCTCTTCCCCTTGTGTAGGGAACAATGCAGTAAGTACAGAACTTGTCACACCCTTTAATGATATTTACAAAAGCTTGGGGCTCACCATGAACAATTTTTGTCTCAATCGAGTAGTCTCGTCCTCGGTCCCACTTATTAAGAGAGAATTTCTCCTCACTCAAGTAAGCCCTTAAGACAAGTTGATTAATTTGATCAATCACATCGGTGCCAAAAGCAAAATCTAAATGAGCAAAACGTCTGATTAACTCCTCGCCCTCAATTTGAGCAATACATCCTCCAACTCCAATCACTAACTCTCTTCCTAGACGCTGTTTAAATTTCTTCAGCTCGCCTAAGTGGGAGTAAAATTTTGAATTTGCTAAATCTCGAATAGAGCAGGTATTAAAAAGGATCAGATCAGCATCATCTCTACTATCGGTAGAGGTAAAATTAATCTCCTCTAAATGAGAGAGCAGCCGTTCTGAATCGTGATAGTTCATTTGACATCCAAATGTCTTTAACCACACTTTACGAGGAGGAAGGCTATGGGGGGAAGGTAGGTGATCTAACATGGGCGGCACTCTACTAGCTTTCCTACCCTTTTTTAAGACCCTGTGCGCAATAAAAAAAGGGCCCTCGTAATTATAAGGGCCCCTTCAAATCAATAAAGTAAGTATTAAGTAGTAAAACTACCTAAACTA
Source organism: Bdellovibrionales bacterium (assembly GCA_018646675.1). Lineage (GTDB taxonomy): Bacteria > Bdellovibrionota > Bacteriovoracia > Bacteriovoracales > Bacteriovoracaceae > JABGUH01. Next base: position 60,428 of record JABGUH010000038.1, on the reverse strand, counting down.
CTTCTTCTTTCTCTTTACTACTTTTTTCTTAGCAACTTTCTTCTTGGCCACTTTTTTCTTAGCTTTCTTCTTAGCTACTTTTTTCTTGGCCACTTTTTTCTTGGTTTTCTTTTTAGCTACTTTTTTCTTGGCCACTTTTTTCTTGGTTTTCTTCTTAGCGACTTTCTTCTTGGCTACTTTTTTCTTGGCTTTCTTCTTAGTTGCTTTCTTCTTGGTTACTTTCTTCTTTTTTGCAACTTTCTTCTTTGCTACTTTTTTCTTAGCCACTTTTTTCTTAGCTACTTTTTTCTTAGCTACTTTCTTCTTCGTCTTTTTCTTAACTACCATCATTTCCTCCTGGTGAGTAAAAGAATGTTATAACACAAAATTCAAACTATACTCTTTTCGCCATCTATTCATATAAATTTAGGATAAACACAAAGTTATTTTAACGCAAACAAAAAAACAACAGTTGGCCTAGAAAAAAAGAATGTTAATGTTTGAATCAGTAGTTGAATCCGATCTGATTATTTGCAAGTAGTACAACTTTCACTTCTCCACCAGCAACTAATTTTCCAAAGAGAATTTCCCGTGATAGTGGTTTGGAAATTTTGTCTTCAATCACTCGAATGAGCGGTCTAGCACCCATCTTGGGGTCATAACCTTTTTCTGCCAGCCAGTTTTTTGTTGCTTGATTAACAGTAATTGATACTCTCTTCTCCACCAATTTTAGCTCTAATTGATAGAGAAATTTATCAACAATTTGCAGAATAAACTCCCTTGAAAGAGAGTTAAAATTAATAATTGCGTCCAATCTATTGCGAAATTCAGGGGAAAAAAAGTTCCTTATCGCCTTATCATGCTTCCCCATATCCCGATTTGTCCCATTTTTCCCTAAAGAGATACGGCCCCCATCCATCTCTCTGGCCCCTGCATTCGTGGTCATAATCAAAATAGTGTTGCGAAAATCTGATTTGCGGCCCTGAGAATCGGTTAAAACACCATGATCCATCACCTGCAGCAAAATATTAAAAATATCTGGATGAGCTTTTTCAATTTCATCCAAAAGCAGCACTGCATGGGGGTGTTGCTTGATTGCATCAGTCAGGGCTCCCCCCTGATCATGGCCAATATAGCCCGGAGGAGCACCAATTAATTTAGCTACAGCGTGTTTTTCCATGTATTCCGACATATCAAAGCGAACAAAATGAATTCCTAATCCAATCGCCAACTGTCTGGCCAACTCCGTCTTTCCAACTCCTGTCGGGCCGGTAAAAAGAAAGTTGGCCCATGGCTGATCTTCGCCACCAATTCCAGCGCGAGAGAGTAAAACAGCATCACTTACGGTAGAAATTGCTTGATCTTGGCCAAAAATAAGTAGTTTTAGGTTTTTTGCTAGATTTTTTAGTCGATCACGCTCTTCTGTCGCAACAGATTCACGAGGAACTCTCGCTTCTGAAGAGATAACTCGCTCAATATCACGATTTGTTACCTTTTTCCGCTTAGAATCGCCCTCCAAACGTAAAGATGCTCCCACTTCATCCATAATATCGATTGCTTTGTCGGGAAATTGACGGTCTGCCAGATATTTTTCTGATAGTTGGATAATCTGCCTCAAAATTCCAAGAGAATATTTCACCTGGTGATGTTTTTCAAACTTGGCGGAAACACCTTGGAGAATCTTAAGTGTCTCAGTAGATGTTGGTGCCAGCAGCTCCACCTTGCGAAATCTGCGCGCAAAGGCGCTATCTCGCTCGATAAACTTGCGATACTCACTATGAGTAGTAATACCGAGACAACGGATCTTACCCGAATTAAGAGCTGATTTTAGTAGACCGGAGGCATCCATACTGCCCCCATTTACTGACCCGGCCCCCATAATAGTGTGAATATCATCGATAAAAAGTACAACCGACTCTCCACTATCTGATCGCTCCTCCAACTCTACAATCAGACGGTGAAGTCGCTCTTCGAACTCTCCACGATATTTGGCCCCTGCCAGCACTAGGGCCATATCCAGAGCGTAGACAACATAGTTTTTTAATGCCTCCAACCCCTTCTTATGAACAATTGACCATGCCAACCCATCCACCAGTGCCGTCTTTCCTACTCCAGACTCCCCGACAATCAGAGGATTATTCTTCCCTCGCCGGCAAAATATCTGAGTTAAAGCCTTTAACTCATCTTGACGACCAACAATCGGATCAATTCTTCCCTCATGCGCCAAATTGTTTAGATTTCGGGTAAATCTGGCAATGGCAGAGGATGATTCATCCTTTTGGACCTCCACTCCCTCTAACTCACTATCTGGCTCAGTGGTGGGACGATCTACACCGTGAGCAATCTCCCGTACGAGAGTAAAGCGGTCCAAACCGTGATGTTCTAGCGTATAGAGTGCGAAGCTATTGCGCTCCTCCATCATGGCAACCAGAACATTAATCGCTCCAATCTCTCGTTTACCTGATGACTGCACATGCATCGCTGCCCGTTGCAATACCCGTTGAAAGGATTGTGTTGTCTCTGGATTATAGCGAATTCCTTCTGAAGCTGCTGCCATCCGAATTTTTTCGTCGGGAAAGTGCTGCAGATTTAACTCTAAAATCTCCGCTTCACTTAGAATTCTAAAATTACTGCTATCATCCAGAAAATTAGCTAGCTCACTCTCAATTTGCTTAATATTTATTCCACAATTGGCAACTATTTTTCTAATTCCACTATCTTTTAGCAGATCTACCAGTAACGACTCCAAAGATAAAAATTCATGACTGAGGCGATTTGAGCGTTTAATCGCAAAATTTATCAAAATCTCTAAATCGTGGGAGATCATAATGGCTACTCTGCCTCCATTGAACATTCGAGAGGGTGGCCGTGAGAAATGGAGTATTTAATCACCTGCTCCACCTTCGCTTCAGCTACCTCATAGGTATAGACACCACACAAACCCACCCCTTCTTGATGTACATGCAACATCACACTCTCCGCTTCTTCCCGGTTCATCCCAAAAAACTGAAGCAAAATTCCTACTACAAATTCCATCGTAGTATAGTCATCATTGTGCAGTAGCACCTTATAGCGCGGAGGAAGCTTGACTTTAACCCGCTTTTTGGTCAAAACTCCCCCCTCTTCAATTTGATCAGGGGTGTTATCATCACTCATGCTAGGATAGGTAATTTTTTGACTTGTCATTGCTCGCTTTGCAGTTAAAACTTGATCCATCGACAGTAGTATAGACTACTATCTTACTTTTTAAGAGGTATAATAATGAATTTTTGGACAATTTTCAAAACAAACAAGGATAAAAGCGATCAACACCACCAAATGACAAGCTCGCTGCAAAAAAAGATCAGTACGCTACTAAATGGTATGCCAGATGATGAGCTCATAAAAATAGCATGTATTGCTGGTCTGTCTGCCCGCGTGGTTGGAAGTGATATGGTAATTGAAGATGGCGAGATACAGTCCATGAAGGAAGCGCTTAAAAAGTGGGGGGAGCTACCGGCCCAAAAGGCAGATGCTGCCGTCCAATTAGCGATGGAAGATAGCAAAGAGTTGGCCGGAATTGAAAATCATAAGTACTGTTCACCATTAATTGATTTAATGACCGCTGACGAACGTTACCACCTGCTTGAATCTCTATTTGCAATTGCCGCCGGCGACGGTTCGGTGGTAAATGCAGAATCAGAGGAGATTCGTCTGATCAGCAAGGGATTGATGTTAGGGCATAACCACTTTGTCTCCGCCCGAGCAACAGTGCTCCAACATTTAGAGTCATTAAAAAAGTGAGATCAGGAAATTGGGGGTAGAGAGTCGGTAATCATGCTTACCACTCCCATTTTTTGAAGTTTTTCTGCATCAACTTGCTCATTTACTGTCCAAGCAACAACCTTAATTCCCCGGTGCTCCATCTGAGCAATTAGATCTGGATTGATGAACCGATGCTCCATATTAAGATAGTGAGGCTTGCAAAGTGCCCTAAACCACATCTTACGTAGATAGATACGATTAGCTGGATCATCCCTATCCAATGTTACCAATAGGGCCCGAGGAATCTGAGGCGCAAATTTGTAGCAACGATAGAGGACAAAGGGGTTAAAACTAGAGAGAATCACCTGCTTAGAGTTACGATTAATCACCTCCAATACTCGATGTTCCAGCGGATAAGAGTTAAATGAAGAGCATTTTAGCTCAATATTAATCCAATTTGGTGTCTCACTGGATGATAAGATCTGATCGAGAGTTGGAATTGCAGCCAGCTGGTGTAGCTCAGCTACACTCAACTCACCTATCCGACGAGAGTCACTGGCCACTCTTTGCAAGTCATTATCGTGACAGACAACCGGAATTTGCTCCAGAGATAACTGGACATCTAACTCCACCATCTCATACCCCTGCTGCTTAGAAGTAATAAATGCCTCTAGGGTATTTTCCAATGCCCCCTTAAGACGGTATCCACGATGATTCTGCCAACGAGGTAATGCCATCACTATTTTGCCCCTTGCTTACGATTGATGCTCTCTAAAGTAGTTAATTAATCTGTTGGTAGATGAGTCAAACTCTCCACCAGCTAAGCCACCTCTTAATTCAGGTAGAATTTCACCTGCCAGCTCCTTGCCTAGCTCAACTCCCCACTGATCAAAAGAGTAGATGTTCCAGATGTGGCCCTGAACAAATACCTTATGCTCATAAAGAGCGATCAGTTTTCCCAATATGTCCGGATTGAGCTGCTGGGCCATAATAGAAGTAGTGGGGCGATTGCCATCAAATACCTTATAGGGAACAAGCTCCTTGGGAATATTTAGCTGACTTAACTTCTCAACCGTACGGCCAAATGCTAAGGCACGGGTCTGAGCGATAAAGTTGGAGAGAAGTTTTTGGTGATGATCCCCCATTTGGTGATGAGATTTGGTAAAAGCGATGAAATCAGCTGGGATTAGCTTGGTACCTTGATGTAGCAACTGGTAAAAAGCGTGTTGACCATTGGTACCTGCTTCGCCCCAAATAACGGCCCCAGTTTGATAGCTAGTGACCTTACCCTGCTGATCGACTGATTTTCCATTACTCTCCATATCGGTTTGCTGCAGATAAGCGGGAAAGCGATGTAGATATTGATCATAGGGTAAAATGGCATGAGATTGGGCCCCCCAGAAGTTATTATACCAAATACCAATTAGTGCCAGCAGAACAGGTATATTACTCTCCAAGGGTGTTTGTAAAAAGTGGCGGTCCATCTGATGAAATCCACTTAATAGTGATTTGAAATTATCCTTGCCAATTGCCAGCATGATAGAGAGGCCAATAGCAGAGGTGAGGGAGTATCGTCCTCCCACCCAATCCCAAAAGACAAATATATTCTTGGGATCAATTCCAAACTCGCAAACCGCTTCTTGATTTGTTGAAAGAGCAATAAAGTGAGCGGCCACCGCCTTCTGATCTCCATTATAGTGATTGATCAGCCACTGCTTGGCGGAAAGAGCGTTGGTCATCGTCTCCTGGGTAGTAAAAGTTTTAGAAGCGACAATAAATAGAGTCTGATCAGGGGATTTTCCGGCCAAAACCTGAGCCAAATGAGATCCATCCACATTTGAGACAAAGTCCACCGTTAAGTGTGGATGTTGATAGGGAGTTAGCGCCTGGCACACCATCGCCGGCCCCAGGTCGGAGCCCCCAATTCCTAAATTAATGATATGACGAATAGGTTTTCCACTATGTCCTAAATAACTGCCATCCCGAACCATCTCAGAAAAAACTTCCATCTGCTGACGTACTCTTTTAATTTCAGGTAGAAGATCCTCACCTGCAACCATTAGGGAGGAGGAACTTAAATCACGAAGTGCAGTGTGGAGTACAGAGCGATTTTCGGTTCGATTAATCCGATCACCACGAAACATCGCCAAAATTGCCTGGGAGAGCTCCATCTCCTCTGCTAATTGAACTAAAAGCTTTATCGTCTCCTGATTCAGCCGATGCTTGGAGTAGTCAATATGTAGTCCTAAAGATTGTAGGGTATACTCATCTCCACGGTTAGGCTGACGATAAAAATGATCTGCAATACTAAGACCCTTAATCTGATCATAATGATCTGTTAGATTATTCCAAGCGGCAGTTTTAGTTGGATTCACCAGTTCTCTCCTGAAAATGCAAAAGGGCCGCGCTACCTTAAAAGTAGTGCGGCCCTTAGATGATTTACATTAATCCTAGTCCGTATTTAGCTAACGGAGTTCATGTAAAGAAGAAGATCTACTAAACGAGTAGCATACCCCATCTCGTTATCATACCAAGAGATCAACTTAAAGAAGCGATCATTTAGTTGAATACCCGCAGTCGCATCATAAATGGAGGAGTAAGGACAACCTAAAAAGTCGGTTGAAGCAACAGGATCTTCAGTATACATCAAGACACCTTTTAAATAGGTCTCTGAGGCCAGCTTCATCTCTTGGTTAATCTCCTCCAGCGAAGCTGAGCGGCTTAAGCGAATGGTTAGGTCAACCGCAGAAACATCGGCAGTTGGCACTCTAAAAGCCATGCCGGTTAACTTGCCTTTTGTCGCTGGCAGACAGAGTCCAACCGCTTTGGCCGCACCGGTGGAAGCGGGAGTGATATTCTGTAAGCCACTACGGCCAGCACGAAAGTCCTTCTTGCTTGGCCCATCAACTGTTGGTTGAGTGGCAGTAACAGCGTGAATGGTTGTCATTAGCCCCTCATCAAAGCCGAACTTATCTAAAATAACTTTCATTACTGGTGCTAGACAGTTAGTGGTACAAGATGCATTAGATACAATTCGATCACGCCCAGGTTGGTATTCAGTGTGGTTAACTCCCATAACCAGGGTGGTAATCTCAGGAGATTTTGCTGGTGCAGAGATGATAACCCGTCCGGCCCCTGCTTCAAGGTGCTGGCCAGCACCTTCAACACTAGTAAATAGTCCGGTTGACTCAAAAACGTAATCAACTCCTAACTCTTTCCAGGGAAGCTCTTTCGGATTACGAATTGATGTACAACGAATCTTCTTGCCATTAACATAAACATTCTCATCATCATGAGAAACTTCACCATCAAATCGACCGTGGGTAGAGTCATACCGTAACATATATGCCAGATTATCAGGACTAACCAGATCATTAATTGCTACAAATTCGATATCAGGATTACTAATTCCCTGACGAACTATCAAACGACCAATTCTACCAAAACCATTAATTGCAACTTTGATTGCCATACTATCCTCCATAGAAAAAAAAACAACTTTTTCTAAGGTACTCACTTTATACGATAATGGAAGGGGGAAAAGTGGGTGAAACGCTACTTTCTTCTAGAGCTACGCGTCACCCACTCGAAAATTAAGATCTATTCGAAGGTAAATGGATTCAGATGCTGAGATGCAACAGCCGATCCCATCTCCTGATTACCGGCAATTTTAAAATGAGCAAAGAGCGCTCCCTCGGTTAGCTGCTGCTCCTGATAGAAAGATGTAAAGTAACTCTCAATCCCACCCTTAAAAAAGTTGGGAATCGGTACAAAGCTTAACCCCAGACCTGCTAACTGCAGTAGGACCCTTTGACGCTTAACTTTACCAGGCCGATCATAGTAATAGGCGACTGCAGGAGTCGAGTTAAACATATTGCTAGTATTAAACAGGTTAATGATCATCCCACCATTATCTCCTGTCGCCTCCATAAATGCGTAGTTAATTCGCTTACCTGTCTCAACATAGTTGTCACGACTGTTACGCATGGTGGTATTGGCGGCCCTGACTCCTTGAAAAAAACGATTCACCCCATAGTTATTCCAGTTGGCACGGGCAGCGTTAGATTCGAAAAAATTAAACCAAGCAATCCGCGACTCGTAGATTGAAGAGAGAACCAGATCAACCTCTTTGTTCGTCATCCCTAAATCACCGGCGGGATAGTTCTCTAAGTAGTGAAGTAACATATTTTGGCGAAAGACTCTCTTCTCGCGCAGCATTCGCTCTACCTCGGTAATAACGAAACTGGCAGTATTAAGTGCTGGAATCGAACTTAATCGTTTACGTATAAAGTTAATCCCCCAAATGGTAATTTGGTAGGCAACAGTTCTGCGATAGAAGAATTTGGGGTTTTGCACATTAGCAAGAATATTGGGGTCAAAATTGATCATCGCTTGAGAAAGCCTGCTCTCAACTTTTGTCATCAAAGTTTTGAAAGATGGAGCGGAAAAGATAGCCTCAATATCTAGATCTTCCAGCTCCGCCAGAGAGTCAATAATATCTTGTACCCGATCACTGGCCCCCAGGACTCCCTTGTTGGCCATATCCTCTAAAAATAGCTCTTCTACTTCTAGCCGATAATCACTCTTGCTCTTCATCAAAAATTGTTCTTTAAACAGATGCCCCTTGATCATATTTAGTAGTGGCATGATAGAAAATTTACTGACAATAGACCTGTCACGAATTGCAACCAATTTTCCATTTTCTCTTAGGACTCGAAAGCTCTGCTCAAAAGAGTCAATTGCAGCAAAACTTTGGAAAGAGATCAGCAATAGTAATAGTGGTAAAATTAGATATCTTCTCATAAGGCCCCTCCGTGGTGACTAAATAAGATCAATAATAAGTATTATGTTGTTTCAGCTTGGATTATAGAAAGTTAATGATGATTACGTCCATGAAGTGTAATGAGATGTAAGAAATGTTTTATGGGACCAGGAGAGCTACTACTACATAGCGTATGAATTTTCCTAAAGTCAAAAAGATTAAAACCCGCATCCAGTTAACGCGGAAAAGGCCAAGAGAGACTGCCAGTGGGTCACCAATCCATGGTAACCAACAAAAAAACGCTAAATATCCTCCCCAACGAATAACCGACTTTTTCAGTCTGATTACTTGCTCCGTCGATATCCGCAAGTAGCGATTAACCCACTGCAGTTTTCCCATATATCCCAGAGCAAAGCTGCTCATACCACCCAAAGAGTTACCAAGTGTCGCCACCATTATGATCTGCCATGGAGGTAGCTGGGAAGTGGTCAGCAACACTCCCAAATGAATTTCCGAGCTGACAGGTATTAACGTCGCCGCTAAAAAGCTAGAGATAAATAGTGCAATTAAATTATGATTTATAATGGTCAAACTTAAAAACTAGAAACTAGTTGTCCCCTTCTTCCGGATTATCCACAGCAGTAACAAAGCTACTCTCCTCTCTACTGCCATCATCAGCATCATCATCGTCTAACACCTGGGACATCCGCTCTTGCATCGCCTCTTTCTTCTTACTCTCAAATACCTCTTGCTCTGCACGTCGTTTTTCGTTCAACTCGGAAAAGAAGATCCCATTAACAAACTGCCTGATTTTCTTCTTTAGTGTCTCGTTGGTAGAGTGAATCAGAGCATGATAGATATTGCGTCCATCCACAACTTCACAAACACTGCCATCATCGGCAGGAATAATATTGATACTCATATTTACCGGTATATTCATCACAAAGTTGCCGACACCAAGATCTTGATCCGTTTGAAAGGTTAACTCAGACTCAGTCATTGTCTGTACCTCAATATCGTGTTGAAAGAAAGCGTGACTCATCTCATGCCACTCATCAATATAGAATCGCTCCTCTTTAAAATCCTTAGGGGTCAACATCCGATATTTTTTGGGATCCTTTTTCCTTAACTGTACAATCCTTTTTTGAATAGCAGCTGCCATCTTCTGCTCATGCTTCTCCATGAACATCCTCGTTAACTCAATAACTATATTGGTATCGATCAGCTGTTCATTAGATAGCAACAATGGGTATTTATACTCCGTCTGCAACTCATTAGATGGAAATAGTGCTGAGTTAAATACCACCACAAAGGGGGCATAGCCCTCAATGCTCTTAATATGTTCGATTAACTCCGATACCTTCGTCAAAGATGAGGCAAATTTCTCTTTAGGAGTTCTCTTATCAGGTTGCTTACGTGCCCACTCCTCAGTCCGTCCCAAGGCTATATCCTTTTCTGTCAACTCTAGTGTTAACTTGGGATCTTGATAGAACTCAAAAGCGATAAGTTGAGGACGAATTGTTGAAACCTCTTTAAAATTATCGGAAAAAGAGTTATAAAATCGAAAATTGTAAGGAAGCTTATCCAAAGAGCCGTCGTGCCGCTTTAGAATTCCCATCTCTTTATCTACCACAATAACTTCGGTCTTTTTTCCTTCCGAGGAAGAGCTATTATGAGTGACCCATTGACGACACTTTTTCTTACAAAGTGCCAACTCACTTTTATAGGATGCCTCATTCTGTTTCTGGTCAACCTCCGCAATTTGACGGGCAGATTCATCTAAATTTGGATCAATCTCTTTCTCCTCCGGCTTTTCAACAAAGGTCATGCTTAAATCATAACCATAAGTTTTATTATAAAAGAGATTATCGGAGTAGGACTCAGTCACTACAAATTTATTGGAAAGTATAAAGTTCCTTGGCAGTTTACAATTTAACTCCAGCACTGCCCCTTTGGGTAGACTGGTGTCAGATTCCATCCGAACATAAGTTGGCGCAACGTAGTGAATTCGACACTCTTCAATTAACTTTGTTGGGCGATGGAATTTCGCCTCCGCAAACCCCGGGTTAATTGCAGAAGCAGGAAAGGTGTAGGTGTAGGGCCCATAAATTACATCGTGATACTCAGCACACTTAACATAGATAAAATCAAAGCCGGCACTCTTGGCTTTCGCTATTGCGGCACTCGACTCTACCAGACCGACCACAGCAGTGCGATCAAAGTTAGGGTTACTGCAGATCATCTTAGCTAAATTTAGATGAGCCTTCTCTTGTATCGAAGTATCAATATAGATGATACATGGATTCTGACCAAAGAGTTCCACGAAGGGCTTAACAATCCCCAACTCCCTCTTTTTGAAGTGACTTTTAAAATCAAAGGTCTGTCCCGAATATGATGTTGTGAAGATATCTTGGATAATCTGCCAATAACTGTCATCATCCCCAAAATAAAAAATTTGGGCAACATCTTTAGGATCAAAATGTAATTCTGCCTCTTCCTTGGCCATGACTCATCCAGTACTACTCTTAATTAAATTTTACACTCATCAGTGAATATTATATTTAACCGAGTAAATAATAACCCATCATAACACTATATCACCACTAAAGCTTGGAAATTGCAACAAGAGGAAATAAACTACGACTCGAAATCGTCATATGTCTGACCACACCGGTCATCATTTTGCTTGGTAAAAAACTTTCTGACAAAGTACTGTCCTGACCGAACGGTCATAATAAACTCACACTCCTCCAAGCTACGAAGCGCAAACTGAACATCCTCCAAATTTTGATGTAACTGCTTTGCCATTTCAGTATGGGATAGTAGCGGGGAGATTCCGTGCAGTGTATATAGGTTGGGGCCACACCATACCTTACGGTAGAGGTACATCAAAACCAGAATCTCTACTCGAGTTAACTTATACTCAACCAATACCTGATCAAAAAAAAGATTGGGAATTTCGGAGGTGGCAACAACGCTCCCACCCGGTTTTTCCGAGTCAGCCTCAATATGCCGCTTGCTTCTAGAACGATGGTCCGCTAAAATAGTATGTAAATTGACCATGGGCCCTCCTATCCCTTAATTCATATAATAATGATTAAGAGCTAGATACCTTCTCGACTTAATTATCCCATAACCTTTAACTTATTAAAAATCCCTTGGGAAGTCGGAAAATTTTGCAGCCTAAATTTTCCGACCAAGAAGAGTCAGCTCTCCCCCACCCCATGCTATTGGATGACAATCAACCAGGCCAATCTTTTGATAGAAGTTAAAATTAGTAGCACTATTGGCAGTTACCACATGAACCCCCGCAATATCAGCTTGTAACAACTTCTGCCAAAAATAGGTAAAGAGCTGCGGCCCAACTCCCTGACGCTGGTAGGCAGGATGAATATTTAGATGAAAATGAGCAGGATAACTCGTTAGGTAGGGCACTAGATCATCCTGATAGGGCAGAGTCAACATTGGCTGGCCCTCTGATACCCTTGGAATATAACCCGCAAGATAACCAATTAACTCTCCGTGAGGGCCATATGCCCGACAAAAAGAGTCGGGATAAAAGGCGAGATAATCACCGAGCCATGTAGAAAAAAATTGCTCCCTCTCATTCTGACTGTCAAAGCTCTGCTTGGCCGCAGTCAGAAAGAATATCAGTTTTAAGGAGGCCTGAAGAGATGGAGATAGCTCTCCTCCACATCGGATGGCAATCATTGATCACCCTCTATCGAGCTGATGGTACCACTTGCTAAAAGAGCTTCTCCATACTTAAGTTTTGCAATTTGTTCATCCCCAATATTATTCAAACAGCCTAGAAAAAATTTCAGTTCTAATGGAGGATCTCCTTTCAACCCACCTTTAAGCCAACTATCAATCCTAACTAAGTTTTTCCTCCATCGCTTTTTTAGCTGCATCATCTCTATCATTAGTAGTAGAGTCTCCCTATCAATCTCTGCCAATAGAAGAATCAGGGCAACCTCTTCCTTATTAAATATACCTGGTAATTTGGGCCAATCTTGAGTTGAGCTGATCTGTTGTAAAAATAGGGGAAGAGCAATATGGTGTTGATTCACTACTTGAAATAGCTGATGAATAAAAGGGAAAAATCCCGCTTTAAGCCCCTCACGGACAAAATAAAAAGATGTAAGGTGACTTAAATTGAACTCGGGTATCAGTTTGACAATTGTATCAGAGAGGGTAAACCCCAAACTTAACTCAAAGCGAATCATTCTTAATAGACGAACTGGATCCTTGATAAAGTTAGGATCAATCTCTCTAAGAAGCGAGTTCTTCAAATCAGAGATACCGTCAAATGGATCTACCAGCTCTGCACACCAGCTCTGCCCTTCACAAGTGATCGCAATCCCTAAGGCATTTACAGTTAGATCACGTCGTCTAAATGCATCCGGGTAACTAATCGTGCCTGAGTAGTTTAGGTCAAAATCACTATGGCCAAGTCCGGAACTATCATTCGGAAAAGATTCAATTCGAGGTGAGGAGAGCTCAAATTCCCGTCCTCCCGGCCCAGCAAAGCGAAAAACATTACAAGGCAGCAGCTCGACCTTACTTTTTATACCCGAATATGTTCGTAAGATTGAAGGCAGATGCGCCAACCGCTCCACCCAAGCACTACCCTCTGACCTCTCCGAGCTAACTGATCGTATCTCAAAATCAAGGTCGGATGGCAAAGTGCTGCTAATCAAATACTCTCTTACCGCCCCTCCCACTAGAGTAAGTTGAAAGTCGTGTTCTAGCAGATGTGAAAAAATGGAATTTTTATTAACTCCTAGGGATTGGAGAAAATGTTCAGAACTTAAGGAGCTCACTTAGGCCCTCCTAAGTGTTAATGGCCACTCGACAGTGGGTTATTACAAGTAACAAGCCGATCTATTACCGTCTTCACCCTTAAAATCTCTTCCGATTCATGGTGATAGGCAAGGTAGAAGTTATAACTGGGAACCTCACTAGATTTTCCTAATGTTTTAAGACGATCTTTCAGGTGAGACCTTCTTAAGACATGGGTTGGAATAACTGCGACCCCCATGCCCTCACTGACAGCATTGAGCATATTGCCGTGAGAGTTGACAATATATCTAATATTGATATCAGTGGGTATCTTGCCAAACTTCTGATAGCACCATTTTTGGTAGAGATGGTCATTCCCCTCAAACAGAATCGTCGGATAGGAGGAAAATTCATCCAGCGTGATGTCAGGTTTGATATCAAACTCTTTACTATCAGGAAAGATGAGGGTTGAGCACTCTTGGTCCAGCGCAACCTTTTTACCCGTCAAGGGCATTGACTCCTCAGCCAGAATTAGCAGGTCAAGGCGATAGTTATTAAATTCCTGTAAGAGATCATCATTAAAACCTAGAATCAACTCAACGGTAAGCCCATGAAACTCCCGCATAATTTTCACTACCTCAGGGGCGACCCAGGAGCGACCAATTCCGTTTAAAGTACCAATTCTAATTCGACCATTCATCGAAGTATTATCGTACTGGATGTCATCAACGGTTGCTTTTAAGCGATCAAGAAAATCCCGCGCCAAAACATAGAGGCGCTCTCCCTCTTGGGTTAATAGGATCTGCTTACCATTACGGTGGAATAGTTTAACTTTAGTTTTAATCTCTAGGTTTTTAACACTTTGACTAATTGCCGACTGGGTGACATGCAGACGTTCTCCGGCCCGCGAGAAACTTCGAGTCTCGGCCACTGCTACCAGTGTTTGAAGTTGTGAAGTCTCAATCGCGTTCAACAAGCTTCTCGGCCCTCTCTTTAATTACCTTTTCCGCCACTGTTTTTGGACACTCATCATATTGAGCAAACTCCATTGTATAGCCCGCTTTACCCGAAGTCATTGAGCGTAGCTCAGTAGCATAACCAAACATCTCTGATAATGGAACAAAGGCGTTAACAATCGTAATATTCTGATCATTTACCTCTGTTCCCTGGATAATCCCCCGCCGAGATGAAAGGTCACCAATGACTGACCCTTGGAACTCATCGGGAGTCTCCACCTCAACTTTCATAATCGGCTCAAGCAGTGCCGGTGTTGCCGCCCTCACCGCTTGACGCATGGCCATCCGGCTAGCAGTCCTGAATGCCAAGTCACTAGAGTCTACGTCGTGGTGCTTTCCATCCTGAAGAAATACTTGAATATTGATTAGAGGAAAAGCGGCCAGAGGCCCTTTATCCATTACATCCTCAAAGCCCTTCTCGCAGGCACCGATATACTCTGTCGGAATAGAGCCACCCTTAATTTGATTGATAAAGCGAAAGTTCTCATCCTCACGACTCTTATCTTCCTCCATTAGCGGCTTGATCGTTCCTGCAACCTGGCCATACTGTCCGGCACCACCAGTCTGCTTCTTATGAATATAGTCGAAAGGAGCTTCGCTACGTACCGTCTCTCGATAGTTAACCTGTGGTGGGCCAACGGTCACTTCCGCACCATACTCACGACGAATCCGCTCAATGTAGATCTCCAAGTGGAGTTCGCCCATACCGGCAATCCGTGTCTCTCCTGACTCCTCATCCGTGTAGACATGAAAAGTAGGGTCCTCTTTAAGAAAGCGGGCCAATGCCTTGGATACTTTTGCTTGGTTGGCCTTATCTTTGGCTATAATACTCAGCTCAATGACCGGAATTGGCACATGCATTCCTTCACAAGAGATGTGAACATCATCCTCGCTACCAACAAATGTGTCACCGGAGGCACAATCAATTCCCACCATGGCAATAATGTCACCCGCCCCGGCAGAATCAATATTTTCCCGATCGTTGGAGTGCATTCGGACCAGACGTCCTACTCTCACTCGTTTTTTTGTTCGAGAATTATAGATCGTCCCTCCCTTGGTAATAGTCCCCTGGTAGATTCGCGTATATGTAAGCTGCCCAAACTGCTCATCAGTAATCTTAAATGCCATCGCAATCATTGGCTTAGAGCTATCTGGAACTAACTCCAAGGGTGTATCACTATTTGCACTAATCGCCCGTGGCTTTTCACAAGTGAGAGGGGAAGGAAGATAGCGGGAAATTGCATCCAATAGTGGCTGCACCCCTTTGTTCTTAAAAGCTGATCCTAAATAGACCGGAGTCAACTCGAGAATATTTACACCAGTGCGAACCGCACTGTGAATCTGTTCTTCACTTATCTCTTCTCCCTCGAGGATCTTTTCCATCATATCGTCATCAAAGGCGCTGACGGCATCCAACATCTCCTCTCGATACTGTACTGCCTCCTCCTGCATATTGGCTGGGATGGGCTCAATTCGCAGATCCTCGCCATTGTCACCATCAAAATAGATGGCCTCCATCTTGATTAAATCAATCACACCTTTAAACTGATCCTCTGCTCCAATCGGCAGCTGCATTAAAACAGCATTTTGATTCAACTTGTCTCGCAGAGAGCCTACCCCATTGTGTGCATTGGCCCCCATCCGATCCATCTTATTTAAAAATGCAATCCGTGGTACTCGATAACGCTTCATCTGGCGATCGACTGTGATTGATTGAGACTGTACACCAGCAACTGAGCAGAGAACTAATATGGCCCCATCCAAAACCCGTAGAGAGCGCTCCACCTCAACAGTAAAGTCCACGTGGCCCGGAGTATCAATAATATTAATTTTTACATCTTTGCCATCACCCTCACATAGAGTAATGCCTTTATCGTTCATACCATACCAATTAACCGTTGTAGCTGCTGAGGTAATGGTAATCCCCTTCTCTCGCTCCAACTCCATATGATCCATCTTGGCCCCTGAGCCTCCACCACGCACCTCTTCAATCTTGTGAATCTTGTCACAATAAAAAAGAATTCGTTCCGTTAAAGTGGTCTTTCCAGAATCGATATGGGCCGAAATACCGATATTTCTTGTTTTAGCTAACAATTTCATGCAATTTTACTCCAACAAAACTCCAGGCTTCAAAGATAGGGAGTGAAGAACCTTTGGTATCAGTGTGATCAGTTAATCCGTGCCAGCATCCCCTAAATATGCCCGCATTTGTTCCCAATAATCATTGGATGCGCATACTAGAGAAAATTATCCGATGAGTCAATTGCTCAATCTATAGAATAAAATTAGTATAGGTATTAATTTACTGACCTCATTCTCCCATTTTCCCGCTTGCTGCGCCAGCATCCTGCTCTCAATAAAGAATTTTACTCACCCACTTTACATATCACAGCATTTCATCTATCAACCGCATATGGGGCTAAACTTTTTTATAAATAGCAAGCAAATCACCCTACTTTTACCATTGAATAGCTAGGCGGCCACGAGGAATGAACAGACGAGATCTGAAAAAAACAGAACTGTATCAGGCGGTAAAAACCATGGTGGAAGCCGAGGATCACCCCCATATCCACCTACCTCAGCACAAACTTTTCACTCTTTTTAGCATAGCACTCCAATATATGCTCTTCTCCTCCACTAAAAAGCCCGGTGCCTATATAATACGAGTAGAAGATAGCCAGTTACTTGATAAGCTAGCGCGTAAATCCAAAGATCTCTCTACTAGAAGATTTATTAGCGCGATCATGCTACCGCGCAAACTTAGTTATCAAAAGTCGATATTCTATTTAGACTTCTTTCATATCGGATCTTGGGGTATCACCAAGGATATCCCCAAAGAGCGTCTGCGTGGGGCGATTATTATTAAAAATAGCTCCACAAAGCCAATGAACACGCTACTTGAACTTGACGATGAAGCAGAGGGAGAGAGCAGTACCATCTCTCTACCCAGTGACTACTATCTAACCTCTTTAACCAGTGTCATACCTAGTACCATCACAATTGCCTATGGCCAGAAATTTGACGAACTTTACCCTGTAAATTTCCCATTTATCGCCAAAGAGAGTCCAGAGCGAGCACTGACAGGGGTTAAGATCTCTAAAAGTTTGAATTTAGATGATCTAGAAGAGTAATTATCTCTCATCACCAATGTAATTTCAGCCTATTACGTTTAACTGCCTCATTAGGTTGCCAATCTGATCAAAAATAGCGCTGACCAGTGGTTTACGTTACACGTTAGATAAGTAGACTGCAAAAAGATTACCTATAGCACAAATATCTAAATTTATTATGTTTTACTCTAGTTGAACCCTGCTGACCAACTGGCAAACTAGCAGTTGGGCCTTGAATAAATGCTAAACTTACATAGGCTAGATACCGAAGAAAAAGAGTGTGGGATTAAGCTTCAGAGTAAAGAGGAATAACCTTCTAACTTGGGACAGTGCTATTAGAATATTGATCCATAAGTTTACATTACTCTCAACTATTCTAACTGCGATACTGCTATTTGGAGCGTGTACTGAGCAGGTCAAAGTTAGTGAGATCGCCGGTGCCAGCAGCGATAATAGCACCAACAGCAACTACACCGCCGGAGTCCCTTTTCGCTATATCTTCTACAGCAAAAACTATATGGAAGCGGTGAATAATGATGTTACCGTCAATATTAGAGTCGTAGATATTGAGGGCAACCTGACCACCAATCATAGTGGCGAGATCTTTCTCTCGCTCTCTGGCTCTGCCACTGGCTCACAAAAAATTACAGTTTCAGCAGGAGTTGGTAGTGCCACCATCCGGGATTCAATTGAAGAGAGTGTACTGCTCACCCTGGCAGAGTTAGATGGCAAAGGACTGCGAGTTCCCCAGGGGGAGTATATCAAATTCTCCACCACAGGAGCAGTTGATGGGGCCGCAACACGTTTTATCGTCTACGGTGACGCACTTAAGATCGCAGATGGAACTTCACAGAGCTTTACAGTTGAAGCAGTGGATGACAACGATGTGCGGATTAGTGATTACGATTTTGATGTCAAAGTAGCCGCTTCTGGTACTACCACTACCGATCAAGTGGTCGATATAGTTGGCGGTACTGCAACCCTAGATCTTGTTAGTACCAATATCGGCAGTGTTACCATCACCCTCAGTGATATTCGAAATACCGGGCTTGACTGTAGTGACACCCACCAGTTTGAGTTTGTGGCGGGAGCTGCATCCAAGTTAACCATTGTCTCTGGTACCTCTGCCTATGTGGGGATTCAAGAGACTGTTACTGTTAAGGCATATGATGCCAATGATAACTTTGTTAGTAGCTACTCAGATAGTGCGACCCTAACCTTTAACGGGGATAGCGGAGATGGTGCTTTGAGCTTCTCAAGCGGGATTGCCACTACTGATATCCGTCATAACAGTATTGCAACTCAGACCATCGGCACCAGCTCCTCTCTGACAGATGACGGCCAATCAATTCAATTTGTCGCTGGTGGAGCCTACCAATTTGTAATCGACCAGACTATCACCTCTGCAACCGTTGGTACCAGTGCAGAAATTACGGTCAGAGTTAGAGATTATACCAACACCGTTGATGCCACCGATTATCAAGGGAGTATCACACTTGTTTCAACTGGCTCTACCACGGGAGAGGGTCTGGTAAATATTGTTAATGGAGTGGGCTCAATCAATATTACCAATACAATTGCCGAAGCAGTTGCTCTCTCACTGACTGATTCAGCGGGCAGCTCATTGGATAGCTCCAGCTCCCTCTCCTTCACCTTTGAAGGGGCAGCGAAAGTTAGCTACCAGTTAGAGCCGATCTCAAATACCACCGCTGGCAACTCTAGCACTGTCACAGTAAAATGCCTTGATCAGTATGGAAATCTGGCCGGTAGTGGGTGTGGCGTCAGTGTTACTCTGACTGATGATGGAGCTGCAACCTTTGGAACAATTACCAGCGGCGCTGCTGGCAATCAATATAGCACAACAATTAGCAATAACACGATTGAAACAGTTACGGTTACCCTGACTGAGATTATTCTCTCCGTGGGAGTTGATGATATTGTTGATCAGACTCAAGATGTCACCTTCTCTTTAGGCAGTACTAATCAGGTGGTGTTCAAAACAGGAAATGGTATTAACAGTAACTATCGTACTTCAACCGGATACTACACAACAGTTACAGTTGAAGCACAAGATCTAGGTGGCAATATCGTAACATCTGAAAATCGAGATATTGTTATCAACATTGATCAGTACTCTGGCCATGCGACAACAGTTGATATTGAGGGCCTTAATATCGACAACAACGGTAACTTCATTGTAGATATCATCGAAGGCGTAGGGACATTTAATATAAAAAATAGCTCCGCAACTGATATGGATCTTCTACTAGGCAATGAACTTCTCTGCCTATTAGTCACCTGTGATACTGTTACGGCTCAAACGATAACCTTTGAAGCTGCAAGAGTTGTTGCTCCGCGATTTTCAGCTGCCCCGAATTGGAATAACTACATCAAGACTTCAGATTTATCCGCTTGTAGTGGTGCCACTCGCTGTACCCATGGTGGCCATTACAAAAAGATTGATCTCACTGGGGCCAAAGACAACAGTAATAATAACATCGATTGTAATGATATTGATCTGATTAAAGATGCACTCGATGTATTTAAATGGGAGTGTGGCCTAGACAGTGGCAACTACTATGCAAGGACAACTGGCTTTAAACCAGGCAAGGGGTTGGGGGATCTGATCGATGGAGCAACTCCTAGTAATCCCGCCTGGCGGCAAAATTATTTAATAATTGAACTTGATAGTAACAGTGCATACCGAATAATTTACTCCCAACCAGAGCAGTGGTGGAGCAACACCTTGGTACAGCTCCCTGACAGCTCCGCCGGCCTTGTAACACTTGCCACCTCTAATGTAATCTATGTCCAATCATCATCTGCAGTTTCTAGAGGCTACAATATTGATGATAGTAATATTGGACTGGTTGTTCTCCCCGGCGCCAATCTAATCTTTGATGGAACAGATGGAAGCACAATCGATGCTAGTGCCGAAGCGCCAGGAGGGTTTACTGCAGCACTTATCTCTGTTGGTCAAGAGCAATATTTCTGGATTGAGGGAGAGTTTGATGGTAATTTCCAGCCTGCGGCAGGACTTGGCTTGCTGTTTGGTCGTGGTAATAATTACAATGGCACTATCCATAACTCAAATATCCATAGCTCTGGTGCTGCCGGAATTGATTTCCAAGGTGACTTTCTAACCATGTCTGATCTTGCAATCAAGAACAATGATGGAAATGGGGTAACCCTGACAGATAATACGTTTTCAATTTTAGACCATCTATATCTCTACAATAACGGCGCTAACGGTTTGTTGGGCACTGATATCAGCGATACTCTAATAACTAAATCTGCCGCGGTTAACAATACTCTCGCTGGAATTCAAATTAATACTACCGGAGGTTCAATTAGGGCCAATATGATTATGGGATCACTTGTTGCACATAATAGTGGTAATGGGATTGATGCTGACAACACTGGCATCTTAGATAGCTCATCCTTTAACAATGATGGGGCCAACCAGATTAATACTGGTAGCACCAACGAGTACGTTTCCAACACCATTATTAGCTACAATAGTGCATCCAACAGTGTCTACCTAGATAACTCCCCCAGTAATATCAGCACGACTATCAACGAAGATGGCTTAAGCAGCAGTGATGATAGCGTTAACCCAGATGATAGTAGTGGACAGGCGGCTTACTCAATTAGTCTCTCACCCCGTTTTGAATATAATCACCTCTTCTGGGTTAATAGCAGTATATCCACAAAATGTTCATCCGGTGATATTTGCCAAATTTTCTCTTTGGCTCCAAATGGAGGTGGTGCAAATCCTGCGATAAATGCCACCAATATTGACTTCTCCACCACTTGCAATACTAATACAGTTAACCACCCATGGAGTAGTGGATCGACTACCTTGATTAAAAATAGTGTAGAGTTAATTGATCTAGTTGATGCCACTGGCAACGATAATGGATTTTGTGAGAGTGGAGAGATCTGTATTGCCTCTAAAAACCATGGGGTTTATCAGGGACATTCGACTCTTTCGACTACCTCAAATAACTGTGGTGGTGGAACCGTAATGTATCAATATGGTGCTAATGATGGATTTTAACTGGTAATTTTTCCCGATCCAAATTGGTAACCTTGCATCCTGCTAAATCAATCTAATCCCAATATAATTGATTTTCACCTTGGTCAGTAGATCGCGCATTTAAAGATGTAATTAGTGATGTGATTAGTGACGAGGAGTAATTCTACTCCACGTGGGAGGTTGGTTATCGGTGGGTAGTTTGGGACAAATACGCTCCTTAAACTTCTGACCAAGGTAAAAAACCTTTTTTACCAACCCTTGCTGTCTTTTATAGATGCATAGATCGTGCCAAACTTATCCTGACCACTTTAGTAAGTTTTTAGCTAGTTAGCTGGTAGATAGATGTCCCCGCTGACGCGGTGCGGGGTGCCATTTGGAGTATAAATGCTACCGAAGTGGGATCCTTTTGCTACCTCTTATTGGCAATTACACCACCAGACTCCTTTATGGTTAGATCCCAAACTGCCGCTTTAGTGGTATGAATAAGTTTAGCCAGAGAGTAACGTTTAGCGCCACCAATCTCCCTTCTCCCCTTTTTTTTAGATCGATAGGGCCAGCGAACCTCAAGATACTCTACTCTCTCCTTCGCTGCCAAACCAAAGTGAACAGTTGAGGTGCTCTGAGATGCCAGCGGCCCGTGAGTTGAGTGAGCAATCCGATATTGAATTCGCTGATTGCTCTTTAACCAGATAGAGGCACCAACTCCAGCTAAATTAGAGCTCTCTCCCACCAGTTTAATATGGAGTGAACGCAGATCGGCCACCGAAGTAGCATGATTTTCAAAAAGATAGAGTCGAGGCTGAATTCTAGCATCACGAATGGAGCTTTGACCGACAATAATATCCAATAGACCATCTTGATTGACATCCATTACCACTGCACCACTAGGGTTTAAAATATCTACTCCCGCATCTTGAGCATATCCAAAGAAGGAGTGATCTGGGCGCTGTTGAAATAGTAACAAACGACTGTGAGGAGGAAATCCTGAATTTTCCACCAAAAGATCCAGCAGGCCATCACTATTAAAATCAAACCAGATCGCCCGGCGATCTCCACGATTCCAACGTTGCTCCTCCTCCGTATCAAATTTATACTCAGTCCGTAAAAATTGGGGCGGAGTAGTAAGTTGCGATCCGGTTAAAATTGCAGAACGATCCCTTCCTAGGGGATCGTAAGAGTGAGTAATCTCACCAATGATCATATCAATTAATCCATCACTGTTGTAATCTGCGCAGAGGGCAAACTGGCTATTCCCCCCTCCCAGGGGTAGATTGCTACCGTCAAGGTCGGAGGCCATCCCTGCCTCTCGTCCAAAGTCCTTAAATAATCTCCCTCCTTGGGGGCCAGATTGATTGATCCAAAGTCGATTGGCAAAACCACTGGAAGATGCGGTGACAATATCTGGATAACCATTAAAATCAACATCACACAGAGAGGCACCAAAAGTGGGTCTCGCCTGTCCCCAACGACTCTGCTGAGAGTCACTGACCGACTGGTACTCATCTCGTAGCAGTGCGCTTACGTTACGAAAATGAAACCCATCCTTTACCCCTTGAAGAAGAATATCCTTAACCGGGAGCTGCTGTCCGTCCTGATAGTTTAACCAGTTTCCTTGAAACAGATCCAAGCGGCCATCTAGATCAAAATCTAATGCCATAAGCGTTGCGGCCCCTTTGGCAGCACCCGATTCAAACGCACCTTTAACCTCAAGGTAGCTAATACGTCCTTTACTCTTTTTTGCTTTAAACAGACGTAACGGATGCTGAATTAACTCACTTTTTTGGGATAGAGTTCCGGCCAAAAGGTCTAAAATGCCATCCTGATCCAAGTCGACAAACAGTAGATAGGAAGCCTTAATTCTCTCCGGCAGAGGAGAGTAATCGAGTTCAACAAATCGCTGTTGGGGACGGTCAAAGTAGAAAAAGCGGGGCATCGAGTAGTGCTGAGGAAGTAGGACGAGATCACCATCACCATCACCATCAAAATCCACTGCATATAGGTTGGTTGCTACCACTCCGGCCAAACCGTACTCTTTACTCTTATCAATGAACGAATTTACTGGCCCTACTCTGGTTGGGCCACTGACTAGTGGTGGGCGACGATCTCGACGAACTACTGCTTTTTTGCTCTTAGGCAGCTGACGTTGATGACGAGAACAGCCAATACTTACCAGCAATACCAAGATTCCCGTCCAAAGAAGAGTTGATCGAAGTGATACGATCAGATCTTTTTGCTCATTGCCAACCATCTAATAATCAATAATGTCCAAGCCATACCCCTGCTGGGCAACGATAGTCTTCGAAACCTGTTTAACCTCACGATCAAAGTTTTTAGTCATCCGCTTATAATTACTAATAAAGCGTTGACGGCTCTCTTTTAGTGCCAGCTTTGCCAAGCTAATACTATACTCACGAGTCTCCTCGGAGACATCATCCTGCTCTAAAATCGAAGTCGTTCGAGAGAGAACTGCCAAAGAGACGTATAGCTCAATCACCATATTGGCAATTCGCTTCTGAGGAAGTTCATGGCCAATAATTTTTTTACCGTACTTTATCAGGGTGTTCTCAACTTGGATGGCAAAGCTACTACACATTGATGAGAATTGGGCTGCCCCCTTTTCCAAATCAGGATGACATCTGGTCAGCGTCCTGGCCGGGACGATCTTTCCTAAACGCCCTTTAGCAAAGTCAGTTAAAAGGCCGAGTGATTTGACCGGATCTTTCAAGGCGCTAGAGATATCAGAAATTTTACCCAACTCACGCAAGTTTTCCGAGGGGCCACGAATCCCAGAGAGAGCGATAAAACAGCGCAAAATCTCATTGGTCCCTTCAAAAATTAGATTAATACGAGCATCACGCATGATCCTCTCGTAGGGATACTCTTTCATATAACCAGTGCCACCTGCAATCTGCATCCCCATATCAATTACACGCCATAAAGACTCTGAACCAAAAATCTTACATGCAGCAGTTTCAAAGTAGTAGTTGTCCATCCCTTTATCCATATTTCCAGTTGTCAGGTAGACCATACTTTCTGCGGCATAGCAGAGGGAAGCCATTGATGCTAGTTTATCTTGAACCATACCAAACTCAGCAATCGGACGTCCAAACTGCATCCGCTCAGTCGCGTGAGCAGTGGCCAAACGAAGAATTTCTCCCATCGCCCCAGCACAACCGGCCCCGAGCGAAAGACGGCCACTATTTAGGACGTTCATCGCAATCTTGAAACCCTTACCTTCAACTCCTATTAAATTTTCTGCTGGAATATTGACCTTATCGAAGAAGACCGCTCGAGTCTCGCTAGCGCGAATCCCCATTTTATTCTCTTTTTCACCAAACGAAACTCCCTCTCGATCTCCCTCTACGATAAAACAGGAAATTTTTTCCTCCGTTGCTCCATCCACTTCATGGTCTGTTTTGCAAAATACAGTGTAAAAACTGGCCAGACGAGCATTGGTAATCCATAGTTTTTGCCCTGATATCGTATATGATCCATCACTATTTTTTACTGCCTTGGTTTTAATGGAATAGGCATCAGAACCAGCGCCAGGTTCGGTCAGACAAAATGCTGCAATCTTTTCACCACTAGCAAGTTGAGAGAGCCATTTATCTTTTTGTTCCTTTGTACCTTCATTCAACAAAGCACGATAACCAATTGACTGATGGGCCCCCAACATAGTTGCAATCGATCCATCAACAGTGCCAATCTCAGCAAAGACTCGTGAGTAGAGAGTGTAGTCCAGCCCCAGTCCACCGTACTCTTCAGGGACTGCCATGCCACAAAGACCCAGCTCGGCCAGCTGTTTAATCAACTCATCTGGCATCTGGGCTTCACGATCCATCTTATCCCCATCGACCCCCTCTTTCCCAAAACGAGCAAAGGCACTGGTCATCTCCTTCGCCATCTCCCTTTGTTCCTCGCTAAATACTGGGAAGGGAAATATCTGGTCTTCATCTACTTCGCCATAGAAAAGTCTTTCAACTACTGAGTCCATTTTTACTCCTAATTATGAAATTTGATCCTTTTTTTGATGCTACTACACTAGGTACAATAGTAGTAGAACTATCACCTTAATTTCAAATTTGCTTCGAAGCAAAAAGAGTTCTTGCGTGTCATCCAGGTCAGACATAAAATATAAGATAATAAAGGTGTCATAAGTAACAAACTATTTTAGTCGAGATTACGGTGTAAAATGAGTTGGCTTGATAAACTAGTAAAGCGCATCACAGGTAAACAGGATGATCAAGAGCATGATCCTAAACTAGCCGATGCTAAACATGATCTAAAAGGGCCTGAGTTAAATATGGATCGCCCAGCCGATATTGGCGATCCTGAAGAGTTGGCCCAAGAGAGTAGCGTTCCCCCTGCTGAACGTGATCCACATGATGTAACCAGAAGAATTGATCTTGACCAGCTGATGGGTAGCTCTGATCCCGAGAGTGAGCCAACTCCCCCATTACCTGAAGAGACTAAAGAGATGACCAGTCTACGTGACCACGCCAAACGGTTTAATATTGATAATATCGAAATCGTCTCAAAAGTTTTCTCACCCTCCTATCGAGGGATTTTCCATAAGTCATTTATCTTGGCAATGCTCACTCTCTCTACACTGTTTGGTGGAAAACTAGTTGCACTCTGGCTTCAGCCGATTGCCAAATCTGGCTCAACAACAGTTGCGACACTGGCCAGGACTTCATCTAATGCTAGTGGCAAACGTAATGCCACAGCAATTAAAAGTATCGCTGATACTAATATTTTCCGGGCCAAGAGATCTGCAGATGTGGATAGTGATAAGAAACCGATTGCCCAAAAACAGAAACAACGACTCAAACAGAGAGCTTGTCTTACCGCCAGTAAAAAATCTACGCTGCCAATCAAGTTCGGAACCAGCGTGGTATTACAAGATACTGTTAAGTCAGTTGTATCAGTCCAAGTCAGAGGTAACTCCAAACTTTTGCGTCTAAGAGAAGGGGATAAAATTAAACAGATGGCCAAAATCGGCCGAATTACAGGAGATCGTTTAATTCTAAAAAATATCAACAGTGGAAAATGTGAGTATGTTGAGCGAAAGAAGAAATCTTCACCTCGTCGTAAATTAAAAATTATCTCTGCAGAACAGGGTAAGAAAATTGCCGATAGCTATCACCAAGAGGGGATTGAAAATGTCGGCAACAGATTTAAAATCAAGAAAAAGCTACGTGATAATATGCTAAAGGATATCGGCAAGATTCTCACCCAAGCCAGGGCTATTCAGATCAAAAATCCCGATGGCACACTCTCCTTTAAAATGGTGGAAATCGAACCCGGTAGCATCTACAACCAATTAAATATCACCGATGGTGACATTATCACTGCCATCAACGGCAAAAAGATCGATAGCTTAAATGAGATTATGAATATGTTTGGCAAAATTAGCGATATTGAGAATATGCAGATCACTCTCAAGAGAAATGGTGGCCAAGAGGTGTTGGACTACACATTTGAGTAGAAGATCTGCCCCGAATAGCGGGCAAAGGTTCAGATATCGCAAAGGTCCAATGAGTGGACCAAGATATTTTAGGATGGAAAGATGATGAAAACTGCTCTATTGCTACTAATCACTCTACTTTTAACCACTCCGATTACCTCATGGGGACAGTTCAAAAAATACCGCTCCAAAACTCAGTTTGCCCCTAATACTAAAAAGGATCTGCCCAGCACGGGGAATAAGGATCTACTTCCAACGGATTCACCCTCTCGAGGTAACTCCTTAAAGGATCGCTTTACCGCCAAAAAAAATGCCAATCTGAAAAAGAAGAAAGAGAGATCACGCAAACAGATGATTACTCCTCCTAAAAAAACGGAAAACCTGTTTGGCCGTAATAGTACCGGCATTGCCAATATAAAAAAGGGCAAAGAGGAAAAGAAATTTGTCAATCTAAACCCTGAAACTGCCTTTGGCCCTGAAGTTGTTACTAATTTTGAGTTTAACAATACTTCATTAATTGAGATCACCAAGCATATGCAAAAGTTGGTGGGGATCAACCTAATTTTAGATAAAGACCTGAAAGGAAAAATAACCATCCTAGCACCTACTCCCATCACCGTTGGAGATGCTTGGAAAGCGTACTTAACTGCTTTAAATCTAAATGGATACACATTAGTGAAGAGTGGATCATTCTATAAAATCGTCAAATCAAGAGATATTCGCTATACCCCTACAAAAATCTATACTGGAACCTATACTCCTAATACTGAAAATTATGTCATGCGTATTCTACCATTAAAGAATATTAACAGCTCAGAAATTAGCCGTAGTTTTCGCCCATTTTTATCGCGTTATGGTCGGATCATAGATATTAAACAGACCAACACTGTAATTGTCCAAGACACCGGATCAAATATTAATCGTCTGGTACGGCTGATTGATTTTCTAGATGTTCCAGGTCACGAAGAGAGCCTACAGATAATCAAGGTCAAATACTCTTCAGCTCAGGAGATTGCAACTCTGCTAGATAAGATTCTAAATGCAAAAAGTGGTAAAACCAGTCGCCGCTCCAGCAAAAGCAAAAATAGCAGTATGAAAATCATTGCGGAACCCCGCACCAACTCCATCATCGCCATGACCAATGCTGACGGAGCTAAACAGTTACGCGAATTAATCAACAAGCTAGATGTTAAACTCGTTGCCTCAAGTAGTAATCGGATTCATGTCTACTACTTAAACCATGGTAACGCCGAGACGCTATCCAAGACTCTCTCATCTCTTGTCTCTGGCAGCGGTAGTAGCAGTAGCAAACGGACATCCCGCTTGCGCCGTAGGGCCAGTACCTCAAGTGGTAATCAGCTTTTTAATGGTCAGGTCAAAGTTACCGCCGATAAAGATAATAACGCTATCGTAGTCACCGCCTCCCCTACCGACTACCTCACGATTAAAGAGGTGATTAAAAAATTAGATATTGCTAGAGATCAAGTCTACGTTGAAGGGTTGATTATGGAGACCCTAGTTAAGAAAGAGAAGGGCCTGGGAGTAAGTATTATCGGTGCCTATGGCTCAGGTGGTGCCAGTCGCGCCGGTTTTGGTAATACTGCCGGACTAATGAACCTTTTTTCTAATAACTATACCAGCCTAGGCAATCTATTTATTGGGGCCGGGGCCGGCAAGACGATTACACTCCCCACTGGAAATGGTCAGACCGTTCAAGTTAATAGTGTTAACGGCTTAATTACAGCGGTTGCCACTGACAGCAATACCAATGTCCTTGCCGCACCAAAAGTTATGGCACTAGACAATACTGAAGCAGTATTTGAAGTAGGAGAGACTGTTCCGACCCCAGAGCGAACCAATGCCTCTAACGGCAGCTCCACAGTCTCGATTAAAGAGCAGAAAGTTGCTCTGACCTTTAAAATTACTCCGCAGATCAACAAAGTGACCCGCTTTGTTAAACTTAAAATTGACCAGAAAATTGATGATTTCTCCTCACGTAAAATCAACACAACAGAAGGTGTCGGAACCACAACCCGTAGCACTATTACCACCGTCGTAGTCAGAGATCGTGATACTATTGCCATGGGCGGTCTGATGCGAGATAAAGAGACTCACACCGAAGCCAAAGTGCCTCTACTGGGCGATATCCCGGTGCTAGGCTGGCTATTTAAAAATTCAGTTACCGTCACAGAAAAAGTAAATTTACTCTTTTTTCTAACTCCTAAAATCATGGCCCCCTATCAAGAGAATACTGCGGAGACCGTTAAAGATCTCTTGAGCCGACGGGCCAGCCACTTAAAGAAGGTTTTTGCTGATAATACTCCATTCAAACATACGGCCAAGGGACTATACCGCAAGGCTACTCAACAAGCTAAAGCACCATTATATGATATGAAAAAGGCAAAACGCTTCTCCGAAGAGAATCTACGACCCGGAATTAAAGGTGGTGAGGACGAACAACAAGAGGAGCTAGCTCCGGACGCAGCAGATATGGATAATAATATAGAGACTCCTGATTATCAGGCAATCAAGCAGAAGGCAGAAGAACATAAGAGTGATGTTGAAAATAGCACTGGTATCTAACAGATGGAAAATAGCTTGGAACTTGAACAAGATAAAAAAATGATTGGGGAGCTCCTGCTGGAGCATACCACCCTCACTCACGAGCAACTTCAAGAGGCTCTAGAGCTACAAAGTGAATCAGGTATGTTGATCGGAGAGATACTGATCAAAAAAAACTATATCCATCCCCATGATATTATCAAAGTAATCTGTAGTCAGATCATGATTCCTTATATCAGTGAGATCAATGTTGAAGAGATCGATCCCAATTTAACTGGTAATATCTCTATCAACTATGCAAAGAACAGGGAGGTACTCCCCTTTCTAGAGACTGATCACTCCATCTCTATTCTATTAACAACTCCATTCAATAATGAAGCAATCAATGACATCCATGAGATCTTTAATAAGCAGGTAGAGATTCTAGTTACCTCCCCGCTAAAGATTCATGACGCCATTAACCGAGTCTATGAGAAGGCAAACCGCCACCTAGTAGACACCTTAGAAGATGAGTTTGATGAAAATCTGGATCTAGATGGCCCAATTGATATTTTGGATGCTGGAGCAGATGAGGCACCGGTAATTCGTTTTGTTAACTCAATCATCTTCCGGGCAGTTAAAGAGAAGGCTTCTGATATCCATATTGAACCCTACGAGAAAGAGATCGTTTACCGCTTCCGAATTGATGGAGTCATGACTGATATTCTTCATCAACCCCTCAAGACTCATGCGGCAGTTAGCTCCCGGATCAAGGTTATGGCCAAATTGGACATCGCAGAGAAACGTCTCTCCCAGGATGGCCGGATAAAAATTAAGATTGCGGGTAAGGATATCGATATTAGACTTAACACTGTTCCCATTCAAAATGGTGAGCGGATTAGTATGCGTATTTTGGAAAAGTCGAGCACCGTTAAAGGATTAGAGAGCTTGGGCTTTTCTGGTGCCAACTTGGAGAGTCTTAAAGAGCTTTGTGAACGCAAGCATGGGGTAGTCTACGTCACCGGCCCAACCGGCTCCGGTAAGACCACTACCCTCTTTGCTCTGTTAGACCGCATTAACCAACCGGATAAAATGATTATTACAGTCGAAGATCCAGTGGAGTATGAGGTTCCAGGTATCTCACAGATTCAGGTCAACCATAAGATCGGCTTGAACTTTGCATCCGCACTACGCTCTATTGTACGTCAAGACCCAGACATTATAATGGTGGGAGAGACCAGAGATCGAGAGACGGCCGAGATGGCAATCGAGTCATCACTTACTGGCCACTTTGTACTCTCTACCCTCCACACTAATGATGCCCCATCAGCTCCCACCAGACTAATCGATATGGGAGTTCAACCGTTTCTGATCTCCTCCTCCCTAATTGCAGTAGTAGCTCAACGCTTGATCAGAACCCTTTGTCCCGATTGTAAAAAATCTCATCAGGTTACTCCTTCTGATTTAGGTCTTTTGAGAGTCTCTGCTATTCCCAAAGGTGCCACTATCTTCAACCCCGAAGGTTGTCCTAAATGCAATTACCGAGGTTATAACAATCGAACAACAGTTAATGAAATAATGTTGATCTCTGATGATATCCGTGCACTAATCCTGCAGAAGAAAGATGCCAACTCGTTACGTAAAGTGGCAGTACGTGAGGGGATGCAAACTTTGCGTAATAGTGCAATTGAGAAAGTTTTCAATGGTATTACCTCAATTGAAGAGGTAATTCGTGTAGTTAATGCGGAGGAGAATGAAGCAGAAGATTTTTCTTTGACCTCACGACCTTCTGACAATCTATAATTAGAGTAACGTAGTATATGGCAATCTACAGCTATAAAGGAATTAACAGCAGCGGCAAGGAGATCAAATCCACTATCAACGTGGAGACGATGGCCCAGGCGAAGCAGAAAATTCGCTCAATGGGCGTCATGCTTATCCAGATCGAAGAGCAAAAAACTGATGCTCTTAAAAAGCAACATACGATCAATTTTAATAAATCCATCAAAGTAACAGATCTGGCACTAATGACTCGCCAGCTCTCTACTTTAATCAAGGCCAAGATACAGATCGTTGATGCCCTTAAGGCACTGATTGATCAATCAGATAATCCCCAGATGCGAATTGTCCTCTCCGATATTCGTCAAAAGGTTAATGAGGGGAGCAGCCTGGCCAAGGCTTTGGCCGACTATCCTCAGATATTTTCCAATGTCTACGTCAATATGGTCGGGGCGGGAGAGTCATCTGGCACCTTGGAGATTGTACTGCTCAGGCTTGCAGATTTTACCGAGGGTCAAGTTCGCCTTAAAAATAAGATTCGAGGATCAATGATCTATCCTCTAATTATGATTATCTTTGGTAGTTTGATGATTGGCATCATCTTTATCTTTGTTATCCCCAAAATCACTAAAATCTTTATCTCGATGAAAAGAGAGCTACCACTACAAACCCAGATCTGCATCTGGATCTCCAACTTTCTCCAGTCCTACTGGTGGGCAATTATTGTCACTACCTTTGTGCTCTATTTTCTGTTTAAAAAATATATTCAAACCACTGGTGGACGGGCCCGCTGGGATCGTCTACTGCTCAATCTACCAATCATCGGTGAGTTGGTAATGATGGTTAATGTCAGCCGTTTTTGCTCAACTTTGGCAACACTGCTAAACTCCAGTGTCCCCATTCTAACATCACTCAAAATAGTGATGAATCTAGTCTCCAACGTCCATATGCAACAAGCAATCTCTGAAGCCAAAGATCACGTATCAGAGGGTGCATCAATGACACCACCGCTAATTAAAAGCGAGATCTTCCCCTCAATGGTCACCCATATGATATCCTTGGGGGAGAGATCTGGAGAGCTAGAACCGATGCTGCAGATCGTAGCAGAAAACTACGAGGACCAAGTAAACTCCAAGCTAAGTGGACTAACCTCTGTTTTAGAACCTATAATGATGGTTGGTATGGGCCTCGCCGTGGCATTTATTGTATTTTCGGTGGTGGTTCCCATGATGAGCCTGAATACAATTCAATAATTGATCGTACTCATAAGGAGTAATTTGATGTTTACCTTATTAAAGAACTGTTCAAAAGATTTTACCAAGTTTGTCAAAAGTGGTGCGGGATTCTCTCTAATTGAGATTCTGGTGGCACTAACCCTCCTGGCCCTTGCAGGTACATTTGTTGCGGGCAAAATATTTGATAGCCTATATGAGGGACAGAGATCCTCTACCAAGATCCAGATGCAAAATCTGGCCGGACGTCTTAAGGAGTTTCGTCGCCACTGT
Source organism: Bdellovibrionales bacterium (assembly GCA_018646675.1). GTDB lineage: Bacteria > Bdellovibrionota > Bacteriovoracia > Bacteriovoracales > Bacteriovoracaceae > JABGUH01. The sequence continues at coordinate 27,704 of JABGUH010000038.1, read as the reverse complement.
AACTTCTATCCCACTACTGATCAGGGGTTAGATGCACTGATTACCAAACCATCTGGTGGTCGGGAGTGTAAGCGCTATGCTCCTAACGGTTACATTGATGGTGACCAGCTCCCCACCGATCCCTGGGATAACGATTTTGTCTACGAGTCTGATGGCAAAACATTCAATATAGCCTCCTACGGAAGAGATGGAGAGGAAGGGGGAGATGGACAGGATGAGGATATCTCTTTCAAAAAGAAGTAAACATCCCAGACAAAATGACGGCTTCTCCCTAATCGAAGTCCTCGTGGCCCTCTTTTTGTTATCCATGATCTTTGGACTAGTTAGCATGGACAACAATAACTTTCGCCGCGAGATGAATAAAGTAGTAAATAATCTAGAGAGTGCCATCCGTTTTGCGGTAGATGAAGCAGCACTTAAAAACAGTATCGTCCGAATTCATTTCTATCTGGACAGAAGCCCCCAAGAGTACCGAGTAGAGGTAGGGCCCGATAGCTCATTTCTACTACCGTCTGATATCTCCCCTCCCCCCCACAACAGCTCCCTCGCGGCCCATGATGAGTTTAAACAGAAGCAGGAGATACTAAACAAACAGTTTAATCCGGTTAGAGAGTTCCAAGAACAGGCCCATCAACTGCCTGATGACATTCAAATTGTCGCCGTCGGAAATGGATCAGATGACACCATGATTAACGATATCCAAACATCTATCTACATCTATCCTACCGGTGAGAAGGATGCCGCCATTATTATTCTAGGAAGTGAAGAGGAGCTAATCTCCCTATCGATTGACCCTTTTACTATGAATTTGGAGCGTAAATATCTTCCTCTCTCCACTGAGGGTACTACTCAATCTCTACCGGAGATCCAACTAGATCAAGCCACCTCCATCTTCACACAGTGGCTGCAGGAGGGAGTATGAGGAAGCACCGTGGCTTCTCTTTGCTGGAAGTGATGATCGCACTGTCGATTTTCTCATTTTTTATTACCGTATATATTACTTCCGAAGGGTACAATCTTTCTGACTCGGCACTAATGCGTGAGGAGATCATGTTACGCAACCTTTGCCAAGAGAAAATTAATCAACTAATTATAAATCCCCCCGAGCTTAAAGAGTCGCTAACCCTAACACCGGAGCAAGGCACATTCGAAGAGTACCCCAACTATAGTTATGAAATTGAGTATCAACGTTTCACCATTCCGGATCTATCAAGCCTAACCGGAGGTGGCGAAAATTACAGCAGTAATGACCAGCAGCAAGCTATCCGTAAAATGATCTTTAAGCAGGTAGAGACTCATATGAAAGAGCTTGTCTGGCAGGTGAAAATAACCGTAACCAATAAGGACAGTGGATTTCCCCTAACCGTATCTACCTGGCTCTACAACTATAAGGCGAAGGTGAACATTGCATTATAGGCGAAAAAATATATTTCCACTGTCTGCTAACCAAGGTTTCACACTGATTGAAATTCTGATCTCTATCACCATCCTCTCCTTTTTGATGATCGGGGTCTATCAAATTATTGACAACAGTACCATCTCCAAAGAGACAGTAACCAGCGAAGACCGAGCGCTACTGCAACTGGAAAGAGCACTCTCCCGCTTTAACCTGGATTTCTCACTTATTCACTCCCCTCGTTATTTTATCTCGCTACCGCCCAAAAGTGAAAAACAGCCACTGGAGGACACCAAAATACGCTACTTCCCATCTGACCAATTTCCAACTCAAGCGGATAATGGCATGCCAATTCCCAAGGTGGATACTCCTGAAAAATCAACTTTGATATTTATGACTGCAGCAAATCGTCGTAAACGAGCAGATACTAAAGAGTCCACCTACGCCTGGGTTAAATACTCACTCCAAAGCGGAAAAGATAGTAGTAAGGGTCAAGAGTTGGTTCGCACCTTTACCCCCAAAGATCCGTACGCTCCAGAGATAGAGTGGGAAGGGATAAAGTCCCACCTACTACTAACAGGTGTTAAATCTCTGGAATTTCTTTTTTGGAGCAGTAAAAAGGAGAAGTTTGTTGATCGACCGAAGGATCTGGCACCAGATGAGCTAATTAAGCTAATCAAAGTCAAGCTTATCTGGATTGACAATAGGGAGATTGAACATAATATATCACGTACCTTTCGAACACTTTGGCCCTACTTCAACCCGATGGCGGACCAACTTCAGATCCAACAAAGCTCAACCACCTTGCTCAAAGGTCAGCCATGATTAAGTACACTGATCATCAGAGACTTACCAACAATGACCGGGGAGTTGCGATCCTAATGGTGATGGGAAGCATCGCCCTTTTGACCTACCTACTGGCCGAATTTACCTTTGAAACTAAACTGAATAAAATAAAAGTACAAAATAGCCAAGACCGCGTCCAGGCTCGCCTAAATGCTGAAGCTGGCTTGACGTTAGCAATGGCAAAATTACGACTCTATCAACAGGCACGTAATACTATTGAAAAACAAAAAAGCCTTAAAGAACGTATCGATCCAGATCTGCTCCAATCAGTAGTTACCATGCCATTTATCTACCCAATCACACTACCTCCACGCAGTGATATTATTCAACGAAATGCGGTTGCGGAGTTTGAAAAAAATAGCCTAGTGCAAGGTAAAATATCACTGGCAATCTCACCAGTATCAAATTTTTTAAACCCAAATAATCTACGTATTCCCCACACTACAGACAAAAATGAGGATGATGGTCATACTACCACTAATGATGATCTAACTAGTGCAAATTCTGCTCCCCACGAATATCTAGTAGAGGTATTTATTCAAGCACTACATAAACGCAAACTAGAAAAGCAGGAGCAAAGTGAGCTTGCCGCTGACTATCTCGCAGATGTGGATGAGACTCAATTGGTGGACAATCTTAAGTTTTTTGTCAATCAGAAGGGACGGTTTACCTCCCCTCTGACTCCCGAAAGTGAACGTCAATTTCAAGAGGCAGGAATCTATCCCAAACATGCTCCGATGTCATCCATCAGCGAGATGCATCTGTTGCCCGGATGGAGTGATGAGGTATTCGATCTAATTAAGGGTCAAATATCCATCCACGATGTTACTATCATTCCCCTCAATAAAATCACTGAAAAACAGCTGGCCAATATTTTTCCATCGATTACCCCTGAACAGAGCAAGGAGTTTTTTGAATTTCGGGATGGAACAGAAGAGGAGGAGCCTCACCCCTTTAAATCACCCCAGGATTTTAAGAAACTAGTGGTAAGCCAGCTCGCCATTTTAGAAGAGGAGGATTACAACAAACGAATAAAAGAGTTTGCAAATGCCGGGCTCCAATTGGGTATTGCTGGAAAGCTTTTCAAGGTTGTCTCCCGAGGTGGATTTAAACGTGCCAACTATACCATCACAGCCTATATCAATCTGCCAATTAAACCTCTTCCCCCCGCTCCTGAAAAGAAGGATCCCAAAATTCCTGAAATGAAAAATCCCTCCGATCAGGACAGTCCAACCACAACAAGTCCGGATGGTGGCCAAGATGGAAATAAAGAGCCACCCCCGATGGAGCTGCTACTCCCTAGGGTGGTTGAAATTAATATAACCTAAAGACTCCGACTAAATCAGTCAGAAAGAGCACAGGGAATCATCACTCTTTATTAAAATTAGCTATCATCTTACCAATATTCGGTTAGAATAGTAGGGTGGGATAGTTTGTTTAACAGGTAACTTCTTGTATGAGTATACTGACAATTGATATTGGTACATATTCAATCAAGTTCTACCGTACCAGTGGAGTCAAGAGAAATCTGGTCGTAGAGGATATGGCTGAAGTAGTCATATCTGATCTGTTAGATCATGATCAAAGCGAATTTTCTATCTTTGAAACCCAGCTTGAAGTTATTCAAGACTACCTCAAACAGAGTAATTACACCGGTCGATTAGTATTTCAAGTCCCAAACAAGATGGTCACCTACCGCTTTTTAGATATCCCAATCAATAACCGTAAAAAAGCGGAGCTGATGATTCCATTTCAACTGGATGATGATCTTCCCTACCCAGTTGCTTCCACTCACTACGTTTTTGATCTTGAAAAATCCTCCAAACACTTCTACGCTTTTGCCAATATTACCCAGCAAGATAACTTTGATGATCTATTCAACACATTAAATCAGAAGGAGCTACTCCCCAAGCTCCTCTCGTCTGAAGCCTTCTACTTTTCACATTTTATTAAAAGTGCTGGGATTAAAGCATCGTTTGCGATTATGGATATGGGCCATGCCACAACCAAGCTCTACTACTTTAACCGTGGCCGTCTGATTTCCTGCCATCTCTCATATATCGCAGGCAGTACAATTACTGATGTTATTGCCAAAACCTATCAGGTAGAGGAGCAAGAAGCAGTTGAATACAAGCACAACAAAAGTTTTTTTCTAGATCCAGATCAGTATGAAAGTGCTACCCCAGAACAGGTTGAATTTGCCCAACTAATGAAAGCAATTGTTGATCCATTATTAAAGGATATCAACCGCTGGAATCTAGGCTTTCGAGTAACTACTGGTATCCCAATAAAGAAATTACTTTTAACTGGTGGTACTAGCTCCATATCCAATATTCAAAACTACATATCTAAGAATATAAATATCCAAGTTGAACCACTGGCCACTCATGACTATGTCACTGGCCCACAAAAAAAATCAATTTCCAAAAATCAACAGCATAGTTTCGCCCTAACTCAAGCGATGGCATTAACATCTCATGATCGCACTCCCCCTCCTACCTTTCTAACTGGTAATTACTCTCCCAACTTCAGTGAAGGAATTCCGATTCACTCAGCAACCTTTCTTGGAATTCGCATCTGGGCAGTAGTACTATTGGTCGTGATGGCCTTTACTTTTGAGCACTATCTACTCACCCGTCAGCAATCTGCTTTAAACCGTGTGTTAGCAAAAGAGATTAAAAATGTTCACCTAAAGATTCCACCTAAGACCAGAATGCTCTACCGAAAAAAGCCCAAGCGTATTTTGTCCATGGTTAGAAGAAAGCAGCAACAACAACGAGCAGCAATTAAGAGTATGCAAAAGGCTAACAGTAGCAGTGCCCTACTCCCACTTAGCAGGCTAAGTCAAACTGTTGCCAGCAATCGTGCCGTCGTGTTAAAGCGTTACTCCATGCAAGGTAACAATATTTTAGCAACATTTACCAGTGAGCATCTGCGAGATCTAAAATCACTTCAACGTCAACTTAAAGCTGCAAATTTTATTAATAGTTCAATTACAATGAACAATAAGGATCACCAACTAGATTTAAGATATCAAGTTGAGGTACAATGAAGAAGGTAACCTCCATTTTTAAGAAAGTAGACCAGGAACTTTTTCGTCAGGTTGACTCCCTTTCAACCTCCACTCCGTATCAAAAATTAATCGACCAAATTGCCCCATTGACCGACAACCAACGTAAATGGTTCGGCTACACGGCCACAATACTCTTTTTTATTGTACCACTAATTGTCAGTATCACCTTCTGGCTTAACAATAGCTCACTAGGTCAAGATATAAATATTCGCCAGAAAATTATAAAAAGTATCCAACAATTTAGTCGTGAGTATAAAGTACTGTCAGCAATTGAACGTGAGACTGTATCCAGATACACGGCCAGCAGTCGAGTCGAATTTGAAAGTGTATTGGCCAAGGTTATAAAAAGCACAAGTCTCAACCTTAGTCAGATTAAGGTTACAGAATTCACAAAACTCTCCTCGCCCTCAAATATTGCCCAAAGCCAGGTCAAGCTGAATTTCACTCATTTCACCCTTGAAGATCTGTCCAGCTTACTTAAAACCCTACTGATCAAAGCAAAATTTAAAATTAATCAGATGGAGATTAAAACAGATATGGCAAAAAGAGCACTATCTGGCACGATCACAATAATGCACTTTAGTCGAGGTAATAGCAATTAGATGCCAGTAAAAAAAGAGTATGCCAAACAGCTGAATGATTCTATTTACACTATGCGGTTTTTTCCACGCTGGCTCTTTATAATTATTGCACTATTCATGATCGTAATTGGTTTTGTTCTTAACTTTAATCTATCTGATATTATCAGTGGATATATTTCAACTAAAATATCTAAACTAAAAAGCTGCCCCATAACATATCAACATATAGATATTGGATTTTTTCCCCCAGCACTGAAGCTGGCATCACCAGTCATTCATGGTAACTGTTTTGGACGCAATGCAGATCATCTTAATTTAGAACAGGCCAAGCTACGCCTTGCTACTCCCAGTCTCTATCCACCAGGACTGAAGTTTCATACCTTAATTACAGACAAGAAATCAAAATTAAATATCTACTCATCAATCTCATTCTCTCAAAACTGGATAAAGATTCAAGACTCTACTCTTGAAACTGGATCACTGGCCTTTTTGGCAACTCAGTTACCCACAATTAATGGCACTATTGCCATCGATGCCTTATTTTCATTAACGAGAGATAGCCTGACCAGCGCTAAGGTATATCTTAAATCCAACAATATCCATCTACCGGGACAAAACCTGTCCGGGATACATATCCCAGACATGAGAATTGGTAATTTCTCTTTTAAGGGGTCCTATGGGCCTTCAGGAACACTGGTTATCAGTGATCTGATTATCGGCAATCCACTGTCTCCACTTGTAGCTCAAATTAGTGGTGAGATTGATGTTAACCAGAAAAATTTTAACTATTCCAAACTTAATCTGACCGGGGAGGTTAAATTTTCTCCACAGCTGCTTCAGAGTTTTTCCATTTTAAATCTCTTTCTAGGGGGCAAGCGGGAGAAAAATGGATTTTACCAACTCTCTATTCGTGGAACAGTCAGAAGTCCAAGTCCATCAATTCTTTAACACTTAGTGATGTCTAAATGATAATTGAAAAACACATATTACAGTTGGAAGACAACCTTAAGCAACACATCAAACATCTATTTCCGAAGCATAATTTCAGTCAGATCTACCACTATGCGCTCTTTCCCCCAGGAAAACTATTTCGTCCCCAACTTGCAGTTGCAACTGCCAAGGACCTCTCACCAGCAGACACAAGCTTTGCTGAGCTAATGGAAATTCAGCACCCTGTGGCCCTCTTAGCATCTGCTTTAGAGCTACACCATGTCTATACCTTACTACACGATGATCTCCCCTGTATGGATAACGATGATTGGCGTAGGGATAAGCTGGCAACTCATAAAAAATATGGTGAGTGGCAGGCCCTACTGGCCGGTGATGGGCTACTAAATAGCTCCTATCAACTACTGGCGAAGATTAACCACCCAAATCTAGGCCGTCTACTTAAAGTTACAACCTGGGCATTGGGGCCCAAGGGATTAATCCAGGGACAGGTATTAGATCTCTCTGCTAGTGATAAATTTGACTTTATCCAACTTAAAAAGACCCACCAACTTAAAACTGCACGATTAATTCAGGTAGCAATTATTGGTAGTATGTTGCTAACTGAAGATACAAATTCATCGTCACTGCGTCCATTTCTTGATCTATACAAGCTCGGCAATGGAGTAGGAATTGTTTTTCAGCTGCTTGATGACTTAAGTGAATTAGAGCAGGATTCTATATCATCTCATGAGTTAGCTGCAAATGGTTGGATCAACTATCCCATTGAGAGTATGGATGAGACTTTAAAAACTCTGAGCAGAGTTCATCAACTGCTTTTACGCTACCAAATGAAAAACCTTAAAATAACTATCGGCCACTATTTTGAATTAATGAGATCTAAAATTGAAAAGAGTCAAGACTCTATCACTGACCATTTAGTAAAAACTGGTAATTGTAAGTCGTTTGATCTAGGACCAGTGGTGGTTGCTCTTAATCGAATCCAAGGTCATTAACAGGCTGTTTACTTTGGCCTTCGCCACCACTAACTTCTGTACTTCCCGTTCCGTCAAAGAGATTGTTGCCTCCACCATGGGAGTATCCAGTGCCTCGCCTGATAGTACCGAACTCAACTGTTGTTTACACTGTTCAATTGTAAGATGTTGGTTAAAGAGTAGTTCCTTAATTGTGGCAATCACCTCTAGATCATGATGCTGATATACCTTCTGTCCTGATGATGAGACTAACGGGCGGATCTGATCAAACTCAGACTCCCAAAATCGCAAGACATAGGGCTTTACCCCTACTACTTCACAAGCCTCATTAATTTTAAATGATGACTTATTAGGAATGATAAGCTCCACTTAGCTACTCTCCATCCGCCTGCCCATGACTGGCTGAATCTGACTCTTCGTGCCCATCGGCAAATGATCCTAAAGCACGAGAAGTTCCAGGGCGAGATGGAATAGACGCATCTTCCTTGCCATCTGCACTTAACCTATGAGCATAACGAGAGGTAACGTCATCTTTGAGTGAATGAGAGGGTTTAAAGGTTAATACCCGACGAGCAGAGATCTCCATCGCTTCACCTGTTTGAGGATTTCTCCCTGTTCTAGCAGCTTTATCCTTAATGGAGAACTTACCAAATCCAGAAATTTTAACCATCTCCCCATCAGATAGAGTCTGTTTAATGATTGAAAATACCTGCTCAACCAGCTCACTTGCCTCCTTTTTAGAGAAGTCGGTGCCTTTGAATATCCGTTCAACGATATCGGCTTTGGTCAAACTCATAAATCTAATCCTCCGTGAAAAATCAAAAATCCTTAAATATAATGACTACTTATAAAATGCTAACAGAGTTATGAAGTGATTACTATAAAAAAATGCTCCCCGTCATAATAGATTTTAACTAACAGCACGGTGTAAATAGCGTAACAGTCCATAGCTCTGGGCGTTATTGCCCTAATCCCCCCCTTGAGTCATGATTAACTGAATATTTAACATATCTGGTAGATAGCTATTGACATAAACACACGTATTGTTATATAATTATATTGTAATACATTATATTTTAGTCCAGTTTAAAACGGTATAATATTAGGAGTATAAAGAGATGAATAGATCAAACACCCCTAACTATAAAATGATTATAATTACAATCCTACTATTACAATCATGGAATATAACTCATGGAGCAAATAGTAATCGCCCCATTCCATTCAATCAACTTTGGCAACTAACCCAAAACAACTCTGAAGCGATCAAGGCCAGCTCTAACCTCCTGGCCGCCCAGGAAATTTCTCTGGCACGCAGTCAGCGTCATTGGCTCCCCAAGCTCTACCTACAGGGAGGCTATACTCATACGGACAACCCTATCTACTCTTTTATGGGCAACCTGGGCCAAAGATCCGTTACCGCAACTGATTTCATTCCAGCACATCTGAATAACCCTGATGCTAATAGTTACCATCAACTTAACATTAATACGGTACTACCACTTTACGAAGGTGGAATGAAAGAGGCAATTAAGCAAGCACGAAAGCATCAACTAAATCAGAAAAAATTTGAAGATAGTGCAATTAGAGTTGATGTCTACGAAGCTTTGGCAAAACTATATGGTCTCTCTCTGATCGCCCGTGATGAGAGAGGAGATATTAGCTCTCACTTAGCAGAGCTGAATAGAATACTTAGTATGTACCGGATCGGATCTAAAAATAATCCCCTAGGACACTCCGGTCTCTTAGGATTAAAATCTTTAAAAGCACGCTTGGTTGCCCTACAAGCGGCCAATCACGCCTTAAACTCAACCGTCACCAATTCTATTACAACTTTGAGTGGTACTCCCTTTACCATCCAACACATTTCAACAGCAACTCTGGCCTCGTTTATCAAACAAAACCTAGGGGAACAACAAAATATAAATAATTTTAATGGCTCCTACAAAGTACTGTCGCTACAAGAGATGGCCTATGCTGCCAATATGCAAAAAAATGCAGAGCAGGCTCGCTTTCGCCCTCAACTAGCTCTCTTTGCGCAAGAATCATTCAATCATGGTGACCGTGATACCGAAAGTGCCTACACTGTTGGACTGAAGCTAAGCTGGCAGCTATATAATGGAGAGGACCAGGGGGCGAAGGCTGAGGCAGCTCTGAAGGCAAAAGCAGCTAGCTACTACTCTAAGGCAAAACTTACACAAGAGAAGATGCAGATTGAGCGCCACCGACAAGAGCTAACTGCGCTCAAAAGTGGCTTAAAACAACTTTCATCAATAAAACATAATCTTACAAAACAGGTAAAGATAACCCATCGACTCTTTCTCAACGGGGTTATCAATGCTCTTCAACTGACCGAGGTACTCTCTCGTTTTTTAGATGTTACTCAACAGATAAAAAGTACCAAGGAGAGATATTTAAGCAGCAGCATCGAGCTTCACCGATTAACCAGTGACCTAAACTCGTAACCAAATAATAAGTCCTAAATAATCTCAAGGAGAGCAGTAATATGAGCAAACAACAACTTCCGACCTATGAAAAGGGGATGGCCGGCCACCTGGCAGAGAAATTTGTCCGCTCCAAACTAACTCCCCTCTTGGCAATTGCCAGTATTTTACTGGGGATTGGTGCCATCATCCTGACTCCCAAAGAGGAGGAACCACAAATATCTGTACCGATGATTGATATTATCACCCATAGTCCAGGGATGGAAGCTCGTGAGATCGAGCGCCACGTCACCGAGCCAATCGAACGAGGTGTCTGGGGATTACAAGGTGTCGAGTATGTCTACTCAACCTCGATGCCCCACATGAGTATGATCACCGCCCGCTTTAAAGTGGGAGAGCCGATGGAAAACAGTCTGGTAAAAATTCACCACAAACTGTTAACGATTAAAAACCAGCTGCCCAAAAGTGCGATGCCTTCACAGGTGAAGTCCTACTCGATTGATGATGTTCCATTTCTGACCCTGACTTTTAGCTCCAATCAAAAAAGTGACTATCAGTTGCGAACCCTAATCGCCCCTTTGGCCCGAGAGCTCTCTAGTACACCCGATCTGAGTCGAGTGGAATTTTTAGGTGGCCAGAAACGCACCATTCGGATAATCACCAACCCACAACGAATGAGCAAAGAGGGAGTATCCCTACTCTCTCTGGCAGATGCAATTAAAAAAAGTCACTCCTCCATTCCGGCGGGTAAAAACTGGGGCAAAGAGAGTGTTCTCGATATTGAGATCGGAGGTCGCATTACCAGCAGAGAGCAGGTTGAAAGTATCGCCATTGGACAGCGAGGTGGCAGAATAATTAAAGTAAAAGATGTGGCACAAGTGGTTGATGGTCCCGAGGTACAGGTTCGCGCTAGCCTACTATTAGACCGAGATGGCCAAAAGGTCCGGCCACAAAAGGCAGTCTCAATTGTTTTTGCCAAGCGAACCGGCACCAATATCGTTGATCTCGCCAGCAAGTTAATCAAACGGGCCGAGCATTTTTCCAAGACTCTCCCTTCAGATATTAAGATGACCGTTATGCGTGATTACGGTAAGACGGCCCACCAAAAGACGGTGGAGTTGATTGAGCACCTGCTGATTGCGACCTTCTCCGTTGCCGCCCTAATCGCTCTATTTATGGGGCTCAAAGCTTCTCTCATTGTAGTAACCGCCATTCCAGTGACACTTGCGCTAACTCTGGCAATCTACTACTTTATGGGCTACACCCTAAACAGAGTTACTCTGTTTGCTCTGATATTCTCGATTGGAATCTTAGTCGATGATGCGATTGTCGTAGTAGAGAATATTGAACGTCATTTAAAGGCATCCGGTTATAAAAATATTATAAAAAATATCATCAATGCCGTTAGCGAGGTTGGTAACCCCACGATTCTGGCCACCTTCACCGTAATTGCCGCTGTTCTCCCGATGGCATTTGTGCGAGGTCTGATGGGCCCCTACATGCGGCCAATTCCCGTTGGAGCTTCTTTGGCAATGATTCTCTCACTATTTGTTGCATTCATGGTAACTCCCTGGGCGGCCGCTAAACTGTTTAAAGAGAGTGATGGTGATAAACACGGTAATGAACATGGCAGTGGCCATCAAGATAGCTGGCTAGATCAAGTCTACCGTAAAACAATGGATATCTCCCTATCCTCAGGAATTCGCTCCTTCGTATTTGGACTCTTCACAGTTATTCTATTGGGATCAGCAGCCTCTATGCTCTACTTTAAGAGTGTTAAAGTTAAGATGCTCCCCTTCGATAACAAAAATGAATTTCAAGTACTAATAGATTACACCCCCTCTACTCCACTAATGAAAGGACAACGCCAATCTAAAGAGTTGGCAACAGCGCTACTTAAAAATAGCAATGTGGAAAAAATACAGATCTACGCTGGGGAACCGGCCCCCTACTCCTTCTCCGGAATGGTCAAACACACTTTTTTACGCTATTCGGACTATAAAAATGATCTGCAAATAGTTCTAAAAGATAAGCACGATCGGAAAAAGAGTAGCCACGTAATTATTGAAGAGTTACGACCTATCATCACTGCCTTTAGCAAAAAATATGGTGCGATAACCAAAGTACTTGAAATCCCCCCTGGGCCTCCAGTGCTAGCGACGATGGTGGCCGAAATTTACGGCCCCGATGAAGACCAACGTAAGCGAGTGGCCAATGAGTTGGTGGAAATTTTCAAGCAAGAACCCAGTTTTGTCGATATCGATTACTCCTTTCGCCCTGAAAGAGAGCGACTCGTCTACCCCTATAATCAACAGACAGGTGGGAGTTTAGGCTTGCGCTCCAATACTGTTGGAATGTTAGGCCGGATGATTTTCTCTGAAACGCCACTAATCACTCTGGATGATATCTCAACTCCTGAACCTGTAGAGATCACTCTCTCGGTAGATAATAAAATTAGATCCGGTAAAGCTCCATTCCAAAAGCAGGTAATTCCCTCTTTTGAGTCTGGATTGGGGCGTGTTGACGTTGTAATAGATAAACCAGTAATTAAAGAGACTGAGATGCGAATGCGCAAAAATCTAAAACCGGTAGTCTACGTAATGAATGAGCTATCTGGCGCAGAAGAGGCTCCGGTCTACGGGATGATGAAAATTGCAGATAAAATAAAATATCCCACTCAAACAGCAGATGTTCCATGGGATACTACCGAACCTACGATTAAATGGGATGGCGAGTGGTTTATCACCTACGAGGTCTTTCGAGATATGGGTATCGCCTTTGCAGTAGTGGTCGTTTTAATCTATGTCTTGGTTGTTGGACAGTTTAGAAGTTTTGCTGTTCCCCTAGTAATTCTCGCTCCTATTCCAATCAGCCTGATTGGAATCTTCCCTGCTCACTGGCTTGCCGGTGCCTATTTTACCGCGACATCCATGATTGGATTTATTGCTGGTGCCGGTGTTATTGTACGAAATTCCATTATCTTGGTAGATTTTATTGAGCACCAGATGGCCAGTGGTATGAATTTAAAAGATGCGGTAATCAATGCTGGGGTATTACGTTTCCGCCCCATGTTGCTAGTTGCTGCTGCCGTGGTCGTTGGTAGCATGGTAATGCTATTTGATCCCATTTTCCAAGGGCTAGCGATCAGTTTAATGGCAGGTGAAATCGCCGCTACGCTTCTTAGCCGCTTTGCAGTACCGATTCTCTACTTCTGGACTATTGGCCATAGTCGAGAGAAGATGATCCAGAAGACAAATTAATATTAGGTATGCATGAGCAATCTTTGGCAACAGGTCAACCAAATAATCAAGGAGATTTCACCGATTACTATCGGTGGAGTCTCCTTTAAATCGCCTCTACTTTTGGCCCCGATGGCCGGAGTGACTGATGCTCCATTGCGACGTCTGATGTACGACCTGGGCGCGGGGGGAGCGATAACCGAGCTAATCTCCTGTCATGCCATCAACTATAAAAACGAACGTACCCTGAAGATGCTGACTCTGCAGGAAGGTGAAACCAATACTGGAGTCCAACTCTTTGGCACAATCGATGATCTTGATCACCTGTTAAAAGCCATGGATCAGGTAGTTGGTCGTGGTTTTACCTTTATCGATCTCAATATGGGGTGTCCAGTACGAAAAGTGGTGACCAAAGGAGGCGGCAGCGCCCTAATCAAAGATCCGGGTAAGCTGGGCCCTTTTTTAACAAAACTAAGAGAGCACTCACCGCTTCCATTCAGTATCAAGATTCGCACTGGATGGGATCAAAACTCCCTTAACGCCCACCAGGTCGTTAAGGCTGCAACCGATTCCAAAGTCGCCTGGGTAGCAATTCACGGCCGTCCTCGCTCGCAATTTTACAATGGAGCTGCAAACTGGGAATATATTGAGGAGGTCGCAAGTGAGAGCGAACTTCCAATTATCGGTAATGGGGATTTAAATAGTACAAAGATAATTCGGGAGCGACTAGCAAACAGTAACTGTGCTGCTCTGATGTTGGGCCGAGGGCCAACCAAGGACCCCTCACTGTTTATCGCCCCATTTGCCGATGATCCAAACTTCTCACTCCATGGCGAAGACTATCTTGCAATTTTACAGCGACTTCGTCAGTACCATCATCAGTACGGGCTACCGGCGCGAGTTCAATTTATCCAATTAAGAAAGCAGGCAGTCTGGTTTAGTGCTGGGCAGAGAGAGTCCACCCAATTTCGACAACAGCTCTTTCAGTTAGATACAATGGAGAAGTTGTGGCAGCAGTGTGAGATTTTTTTTACTAAAAAGGTATAATCCTAGCAGTTAAAGCAGAATAGTGCGCTCCATGATTAACCGCTCGGTATATCTAAAAGATAGAGACGCTTAGTCATTGTTCCATATACTGGCCAGATCTCGATAGGGGCCATTATGAACGTTGATATCCATGTTGTTAGTGGTTCCAGGTACATTGTAGAGGCATGAACCAGTTCTACTACAATTGATCTCACTAGAAAATTGCCAGAGAAAGTAGTTGTTCCAAATGCCTGCGGGGAAATCAGAAACGGTGGATTTAAATCGTGCATACCAGAGTTTTGATTGTTGAAAGAGCGCACTATTTTTCATCCGCTGATTAAGCATTTTTGTAGTAGAATGGTTGGCATAGACAGTTAGAACTTTACCTGTTTTCTCATAAATATAGTTCATAAAGATCTCTGCTTCATCAATACTCATGAACTGACTTGCACCAGTATCCTCTAAATCCAAAATCATCAGGGTATTATCCATATCCTCGATCAGTGATAGAAATAGCTCCGCCTGTCTGATGGTATTTCCACGTCGGCCTAAGTGATAGGCTCCCCAGAGATAGCCCCGATTTAGGGCAACTTCTCTTCTTTGAACATATTTCGAGTCTACCCGTGTGCCAATACTCGAGCGATGGATAACTGCAACCATCTTTTTGTCGCTGGCCATCTTATCCCAGTCAATAACATTTCCTTCATAGGCATCGATGATAATTGTTGTATTAGCATTGGTCCAAGGATGGCTCAAGGATGATTGATCAGTTGGAGCGGGATCAGGATTTGGAACTGGGTTTGGAACAGGATCGGGAACTGGAACGGGATCAGGTGCAGGGTCAGGAACTGGAGTGGGATCAGGATCGGGGTCACCTTGATCAACGGGGCAGTCACTTTCCCCTTTAAGAGAGGTAGTATCTGAGCTGGAGTTGTCGGATGCTGAATCAGTTGTTGAATTATCCTTATTACAAGGATCTTCAACACAGGCAAAAGTCAACATTAACACAAATAGCAGTAATAATTTTTTGAGTAGATCGCTTTTCATGCAAACTACATCGGTGTTTTGAGAATGTTACTTTAATTAGCGGAAAAAAAGAGCAGACCTTAATCCACAACCCACCTTATTGAAGGTAGTTAACGTGTCCTATTTAGTCTCTGACAATAAATCTAAATATTCTGGCTAACGCTTGGTCGCCGAATACTTTTTTGGAGAACCACTATTTTTGTTCTTTCTAATGTAGTTTCGAACCACGAGTCCGGTAGCAACTCCAGCACCAATCAAGATCACTGGCCCCAGTACTCCCAAACCTAATCCTAAGCCTAAACTTAATCCGGCGCCATTCCAGATTGTACCAGAAGAGACTGTGGCAACAGGATTTACAGCCGTTGATCCAGCCTTGCCTGTTGCGGCCACGCCTGCTTTGGCGATTTCGGCAACTTTGGCAGTGGATGTCGTTCCTGCTGAGATAACAGATTTGCTTTTAGCAGTTTTAGCTGTTGTTGCGGCCCCAGCTGAGACTCCAGTTTTAGCTTTAGCTGCGGCCCCAGCACCAGTAATGACTGCAGCCTTAGTAGCGGTAATCGGTTTTACCAAGATCCACTTACTATTAACCGCCCCTTTAGCAAGAGGGGCCTTACCAACGGTAACTGTTTTCCCGGTTAAGGGTGCCAATTCAGCGGCCGTCGCATCAGTGATTTTCAGAGTTGTGACTGCGCCACCGGCAAGGGGTTTAAGAACTAAAACCTTCTTAACATTTCCTCCAGCGGTAAGCGGAGGTGACATTACTTTAAAGGATTTTCCTGCCATACTAGGCAGCTGCATAAGATCACGACCATTGGCCAACTTCATCAATGTAGCATGAGAACCTGCAACTGTTCCCGCAACGGCCCCTTTGGCAGTGGGAGTGAGAACTAGCCACTTGCTATTACCACCGATCATAATTGGGGCCTGACCAACAGTAACATGTTTTCCAACCATCGAGGCGGCCTGAGCTTTTTGACGTGCACCTTCAAGTTTAATTGAGACAGCTCCGGCACCAGCTGCCGCCGCACTGCTTGTGGGTTTAAGGACCAGCCATTTTCCTGGTGTTACACCAGGAGTGGTGATAGTTGCGTTACTGACAGTAAACTGCTTACCTGATAGTCCTGTCAATTTAGCTCTTTGTGCCCCTTGCACCTTAAACATCACTTCATTATTTAACATATCTTTGACTCCTAATTCGTCGATTTGATCTTTCAGTTAAAACTAATCTGACTTAGAGATTTTCTTTTGAAATCCCTCAAATGATAGACGACAAAAAATCCTCTTTAATCAATTCTAATAACTCTAATAAACTAAGACTGCTTACGTTCTACACCCCATTATCACTTGTAAGTAATTTATTTTATAAAAGAATAGCAGTAATGATAGTGATTTCACAAGCAGAACTTTACTAGGCAGAATGGGCGACACCACTCTTTTGACCTGGAGCGGCTTTGCCAGAGAGTAGTACTAACCTGATGATCCCCGCTTCTTGCTTAGCGTCACGGGGGCAAAGCCATACTTCCATCTCTAGCAAATATTAGGAGGGGCGCAGATTTAATCACCCAAGGCCCTTGGCCCCCCCTCTATCTTAAATTAGCAGTAAATTTTATTTAATTTGAATATTATACCAGCTAGGCATACCATATTACTTGATACTAACTAAAAATTTTCCACAACGTAGGATCAATTACAGGAGTATTTATGAAAAAATTTCTTTTAGGATCTGTAGTCGTTACCACCTTGCTTATTGCCGCTCAAGCCAATGCGGGTTTTCTAGTTGAGCCCTATCTGGGATATCGTGCCGGCACTTTAGACATAGTCGTTAAGAATAGCGGAGCATCCAATGGGGAGTACGAATATACTATCAATGGTAGTGGCTATGGCCTTCGAGCGGGATATGGTGCCCTCGGTTTTATGGCAGGGATCGACTATGGTCTGGGCTCAATCACAGAAAAATTTAGCAGCGGTCCAAGCATTACGCTGGGAGATGATGAGTACGACACCACTCAAATAGGAGCTTTTCTAGGTTACAATCTGCCCATTATGTTCAGAGTTTGGGCATCTTACTACTTTACTGCTGAGCTAGAAATACCTAAGAACAATTCGGTAACGGGATCAGACAAAGGAGACCTATTGGCAGGTAGCGGTTTGGGTATTGGTGTTGGCTTTACCGGACTACCAATTATCAGTATAAACTTAGAGTATAAAAGTTTTACCTACGACGAGTTCACTGATGGTATAACCGGGGTCGTGACTACATATCCATCAAATACAATAGATGAAATAACATCATCTGAAATACTCTTAAGTATTAGTGCTCCATTTGATTTCTAGGAAATGGCCAAAAGCCTTTTCAAGTTTTTGAATCAATTGCCATAAATCAGGTGGTCTGGCTAGAAGCGGGCACTCTTAGGAGTTCGAGGAAAGGGAATAACATCCCGTACATTGCTCATCCCCGTAATATAGGCCACCACTCGCTCGAACCCCAAGCCAAATCCAGCATGGGGGACAGAGCCGAAACGACGAAGATCGAGATACCACTGGTAAGCATCACGTTCCATCTTTAACTCATCCATTCTAGTGGTTAGCTTATCTAGGTCATCCTCCCGTTGAGAGCCGCCAACAATCTCACCGACACCGGGCACTAGCAGATCCATCGCCCGCACTGTCTTGCCATCGCTGTTTTGCTTCATGTAGAAAGCTTTACACTCTTTGGGATAGTCGGTAACAATCACCGGCCCGATAAATTTTTTCTCTGCTAGATAGCGCTCATGCTCCGTTTGCAACTCCGCTCCCCAATCAACTGAAAACTCAAACCTCTCACCGGATGTGGCCAGTAACTCAATCGCTTCAGTGTAGGTAATCTTATTTACTGGAGCAGTCACTACGCTCTCAAGTTGCTGTTGATGCTTCCCCTCTCCATACTGCTCTGACAAAAAAGAGATCTCTAAAGGGCAGTGCTCTAGGGTATAACTAATCATATATTTTACATAGTCCGCTGCTAACTGGGCGATCTCTTCCAAATCAGCAAAAGCGACCTCGGGTTCAATCATCCAAAACTCAGAGAGGTGACGAGGTGTATTGGAGTTCTCGGCCCGAAAAGTTGGGCCAAAGGTATAGACCCGCCCCATTCCCATGGCAAAGCACTCCGCCTCCAACTGGCCAGTAACAGTTAATCCGGTCATGGCCGCAAAGTAGTCTTGATCATAGTCAATCGAGCCACTTTTAGTACGAGGAATATTGTCTAGATCAAAGTTGGTCACCTTGAACATCTCTCCGGCCCCTTCGCCATCATTGGAGGTAATAATCGGAGTATGTAGATTGATAAATCCCCGCTCCGAGAAGAAGAGATGAGTTGCCATTGTTAGGGCATGCCGAATACGAAATACTGCCCCAAAGGTGTTGGTGCGAGAGCGCAGGTGAGCATGCTCACGCAAAAATTCCAAGGAGGTCGCCTTTTTCTGGAGAGGGTAATCCTCACCAGCACTGCCCAATACCTCAATCGAGCTGGCCTGCAACTCGACTCCCTGCCCTTTGCCCTGTGAAGCAACCAACTTACCGGTAAATTTCGCCGCACTACCAGTTAGCATGGTACTGCCTTCCTCATAGCCAGAGATACCAGCGTCAGCAATAATTTGGAGCGCCGGCTGGCAACTACCATCACTGAGCGAGATAAAAGAGAAGTGTTTTTTCTTGCGAACGCTTCTGATCCACCCTGCAACGACGACCTCTTGCTCTAAATATTCTGCCGCCTGCGCACTGTTTAATAGCTGGCTAATTAAAATAGGCTTGGACATGGATCTATCTCCTAATCAAAATCAATTACTAAAAGTTAAAATGGTCGCTCTTTAATTGGGCCATCTTCTGATTAGAAAGTCTGGCCCCGATCGTAGCAACTAAAGCAGATGAACAGTGACAGGCAAATTGCGCTGAATCCTTGAGGGACAAATTTTGGTTCAAACCATAAAGAGTTGCTCCCGCAAACATATCTCCTGCGCCATTAGTATCAATCGCCTTGGTTGCCACCCCATCAACTTGGTGTAGCTGCCCCTGCTCAAAGACTAAGGCCCCCTTCTCTCCCTGAGTAATTACAAAGCTGGGAGCAAAAGTTTTCATTTTGGCAACCGCATCATCCAATGTCTCACACTCAGTGTAGATCAGTGCCTCCTGTTCATTACTGAAGATCAGATCCATTCCTTGGGCCAGGACCTGATCAAAACCAGCTCTAAATTGAGTTAACATCCAAGGATCAGAGAAGGTTAATGAGCGCTTAATTCCATTTTCCCCGGCCAGCTGACAGGCATTTCCAACCGCCACTACTCCCCCTTTCTGGGCCAACAGGTAGCCCTCCAAGTAGATATAGCGCGCCTTTTTTAGTTCACTCTCTGGCACATCAGATAGGCTAAATTCAGAAGTGATCCCTAGGTAGGTGTTAAGTGTTCGGTCCGCATCTGGTGTCACCATCACCAAGCAACGCCCAGTCTCCCCAATCCGCCCCTGGTCAATCACCGATGTCGCCACACCACTCTCTAAAAGATCTTTACGATAGAAGTGGCCAGCAGGATCATCACCAACCCGACAGGCATAGAATGCAGAACCACCTAACTGGGCCAGGGCAATCATCGAGTTAGCAGCAGATCCACCTCCACTCTGTATCGAGGGTTTGCTGCCCAACGCGTCAAGAAGTAGATTAAAGCGGTTGTGATCTAAAAGAGTCATCACCCCTTTATCTATATCATGTTCCTTTAGAAATAATTGGGTTACATCATGATAGACAACGTCTACCAACGCATTTCCTAAACCAAATACATCATAATGCATCAATCTCTCCTTATGTTATAAGCTGTAGCAAAGTATCACGATTGGACTAAAAGTGCCACTTTCAGTGAGCGATGGCAGTGGGTTGACTGACGCCAGCGAGAGTAGAGCCTAAGTGCAGAGACCAGCCTAATTTTTTCTGCCACTCCACTGGTTGGGCCATCCACCTCAACCTGGTAGTAGGGAGAGAACTTATTAAAAGAGCTTAGTTTAAATGATGGAACCTCCCCCATCTCCTGAATAAAGCAGATCAGTGGAAAAAGAGTTCTTTTTTGCCTCATAATACCATCCAGATAGCGCTGATACTCCTTAAGATCCATCAACTTCCAATTCAAATCCTCCAACTTGATCAGCTGGCGCTTGGTTGGAATCAGCTCTAATGAGGTAAGGTGGATCTCGCCAAAGGAGCTAAATCCCACCACCCCTCCTGAAAAGTTATATGGCCCCTTTAATCCACGATCAGCACCCGCTATCATCTTTTCGATCTGAGAAGCCAGCACCCCTCTGGCCGATGATGATAGGTGGTGAATACCCTGGCGCACCAACTCTTGGGCACCAGACATACGCCCTATCAGTTGGTGCTGATAGATTGTTACTCTGCATTTGCTCTCTTTTCGCATTAAAAATTTTCCACCAACCTGATGGCGATCAACTCCCAACTTAATTGCCAGCTGATTGGCGCGATAGACGTACTGTTTAAGGTAGGTTGGAAAGCGACGCTTAATGGCAGGAACCACTATGTTACGAATATAGTTACGATCAAAGCGGAGCTCTTGATTGGTATGATCTTCACTCCATGAGAGCTTCTCCTTACGGGCAATATGGTAGATCTGTCCCTTGGTTAGGCAGAGATTGGGACGGGCAACTGGCCCATTAATTAGCGGTATTCCTAATGTGGGTTGAAGCGAACTGCTTTTAAACTGCTGCATTAAGGACCACTCAAATGAGTCATCAATTTGGTGACCGGTATAGATTAGATCTCCAGAGGATGCCAGTTGATAGAGAATCTTATAGCGTTCCTGGCGGGCAACCTGCTCTAAATTGGCCCCACCTCGGTCAAGGTTAAGATAGTGCAGATCAAGGGGGACACTTAACTGAGTACACAGCTCCTTAACCAGCTTAACCTCCTGATCACTCTCTCCCCGTAGACCGTGGTGAAAATGGACTGCCCGCACCTCATCCAGAAGGTCCGGCCGAAGGCGAGAGGTCAGAAAGAGTAGCACCACAGAGTCCACCCCTCCCGAGACTGCAACATAGACCCGTTTAGTGGTCGGAACGAGCTTCATCTGCTTGATAAAACTACACCAATGGGCAAAATACCCATCAATCTCGACTTTTTGTGCCCCCTCTTGTCCTCTCTCCATCCATCCCTTTATACCCATTGATTCATACTCTGGTAAGTATTGACATGATTTATCCCCCCAGTTAGAATCTGGCCGACTAATTTTCTAAAAATGGCTGGGTAGCTCAGTTGGTTAGAGCGGAAGATTCATATCCTTCAGGTCGACAGTTCGAATCTGTCTCCAGCCACCATTAATTTCCAATAGTTAAGTCGTTTTTTGCCTCAAAAAGTGGTTAGTAAACAGGCCCTTTTTTGGTTAGTGACTAACCAAAAATTCCAGAAATATAACGCCTACCCCCCATGACAGCCTTTAGGTTTATCTCCAAAATGCCGACATGGACGACATGAGAGACGAAAAGGAAATACTACGAGAGCTGGATAAGAAACTGGATAACTGTGTTGTTCATCGATGGCAATTCAGAGAAGAAGTTACAGGATCTGGTATTCTTAGAACATATATAAAACCAGATGGGAGACAGTCTAACCAAAGATACCCAAGGAAAGAATATAAACATCTCAAACTGTCAGACTTAAAGAGAATGATAGTTCGACTAAACTATAAAGTTGACCAACTCGCTAAGGCAAAGTTCGAGGTAGAGTGCTCATTCATCACAAAAGAGTCCCTGAGAGAGTTTTACGACTACCTATCAATCCATCACTCAGATGAGAAGACAACCTCCACCCTGTATCACTGTGTATATCACTATGGCATCCTCTACTTCTTAAAGTATCATGGCCCCAACTACGAAGATTGGGTGCGAAACCAGCACTATTGGGCACAAGCCCTACTGGGAAAGAACAGGAAGATATTCAAGGATGGAGAGCTTCGATCAGCTAAAACAATTAAGCACACTATCTCAACGATGAATCGATTGCTAAAATACCTCCACATCAATGACCCATCAGTTACTAACCTTGGATTCGAGCCAATAACTAGGGCTATGTATAAAGACCACGAGGCCAGGAGGAAGAGAGCAAAGAGAGAATCAGGAGAGAAACTACGAGAAGGAAAGTATATATCCAAGAAAGACTGGACGAGAATGATTAACCGAGCGCCTGATAGCATCTCACCGGCGATGAACCTAGCTTACTACTATGGATTAAGAAGAGGGGAAGTCCTGGCACTGAATGAAGAGTGTCTATTTGAAGATGTCTTAGAAATAACCCGTCAGGTAGATAGAGTAGACTCTCGGAACGAGACTAGGACATATAAAAATCTTAAGGGCAGGGAAGACAGTCGAGATATAGATCATGTTTTTACTAAAGCAGGACAAGCATACAGCTGGATAGCCAATCTCAAGCTCATGCACCCTGATACTCTCGGAACTGCGTTCTCGGAGTTAATGGAATCCCTAGATATGTTATACACCTTCCACGATCTAAGGCACACAGCCTTAACCAATTGGGCCGAAGCAGCAGTAGAGCCATTCAAGTTGCAGAAAATGGCAGGACACAAAGATATAAAAACTACGCAGAAATATATCCATGCTCCTGAAAGGCCGAAACGGAAGAAATATGTTCCACCTCCGAAGATTGTTAGGGGCTAATCTCTCGCATAATTAAGACACCGCTATACGGATTCGTATTCTCTTTCTTTTTCATCTTTCCCCAGGGATAAAGTAAATGAAACAACCATTCGAACAACAATTTTCTTATTTTGTTCATTCTCCCCCCCTTTTCATCATTTCTTCAACACGAATAGCATTTATTTTTTTTACCTTACTTTATTTTTCGTTACCTATTGTCTCCTAGTCTGAATACCATCATTTTAACTAGTTTTGTTTTTCTAGTTTTCTAAGTACCTCGTCTATTATTTTACCATCAACCACATCTAAATCTCGTAATAACTCTAGTGCTTTTTTTGGGTCCGCATAGCTACCATCCTCTTGGCGAGGGGGTTGGTGCTGTAGTCTGATCACCCCTTTGTGCAACATATCCACGTCTGCAACATACACCCTTCCCATAGTTTCTATTGCAACTAAATGGGCCCACACACTCTCTACAGGCAAAGGAAGATTAAACAAAGGATATCTTATTCTTTGAATATCATCGGGGTGTTTTGCTCTTATGTGGCGAATCCCCCCAAGAATGGTTTCGAATATTGTATATAAAGTGGATAACACCCCAATCCAACTGAGAACAACCTCGGTAGTTATTACAATAATTGTTTTGATTGGGGGCTGTGGGTGGTCGTGTACCCCTCCTGTAGACGAGTGTTTATATAAACCCATCTTCATTAAATTTGCATAGTACACAGCTTCACCTGTAAGGATGGTTACTACTCGATATATTGCAAAGCTAAAAATGTTAAACAGAACAGATGCCGCAACTCCCATTAGGTATATGTCCCATGCTGACTCCATTCTCTCCCCCCTCAATTTGTCAAAAACCGCCGCCTAAATTACAATATAAGCACTAATGCCTTTGCGCATCTTCACATATAAACCGCCCCTCAGTTTTGATAAATTTCGCCATTTGTTCATGTGGCTGGGGGTCGGTTATATTTAGAGAGGAGCGGGCTTTTGCGGTCTAAATATCCAAACAACCAACAAATATAGAAGCCATAGAGCTAAAGCAGCACCCCCTCCGGAAGCAAGGACTTTGAGCCACTCAACAAATACACTCTTCTTAGTTTTTAGCTCTTCAAGAGTGTAGCACTTTACGTCGTCCTGTAAGTATGACCTAACATTTCCCCATGAATCTAAACAAGGTGCATCTCTATTTTGCTGCCCATATTTCCTTAGAGTATCTTTTGTCCCCAACTCCTCCCTCTCATATAAAACTCTTAACTGGTTTTCCCGCCCTTGAGCCTCCCTGTCCACTTTATTGAATCGAACCGCATCTTCTACAGTGCTGAAAAATACACCAGTCATCACGAGGAGAATACACACCCCACTGGCCGTGATGTAGAGTTTCTTTGCGACATTTATTAAGTACTCCCTATCTATATTCATACTTCCTTTATCGTCCCCCCGCCCTATTACTTAACACCCTCTCCAACTCCCATTATTTTATCTTGGCAGCATCCCTACAGGACAACATGTCACAACGCCAGCTTTAAACTCAAAACAAAGAAACTCTACTGGTATAAAAGTTGATATAAATAAGTAAGCCTAAAATAGTTTATTGCATATGGTAAAACATAGGGAAAGAGCCACACAAATAAACTTGAAACTAAAAAGATTGCAACCGTTATATATCCCCAAAAGGGTACTTTAGTCTTCTTATTGATACTATTTAACAACAGGTATGCTGATTTGTGAGCAGCTTCGGGGTATTTAACTATCTCACCGCAGTCCTCGCACATAAACTTAAGCTCTTCGCTATTGCGAACAAGACTCGATGTTTTTTTACAGATTGGACAATATGCTTGTTTCATAATTACAAGAGGGGCAGGGGTTATTTTCTTACCAAGCGCCCCTCCTATTATTTAATAAAAACTATGCGGCAAGCTTATCGGAGGATGTCTGCTGCCCTCCATATAAAGCTGCATTCATAGAGCTAACCAATTCAGATAACTCTGGCAGGGTACCTTGGTATTTCACTCTGAAGTTTTCCCCGCTGCGTAGACTTAATTGAAAATAAAGGGATGAAAATACTAGCCACCTTTTTGCTTGAGCATACCCAACAGAATCCACGGCAGTATACGAAAGGGTTCTTACTTCTGTATCCTTAGGGATTTTCCAAAAAATAACATTTTTACTTACCAGTAATAACCTATTAGTGGTCTTAACAATATATACTCTTTGACTCATTCCTATAAGCTGCCCCAGAACTCTAATTATCACTCCGACAAGTTTAGCTACTGGGTTTGGAGAATCGTTATATGCATCACCTTCAATATTAAAAGTAATCTGCTCTCCGTCCATTAAAATAACTTCCTTAAGTTTACTCATCATTCCTCCTCCTTTTAACAAGTATGATTTAATAATTCACAATTAGAAATAATCTGACTAACATATATTCTTTCCAATCCGACAACCACTTACGTGTTTTCTTTGAGTACAACCGTAGTTTCATTGTTTTTATTTTGTATTTCAAGTCCAACTAAGCCGCTAGCTACAACCTCGCCCTTCTTGAATACTTTTTGCTTTTTCAATGAGTCTCTAAATTTCTTTTCGATATCGGCTGCGTCTTTCACTTTAACGGTTTTATACTTCTTACAGTACCCACTGCCACCAAACGCTCCACGTGATCTCTTAATACATTTTTTCTTATTAGTCCTTCTATCCAACTCAGATTTAATATAGGAATCTCGGTCAGATTCTTTTTTAAATGAATCTTTGTAGCCCGTAGCAAAAAGATCTTCCTTAGCAATGAGGGTAACATTCACTTTAAATCTGTAGACATCAACATCTGCTCCAGCATCTCTAAACTTCTTAAGCATAACCAACTCTTCTGGCTCCAGCGGCACCTCTTCTTTGACTTCAAATTTTATATCAACTATTTCTGGGGTAGCTCCCTTGTAAGACTTTGCGTACAAGACTTTTTTACTCTGACTCAAGTCTTTTTCGCTCATTTTTGGACCACAGGATGTCATAAGCACCAAAGAGCCAAGTAAATATACGGTGAGCATGTTTAAGTTTTTTTTCATAGAGTCCCCTCCTCTTTTTTTGTAAGTGATAGTATCAAACAATGGCTTTCTTATCGTCTATATGTCTTATTACTTAACACCCTCTCTAACTCACTTATCTCCTCCCTGTAAGCTATTCCTCCTGTCCATAAAGACCACCGACGCAGCTCTAGCATTAGCTTTTCATCATCCCGCCTTTGAATTTGTTGGTGCCACTGGGAGAACTTCAGTAAAGAAAAATTAACCAAACTTAACCCAAGAAAGAGATACATCGGGAACCAGAAGGGGAATACAATAGTCAGTAGGTTGGTCATGGGGTTTTATAGCAGAAACCTGGGCTAAAACAATTAAGATGCTGGGGATTTAGCCGAAAAGAGCTGCATGGTGGTTTTTT
Organism: Bdellovibrionales bacterium; assembly: GCA_018646675.1. Classification (GTDB taxonomy): domain Bacteria; phylum Bdellovibrionota; class Bacteriovoracia; order Bacteriovoracales; family Bacteriovoracaceae; genus JABGUH01. The sequence continues at coordinate 1,024 of JABGUH010000038.1, read as the reverse complement.
AAGGAGGGTTGATGAGATATTTACGACTTGTCTTATTTTTCGCTTTAATGATTCCAACTATTGGGTATTCATCTTCCACAAAACTCAATATTCTCTGCAAAGAAACCGCTCAAAAGCAGCACGACATTAATGACTTAAAATTAGTACATAGCCATAATTCATCTAAAACCTATCGGGTTGCCGACGGAAAACTGTTTATAACTAACCCTGGAGAAAAAGAATATTTGTACAACGAGGTAAAGATGCTTGAACACAATTTACTTCAAAGTGGTCACATGTTGCTAAGGTTTAACCGAAGGTTTGATGGGATGACTTCTGCTTTGATTGGAAATTCTTTCTTAACGATAAGACGATTTGAGTGCAAAAAAATGAGCAAAGGGCCTTGAGTTAGATTTAATAGGACACAACCATAGGGTTTGTGTTGTGTAGACACTATTTAAATAACTTGTTTATGGTAGAGAGCATATCTCTCCTGTATCCTGCTTTATATGCTGCGCTCCCCTCCCGCCTGAAATCAGCCAGTGTTTTGTATTTTTTTGCTTCATTAATTATCCTATCTTTAGTCCAATAACCTTTTGGCTTTTGAGTTGTTATCATATGAACACAGACCTTATCAAGTATCTCTAGCTCCCTCGCCGCGTTGTATGCACTTGATGCTCCTTTTATAAAGCTCGTTCTTGTTTTGTATTTTTTTGCTTCCTTTCTTATTCTAGATGGCGTCCAGTAGCCATCAGGTTTTCTTGCATATTCAAATCTTTTCAATATTACATCAAGAAACCCATATCTTTGAGCGGCACTATATGCGGCTTTGTTGTTCCTCTTAAATTCCTCTCTGGATTTATACTTCGAGGCGAGCTTATCTATTCGTGCTACAGTCCAATAATCGTGTCCTTCCGGTTAGCGAGCGTGACAACCGATCACATATCTTGTAACGCCCTACCCACCGACCGTCTGGCAATTCCAAGCTGACGAGCAATCTCCGACTGACTTATTTTTGATTCGTACATTTTAATGATGGTATCTT
>JABGUH010000045.1 GCA_018646675.1 Bdellovibrionales bacterium | reverse complement strand
GAGAAGTCTATGTCTCCTATTGGATGCTCTGGCCATATCAAAAATAAAGGAACTTCAAAGGCTTAGGAGAACCCTAATGGAATGGAGCAATGAAATCTTGAACTATTTTGAAAATAGGATTACAAATGCCAGAACTGAAGGTTACAACAATGTCTGTAAGCAGCTCCAGAAGCGGGCTTACGGATATAGGAATTTTAATCACTACCGGTTGAAAGTTCTAAATGTCTGTTGTTAGGGGTTGAGTGCGGTGCAGTCCACCATTAAGGGAGTAGAACCCCATTTTATTTCAATTTTTCTTTTTATTTAGTCGCCAAAAGGTAACCTCGCCAAAAGGTAACCGGTACCTTTTGGTTAACGACACACTGCTACGCAAAAAGGTACCGGTTACCTTTTAGTTGTCCCAGTAAATTTCAGTTAAAACTAGATGGCGCGGGCAGAGGGACTCGAACCCCCGACCCTTTGGTTCGAAGCCAAATACTCTATCCAGCTGAGCTATGCCCGCGCAAAGGTTGAAAGTAAATATAACACAACAGTAGTGGAGGTACAATCATCTAAATTTGATGGCCACCGCAACCAATACAATTAATATACCAACGACAATGGTCACCAATTGCAAATGCTGCTCAATAAATTTCTGGGCCCGCTCTCCGAACAGATAGATAGTAAAGGCCATCAAATAGTAACGACACCCTCGTCCCACTAGTGATGTTACAATTAGCGTCACTACAGAAATTTTTGTTGAGTAGACTCCTGCAGCAACAGTAAAAACCTTAAAGGGAATAGGGGTGAAAGCGGCAATCAGCAGCGCTGAGACTGCATTTTCCTGATAGAGGTTACCAACATGGTCAAAATGTTTGGCAAATCCAGGAACGTTTTCAAAAACAAACGGTTGGATCTCCTCCCAAGCAAAGGCACCAAGATAGTAGCCCGCCACCGCTCCCAAAACAGAGGCAATAGTTGTTATTAGCGCATACCATAAAGCCTTAGTGCGATTAGCATAAGACATTGGAAGTAACATCACCTCAGGAGGAATGATAAAACAGCAACTCTCGGTAAAAGATAGAAAACCGAGCAGATAGGGAGCAACCATAGAGTCACAACTGGCCAATATCCGATTGTAAGCTCTTTTAAGCAATCCCCCCACTACTCTTCTCGCTGATATGGAGTCTCCTCAATCGCCACCTTGTGCTTACACTTAGGACATTGCAGATGATGACCATCTCGCTTCGTTTCACGCTCTCCCATCACCGAATGGCCACAAGAGGCACAGTCAAACTTACGTGGATGGGTCCACATAGCATTATTACAATCAGGATAGCTAGAGCAGCCATAGAAAACCTTGCCATAACGACTCTGCTTTTCGGTAAAGCGGCCAGTTTTACACTCTGGACAGTGAACATCAATCACATAAGGGAGAGATGTTTTACAGTTGGGATACTCTTCACAAGCCAAAAAGCGACCATAACGCCCCTTTTTGACTACCAACCGCTTGCCACACTCAGGACATGGATCAAAATGGTAACTCTTCTCTATTATCTCAAAAGTTCCATCGAGGTGTTTTCTAAAATCCTCAGTGGAGATACAGTCCGGATAGTTGGAACATGCGAGGAACTGCCCATTGCGTCCCCACTTGATAAAATACTCACCGGTATCACACTTACGGCACTTAACACCAGTAGGTATCTCCTGTTTTTTGAGGTTCTTCATCTCCTCTTTGGCGATATCGATCGACTTTTCGAAGCCTCCCCAAAAATCCTTTAAGACCTTCTTCCACTTGACTGATCCCTCTTCAATCTGATCTAGCAACTCTTCAATATTGGCAGTAAATGAAACCGACATAATGTCAGGAAAACTCTCCACCAACATCTTGCAAACTACCATTCCAAGCTCAGTAGGAAGAAAACGATTCTCAATTTTTTCTACATAACCACGATCTTGAATATTGGATATAATTGAAGCATAAGTTGATGGACGCCCCAATCCCTGCTCTTCTAGATCTTTTACCAGCGATGCTTCATTATACCTAGGAGGTGGAGAGGTCCAATGCTCCTCTGAAAATGGCTCCTTTGCCGGGATAAGTTCCTCTCCCTCTTCTATCTTGGGAAGCACTCCCTCCTTCAAAGAGTTTAGACTCTCTTGCTCCTCTTCATCTCCACTTTTACCACTATCCTTTGAGCGCTTCTTGGCAGTAGCTGACTCTAGATAGACTTGACGGAATCCAGGAAATTTAATTATTGAGCCATTCGATTTAAAGAAGTGATCTCCTACCTTGAAGATAATCTCAGTCTGGTCGATTACCGCTGGGGCCATCTGCGACGAAATAAATTTATTCCAAATTAGAGTATACAGCTTCAATTCATCAACCGTTAGATCTCCCTTCACATTATCTGGATGAAGCTCTAGATTGGTTGGTCGAATTGCCTCGTGGGCATCCTGCACCTTCGCCTTACCTCTTTTCTTATAAATGATTGGCTCCGGAGCGAGATAATCATCACCATAGTTCTTCTTGATATACTCTCTTAATGCCTCCAAGCTCTCAGGCTCAGTTCTAACCGAATCCGTTCTCATATAGGTAACTAAACCCTGCAGACCATACTCTGTTAGCTGGACCCCTTCGTAGAGCTTTTGCGCCACCATCATCGTTCGTTTAGCGGTAAAACCTAACTTATTTGCACCCTCTTGCTGTAACTTTGAGGTGGTAAATGGTGGAGTAGGACGTTGGCGTCGCTCCTTCTTCTTGAGAGCATCTACCAGAAATGGTCTACCTTGAACCTGATCAACCAGCTGCTTGACCTCTTTTTCGTCTGTTAGTTCAAGCCTCTTCCCCAACTCCTTGCCATAATATTTTGCCTCAAAGGGATGGGTATCCTTTTCCATGTGAGCATGGACCGAAAACCACTGCTCAGGTTTGAAAGCAATAATCTCCTCTTCCCGCTCACTAATAATCCGCAAGGCAACAGATTGCACTCTTCCGGCAGATAGCCCTCGTTGTACCTTGTCCCAAAGGATTGGAGAGATCTTATAACCCACCAGACGATCCAGAACCCGTCGAGTCTTCTGGGAGTCATACTTATTCTTATCAAGCGCTACCGGATCGGCAATGGCTTGAGTAACCGAAGTTTTAGTAATGGCATTAAAGAGAACACGATAGATCTTCTTCTTATTTCCAATCTCCTCGGCCAAGTGGTAAGCAATTGCCTCCCCTTCACGGTCCGGGTCAGGTGCCAAGTAGATACTCTGGGCCCCACGAGCAAGCTCACGGATGCGTTCAATCTTATCTTTTTTTCCAGTCAGAGGAACGAGGTCGATGGTAAACGATCCCCCCTTCAGATCAACCCCTAACTTTGACTTGGGAAGATCCTTAACATGGCCATTGGAAGCAACTACCTGATAGCCACGCCCTAGATATTTTTTAATGGTTTTAGCTTTGGAAGGTGACTCCACAACCACTAACGAATATTCACCAAGGTCTCGCTTACCGCGCTTTTTGGTTTTAGCTTTCTTTTTAGTCGCCTTGGTAGCTTTAGTTTTTTTTGTAGTTTTACTGGCCGGTCCCTTGGCCACGCTCTTAACAACCTGTTTTTTAGTCGTCTTTTCCTCTTTCGTTGTTGAAACACCTGTAACCATATCCACTTCTCCGCTACCCAATTTGTCTACACGATGATCAAGTATTAAGGAAGAGAGAGATTTAGGCAAGAGCAAAAGTGAAATGGCCTGCACCAATTATCTGATGCAGACCACCATAATGGATTGAAATTAATTTAAAATACTACTCAAACTCAATTGGTACCATGTTATCAATCACACTTCTATCCACCCGAATTGGAACGTGTCCAGCAGGAATTTTTAGTTGCGCAGCCAATTGACTCAAGAGATGATTGAGCTTACGAAGCAGCTTTTTAACCTCAGCACTATGCTCCTTATCTGCCATCAGCAATTCATGAAGAGTGGCCAGCAGATCTAAAATCTTTTTAACCTTCTTCTTCAGATGACGAGGGGTAAGCTTATTCTTGAGAATCACGGTCAGCTCCTTCCTGGCGTTAAGTAGGGACTGAGCCACTTTTCGCTTAATTATTTGGCGATACTCACCATGGGGAGTGTCCTTCAATATTTTTACCGTATCATTAATCTTTCTCTTAATTAGTTGGATCTGCTCTCTTGCACACGGCACACAGTTTACTGTGTAACGCATAGAGTAAACATTAGGGTCAGAGTAGGCTAGCTTCCAACTGATGGCAAAGGTCTCTCGTCCTGCCCGCTTACAGTATGCTACCAGCCCCTTCTGCCGATCAACATCAACCGTTAGTGTGGCAAACTGTCCGGGATAATTCCAAGTAGATTTTCCAGGCCCTGCGTTACCGTCTACACTCATCCACTGCCTTTGAACTGAAAAATTTAGTAGCACCTTGGATTTTCCGACACAAATCCTCTTACTTCGACCACCTAAATTCACATTTCGCGCATGAGCATATGATGTGATGGTAGTAATCGTTAAGAGTGCCAACAGGGTAATCAAATTTCTTTTTGTACTCATGGTAAACTCCCCTATAAAAGTGTTGTACTTAAAACCTCAACTTAAAAAAGATCGATGGTCTTACTGCTCTTTATGGGATTGCAACCTTTGTGCCAAAATTAAATTGAGAAAATAGGACTAAAAGACAGAAGTCTGCCCGCTTATGCACCTTGCATAACGTCATAGCAGGAGCAAAATGACTACCATATTTTATAGATCAATATTTGAGATAGGGTGAAGTTAACTTAATTAAATTGATCAACCTTAGGGGTGATACTCTAGCCCCTTCTTCTTCATCTTTTCAATCAAAGTGGTTCGATTCATACTTAGTAGTTGAGATGCTTGATTCTTGTTACCTGCGGTCTTACTGAGGGCCTGAGAGATAAGAGAGTCCTCAATAGTAGATAGTGTCTGCTTTAAATTAATCCCCTCTTGCGGCAACTCTACTAGAGAGTGATATTTATGAATGTCTACCTGATTTTGGAAGAACTTTGCCGGTAGATCTCCAGGGCGAATAGTACTTCCCCCCCGTAGAATAATTAGACGCTCAATTAGATTTTCCAGCTCACGTACATTACCCGGCCATTGATAACCAACCAGTAACTCCAATGCCTCCTGATCAAACTCTAAAGAGTTTCGCCCATCCGCACTCATAAAACGGGAGATAAAGTGGCCAATCAAAAGAGGGATATCCTCTTGACGCTCGGCCAGTGATGGAAGGTAGATAGGGATAACGTTTAAACGATAGAATAGATCCTCACGAAAGTTACCATCTAACACCTGTCGCTCTAAATTGCGATGGGTAGCAGCAATGATTCGCACATCAACTTCCCGCGTCTCTCCACTACCGATCGGCTCAATTACTCTGTTCTGTAAAACGCGTAACAACTTAACTTGTAGCAGTAGGGGCATATCCCCAATCTCATCTAAAAAGATTGAGGCATTGTCCGCCTGTTCAAAACGCCCTTTACGTGAGGAGATGGCCCCGGTGAAGGCTCCTTTAACATGGCCAAATAGCTCACTCTCTAATAGCTCGCTGGGGATAGCTCCACAATTAATGGAGACCATTTGGTTGTCCTTGCGAGATGAGTACTGGTGAATGGAGCTTGCCACCAGCTCTTTTCCTGTACCAGATGGGCCATAGATCAATACCGTTGAACTACTAGAGGCAACCTTTCTAATCCGAGAAAAAACATCCTTCATCTTTTCACTACGACCAATCATTCCGCAAAAGTGATCATTGGGTCCCGGAATCTCTACTCGAAACTCAGCTCCCTTTTTACTCCGTCTTCCTCCACTGCCCGTGATGGCCAGTGTAGTGGAGTCCTTCCTGCCAACACTCTGCTTACCCAGCAGATCAACAGGGACATTCAGCTTGGTGGTCATGGCACGAATCACCAAATCAAACATAAAACTCAACTCAAATGGCTTGGTCAGATAGTGAAACACCCCTTTTTTGGTTGCAGTAATTGCAGTCTCAATAGAGGCGAAACCAGTCATCGCGATACTGACAAATCGATAATTCTGCTCTTGTAGTAGGTCAATCATATAAAGACCATCAGTTGAGCTATTTTCAAAGGTAATATCAGTGATTAAGCAAAAAGGCAGATGCTGCTTGTTGCCTCTGGCCTCATCTTTTTGAGCTGTCAGATAATTTAAACAGTCAGCAGGGGATGGAAAGTGAATAATATTACTCTTAAGTTTGCGCTCTAGAAATTTTTTGAGTGTGCGCCCAAAAATCTGATCATCTTCAACAATATAGATCTCAGGTAGTGAAACCCCTTGGTCCCCCTCTCCCTGTTCATAACTCCCATCAAATGTACCGTGTAAAAAATTGAAGTCATCCATCAGTGGCAATCCCTCGTCTGTTCCAACTAACCTCGAAACAATCAAACTACTGCTATTAATCTCGGCGTAATAACTATGAGATAAGCAATATCCGACTAATATGATAACCAACTGGCCAAGTGGTGTCAATTTTTAGACACAGGAGGAAATTTTTAATCCCTAAAAGTAATTACAGTGATTTATACCACAAAGAGAAGGTTTGGGCTGCAGCATCAGAGCCTCCAGACCAGATATAATAGACAATGGTTATAAATGATAAAAAAACGATGGCAAAGTTTATCATCGCAACCGTCCGAAATGATTTCAACCAGAAGATATATCCAAACTCACCACAGATGATCATCACTGGAATTGCCCAGAATGGAGTATGAGAGAGGGCAAAGCGTATAAAATCTAGCAAAATGCTACCCCCTCCTCAATTTATTAAGAAAATAGTAGACTAAAAGTGGGATTTCAACTCCTCCAAGAAGTCCAAACGCTCCCAAGTAAATCCACTTTTCGAGCTACGGCCAAAATGACCATAAGCAGCAGTCTCGGTATAAATCGGCTGCAACAGGTTCAAGCGTTCAATCAAAGCTTGAGGCCGCATATCAAACACCTTATTGATTGCCTGGTTAATCTTAGTAACATCCACCTTCTCACTACCAAAGGTATCTACCAGAAAAGATACTGGCTCAGGAAAACCAATGGCATAAGCCACTTGAACTAAGGCCCTCTCAGCTAAGCCAGCAGCAACAATGTGTTTGGCAACTTGACGGCCGGCATATGCGGCAGAGCGATCAACCTTAGATGGGTCTTTTCCAGAAAAGGCACCACCACCATGGCCACCGTGACCACCATAAGTATCAACAATAATTTTTCTTCCTGTTAGACCACAATCACCCATCGGCCCACCGATGACAAAACGTCCCGTGGGATTAATTAGAATATTTGTCTTACTATCTATCAAATTTGCAGGGATAATTTTATTAATCACCTCTTCCCTAATCCCCTCTTGTAACTGGTTTAGAGACAACTCTTCAGCATGTTGAGAGGAGATAACAACTGCACCAACTCGCTTGATCTTTCCATCAACATACTCAACTGAGACCTGTGTTTTACCGTCGGCTCGCAGCTCACTGATCACGCCACTCTTACGAACTTCAGTTAGACGCATAGCAAGTTTGTGAGATAGATCAATACTCATTGGCATAAAATTATCTGTCTCATTAATCGCATAACCAAACATCAGTCCTTGGTCGCCGGCACCCTGACCTTTGAAGCTACCCTCATTATCATTTACCCCTTGGGAGATATCTGGTGACTGCTTATCCAAAGAGACCATGACAGCACAGGTCGAGGCATCAAATCCCTTATCTGAGTGATCATAACCAATCTCCCGGATTCTATTTCTTACTACCTCTTGAAAATCGATATTTGCTTTAGAGGTGATCTCCCCTCCGAGAACAACTAAACCAGTTGTTATCATCGTTTCACAGGCAACCCGAGAGCGACTATCTTGGGCCAGCATCGCATCTAGAACTGAATCACTAATCTGGTCTGCCATCTTATCGGGGTGACCTTCGGTCACTGATTCTGAGGTAAAGATATAGTCTTTTAACATCTGCTCTCTCCTTATATCTGCTAAATAAATAATACGCTAATCGACGGAGAGCAAATATACCCTTTAGCTCGGATAAAAACAAGTAGAAAGCGGCCAAGAATAGTTCGCTTAAGGCATATCATCACTCTTGATAAATTTTACCGCATTTATCACCGTCAATATTTATGAGATCATAGTAAGAGTCATGCTCAAAAATATCTGATTTAACTTTTTGTTGAGCAGAAAAGGTGGATGCTACTATGCCAGTAAATGGAGTAGATGTAGGAGTTGCCAAGGCGGCAACAGGAGCAAAAGGTATCTCTTTAGGATTAGGACTAGGATTGGGAATCTACGGGCCAATATTATTGGTCTCAGCAATTGTTGCATCCCCCTGCCTTATTCTCATTAAAGAGGTACAAAAAGTGAGGGAACAACTACAACAGATGGATGAGCACTTGGCCAGAATTGAAGCTCACACTCCGATAGCTGCACCGATGGGCGGCGGTGGAGATAACATGAGACGACGAGGCCGCTATGTGCCAGGACAGGGCAATGCTCCATCTCTAGAGCTGGTCAATAAGCCCAAGCCAAAAAAACGTGCCAACTATAATGAGATACGTCATAAGAATAAGCAGAAAAAAGTTAACTTCTAAATTTGAAAGACCATCAAGTTTAACTTTATAATTTTTGTGAATCAAAGTCTCTCCTCTAGCGACTCGGCTTCTGGATGAACGATGGGGGTAAAATGAGATTAAGTTTCATTTTATCGGTATGATTGCTTTGACTCTATTTAGTGGTTAAATAAAAAAATAGGAGAAAACTCTAGTCATATGATATCTCCAAGTATTAAAAAAGAGAGTGAATTATTGGGTAAGGAAGAGCGGTAAATTATGTTATAATGTTCGTTCATACGAATTATGGATTTTTGATACAGTCATAAAAAATTAATAAATTTGTTCAACAAGGAGAAGATGGGATGGTTGCAGGAGTTAGAGAGATTGAACTAATTAAAGGGCCAGGTGGACGTTTAATTGAGGCTGAACAAATGGTAGCTGCCCCTAAAGCAGCCGCTGCTAAGACTGCTACAGTCGCTCCTCATACCCACGCTGCCGTGGCAAAAAGCGCTGGACTAGGACTAAGTTTGGGCGGATGGGGACCAGTCGTCATCTTTGGACTTATCGCTGCCGGTGGTTACTACTACTGGAAGCACCATCATCAGTCCGCCATTAAAAAGTAGTTAAAAAAGCATTGTTAAAGAGTTACTAGGGCACAATCTGAGTAGGTTAACTACCCATGATTGTGCCCTAGCTCATTTTGTCTCTATTTTAGTCACAATACCGGTGGTTCCAATAATTTGAAAAACTCCGGCCAGATCATAATCGTTGGAATTATCCTCTGCCAACTTGACAACTGCACCAACCTCTTGCCCTAAAATTAGAAGAGAGAGAGTACTACTTTGTTCTTTGGAAATTGGCTGGATGTAGGTCTGCTGCTCAATTTTATACATCATCAGATGAGTGGCTTGCTCAACCGGAGATAACAAGTTGCTATTTGTGACCTGCTCTAAGGTTCGACTCTGCCAGAGAGTTAGAACCGAATAGTCTAAAACCAGAAGATTAATCGCCGGACCAAAAACTATTTTTGATTTCTCCAGCTGCTCAATACCTAGCTGAGTGATAGCATTGATTGAGAGTGGAATATGAGGGGCGGCATGAAAGGTCTCCATAAATGCTAAGTCTAAGCGAGCTAGATCTTTAAGATAGGGAGTATCCTGATAGTTAGGGTGAGAGGCGATAAATGATGGCATCTCCTCTCCATAATCAGATAGCGAGTAACAAGTTGATCTATGAGTATCGATATACTCCCGGCAAAGGGTAAAAAAATCCTCATCACCTAGAAGATACCAACACCCCTCAAAAGTCTCCCCTAATGCCTCTGTTAGTCGTGCATAATATCCATCACGATGTACCGCTAAAGCAGCGCTACCATCGGCCAATTTTCCGGCCGGAATAATCTCTTTTAGCAGCCGGGGTTCCTCATCTGCCGCCACTATCGCCTGAGTAAAGTCAGCTTGAAAGTTCTGTAGTGAGTAATGCTCCTGTGCCATCTGCTACCTCCTGCTTGATTTCAGTCGCCTGTTGAATGATCTCCACCCCTTTAAATACTTCATCTTCCACTATCTTAAACTCTGGAATATCCTCATCCCACTCCACCATAAAAGGGATCTCCTGATTCTGCTGCATAAATTGGGCAAACATCTTCCACACTTCAGAGTGAACATGAGTTGAGTGAGTATCAAAAAGAAACTCTCCCTGATTGCTATGGCCGGCCAGATGTACCTGTCCCACTAGGTCACTGGGGATTGCTTGTAAATATCTCCAAGGATCAATTCCAACATTTTTGGCTGAGACATAGATATTATTAATATCTAACAGAAGGCGCGCCCCCGAACGACGAACAATCTCCAACAGAAAATCCCACTCTGAATATTCACTCTGCTTAAAACTCATATAGGTTGACGGGTTCTCAATTAATATCTGTCGCTGCAAAGCGGTTTGTGCTTGATCAACATTTTTCAACACCACATCCAAACTCTCCTTGGTCAAGGGGAAGGGAAGTAGATCGTGGATATTTGATGGGTTAATTCCAGTCCAACAAAGATGGTCTGAGACGATCATCGGTGAAATTCTATCCACTAAGAGTTTAAGCCTCTTTAGATAGTGCGGATTAAGACCATCAGTCGATGCCAAATTCATTGAGACTCCATGTAGGGCAACGGGGAAGTCTCGTCTAATTTTAGATAACATCTGAAAAGGGCGGCCCTCACTATCCATATAATTTTCACTAATTGCTTCAAACCACTTAACTCGGATCTGACTACTCTCATCCTCTAAAAATGGATAGTGAGTGGGCCTAAGGCCCACTCCTGGAAATAATCTATCGTTAGTTGGGAGGATCACATCATCGCCCCTTTAAAAGTTCCACCCTTCTCACTACACTCTGCCTTGCTAAGCTTTAGCCACCCTTTACCCTTACAGGAATTTTTACCTGCACAGCTGTGTCCTTTTCCGCCACAAGCACCAGCTCCCTTACAGGCATTAACTCCGTGGCACTCTCCCATTACTGCTTGGGCACTGGCGGCACTATTAGAGTTACTGCCAGTCGTTCCTGCAGCACACCCTGCGGCCAATACTAATCCAGTCAACGCTACACCTAATAATCTCTTGTTTGCTCTCATTTCAAATCTCCTTTTGCTATTAATTTGTTTGTTATATCTAGTACCTTTTGGCACCTACTAATCAAGCTTGATGGCTTGAATATCTAGCTCAAATTTAACCTCGTTACCGACTGTTACCCCGGCAACCTTTTTCAGACCTTTGTTCCAAGTTAGACCAAACTTCCGACGATCAATCTTTCCGGTGGCAGAGAAAGCAATCCGCTGGTTACCCCAAGCATCCTCCATTGTGCCTCCCCACTCATCCACCTTAAGCACCACCTTTTTAGTCACACCTCGCATGGTCAGCTCTCCATTAATTGACCATGGCCGACCATTTTTAGTGGTTATCTTGGTAGATTTAAATCTAAGCGTAGGGTATTTCTTCACATGGAAAAAATCACTATCGCGCAAGTGACGGTCCCGATCTGGCTCGTTGGTATTGATCGATGCCGCATCGATGGTAACTACCAGCTTGGATAAGATCCCTCCTTTCTGTTCAAATTCTCCCTGCCCCTTAAATTTATCAAAATTACCACGAACATTAGAGAATCCCAGATGGCGAATTTTAAATCCCAGGTGGGTATGGGCCTCATCCAGGCGGTAATTTCCCGCGATAGAGGTAATGGTGGTGGTTAAACTAAGTAGGACTGTCAGAAAAATTGTTATGGCCTTCATTATAAACTCCTTTGGTTTGGTAATAACTTCGCTTACATGCGTTATTGTCAATAAGTGCAACCCGCAGGCATTTCATTACAAATATTTCTTTACTTTTTTTTCACTTCACGAAAAGATTACTACTAACCATCATGACTACTAGCAAAAAAGATCTACATTTCAACTCCTCTACCTTTATTAATAAGCTAATTGACCGTGACAAAGTAGCTGTTGGTGCAATTGTTCAGCAATATACCAATCAGTTGGCAAAAGCCGCCTACGGTATGGGAATATCAGACTCCGATGCCGATGAGTTGGTCCAGGCCACCTGGGTGACATTTTTTGAGAAAATTTCCTCTTTTGAGCAGCGATCACACATTCGAACATTTCTATTTGGCATCTTCTATAACAAGAGAAGGGAGCTCGCACGTGAGCGCAAGCGCCACACCAGCGAATCCCCTTTTGAAGATGTAATGGCCGATCAATTTAACCAGCAAGGCGAATGGATTAATCCTCCTCAAGCTCCTGAAAAGATGCTGCAAGCGACAGAAACCATGGAAATCATACAGCACTGCCTTGAGCTGATCCCTGAAAACCAACGAATGGCATTCTACCTACGGGAGGTTGAGGGAGAAAACAGTGACGAAATATGTAATATTCTAGACATTTCTATCACTAACTTAGGAGTACTGATCTATCGAGCTAAAAACCAGCTTCGTAACTGTATAGAGAGGACAAGTAACCAATGAGATCATGCAAGGAAATTGCCCAGCTTTTAGTTCCAGGACAAAAGTTAAGCTTAATGCAAAGAGTAGAGATCAAGATGCATCTGCTATTTTGTAAGTGCTGTGGTAATCAACAAAAGCAACTTGAAATCATTGGCCGCGCCTTACAACGATATGACCAACAATTTAAAAATGACTCAAAACAGAGTGAGCGCTGCCAAGAACTGACAGAGACTATAATCAAAAAAATTATCTCTTAATAGTGTAAGATGTTTGATCAACTTAACTACCAACATATTAAAAGTGCAGCTGGAGATCGGTTAATCCTTTTTCTACATGGCTATATGGGCAGCAGCGCTGATTGGCAACCCTATGCCGATCTACTGCAAAAAGAGAATATTGAATCAATTATCCTTGATCTCCCCGGCCATGGAAACTCTCCAATCATCACCCCACTAGACATTGAAATTTTATCTGATCAGATTGTATCTTGCATAACTCCATACCAAAATAAAAAATTAGCGCTGGTTGGCTACTCGATGGGCGGCCGTATTGCGATGGATATTATTATCAGATATCCACAAATATTTACTAGTGCACTGATCGAGTCAGCTTCTCCTGGTATTGAAGATCAAGCTGAACGCATTGCTCGACAACAATCTGACCAAAAGCTGCTGGCCGATATTAGCAGTCAAGGTGATTTAACTAACTTTTTACTTAAGTGGTACGCCAATCCGATTTTTGGTCAACTCAACCAGAATCAGCCGCTACTGGATACTTTAATTGAGAGTAAGAACTTCTCACAAGTGGCGGGGTGGCAAGAGAGTCTTAACTGTCTAGGCGTGGGGCCACAACCATCTTACTGGAAAGATTTAAGCCGAGTTTCTCTACCAATTAGCTATATTAGCGGACGAGAAGATATAAAATATACCGCAGTTGGCACTCGTTTGGCCCAAGGCAACTCTGCCATCAAACACCATATTGTAGATCTAAGTGGACACAATACCCACTTAGAACAGCCGAAACTATTTTTACATTATTTAAAAGGACTCTGGATTTAAGCTCTAGATATCCGGCCAGCCATATCCGTTAATCAAACGTCTTTTAATTATAGTACCGGCGGAAGAGAACATCCTGAGCGAAGATCCTATCATCTGATTAAAATAGTGAGGAGCAACTCTTTCTGCCATCGTATCGACATAGTAGCTAGTCTGCAGCCTATCAACGACTGCTTGTAACGAATAACTACGAGATTTAGATTCAAAAGTATACGCTCTAGAGCTTCTATCAGCAGCTATCCTGTCTACTATTGAAATTGTTTGATTGAATATATTAGCATGAAGCGTCCTTTGAGCTGAACTCTGCTCAAAATCTAAACGCAAATCAACCACCTGAGTTTCAATGACAAACTTGGATGATTTCGAGGGCCCAGGTAGTTCAAAACGAAAGATATTCTCATCCGGAGTGGGAGTCACATTTTGCGTCCGACTAATAATAATTTTTCCTGCCATCCGACCATCCACATGAAAGCGCAATGATTCATGTAGCATTCCCTGAGTAACACTACGTACGATACAAAACTGTAGTTTGGTATCTATGGGGTTACCATCGTGGGCGCTATGTGCTGACTTCTTGTAATGAAAAATGCGACAATGATTGTCTGTATAGGTAATAATACTATTTAAAGACAATTGGTAGAAATAGAACCGAAGCTCACTAAAAACCCTTTTTACCAACTCATCCGCCCCGGGCGCATTACTGGGAAAGGTGAGCGGCTGGGCCGCAAGAGAGCTAACAGTTAAAAAGGTGGCAAGTAGTAACAATCTAACTGCTTTCATGGCAAAGTGTTACTCCTTAGGACGACGATCATCGATTTTAATCGTTCCCTCTTCAATTGCCTGAATATACTGCCGAACCGTATCCTTGACCATATTAATTTCAGTATTATTAACAAGACGAATATGGGCCAATTTCAACTCATCTAGAAAACGTGTATTGGTAAGACCGGCCTGACGAAATGAGGTGGTGGGAAAAACATGCAGATGGGATTTAATAAACTTAGCTATTTTCTCAAATGTCTTCCTAGTGATCGTATACTGAAAAAATTTTTGGAAAGCCCCTTGAGACATTAAAGATCCATTAAGAATATAGTCCACTTTCCCCACCGGAGTTGCATATGCATTGACCACTAATTTAGCAAACCCTCGGTTGTCTTTCTCAAAAGTATCAATATCCCATGATGAGTGTTTGAGATGGTAGCTCACTTTAAAACCGTGGCTGGTAAAAATAGCTCGGGTAAGACTCTTTTCAAATTGATAGCGAATAGTCAAAAATTTTGCCTGGCGAATAAAGAATGTCATATTCATCACCTTACCATTATCCATCCGTTGAATAATAACCTTGAACAGCTCCTGTTGCTTACTATTGCTTAACCGATAGAGACGAAAATCTTCTCCTTTCTGTAAAGCAAAAGTACGTTTCCCTTGAATAAATTTACCCCATGCTACGGGAGTAAGGTTTTTACCTTTGGTAACCACCTCCTCAATCAAGGAGAGTTTTCCACCGCAGGCAAAATAACGAGCAACCTCTAACTGACGTCCCTCACTCTGTTCCACATGTAATCTAACCTGTGCCAAGGTTGTTCCGCTCTTCATTGGCCGGTAGGGACAACCGACATCTTCATGGGAGGTGAAAATTATACTACCTGAACTTACGGTAGCGATGTAGTTGCTACTTAAATCCTTAACTTTTGTAGTTAAACCTCCGCGAAACTCCTCGATCAACTGATCCACCGTAACTAAGGATCTAGGTAAAAAGCTGGTGTTAGCCTGAGACGCCAAAGAGTAGATGGCAATAACCATCAACATTAGATGAATGATAATCGTCTGTTTAAAGATCATCGCCAGGGTCCCTGATTAGTAGTCTAGAGGTGAAGAAAACGATTCTCTTTGGGATTGTACTCTAAGGTTATCTTGCGAGAAGCGCCACGACCTGAGGGCAGCTCCTCCGTCAAGGTAACATTGATCTTGATCTTATACTTGCTTAGGTATTTGGGGGCAAAGTCATCAAATTTCAAGCCTGATAACATCAAGCGGTCCAGTCGAGCACCTTCGAGCATCTTCATGCCCCCCCCTTTAACCTTGATCTTAATCTCACGCTTATAGTTCTTACTGGTGGCCAGCTTACGATCCAAACGAAATCCCAATACCCGCTCTCCAGAGTGAGTTAGGTAGGAATATGGAGTCAAAGAGTTAAATACCTCTTTGATTGGGATCTCCCGATCAGACAAGGTGGCAATATCATTTTGGTTAAAGTGGTTATAGAGGGTCAGTTCACTTAACCGACGGCTTTCGGCCATAAACTCATCAAAAGAGAAAGTCCGGGCCCGAGTCACAACTAATAATTTTGACTTTTTTGCATTACGACCACGATTCCAAATATCAAAAAAACCACCGCGACTACTTCCAACCTCAAAAAAGTTGGAACTGACCATCATCCGCGAGAGCCCTTCAGTAAGATACATCTCTTCAAAGGAAAATTCGAGGGAGGTAACAGGACTCTGTGCTGTCAACTCCTGTGATGGGTTGATGATACCATAGAAAAAAGAGTAATTTTTCAGCAAAACGTAGTTAGAGTCATGACGGTTAATTGATACCTCGCCTCTGATTTCGACCCCTGCCTCCTCCTCTTTGGTGGTAACGGAGTTAGGAGAGATATAGACCTTGCTCTTATGTTTAAAACTTATATTCCCATAGTTACTAATCAGTTGATTCACAACACTTATCCGAGATAGTTGTTGTCGACTGCGCTGGCCACTCAAAGCGACCGAGAGAGCGTTAGTACCAATTGAGAGCGGAGAGTTGGCAATCAGCGACAAGGCACCAAGAGAGACACCGGACAAACCGTTGACAGCACTACTTAGGGATATCTCAAGCTGACTTAACCCCTCTTGAGTTACAGCATAAATTTCAGTCGTCAACTGCACCAAAGCTGTCGGATTAAAATCCTCAAAGCTATCGAGCAGCGGGATTAGCCCAACAAATCGATCCAACATCGCCTGATCAAAAAACCAGAAATTAATCTTTTTCAGACTCTCAACATAGATGTAACCATCCTGGGCCGTTGGTACAGTTTGAGGAAACATAATCGCCTTAAGTTTGGTCACTAGTTCCCGGGCATTTAGATTTTGGGTAACATAGGTGCAACGTTGTAGCTCTTGGCTACATTCAACTTCGGGATTCGCACGCTCTAAGGAGTTAACCTCCCCAAAGGAGATTACAGGTGTTGCAACAATAAAAAATAGCAGAAGAAAGAGGGTAAATCTGTTTCTCATAGTAAGGTACCTCTAAAAAGAATTAAGTGATCCTAAAATGCTTTAGTTATCTATATTTTTAGTTTGTATTTGCATCTGCATATCACTAATCACCTCTTCAACCTAGTGACCAGAACTCTGTGTGTAACAATTTCGCACTGCTTCACCATATTCCCTATACTTATCCACTGTTTACGAAGGTTATCAGGTAGTGCTACAATTCGCAGCAATATGCGCTATCTATCTAAAATCAGTCTAATCCTCTTAGCACTAGTTACCTTTCTGGCCCTATCTCGACCACTTTATGCGACTGCGGCCAACTATAAAGGTGAGGGTAAGGTAAAACTTAAAACATCCCTCTTCAAGTCACCTGAAGGTGACGCGCATTTAGTGCTGCACTACCAAAATAACCCGCACTGGCATACCTATTGGAAAAATCCCGGGGATTCAGGACTACCAATCAAATTTAAATTCAGTGTCGATGGACAAGATCTAGTGCTCCCCCCCTTAGAGTGGCCTAAGCCATCAAGGTTTATTGAACAGGGGGATATCTGGGCATTTGGACAGGAGGGAGAGTACGCAATCTTCTTTCCTCTTTCTGAATCTACCCAAAAGGCGCTAACCAACAAAACTATCGATATTCACTCTAGCTGGCTGGTCTGCAAGGATATCTGTATTCCCGGTGAGCAGAAATTTTCGGCAACCCTCCAGGCAAATCCCCTAAAACTCAACTCCTCTCAACTATCCACCACCTCCCATAGTAAGTTTTCTGAGATATTTGCCAACCTACCTACAGAGCAGTCATTCCCTAGAGAGCTTGACCTAACTTTGGCACTATCTAAAAGCAAGGAGGGATTGACCCTCTTCTATTCGCATCCTGTTAAGAGGGGAGAAAAGATAAGCAGCAGCAATAATTTTTTGACCCCTTTTCCAATACTTCCATTTGACTTCCAACACGAAAAACTCTTCTTAGATAAAAAAGGAAACCTCTATGGCAAAATGGAGATTGACTGGGATGGAGAGTATCAAGAACCAGAGGTTCCCCTCCCTGCTAACGGTAAATTCAAAAAACCCTACACTTTAAAATTTCTTTACCAACCTCCCGGTATGGAGCAGGCCCAGGTCATTAGCAAGACCTTCTCCCAGTTTGATCTTAATACCTCTGAACAGATGACAAGTTTTTTTTCTTTGGTCAGACCAGTTCCTCCCCCAAAAGCCAAGTCAAAAACAGCGCTACCGGCAGACGACCCCAATGGCCATGAGAACCTATCTAACCAAGCCGAAGAGAATAGTAGCAACTCTACCTCTAGTCTCCTTTTCTACTTGTTACTAGCATTTATTGGTGGTTTTATCCTGAATTTTATGCCTTGTGTGCTACCAGTAATTTCCCTCAAGCTTTTCAGCCTAATTAACTCTAGAGATAAGTCAAAGCGTACCATTTTAAAGCATAATCTATTCTACACTCTGGGCATTCTCAGCTCTTTTCTAATTCTGGCAATTGTTATCGCTACTTTAAAAAGCAGTGGCGTTAGCGTTGGCTGGGGGATGCAGCTTCAATCACCTCACTTTAATATAGTGATGATAATTATTCTTTTTATCTTTGCTCTAAACCTCTTCTCACTATTTGAATTTAATACCCCAGGAGGGAGCAAGCTCGGTTCAATCTCTACCGGTGAGGGTGGCCTCGCTGATTTTTTCAACGGAGTACTGGCAACTGTTCTCTCCACTCCTTGCAGTGCCCCTTTTCTGGGAACAGCGCTGACGTTTGCCCTGCTGGCCCCTGCTCATATAATTATTCTAGTCTTTCTGGCGATCGGCTTCGGTCTAGCAGCACCCTTTATTCTTACCGCCTTTTTTCCTGCTTTAATCACCTTTCTCCCCAAGCCCGGTCTCTGGATGGAACATCTAAAGCGTTTTTTAGGCTTGTCGATCTTACTAACAATTGTCTGGCTATTTAATATTCTAAGTAATCAAGTAGATGACCGTTTTCTAATCCCGCTTCTGCTAATGACCCTACTGTTCATCTTCTTTTCACTCTATATGCAAAAGCAGCTCAAGAGCTCTCCCTTGTTTAAAACGATAATGGCAATTGTTCCCATTCCCATGTTGATCTACTTAACAATATTTATTAAGAGTACCTCTCTAGTGTCAGATGTAACTCCCTCCCCAACCGTAACAAGTGCCCAAAACTCTGAAGGTTTAACCTGGATTCCCTGGTCTCCTGCAAAGATGGAAGAGCTACAAAAGAGTGGCACACCGACCTTTATCGACTTTACTGCTAAGTGGTGTTTTACCTGTAAGGTAAACGAAAAATTAGTTATTCACACCGATGATTTTACCCAGCTTGCAAAGAAGTACCAACTAAAACTTCTACTGGCCGACTGGACTAAGCGAGATCCTATTATCGGTGACTGGCTGCTGGCCCATGGCTATGCAGGAGTACCAGCCTATTTTGTCATTAACAATCAAGGGAAGATAATCCCCTTGGGAGAGACTATCTCAATTAGTGAAATTGAAGAGGCCCTAAAGTAGATGAGTGCTCTACCAACCATCCTACTAATTGCCTTGGGGGGGGCGACCGGAGCGGTCGCTCGCTATCTAACCTACCTCGGAGCAAGATCTCTTCCCGCACTCCCTTCTTATGCGGCCACCATGACTGTTAACCTATTGGGGTGTCTACTAATTGGTGTCGCTATGACTATTATAGAGCAGCAGCATCAGCTCCAGCGAGAGATTTTGATGTTCGGTGTAGTCGGTTTTCTGGGAAGCTACACAACCTTCAGTGCCTTTGGCCTAGAGTCATACAATTTAATCAGCAGTGGTGAATTTGTCAGTATGATGATCAGCGTATCTTTGAACCTAGTACTGGGAATCACAGCGGTTTGGGCCAGTCGATCAATTACCTTACTAATTATCTCTTAAGATAGACCGATCCGGTTAGAAGTAAATACCGAAAGCCGAGTTAACCTTTGTATCATCAATACTGTCTGCTGAATTAGCAAAAGTAATCAGCTTAAGATTGATCCGCCAAAAATAGTGTGAGCGATAACGAAATTCGGCTGAAAACGCCATCTCACTTCCTACAAGCGAACTGTTGTCATCAACTCCGCCAATCGAGTGGAGGACAAGCAGTGCTCTGGAGTAAATAATGGAATTAATCAACTTAAAATTATAAAAGTGCAACTCCAACTCTGCTCCAACTCCCACCCAGGTGGCACCGATCTCACGCAGGCGGTTGGAGCTGTTGGGTAGTGTATTCATCGAACTACTGCTACTATATCCCAACCTAGCAATCGGCTTGACCGCAAGATTTGTCCGAAACTGATAATCACGATTAAATGGCACCCAAAAATAAGTCTGTAAGTGAGGATTGATCAGTGCCAAACGGAAGTCTGCTCCGATATAGGATGGAATGACCTGCCCCTCATAGTCACTATATAAACCATACTCTCCTACCAGATCATAGCGGAATGGTAGGGCCGCACTATGATTCCAAACTGAAAAAGTTGCCCCTCCTCCAAGTATCGACTTGGAGTTAACAGTGGTTGTCTGCTCTCCCACCGTTACATCATTGGCAGCAAAATAGGCTATTCGATAGAATACGGACCACCTGCTATCTGGATTTACTGAATTTTCTCCCCCTCTCATCCGCTTGGGAGATGTTGAACCTAATGGCCGCTGGGAGTGGATGACGCTATCGTAGGGTAGTAAATCTGGCTGTATTTTAACGGCCAATTCACTCTCCTCAATTACTGCAGAGTCCAATGCTACTGATCTCGGTCGGTCAGGCTTTGGATATGGAATAAAAAGCAGAGTTCCTTTTTTAAGCTTAAATGCTCCCACTCCTAAATGGTTCAACCGACGAATCTCTTCGGCATATTGATCTATAGGCAAGGAGATCTTATCATTTTGTCCCTTGAAGTGAGTTGCAATTTCCAATAGGGAAAGAGGTTCAGATATTTCAACGGTAATTAACCTAGAGGCATAAGAGTAGTTTGCATCAAAGGTTCTATCTTGATTCTTGGTTTCAACAGCAAAAGTGGAGAGAGAAAATAGTAATATAAGAAAAAAAGACGAAAGCAACAGTTTCATATGACAATTCTAGGATATATCTAAAAATTATGCAAAATTAATTAGTGGTCGGAGACTCTTCTGGCCAGATTCCACCTCTCCCAGTCCAATTGGGCCACAATTTTCCTGCTGTAAACCTTGTGAGTCGGAGTAGACCCAAGCCAAACCAGCTACCTGCTGCTGATCAAGATTAGAATCTATTACCATCAGATCAGCAGATGGAATAACAGGGTTACCATTACGAAATTTGACCATTTCTGAGTTTTGTAACACCAATTTATTCAGGGGAAGAAGTTGATCTACCCGATGACCAAACTGCTGATAGAAAGGAGGCTGATACTCCTCACCCCGGATCGGCCACCGACCGGAATGAAGGGCATTGGAAACCCTCAATCCTCCAATCTCCGCTCGTAATAAAGCACTTAAAGAGCCAATTGTTCCTAGACAGTTAGCGACATCTTCAAATAGTGTTCTGATATAAGTACCTGAACTAACCGTCACGCGAAGAGAGATAAATGGAAAGGAGTAGCGCACAACTTCAATGCTATGAATTGTTCTACTAACAGGCTCTTTTTTAATCTCGATCCCATCTTCCCGCTTCCATTGATGCAATGGTTTTCCCTGAAATTTTGCCGCTGAATAGATCGGTGGCGCCTGTAGGTACTCTCCAGTAAAACTATTTTGGAGCTGCTCTTGGATAAAGTCGGGAGAAAAAGATGCTATTTTGCTCGCTAAGTATTCCGATTCGTCATGCTGCTGAATCGGCACGGTGAGATCACCAGTCTCGGTCCAAACTCCCAGCTTTCCAACTGCCAAGTATGTTTTCGGAAGAAAGCGGTGAACATAATCATTTATTCTAGTCGCCCCTCCGACGGCCACTAGCAAGATACCTGAAGCAAATGGATCCAATGTCCCCATATGGCCGATCTTTCCAAAACCAGGGGGAAGATTTCTCTTCAATTGGCGAATGACATCATATGAAGTTATGCCAGCAGGTTTAAACAGGTTGAAAATAGTCGGGGGATAGGTCATCTAGAGCAATAGCTAAAGGCAACGCGCCTTAAGAGTCTAGTAGCTGCTCAATATTTTTTTCTGCTTCATACTGAGTATCAACAAAGAACTTAATCTCGGGTACATGTCGAACTCCCAGTACTCGGGCCAAACCAGTCCGAACCTTGCCAGCGATACGTGCTGCTGCCTCTTTAGCTTGCTCTTTTATCTCAGCATCATAGCTATCCAGATAGATCTCTGCCCGACTATAGTCAGATGATAGCTCCACCCTGGTTGCACTAACTAATCGCAGACGTGGGTCGGAGAGCTGAGTGCGAAAAATTGAGTTTACCTCGCTTAAAACTCGCTCGGTGAAACGCTCTCTTTTAAATGTCTTTACTCTTGCCATAATAATTGCTCACTTAATGGAAAATCGCTATTAAATATCTCAAGTGGAGAGCTCTGAGGAGGAGTTCCCCTCTTCAGTCGCGGCTTGAGCAGCAGAAGCCTGCTCTCGCTCCTCTTTTTCGACTTGTTCCAAGGTTCTCTTGGTCTCCTCTAAGATATATGCCTCGAAGATGTCATCTACTTTGACATCATTGTAGTTTTCCAAGGACATTCCACACTCATATCCACTTTGTACTTCCTTAACATCATCCTTAAACCGTTTGAGAGATGCTAACTTACCATCGAATAATATCTTACCATTTCTTAACAATCGAATATTACATCCTCTTAAAATTTTATTATCAGTAACAGCACAACCCGCAATAGTACCAACCTTCGGCACAACAAAGGTTTCACGAACTTCCGCTCGACCGATAAATTTCTCAACCGTATCAGGCTCAAGTAACCCTTCCATTGCTAGCTTGATATCATTAATTAACTCATAGATGACGGAGTAGTTCTTTATGTCTACTCCCTTCTCTTCTGCCATCCGACGAGCGGTAGACATTGGCCGCATATTAAATCCAATGATAAAGCCACCAGCCGAAGAGGCCAACATAACATCACTATCAGTGATTGGTCCCACACCTCCTGAGATCACTGAAACCTTAACTTCACGATTACTTAGTGACTCCAGCGAATTTTTGATCGCCTCATAGGATCCCTGTACATCTGCTCGAACCAATAACTTCAGATCTTTAGCATCATCAGATTCACCTTGATGAGCAGCGAAGAAATCCTCAAGAGAGAGTTTCTTGCTCTCAGCAGCAGAGGTACCACTATCCAGCTCCTTACGCTCCTGCAGTCGATTGGCAGCTACTTTCTTGGCCTCTCTCTCACTTTTTACTGCATTTAGTAAATCACCAGGTCGAGATACGCCGTTTAAACCTAAGACCTGAACGGGAACCGCAGGGCCAGCTGATTTCAACTGATTTCCCAGATGATCCATCAAGCTACGAGCTCTCCCATAGGTCTCACCAACAACAACACTATCACCTTTGGTCAAAGTTCCACTGTTAACAAGCACAGTGGCGACAGGTCCTCGTCCCTGCTCAACATTAGATTCAATCACAACCCCTTGGGCACGCCCGCTCGGATCAGCTCTAAGATCCATCATCTCAGCTTGGAGCGCTATTGCTTCTAAGAGATTATCAACACCGTCACCTTGTAGCGCTGATATCGGAATAAATTGAGTATCTCCACCCCACTCCTCAGGAGTGATCTCTAACTCTACTAACTCCTGCTTTATGCGATCTGGATTGACACCCTCTTTATCCATCTTATTGATAGCAACAATAATTGGAGCTTCTGAGTTCTGACAGAAGCGAACGGACTCTTTGGTCTGAGGCATAACTCCATCATCTGCGGCGACAACCAAGACCACAATATCAGTTACATCGGCTCCGCGCTGTCGCATAGAGGCAAATGCTGCATGGCCAGGGGTATCAATAAAGGATAGGTTTTTCTTCCCAACTTTAACTGAGTAGGCACCAATATGCTGGGTAATTCCTCCCGCCTCACCTTGAGCGACCTTCTCCTTACGAATATAGTCCAGCAGTGTAGTTTTACCATGATCAACGTGTCCCATTATCGTAATAATCGGATCTCTGAGAGGGAACTTACTAACAACCTCTTCACTGAGAGGCTGCTGCTCAATCACCTCATTCTCATTAAAGGCACGATCTTCCACTCGATAGTCATATATATCTGCAATTTTTTGCGCCAGAATAACCCCAACATAATCTTCCGGCTTAACCAGCAGGTTAAGATCCAAAACAGTATCTGACAGATCATCAAATTTTACACTTAGCTTGTCTGCGAGGTCCTTGACCATACAAGCCTTATGAATCCTGACCAGACGCTTGGACGCTTTAACCTCGGTAATATTTGTCTCTCCGCTAGGCCCCGAATAGATGCGTTTCTTTTTAACGCTGGAATAGAGTGGACGGCCTAGTGTATTTAGGGTGGCAAGACTCTTTAACTCACTACTTGCTCGCTGCTCAGTAATCTCCCTAGAACGATTAAAATTTCTGGCTTTACCGGACATAATAGCGGCCAAATCACCCAACTTACGTTTTGAGGTATCTCCCTCTACCGCTGGTTTACGGTCATCCTTATCTTCAGAAGTAGTTGCCGCCCCCTCTTTTTTCTCCTCTTTTGGAGGTGTATAGATAGGAGTAAACTTATGAACAGGCTCACGAAAAATACCCTCTTCCGGCACTTTTTTGTTTTCACTTTCGTCTGCAACAGCTACATCTGCTCCATCACTCTCCGTAACGGGAGGCTTGACAACAACTCGCAAACCAGCACTACTGGCGGCGCTATCATCTGCTGAGAGAGGGATACTTATACTCTCCTCCCCATCAGAACTTACTTCCTCTATTGCCTCTCCCTCCAGCAAATCAACATCAGGGGAGATAGTAGCTGACTCAGACCCAGGAGCTGTCTCCACTACTTCAGGTGTAACTCCCTCATTCAACTCTGCATCATCTTTTTGAGATTTTAAGGTGGCGCTCTTTCTTCTAATGATCAGCTTCTTTTTAACTGTTTTCGGAGCATCCTCACCGCTCTTTGCGGCCAGGGCATCAGTCTCCTCTTTACTCGCTTTTTTTGTGGATTTTTTGGCCGTCTTCTTCGTCGGTTTTGAGTCTGCCGCTTTACTCTTTTTGGCCACTCGCTTTTTGGCTTTAGCTTTTTTCTTGGTACCTTTTGCCGCCGCTTCCTCTTCCTGCTTTTTAGCACGCAACTCAAGAGCTCGCTCCACATCGGCATCTTCCAATACCGACATGTGATTTCTCACGATAAATCCATTTGCTTTTAGCTCTTCAACCAACTCTAATGGTTTCAAACCTAGCTCTTGCGCCAACTCAAAAATCTTTTTAGGCATACCTTAAACTCCACACAACAGTTAAATCAAATTTTGCTGCCACTCTCCGTTAATAATAGTAGAAATAAAAACGTTACTTCAACTTGAGGGCCGCTAACTCCTCACGCAAACGTCTCTCAGCATCAGAGAACTTATCCCCTGAAGCCGACTCTCCATCTTCACTCTCACCTTTTTGTAATATTCCAACATACGCAGGTACGGCAGATGCAGAGATAAAATCTTCACTATCTTCTGGCATAAGTACAATCTCACCCTGCTCAATCGCTGCTTTGGTATTATTAATAAGTACCTCTGCCTCATCACTACCAACACTCAACATGTTGGCAACTTCTTCTACTGCAAGAACACTTAGATCACCAATCGCCATCACTCCAGACTGCACAAAAAGCTGAGCACGAGCATCATTGATTCCTTCCACCTGTAACAAGTTCTGAACAGACATATTGATCTTCTCTTGTAGTTTGGTTTTAGAAATAATATCAACTTTATAGCTGGTTAACATGGAGCAAAGACGAACATTCTGACCACGCCGACCAATCGCTAACGCTAACTGATCCTCTTCCACAATGATATCCATCGAGTGCTCTTCATGATCATACATAATGCTAGTAATCTCTGCTGGCGCCAAAGCGGCCCGAGAGAATGTCTCTAAATCATCTGACCAGCGAACAATATCAATTTTTTCACCTTGCAATTCATTGACAATATTTTGAACACGGCTTCCCTTCATGCCGACACAAGCACCGACGGGGTCAATATCCTTATCATTGGTTCGAACGGCAATTTTAGCTCGCTGTCCAGGCTCACGAGCAATCGACTTAACCTCAATTGTGCCATCAGCGATCTCCGGTACCTCTACCTCAAATAGTTTAAGCATAAATAGCGGAGAGGTACGAGAAAGACGTATTTCCGGCCCACGGTTAGTCATCACAACTTCAGTCAAGTAGGCTTGAATACGATCCCCAGTTTTAAAATTCTCTCCCGGAATAATTTCACGTCTTGGTAGAATGGCATCCGCTTTCCCCAGATCAACGATAATATTTCCTCGTTCATAGCGTCGGGCAATACCTGTAATTAGATCCTTCTCCCGGTGTTTAAATTCGGCAAAAAGAATCTCTCTCTCGGCATCTCTAACTTTCTGAAAAATGATTTGCCGAGCGGTTTGAACATCAACGCGAGTAAAATTGGGATTCTCAATTCGTACTCCGAGTTGATCCCCGACCTCAGCTTCGCCATCCAGATCACGTGCCTTGATAAGATTTATCTCAAGAACATCATCCTTAACGTCATCTACAACATTTTTATACTGATAGATCTCAATATCATCATCATCTTCATTATAGCGTGTCTCATACTCTCCCTGGATTCCAAATTTCTTTCTCGCGGTCACCAAAAAGGCCTGTTCAATTGCCTTGATAACGATCGCTCGATCTATACCACGGTCCTTGCCTAACATTTCTATCACTCTGCCAATCTCTGAAAAACTCATCTGTTCATCTACCTTGTAAAGTTTCTAGTCCGTTCATCCTAATTATAACTCTGGCCACACTAAAGCTTGGGCATCAGCTTGGCCTTTTTAATATTCTCAATCTCAATCGTCAGCATCCCTTTGTTATCTGACTCCAACAACAAGGAGTTCTCTTCGATAACACGCAGGACTCCAACCACTTCCCGTCCCAGCTCCTCACTCTTACGAAAGAGGATGATGGACACCCGCTCCCCTATCGACAACTCAAAATGCTGACGAGAGCGTAGATTACGATAGATACCAGGAGAGGAGACTTCTAACGTAAGCGTATCTGGCATCCAGTCCTCTTCTTCAATATGAGGGGTCAGTGCCCGGTCCACTTTTACACAATCGTCTAGAGTGGCGCTCTTACTTTGAGGATCGATCACAAAAATTCGGAGCAGTTGACTTCGTTCAACAAACTCTAAGTCGTATAGATCTATCCCCACAGTGTTAACAACCTTCAGACAGAGATCATAAAATTTTCTCTCAAGCTCTGAACGCTCTTCACTAAAATCCATACACTCCTTACTGCCTCCCTACCTCTTTAGATAAAAAAAAGGGTGGAGTTAAAAAATCCACCCTGCAAAACGCTTTCGATTAAATCTAAGCGGGAGACAAAGTTTTGAGGCCCTCAAGTCTAATAATTTATTAGCAATTCAGAGCTTCTAGCAACCTGTTTTAGGTTATGCGTTATTTATCAAATATCCTTGACTAAATCAACCTTATTTCAAAGATCCATCCCCATTACTAACGCATTGCCTCCTTCTGGGTAGAATCCCCTAATCTGGTGCAACTGAGAAAAGCCACATTTGTGATAGAGGGCGATCGCCCCCAAATTATCCTGCTGCACCTCAAGATAGCAGCTAGTCGCTCCTCCCTTAAGAAGTTTAATTGAGCTCCCTATCAGTAATTGCCCTCTTCCTTGGCGCTGTAACGGGTGAGCTACCGCAATCTTTAAAAGGTGAGCGACACTATCACCCTCAACTTTTCGCCAAAGAGTGAAGCCTTCAACTGCCAACTCAACTCCCGAACAGTAGAATAGCTGATAGTGCTGATTGGCATCGGCCATCTCTCTCCATGCCTGATCATTCCAACTGGGTGAAATTGCCTGATGATCCAGGGCAACTATCCCCGTCCAGATCTCTCCGGCCCCCCACTCCTGATGTAGTAATTTTTTTACCTCCATCTCTCAGGCTAGTGATAGATGTAGTGTTTAATCTTCTTGCTAATTGTTGCAAAAAAATCCAGCGCAGAAGCCTTGTCCTGAAAACGACTCTCTAGAAATAGATTGGCCCGCCTTAACTGGTCAAATTCTCGTAAAAATCTACGATTATGGCTGCTTCGCACCAAACAGCTGGCGCGGTCAGATGGGATTTTGGGGAGGGTTAGTTTCGATTGAAACTCTCGATCCAAAGTAAATTTCTTTAATTTATAGATTAATAGTAGCCTCTCCACCCATTTACGCTGACCGATAGTTTTTTTTTGCTCTCCGGCCAGAGGGGCCAGCAGTAGAGCTTGAGGATCAATACACCTAATTTTCTCAAGCTGGCGTGTAAAGCGAGACAGTTCAGAAGAGAGTACCACCACTCCATCTAAACTAAAAGCTGCTCGATCAGATGCTACCACACCAGTTCTTTCAGCATTAAGATTGTTACTAAATAGTATCGTGCATATTAGAATGATAAGGGACTGCGGATTCATCATACTGGTGTACTAGGCTCTACATTACCAATACTCTTCTCTAAAGAGCGCCGAGGATCACGATGGAAGCATATTTTCACATTGGGATTGAAGGTGTAGCCATCTTTACCGCGTAAAATATATTTGTACTTACCCTGCCCCTTGGGCTCCACTAATTTTCTTAGGCGGCTAACACTAGTATAGATCAGCTTGTCATGGATCAGAGGATTATATTCATCTTTCCAGATAGAGCGGGCCAATCGATCTTTATCAAACGACTCACCCGCATTTTTTGCAAGCAGATAGAGAATCTCAAAGAGAACAAAGCGATGATGAAAATCGATAATCCCCAAGCTCTTCTCATAGATTTTACGGTTAGTGCGATCCAGATAGAGGCCAACATTGTGATCGTCGATATCATCCATCTCTATCTGTATTAGTCGATCTAACCGCTTAAATTGCATCGGATCCGCAACTAACTGGGCCAGTCGCAGATAGTCGCGAGCACGTAGTAGACGACCTCGCTGCTTACTAATAATTCCTAGATTCAATAAAATATGGCCCTGCAGATTCCAGCTCTTCTTGCTACGTAACTGTTCAAGGGCCATTTCAAAGGACTCAATCGCTTCTTTATAGTTATCCTGCTTTAAATTGACTCGACCTTTGAGATAATACATCGAGGCGGTAACATACCCCTTACGAATAATGGCCAATAGCTGCTCCAGCTGCTTTAGATAGTCAGTTGCCAAATCGTATTTTTCTAAATGAAAGCTATTCGTCGCCAAAGCCAAAAGACACTTGGAGAGTAATTCCGGATCATTCTCTTTTTGAATTTGTTGATTACAGAGCTGAAAATAGCGATCCGCCTCCTCAAATTCACCACGATAGCTACGAATGTTGCCTAGATGAAAGAAGTACTCTGCCCCCAAACTTCCCAACGTTAGAGAAGCACTATCGATCAACTGCTCTTTCTGCTTGATATACTGCTCTGCCAACTCCGGCTCCAGCTTCTCTGAGCAGATTCGAATTAAAAATCCCAATATTTTTAGGATGGTAAAAAGATCAGTGGTTGGTGAGGATTGCTCTAGGGCACGAGTAAAATAGATATAAGCTTGTTCTAAGTCTGCTTTATCATAAAGGACTTTTGCCAATAAGTAGTTCGACCTCAC
The DNA here is from genome assembly GCA_018646675.1 of Bdellovibrionales bacterium. GTDB lineage: Bacteria > Bdellovibrionota > Bacteriovoracia > Bacteriovoracales > Bacteriovoracaceae > JABGUH01. The sequence continues at coordinate 23,884 of JABGUH010000045.1, read as the reverse complement.
TTGCTCTTTACAAGTTTGAAGCCCCTGGATTGATTGCAACTCACCGTCAACAAAAGCAGCTGTCGCTTTTTCCAGAGTTAATCCACTATCTTCAGTCACTCCCATGGTAATAGTCCCTGCACAAGACACAATAAGACCTAAACGCTGTGCCTTATTATCATTAAATACCGCCCGTCGTCAAGCGTTAGAATCTACCCTGTCATTTTGACATCTTCTGGGATAATAGCGGTTATCCAACTTGTCACTTGATTTAGGGTGGGACGATTGTTAATTTCTTATAGTTTATATGCCATTATCATCAAAAATCGGAGCAAATAGATGTCCAATTATCCACTAGATACCATCCGCCACTCCCAAGCTCACCTTATGGCTCAAGCTGTCATGAGAGTTTTTCCTAATCAGAAGTTAAGACTAGGAATTGGCCCGACGATTGAGCATGGATTTTACTACGATATTGAGATGGAGCATCGCCTGACTGATGATGATCTCAAAGAGATCGAAGCCTTGATGAAGAAGATCATCAAGGAGAAACTCCCGATTGAGCGAACAACCTTGCAGCGGGATGAAGCTTTAAAGTTTTTTCAAGAGAGCAATCAACTTTTAAAGGTTGAACTAATTGAAGAGTTGCCAGCAGACGAGGAGATCTCTTGCTACCAACAAGGCGAGTTTATCGACCTTTGTCGCGGCCCCCACGTGGAGAATACCTCCCAACTACCGACAAACTTTAAACTACTTAATACTGCCGGAGCCTATTGGCGGGGAGATAGCGATCGGCAAATGCTTCAACGAATCTATGCCGCCTCTTTTGGGGATCGCAAGGAGTTAAAGCAGCACCTACATTTTTTAGAAGAAGCTAAAAAGCGCGACCACCGCAAACTGGGAAATGAGCTGACCCTCTTTCATTTTGATCAGCTGGCCCCAGCCTCCCCATTTTTCATGCCCAAAGGGGCCTTTGTTTATAATCAACTGATTGATTTTATGCGCCGTATTTATAAACACTACGGTTATCAAGAGGTGATTACCCCCCAAATTTTAGATAGCCAACTCTGGCACACTAGTGGCCACTATCAAAACTATAAAGACGATATGTATTTTATCAATGCTGATCAGCGGGAGTGGGGAGTAAAACCGATGAACTGCCCCTGCCATATGCTGATGTTTAAACACTACAAATATAGTTACCGGGATCTACCACTCCGTTATGCAGATTTTGGTCGCCTCCACCGTTATGAGAAGTCAGGAACTCTGGCCGGTCTCACCAGAGTTAGGACCTTCTGCCAAGATGATGCTCATATCTTTATTGCGATCAAAGATATCCAGGATGAGATTGTTGCTTTGATGGAGATGTTTTTTACTGTTTACCGCCACTTTAAATTTGAAAATATCCAAATCAACCTCTCAACTCGCCCCGACAAGCGAGTCGGAGAAGAGAGCGCCTGGGATCAAGCGGAATCCGCACTTAAGGATGCTCTGGATCGTTCTGATTATCAGTATACTGTTAAAGAGGGTGATGGTGCCTTCTATGGCCCGAAAATAGATATTGAGATCTCAGATGCTATTGGACGCTTTCACCAACTAGGTACAATTCAGTTAGACTTCCAACTGCCTCTGCGTTTTGATCTCTCATTTACTAATAGTGAAGGAGAGAGTGAGCAGCCAGTAGTCATCCACCGGGCCCTGCTTGGATCTCTAGAGAGATTTTTTGGAATATATCTTGAGCATGTTGGAGGTGCCTACCCCTTCTGGCTGGCCCCGACTCAAGCAACGATTGTTCCAATTAATGAATCCCATCTTCCATTTTGCATCAAATTGCAGGAGCAACTAAGCAAGAATGGCTTTAGAGTTAATGTCGACGATCGTAACGAAACCATGGGACAAAAAACTCGTCAAATTCAAAAGAGCAAGATTCCATATATGCTGGCAGTCGGTGATCGGGAAATCGAAGCAAATGCTGTTAGTATTCGAGCCTATGGGGAGAAGGGATCCAACAGCACCTCAATCAATGAACTGGTTGAACTCTTCTTAACTTTACAACTTGAGGAAATGCCTCAAGAGCTTCGAACAAAAAAATAGATAATCTCAAGCAGGGAATTTTTTATGAACAAGATAAATGTTATTCTCATTCATGGTGGTGGTGGCAGTGAACATGAAATTGCTATTATCTCCTCAAAGTATATTCAGGACTCGCTGGCCAATACCCCCCAGATCAACCTTATTCCTCTTGAGATGCGGGCCCAGGGAGAGCTGTTTGACTCCAATGGTGAGCAGATTTTTTTTAACAACGTTGGAAAATTCTCTCTCGCCAACAAGGAGCAGGTAAAAGCTGATTATATTATCCCATGTATTCATGGCTCTCCTGGAGAGGATGGCCAAGTTGCAGCAATGCTGGATTTAATGCAAATTCCCTATCTGGGTTCAGCCGCCGAAGCCTCGATGCTCTGTTTTAATAAAATATCCACCAAACTATGGCTTGATGCGGTTGGAATCCCCAACACCCCATTTAAATCTTATACCAATCCAAAGCAATTAGAGAGTGCTGCCCAAACCATCAAGCAATGGGGCGGGGGATTTTTAAAAGCAGCTTCTCAGGGATCATCGGTAGGGTGTTACTCACTAAGCCCGGATGATATTGATAGTGGCAAATTGGCACGATGTTTTAGTGAGGCGTTCACCCTCTCTCCCTATGTAATACTGGAGAAAATAGTGACAGGGCGAGAGTTGGAGGTAGCAGCCTTTCAATTTCAAGGAGAACTAGTGATCGCTCCTCCTGGTGAGGTCGTCGCTCCAGACTCCTTTTACAGCTATGACGAGAAATACTCGGCACAAAGTGAAAGCATCACAAAAGTATCTGCACCTGACTTAAGCCAAGAGCAGTTAAAACAGATCAAACAGCTGGCCCACAAATCCTTTCTTGCATTTAAGCTAAAAGATCTAGCGCGGATTGATTTCTTTCTGACTGAACAAGAGGGAGTTCTGCTTGGAGAGATCAACACCTTCCCCGGCCTTACACCTATCTCGATGTTCCCGCAAATGATGAAGCACCATGGAGTTGAATTTAAAGATTATTTAATCGATAGAATTAGCGCTTCGCAAGATACTTAAGGGGATTAATGGCCTTACCCTCGCGCCGAATCTCAAAATGGAGATGAGGACCAGTCGATTTGCCTGTGGAGCCAACCGTTGCAATTACCTCACCTCGTGTTACCCGCTGTCCAGTAGCAGTATAGTTTTTGGCCGCATGAGCATAGACGGTAAAAAGTCCGTAATGATGAGCAATCACCGTGATATTACCGTAACCTCCCAACTGGCTTCCTGAATAGACCACTACCCCACTAGCGGCCGCAACAATGTGGCTACCCCGTCGGGCTGCAATATCCACCCCTTCATGGGCACGTCCCCAACGATGACCAAAGTTTGAGCTGACTTTTCTCCCTGCTGGCAACGGCCATAAAAAATTATTTCCCTCAAGATAATTTAATACCTGGATCGGATTATGATCAATTGCCTGGGCCACGATATCCTGCCCCCAAATCCCGCGTTTTAATGGAACAAACACCCACTCCCCCGGCTTAAATCTTTTACCAGAGTTAACCTCTTGTAAAACCCACTTGGGCACCTGATATTTTTTGGCGAGAACCTCTACACTATCCCCAACTTGTAGTTGGATATAGTGGCCACTCTTGATCCCTCCCGTTCCACACGAAAGTAAAAGTGTAGAAAGGGTGAGTAAAATAATCCAACTAAAGCGAAATACCATGCCATCTTATCGGCAAGAATTGCCCCATAGTTAATCTATTTCCCACTACCCAGCGGTGAAACTACGAGTTTGGTACTATTCTCAGTACAACCCCTTCAATGGCAAATACAAGTATAGAAAATTATATGGAATTTAGGCTATAATGAGGAAAAGTAGCTACACTGCTTGGCAAGATCTCCAAGGCTAACATTACGATAGCAACTCTCAACCTTGCTGTTGATCTGCAATGAGATCAGATCAAAATCAAAGTAATCTATAATTGATGGCATAATATCTGAATCCCAATCAGCTAAGAGAATCAGTTGAAATGAGTCGGCAACACCACTGGTTCGTAAAGTCTGATAGAAATTTTTAACAAAAGAGTGCAGGGTACCACTTTGGTAGTAGCTCCTGAGGATACTTAGGGGTAAAACCAAACCTGAAAAATTTCCCGATTGTAAGTAGTCGACTAAATTCATCCCATGATAGTAGTGCAAAATATATTGCCAAGAGAATTGAGTGAAAAAGCTGGCCGAACGTTGATCGGAAAATTCTAATAATATATTATCAACAGACTCAATGACCCCTCGTTGCTCTAGTGCCCGAATCTCTGTCAACATCTTCTCAACAACAAAATCCGGATCACCTTCATAGTGTAGATAATAATGACTTAATTGAGAGTGGTGGTCTTGGAGTATTTCAAGTAGGTGGTGTTCTTGTAAAAAGTTGAAGCTAGTGGGGCGAAAGTCAAATGATTGATGATCAATGCCAATCTCAGTTAGCAATTTGAGTGTTCGTGAATCATAGACACCATCAACCTTTATCCTCATCATTACTATTATACAGAAATTTTTCAACCGGCCGGAAAAATAAGCTTCGGTAAGAAGTTCCAACTGATTCTGGATGAAATTGATAGGTTATTCCCCGGCAAAATTTGCCCAGCAAGCACTCCCCTGATTGAAAATAAAGTTTGAGATCTCCATGCTTTGCGACCAGCTCTTGATTATCCCTAAGTTTTGTATAATCCTCATAGCTGAGATTTAATGAGTTATATCTCTGTACCCAAATCTTTTGGGATGTGCCCTTTAGCGATCGATCACACCATAGTGGTAGTTTTAACTCCACCTTTCCTCCATGCAGAGGAGTATCTGACTTTAAACTACGTACTCCGAACGCCCTCCAGATTAATTGGTGGCCCAAACAGATACCCAGTTGGAAGATATTTTTGCGTTGTGAAAGAGAGTCAACCATCTCAACAATGTTATACTTGGAAAGATAGTCGTCAGGATGCCCAGGTCCGGGGCCCCAAATAATTACCTCTCTTCTGTTTTCATGCCCTAACTGTGAATATGCTCCTTGTGACCAGAGCAGATGCCAGCGATCAATCGGAATCACCTGGCACTTAATTTCTAAATGATGTAGTTCGCTGACAATATTATGGGTAAAGCTATCGTAAAAATCAATCAACCGAACATGTAAATTGGAGTTAACGGCCAAGCTGAGTAAATCCCTTTTCACTATAGTTAATTAGAAGATTATAGGTAATCTCCCCGGAATCAATATCACTGACACTATAGCCGAGTGCCATCTTCCAGCAGTTATTGGTTGGGGAGTAGACTAAGCTATAGCTGCTACTAATAGGTTGCTGTGTATCTAAATCGTAATTATATTTCACTCCAAATGATAATAAATCTGTCGGCTTAATATCAAATGATAGATTCATATTTTTAACTGGAACAGTGGTGACGGAATTATAGAAAATAGTTGATGACAGCTGCATACGTTCAAACTGACGCGACATGGAAGCGGAGAAGAGATGCCTTCCTCCATTATAAAAATAGTACTCGGAGGCAGAAAGTGAAGTCTTCCCAAAAGAGATTCCAGAACTTAGGTGTAGCCTAGTTAGTGAATCACGCCAACCGCTCCAGCTGGCCATAGTCTCGGCATTAGCATTAAAATCATATCCTTGCGAAAGGGTGAAGTGAGCTACTCTACTATAAGAAAAATTATTTCTGATGTGATGTCCGTCCTCCTTTTCATTAAAAGCGGAACTAGATTTACGCATTAAATAGTTGTTCCATTGAAATTCAATTGAATTTGAGAGTGGGATTGATGTTAAATAACTCTCATGATCCACTTGATGTAAACGCTCTTTTAACACATCCAGACTATCGAACTGCCCTGCACTGAGATCAATCTGATTACGAAAGCGAGTGCTACCAGAGCTTTGCTGATTAGATAGATAAAAGTGATTTAGTTTAAATTGATGATGGTGAGCGTAGCTATTTTGCACTACCTCCATATCCCGATATGCCAACCCCTTGGACAGTGATGGAACTGAGCCAATAATACTCTGCTCTGTATCGTCAACCTCTTGATTGTCACCGGTGTTTTCTTCGCTCTTACTTTTACTACTGTCATTTGGACGTAGGTCCTTGATGGGAATGGTGGCCCTATATGCTAAGCCATAGACCTTAAAAAGTGAGATAGCAGCCTGAGTGGTCAAAACAAATCCGCGTTTGAAAAATTCCCGATCCTGTGACTCGTACGGAAAATAGTAGTACTGGGAGTCAAACAGAATGTTATTTGAGAGTGAGACTGGGCCCAGTGAGTTCCAGTTAATATCCAAATATGTCTTACCATTTACTCTATGAGCATTTCGGATATAACTATTCTCTGAATAATGATTCTGCTTAAAGATGGTTGCATCACCATCGACTCCTAACGACAGATTGCGTAATATTGGGCCATCACTATGATAGAGAGTTGATGGTGGAATCGAGAAGTTAATCCGCGGCAAGATCTGAACATAACCATGATCGAACTGATTCGGACTGGCCACTAAGCGGTTACGGTTGTAGTAACTCTCCAGTCCCACTCCAAATGAGGGAGAGCGATATTCGACGAAACCACCTCCTCCAGTCTCGGCCCCATAGACCCGCTCCGAAGTAAAATCATCAAAATCGTGTATAGTGTCAAGATCACTCCCTAGTGTGTAAAAGATATGATGATTTGTGTGGTTGCCGAAGGAGAAGTGATGTTCATAGTTATTAAAAGAGCGAAAACGGTGCTGACCAGATAACTCCGTCTCCGGGCGGTTCAACTCATTTGGATCATAAAGACGGTCTGATGCATGCAACAGATTAAGCTCTACCCATTTTTTATCACCAAACAGGTGGCGAGTTTGCATCTCATACCCAAACCCGCGATGGCCCCACACTGACGGGGTAAATGTTAGATCTGTCTGAGGAGAGAGTACCCAAAAAAATGGTTGTTGAAAGGTCGTGCCCTTGGTTGCGTTAAAACTCAATTTTGGAAAAAGTAGGCCACTCTCCCGCCCCTTTTTGATCGGCAGTACCAGATAGGGCAGGTACATCATCACGACACCATTAATCTTAATATAGGCGGACCTTATCCGAATATAGCGCCCAAGAGTAATATGAACCTCTCGACCGAAAACACTCCATGACTCTGGACAGTCCTGACAGGTGGTATATTCAGCATTGTTACCAATGATAATCTGACGATTTACCCGGGCCAGCGTCTCACCCAAAACAATAAAATTCTCAGTTACGATCCTTGCATTTTTAACCAGCAGATAGGTGCTATTGGTATTATAGAAAAGGTCGGTTCCATACATTGTCATATCTGGAGCGACGTAGCGGACATTGCCAGCGACCTCAACATCTCCACTCTCCGTCGACATAACTGCCCGCTCACCATAGAGGGCCTTACTCTGATGAAGAATGACGACATTACCCACTGCCTCGAACAGACCAGTATCCATTCGCCGATATGCCTTATCTGACATAACATGCAGATCACTGCCCATCATAATATCTACTCCCTGCTCCTTGCAGTGAAGTGAGACTGAAGTAGTTAGTGCAATTCCAATCGTGACACTGGTCACCAATTTTAAAAACAGTGGGGTTAACCTAATTTGTCGCGGGCGCTTGCAACATAAATTTCTGCACCTCGCCAATGAAGTAATATGATCCTGTAAAAAGAATACGCTCTCCAGGCCGACTATGTTGCTGAAGGTATGAAGCATAGTCATAAGAGAACTCCAAAAATGGAGCATATTGCTGACTAATTGTCTGTAATACTTGGTGATCCTCTGATCTTGCATGTACAAATGAAGTTATCACAATCCGCTTGGCCAAACCAGTTGAAAAGGCGATTTGTTTGATACAGTTTGTCAGCTCTTTCTGGGGCCGCCTCGATAGTGAGAAAATAAGATGATCGATCTTATTTGACCTAGGATCAGACTTAATTAGCTGCTCCTGCTTGCGTAGGCCATCTAGATTGTGGGCACCAATAAACAGACACTCCCTTTGCTGCCAACTCCAACTCTCCATTCGCCCCTGATAGTGTGCCGACGACTCCTCCACGGCAGCTAGCAGTTCACGACGCTCCTTAGGCAGTGGAAGATCACAGATCTGTCCAAACAACACCTGTGCTAATGCCCTGTTTCTTACTGAAAAGTTATCACAGTAGTGCAAAAGAGAGCTCTCAAATAGATCTCGCCAAGGAATATTGTGACGTTTGCAATATTTTTTGGTGATCACACGTAGATATCCCAGCTCCAAAGTAGTTGTCACTGGGACCTCTTGGCGACAAATCCCCAACTTCTCTTGCAATATGGAACGGAAGCTATCTCCCAAAATTTCTTGATGCTCTCTGGAAATGGAGGTGACGGCAACCAGATTGGCATTAAACAGATTTACTGCATCCAAACGTCCACCGAGTCCAACCTCGAAAATGGCCCATGATCTGTTTTGGTCCAAAGACCAGCGACAAAAAACATAGAATAGTAGCTCATAAAAAGAGAGGACCACTCCCTGATTGGTTGCCTCTAAATATCCCTCTTTTATAGTTGAAAAAAGTTCGGGGTAAGAGATCAGCTTACCTTGGTGTTGAAAACGCTCACGAATAGTTAATATGTGAGGTGAAGTCCACATAGTATATGAGATTCCACCTTGATCCAAAAGATTTGCTAGAGCGTGGGCACACTCCCCCTTCCCATTGCTACCAGCAATAGTGACAATTTTAACTCCCTGTTGCAAAAAACGCTTGGCCAAGGGGTCAAAAAGAGGGCGGAGACGATCTAAGCCGGGAGAAAAATGCTCTACTCCCACTCGCTGCTCTAACCAGTTAAGAATCTGATTCTCATAGATCTGATCATACATAGTAGGAACTCTATAGAATGGACTAGAGTGAAACAAGTGATATTTAGATAGAATAAGCTGATAAATTGGTCGCCAGTAAAAAGGTGCCATCCATGGCAGGGTCCCATCCTTGGGAATTAAAGACTAAACATTAAGCTGCTTTTAACGACTCGCCACCTCCTTTGCCAGAAGCACTAATCTGGTTAGGCTCCTGGTCCAAAATAAAGGATGTCTTGTAGTCTAACTGACAGTCAATCAGACACCCATCGCTAATAGTTGATAACTCCCATCGTGATTGCTCAAAAGAACACCTCCGAAAGAGGCTGTGTATTATGGACGAAAATTGAAAAGAACAATCAATAAAATTGCAATTAACAAAGGTGCAATTCTCGATTTTTGAGGCAAAAAAGACTGAGCCACGAAAGGTAACATTGCGAAATGTCGTAAGAGAGAAGAGGGCCCCAGAAACTGTTAAACCCTTAAAATCAGCATCTGTAAGCATTTCATTTTCAATAACCTCATAATTTTCATTACTTAGCTGGGAAGATTGACTCCAATTCATCACATAAGTTAAAGTATCCATTGTTCCCTCCGCTCTCCGGTTCAATAGGGCAATAATAACCCATCTTGCGCGTTGCGTCAAGCAATAAAATTGCATCAAGATATATTTTTTCATTCCGATACTATATTCAAGGAGTTGCTTATGAATAAATTTATTGAGAGTGAAATCGAAACCTTCCTAGGGGCAGTTAGAAAATATATGCAGGTTAGAGGCCCCATGTCCCAAAAGGATCTTGCCGAGCTGGCAGAGGTAGGCGTCTCAACCATGAGTCGTTTTTTAAACCAAAAAACGACAGAGATAAATCCCCAGCTAATTGCAAAAATTACTGCCAAACTCAACATTCCACTTCATGAGATTATCGATTTTGTAGATGAGGAGTATCAAGACCATTTTATCCGCTTAGTAAAATTTATTCGAGGCGATATCGCAGATCGTCAACAAGGAGCTGCCACACCTCCCCCGGGGCCAGCTCCCTCCCCGTCCCCCAGAGATGGACTAGCGGAGGAGCTCTCATCCACACTCGGCACCGCCCAAACAGCGACAACTGCGACGATAAAAGTTGCTGGCCGACAACAAAAAGTGGTGTTTGAACCTGATAGTAGTGCTAAAAATTCGGAGAGTTCCCTACAAGATAAACTACAAAATCTTAGTCCACGCCAAAAAGCCTACCTAACAGATTTTTTAAATTTAGATATTGAAGGACGGGATCTGATGGTGGATCTAGGAAATGCACTCTTTCGTTATTTTCGTCAAAAAGGTGTAAATTACTAATTCACTCGCAAACGCAGCAACTTTACCTTTTTTGAACTATCAACCAAGAGGCCCTGTAACGGAATGTTGCTGACACTCTTACCTTGTTTGCGCTCTAGCACCAAATTATAGTTTCCTTTCGGAAGTCGTAGAGAACCGATCCGCAAAGAGTGAGGAAGGGTGGACCAACAACGTAGATCAGCCTTTTCTGAAGCAGCAATCCCCTTATTTAGACCCGCATAAATTAAACCGGCCGCTATTTGTGCCATAGGATGAGGAATACCAGAACGAATAGATTTTTTATAACTAATATAGGCGGTGGCTATTGCAGCAGCGTGCTTGGCAGCTACCCGAGCACCAATTTTAGTATAGGTGGCAGTCACTCGGTTTGAGAGGGCCTCATGTGCAAGATCAGACAGAGGGTTCATTAGTGCCAAAGGTGTACGTTTGATCACTTGCCCCTTTTTATCTTGCACAATTAAAGTTAGTTGCTGAGCAGCTCTCTTCTCTACTACCGTTGGTAGTTCAAAGGTAATTGATGGTTTTAATCCCTTGGATATACTAAGAACATTGAGGGTAAAAGCGATCAGAGAGAGTCCTCGCCCACCCGAAGTAACGAGCGGCACAGCGGGAGTTGGAAGAGGAAAATTTATTTTCTTGACACTTTTTGCAGAGATCAGTCCCTGCTCTAATACCACTTGGATATTATCCCTCTTTTTGATCTTTCCGGTTAGAATCTTGAGTTGATGGTTAATGTAGTTGATCAATTGCTTGGCATGACGACTAGATGTTACAAACTTTTTTTTCACTACACTCTTTTTCATTCCTGGCAGCTTCTTGAAGTTTTTACGAAAAGAAGCCGCTTTACCGTTAAATGACCGGTAGGAATTGTAGTTGCGAAAGAGAATTTTTTTAGCATCGCGATAGAGTTGAATGGCAATCTGACGTTCGGCACTACTTCCGATCTGTTGGTGAACAAATGCCCCGAAAAGCTTGGCACTAAGATCATCTTTGTATGAAGTCTCACCTGCCACTTGTTGACGATAGTTGTTTAACAGAGAGTCCCATTCGGTAATATTGGCACGTGCCGCGGCCAGATGGTTCTGAAGCTGCTGATTGGTCAACTTTTTACCATCTGCTCCCTGGCCTTGCTGATAGATCAGATAGTGATTGAGTGCCAAAAAGAAGCGAATCATGGAACTCTCATATTTCTCGCCATAAAATTTATCCAACTGATTGCTGGCAATTGTCGCTGCTATTTTTTTGCTAATACTGACAGTATAAAGCTGATCACTTAGCTCCCTGGCCCTATCCAGTACCTTGGTTGATCGATGGTAGTCACCAGTTAAGTGGAGTAGCATTCCCTCCTCTAACATCTTAAGTAGAGTAGAGTTTTTTTCTGGGTAATACTTCTTACTTTTAACCAGCTTCATCGCCTGTTGGTACTGTCCCTGTCTTACCTGTGACCTTAGCAACGTAATGGAACTACGCTTAGTAGAAGTGCCACAAGCCATCAAGAGAAACAGTGAACCAACCACTAGAAAATGAAGCTGTCTAATCATAAACTAAACCCTTGATATGGAACTACCAACCCATGCTACTTTTTGATGAGAACTTATTTAACTTGGAACGAGTTCTGAGCACTTCAACACCAGACTCAAGATTAGTCATCCGCATATTGATTGAGTACTCTTTAATCGTTTTCCCCTTGCGACTTTTAGGTTTCATTCTAATCGCCCCAAAGACCAATAGGTCCGCTCCCGCTTGCTTGCCAATTGTTTTAATCTGAGTTGGGTCAACCATACCGTCATTTTGGTACTGAATCTCCTTTAAAATAGCGTCTCTTTGGGCCGCATCGATCAGAACATAGTCTCCTGACATGGAAAATTCATTTAATAATTCATCATTAAGATCCTCAATTGGAAAATAGGCTTCGGAGGTTCTATTTTGAACTTCACTAATAAAGATCTTTGGAGTGCGACCAAGCTTACGTAGATATCTTTTAAATCCACGATGCTTTTGAATCTGCTCTAAAATCTTTTTAACAGAAATTTCAGTATCACGGGCAACCCACTTATCGGTAATCTCCATTGCTGCTTCATCCGACTCGTCAGCAGAAACTCTTTTCGCCTTAAAACCGCCGCAACCTTGAAGTAACATGCTGGCGGAAATTAAAAGTGCCAAAATCCAAATACTCTCTTTTTTCATAATTCACTCCTTATAGATATTTTATTCCACTCTATATTACTCAATATTCAAAGAGGCGATATTCTCCAACAAGTAGCTGCGAATCATCTCCCCTCCTTTCTGATTAGCTTGATCAATATTTCGTCCTACTGCAATTACTAAATGCTCCAATGCTCCAATCTTTACTCCGTTACGATCAGTCACTGTCACAGTAATCATATATTGATATTTGAGGAATCCCTTAACCTTCATATGTAGCGCTTTGGAAGTATAGTTGGCCAAAACACTGTGAGTTGCTTTGGCAGCACTTTCACCAGAGACCATTTTGTACCCAAAGGCAGATAGTGCTTCCAGAACTACTGGCCCGATCAGACCAGACTGCTCGCCCGTCATCTTTAAAGAGAGTCGGTAGCTGGATATTCCTTTACGCACCTCTCGCTCAATCGCCATAAAACTCATTGGTGGGGCAACCGTTCTTCCGGTCAGAAATTCATAGCGACTGTGAACAACATCCCGCTCAAAAAAAAGTTTTTTTAACAGATGAAGTGAACGCCCTTTTTTCTCTTTACCGTAACCAGATATTTTACTATCAATTCGATCCAACTCTTTTTTATAACGACGTGCAGCCTTGCTTTTGTTTAACATTGCCAAAGCAAAGTAGGATGTACCTGAATCGTAACTCTTTATTACTTCAACACCTTCTAGCACTTCATCAGTAATCTCTTCCAAGTGAGAACTCAAATCTTCATCAACTTTATCCCCACTGATTGAAGTTGAAGCTTCAAACTTTGACTTGATCCGAGTCTTAAAAATCTGAGCAATACCCTTACGAGCATTGGCACTGGCCAAATTAAAACTATCCCCCTCTCCCACAGCACAGAGTTGGTGACGTTTACACACTTTATCAGTATTGTTCATCCATTCCGGTGTACCAGCAACACTTCGGTCACTTCCCCAGCCGAGTAGAAAAAGGATGACCGCAAATAGCATAATACGTGCATCCATACGACACCTCCTAACTTGCCACCAGACAGCTACCATCTAGTGGCACAAAGATATGAAAAGACTAATTCTTCTTGTCTAACTCGTTAAACTTGTCAGCAGCATCTTTCAAAGCAGCTTTAACATTTTTCTTTGTCTCGGGATTTGCCACTGACTCTAGTTTGCGCTGGGCGCGACGGATGGCACGTGCAATATTTTTCTTACTCATCTTAATCAGAGCAGCACAGGTATAACCGGTAAAATCCTTATCTGCACCCTTCTTCTCACGATAAGCACGTTGCTCCCAATAGGTACGATAAACTTTGGCACCAACGATAAAACTTTGCACCTCTTGGGCCAAGGTAGTCTCAACATACTCTTCTAAAGCATCATCATTCTGTGTTGGGTCACCCTGGACTGACTGACCAAAAGATTGCTTGATAAACTGAGTAATCTCAGAAGCGATCTCTGCAGATCCCTTGGCCCGGGCCAACTGACATGCAATACCTCTTCGCTTTTTCGCTTCAGTGTCATAAACAAAGTAACGAAAGTCTTTAAAATCCTTCTCGTCATTATCTTCTGCCCACTCCTGAGGATCATTAATCCATGAAGGAGTCTTTGCCTCTTTGGCATCAAGCAGTTCATATGTCTTCTTGAAAGTTCTACCACCAAAAGAGCAACTCGCGCTTACAACTAACATTCCCACCATCAATAATACAAATAATTTACTCATCACCAACTCCTTCGTTTATACCTTTGCGGTCTAAGTTTTTGATAGTCTTACTAAGAGAGTGTGAGTCTACCCTCTTTTAACTAGAAAACCAATTAAGGAAATATTACCAAAATATCCGACTATTCGTGTCTGGAACTCGCCAATTATCGCTAAGAGCTGGAATAAATTTTATCTTTCGCAAAATAATTACGATAGGGAGTTAAATATATAAACAAATTTCTTAACGGTGAGCAGTGGTGGAAAGTATTGATCATCTAAATGTGTTGATTATTGACGACTGTGTCGAGTCGCAAAATCTAATTCGAACCTTTCTAAAAAAGAGAGGATTTAACAAATTCCAGCATGCCAATGACGGATTAGAGGCACTGCATATTCTAAAAGATAATCATCATAATGGAGTTGATGTAGACCTAATCCTCTCGGATTGGCAAATGCCAGGACTTGACGGACATAATCTACTACTAAAATTAAAAGAGGGACCCCATGCCGATGTACCATTTATCATGACATCGGTGGTCGATAGTCCCCAAGAGGTATACAAGGTAATTCAATCTGGAGTCTCACACTACATTATAAAACCGATAAAGCAGCAAACCCTATACAATAAAGTTGAAAGAGTACTCAAGTTACCCCATGGATCAACCAATCACATCCGCAAAAAATCCAATCTCGGCTTGGCGGTCCATTGGAATCAGCTAAAACATGAATTAGGACATAAAGTAATCGACTTTCAACATCAGCGCATCATAGACGCGCTGCACGAACTGAATCAGCCTTGCGAAAACCGCGATGAGATAACAGAGATCTTTAATCGAATTAAACGGTGTGTTTTACAACATTTTGAGTATGAGGAGTTGCAGCTAAGAAAGCTTAAAATCGATATTAAAGCCCACTTAAAATCCCATCAAACTTTTTTAGCACTGCTAGAAGAGGCAACGATGCAGCATATACAAAAAAATCCTAGTTTAGATCTAAAGCTTAGGTTGCATCTATCCTATTGGTTCACAGACCACGTAGTCGAAGAGGACCAACGTGATCTGCTACTTATGATAAGAAATAAAGTTAACTAATTATCTGATCCCACAAAAGTAAGGCATCTGGCCACCAACATCTCCTTAACCAAATCTGACGCCTTAGTCACTTTACACTCCCATTCAGCAGGAATGACCTTAACCATCTGATCCACAACATAAGTTGATGTAACCTGACAGAAGATTGCACCAAACTCCACTTTCTGACCATCAGCAGGACAGAGACGTATTCGGTCCAGAAATCCCCCGATATCGGTTGAAATTGCATCCGTATTAGTACACTCCAGAGTTGTTGCGATATAGTCAGGTAAAGTTGTTTCTACTCGGTCTCTAATCGCACAAGAAAACGATGCGTGAACATTAATTGTAATCAATAGTAAAGCTAGGGTAATAATTTTTTTCATAACTCACCTCCTGTAGGTAGAAACTGCTACAACCTTTTTTGAAATAGCTCAATCATCTTTTTAGTGTTGGCTTGATCTGCCGGCACCCGCTTTAAAATATTATCCAAAACCTGTCGAGCTTCTGTCTTTTTACCAGAACGAACTAAGGCATTTGCAAATAGAACTTCAATAAATATGCTCTGAGGAAAGGTATCCCGTAACTTTCTTAAGTTGGTTAGTGCCAAATTCAACTGATTATCCTCAATCAAGAACTGCACTTCCATAATGTCATCGAGTGCTTGCTCCGTTTTTAATTGCACCTCTCGTACAAAAAAATTATTCCGATTCTCCCCACCTAAGCTAAAGAGGGGTTTAAGCTCAATGTCCAACTCTAAATTCTGTTTGTGTTCACTGCTGATTGGGATAGAAACAGGTGCATGGTTACGATATTCCACATGAAGCATTAACCCATTTTTCATCTCCACATTAGGAAGACTTGCTGGAGTAACCCCCACTCGTTTAGACGGCTCTCCCTTGGCAGAGAGATAGACATAGGCACCTTTAATATTACTATCAACCTTAATATCCAAAGCAGATACCTGCGATAAAAGCAGGGGTAGAAATATGATAAAAAGGACGACCAACTTAACCATTAATAGCTTCCCGACGAAGCTTTCGCCTCGTTTACCCTGGCAACGGCATTTCCAACCTGTAGTGCCAGAAAATCACTTCTCAATTTTTTCAAGAAGAGGTCGGTTGTTACCTTGCCAGCACTATTGACCAAGACCTCGGTACAAAATCCCATCTGGGTTGCATCATCAAGATCACTCTCATCCACTGTAACACCCTTCTTCGTCAGCTCATTAAAAATATCATTAAGCTCTAGAGATACCTTCTCCTGATCATGCATCCCCAAACGATCGCAGTGGGCAATCAGCTTGCGTAGTACAATCTCACAATTGCTGGAGATGCTAGTCTTTTTATCATCAGTCAGCATTTTCTGTTCTGCAAAAAATCCCATGAGTGATTTAAATAGATTGATCTCACTACTAATTAGAGTGTTGGGCAAATTATCCTCATCACTCTCAATCATTACCATGTTGCACTTTACCATTATGGGCAAAAACTCTTCAAATTTAACTTCGGCAATTCCCATCACCTCAAACATATAGAACCTAAGCTTTAGAAGACTTAACTCTGTTCCCTTCTGCCCTCTTTTTCCATGTGCACGAAAAACTAAGTAGAAGAGAGATAACATGCGGATAATTTCAACATTATGAAAAAATTTATAACCTGCTACATGCCCATCTTGCCCATAACCGACAGAGTTACTCTCTAGCTCTTTCACCTTTTCATTGGTTGTTCTAAGACGCTTGGCCAGTGTATTAATAATAGTCTTAAACCAAGGGTTGAGAGACTGCATGGTATGCCCAAAAGCATCAAAAGATATCTCTACAATTGAAGTCGTTATAATAGAAGCGGCTGAGCAACTACGACGTCTGGCCCCCTCCTCAAAATAAGCCATCTCTCCCAAGACTTCACCCGAGCGAAGAATTGCCAGCTCGACATATCCTTTCCCTTTAGGACGATAGAGTCGTAACTGTCCTTTTTGAATAATAAAGAGCGAAGTGGCAATATCTCCTTCGACAAAAAGCACCTCACCAGGCTCCATCTCTCGTAGGCCGGACTTCTTACCTGCACTCTTTTTTTTCTTTACCTTCTTTGTTCCGCTACTAACTTTTGAAGAGGGAGCTGCAACTGACTTGGCCCCAGAAGCTTCTCGATCCTTCAGAAGCTTCTCTCTCTTGCTATCCAGCATTTTCTGGCGCTCAAGCTCTTTATTACGAACCTGCTCCTCTAAAGTGCGATTATCATGGGCCACAAATTATATCCTTTCAATGATTAAACTCAACGCCTCTCCACCACCAATACAGATGGCAGCCATTCCCAATGTCGCCTGCTGGCGATCCATTGCGTTCATTAACGTCACCACGATTCTAGTACCAGAACAGCCAATTGGATGACCAAGACTTACCCCACCACCATAGATATTGACTCTCTCGTGAGATAGGTCAAACTCTCGCATTGCTGCCATCGTAACCACTGCAAATGCCTCATTGATTTCAAACAGCTCGATATTACCAATCTCTACACCTGCCAGTGCCACCGCCTTTTTCATTGCACCAATTGGAGCAGTAGTAAAATCAGTCGGGTGCTGAGCATGGGAGGCATAGGAGATAATCTTAAATTTGGCTTGATCCTTGTATTTTTCCCCGCCCAAAACAACTGCGGCGGCTCCATCATTTAGGGTCGATGCATTGGCAGCGGTAATTGTCCCATCAGAGGAAAATGCTGGGCGTAGCTTGGGAATTTTATCAAAATTAGCCTTATGAGGTCCCTCATCATAGTCAACAACGGTATCCCCTTTGCGCCCTTTGATTGTTACTGGTTCAATTTCAGTAGTAAAGATCCCATCATCTATCGCTTTTTGTGCCCGTTTAAATGATTCAATCGCAAAACGGTCCTGATCTTCACGGGTAAAACCAAACTTCTTCACACACTCCTCTGCACAGTTTCCCATCGGTTGCTTGCTATAAACATCCCAAAGGCCATCGTGTAAAATAGCATCCAACATCTGACTATCGCCAAACTTTACCCCATTTCTAACGCCGGGAAGAAGGTGGGGGCCACATGACATGCTCTCCATTCCACCAGCAATCACCAGAGAGTTATCTTCAGCCTTAATAGTTTGGGCCCCGGTAATAATCGTTTTTAATCCTGAACCACAAACTTTATTCACCGTGGTGGCAGGGATAGATTGGTCTAAGTCAGCAAAGAGCACTGCTTGTCTTGCTGGGGCCTGCCCGACTCCGGCAGAGACGACATTACCCATAAAGACCTCATCAATTGATGATCCATCGATACCGGCCCGTTTAATCGCTCCTTTGATCGCAACCGCTCCCAATTGAGGAGCTGTCACCCCACTTAAACTTCCAAGAAATGTTCCACTTGCAGTTCTGGCCCCACCCAGCAGATAAACAGACATTACCCATCTCCTTTTACAATCAAATTAATTTGGCCATCCTGTTGGATAACAGAGTAACTGCACAACAAGATAACAATTTCGATATGATCGAACAGTCTATAATAATAACTTAGAAATTATATGGGTTTTAGAGGCTCTTTGCCAAGATAAACTCCCTCCGTCGTAATTGTCATATCAAGCTAGAATCTATGGGCAATAGACAGCTCTGCTCCCCTCTTATCTTGCCGTGCAGCAATCGACATTTACTATTAGTGCTGGCACTAAACTTAGATCCATAAGTGCTTCCCTTTTCCCTGATAAGTAGTGTAAAAAGGTGGCCCTAATTTGACGAAGAGGTTAACAATGCAATCAAGAAATACTCACCATGATCCGGCGCAACCACTACCGGCCCAATGGGCATTTGATGTTAAAAAGGTACTAATTTCTGCCTATCAACAAAGCTGCCAAAAAGATGGCCACACCTTTGAAATTAATGGACTATCATTTCCTACGGAGGTAATTCTGGCCATCTCCTACTGTCATCCAGAGCACTTAGAGGCGATACCTCTGACCTGCATATTGTCAATGGATCTGCGGCCAAAAGAGAGTGTGGTACAAAAATTAAATTTCATGATTGACGCGTCCAGCCTCTTATTTGACAGTTACTTTGCTGATGATAACTGGGATGGACACATTGCTGATTGGCAGGAAGCTACTCACCAAAATGAGACATTTTACTATCAAGTCACTCGTGAGAATGTCTCCCTCTCAATAGAGGCAGACCGAATATTGGCCAGTGCTGAAGATAGTTAGAAGCTACTCATCTGCAGTGTATGTTGATCCTCTAAGGTTTTCTGATCTAAAGGGAATATCCTGATCATCATCCATTAACTCTTCGTCGCACTCATCAAAAGATCCTACATCTTCAACGTTCAGCTCTTTTAGTACTTTATAAAAGGAGCGATCATCCATTAGGTCCTTAACGATCTCATTGATAAATTTCAGTGGATACTTGGTAACAAGATCCTCAATATAAATCTGCAATTTACCGTCCTGAAGAATCTCCTGCTTGCGCTTTATATCGTTCCAATCACGAATATAGTGTAAACGGCAATGGCCAGCAGTTGTGGCCAGGTTGTCACACCCTTTAACTAAACACTCATCACTTTCACCAGAGAAAAAATCCATCCGGTTGATGGAAGCAAAAATTTCAGGCAGAGAGTAGTTTTCACTAACAGTGGATAACTTATCCGCCAGTGCATTTTTCTCCGCTAAAGAGATTCCGGAATCCTTTCCACTCTTTTTGGAGACACGCCCCTTTTTAGTCTCAACACTCTTTGCTGCGCTCTTCTTGGCCACCACTTTTTTCTTAGCCACCTTCTTCTTGGCAACTTTTTTCTTAACTACCTTCTTCTTAATAACTTTTTTCTTGGCGACCTTTTTCTTGATAACTTTTTTCTTAGCGACCTTTTTCTTGATAACTTTTTTCTTGGCGACCTTTTTCTTGATAACTTTTTTCTTGGCGACCTTCTTCTTAATAACTTTTTTCTTAGCTACCTTCTTCTTGATAACTTTTTTCTTGGCGACCTTCTTCTTGGCAATTTTTTTCTTAGCCACCTTCTTCTTGGCAACCTTCTTCTTAGTTACCTTCTTTTTGACAACTTTTTTCTTAGCTGTCTTCTTCTTTACCACCTTCTTTACGGGTGATTTTTTAGCGACTTTTTTCTTTGCTTTACTTTTTTTTACCATATCAAAAATCCTATCTAAGACCATATAACTTGCCCAATTATTATAAGTTATCTTAATTCTAAAGAGGCAATAACCACTCTTTGAATTTCAGATGTTCCCTCATATATCTCTGTAATCTTTGCATCTCTAAAATAGCGTTCTACCGGATAGTCTTTAATAAAACCATTGCCTCCCAAAACTTGAATCGCTTTAGTGGTTATCCACATGGCACTCTCAGCGGCAAAAAGTTTTGCCTGGGCCCCCTCCTTGGAGTAGCTTACGCCCTCATCTTTCCGCCGACTACTATCAGCTACCAAATGTCTTGCTGCGGCCAGTTTAGTACTCATATCAGCAATAATAAATTGAATCGCCTGTAAACTGGCAATTGGCTTACCAAACTGAACTCGCTCCAATGCGTAGGATTTAGCATAACGAAATGCAGCCTCGCCAATTCCCAATGCTTGGGCAGCAATTCCAATTCGCCCACCATCTAGTGTGGCCATTGCCACCTTAAAACCGCGTTCAGGCTCCCCTAGTAGATTTTTTTTAGGAACCTTAACTTTATCAAGTGCAATCTGTGCGGTAGATGATCCCTTGATGCCAAGTTTATCTTCACACTTAATCACACTCCATCCGGGAGTCTCAGTCTCAACGATGAAAGCTGACATTCCCTTGTAATCATCTGTCTTCTTCGTTTTGGCAAAGACGATTGCCACCTTTGCCTCTTTACCATTGGTGATAAAATTTTTAGTTCCAGTTAGCTCAAAATGATCTCCACAATCCTCAGCCATAGTCGTTAAGCTACCAGCATCAGATCCTGCTCCCGGCTCACTTAAACAGAAACAGCCAACCATCTCCCCAGAAGCCAACCTGGGTAGATACTCTTTTTTCTGCTGCTCATTGCCAAACTCCAAAATTGGCCAGATTGCTAGCGAATTTTGAGCTGAGATGAGAACACCGGTCGAAGCACAAGCTCTCGATATCTCCTCTACTATAATTGCGTAAGAGCTATAATCCATTCCGGCACCGCCGTACTCTTCAGGTACATAGACTCCCATAAATCCGTTCTCACCCAGTTTTTGATAGGTGGACTCAGGAATCCTCGCCTCCTTATCTACTTGAGCGGCCAAAGGTGCCAACTCAGAATCAGCAAACTTTGATGCTAAATCTCTGATCTCTTGATACTCTGACATGGGTTTACTCCTTCTTTCCTTATTCAGACTAAAAACTTGGCTTGCGCTTCTCTAAAAATGCGGTTGTTCCTTCAACCATCTCGTCAGATTGAAAGATTGTAACAAAGCGATCCAGTTCGATGTTTAACCCTTCGCTAAGGCTGACATCCGATCCATCATTAATTGCCATTTTTGCTTCACTTATTGCCAATGGAGAACACTTGATCATCGCCCTAATCGTGCTCTTGGCAGCTGCCATCAGCTCATCACGACTACTTAAGAGCTTAACCACCAAACCAATATCTTTAGCTTCGGTAGCAGCCATATTACGTCCCGTATAAATAAGCTCTCGGGCAACACCTCTTCCAACCAGTCGGGGAAGACGTTGAGTACCACCAAAACCAGGAATCAGTCCCAACTTTACCTCTGGCTGGCCGAAGACCGCACTCTGATCTGCAAAAATCATATCACACGCCATCGCCATCTCACATCCACCGCCCAGTGCAAAACCACTTACGGCGGCAATCGTTGGCAATCCAAGCTGCTCAAAACGCTCTGATACCTCCTGCCCTAGGCGGCCAAACTCTCTGGCTTCCTCTTTACTCATCGAAGCCATCGCAGCGATATCAGCTCCGGCGATAAAGGCACGTTCACCTGCGCCAGTGAGAATCAAACCTCTGCAACCCTGTGAATCTTTATGAAGAGAGGTCAACAACTCCCCCAGCTCAGAAAGAACCGTTTGATTTAAGGCATTGAGCTTGTCAGGACGGTTAATAGTCAAATAACCAATTCCTTCCTGTACTTCAAACAGGATAGTTTCAAACTGTTTAGTTGTACTCATAGAACCCTCGGCCACTCTTTCTGCCTAACCGCTTGGCGGCGACATATTGTTTTAATAGTGGGCAGGGGCGATACTTGGTATCTCCCAAGCCATCGTGGAGCACATCCATAATCGCTAAACAGGTATCTAGACCAATAAAATCTGCCAGCTCCAAAGGGCCCATCGGTTGATTGGTTCCTAACTTCATCGCTTGGTCAATATCTGTGACTGAAGCTACTCCTTCATGCAGTGTATAGACAGCTTCATTAATCATCGGCATCAATATCCGGTTGACGGCAAAGCCCGGCATATCATTGGCGGTGACCAACACCTTGCCCATTCTCTCAATCACTGCTGCGGCGGTGTCGTAGCACTCATTGCTAGTTTCCAGGCCACGAATCCCCTCTACCAATTTCATAACTGGTACAGGGTTCATAAAGTGCATCCCCACCACTAACTCAGGTCGAGAAGTGACCGCTGCAATCTCGGTGATCGAGATAGAGGAGGTATTAGTTGCTAAAATAGCTCCACTTTTAATCGTGCTATCTAGTTGCTGGAAAATCTCAAATTTGATCTTACGATTCTCTGTTGCGGCCTCAATTACCAGATCGCAATCAGATAACCCATCAAGCTTGGAGATTGGGTCAATTAATAGGACCGTCTGGTCTAGCTGCTCCTGAGTTATCCGCCCCTTGGCAAGGGATCTGGCCAACTGCTGATGGATAAAAGCAACCCCATTTTCTAAACACTCAGCCGAAACATCAAAGATTTTAGTCTGATATCCAGCAGATGCAGCCACTTGGGCAATGCCCCGCCCCATCTGGCCGGCCCCAACAACTCCAATAGTTTTGATCTCTTTCATCATTATATCCTCTTATTTAGGGCAAAAAAACAAGCAGATCACTGCGCGAATAGAACTGTTTATCATAATGAAATCATTGCTACCAGCACAACTTCACTATAACTTTTGCTACCCTTCCCACAAAAGCTATTGACGAGCAGATAAATAATATGGCAATTAGTCAGTTGAATTAAAATCTTAGGAGTATGCTGTGGCAAATCATAAGTCAGCAAAGAAGAGAGTAAGACAGACTATAGTAAGAACAGAGAGAAACAAGGCACGAAAGTCAGAGTTTCGCTCTATGGTAAAAAATGTGCACGAGGCAGTCTCCAAGCAAGATAAAGAGACTTTGACCTCCTTGCTACCCAAAGCTCAATCCTTGGCCGCTAAATTGGCGCAGGATGGAATTATCAAGCGAAATTACGCGGCCCGAAAGGTCTCTCGAATATTTGCTTTAGCAAATAAGTAGTTTTACTCTTATTACGCTATTTTCTTTATTTACAAATTCTTTTCAAAAACTTATAAATTCACCTATACTCTTAGGAGTCTAGATTACTGGGGTGTGGCGCAGCGGTAGCGCAGTTGACTGTTAATCAATTGGTCGTGGGTTCAAATCCCTCCACCCCAGCCATTTACCTAAATCATATATTGCACACTACCTAATTTGTTTGAAATACAAACGTCTGGGATTTGAATAGAGTGAGCGGCAGGTTTGATTAAGTAAGTCACACACGAAGTGTGACTTAGCGAATGGCCCCGTCTCCGGG
>JABGUH010000031.1 GCA_018646675.1 Bdellovibrionales bacterium | reverse complement strand
GCAGCCTGAACGCTTTGGGAAAAAGTAATTACCCCCACAAGAGTGAGTAAGAGTGTTAATATCGTGTTTTTCAATTTCATTGCCGATCCTACGCTAAACGATTGTTTTTTTTAAGTAAGGTAGTGCCAGCCGACTTGTGGGGCCAAGTGCGGCGTAAATTTATTATCATCTTGTTAACAGCTGCTCAATTATTCTTGTCATTTCTAATAGATACCTTAAGCCAACAGCAACGCACCTAGTCCCACAAGTCGGCTGGCACTTTTTAGAGCGTTGGGCGAATAGTCGTATCTTCGATTCGACGACCAGTTATAAAACGCATTACGTTTAATATCTCTAGATCTACTGTTGTGCTATACCTGATGGGAACAAAATAAGCCTCTTGGCCAATGTCATTACACATACCATTGTTTGCCGGGACGATTACCCCATCAGCTCCCCGTTGATCAACATTGTGACGTAGTAACTCACTACTCTCCTGAACTACACCATATTGATTAAAGGTAACAGTTAGTGTCCGATTACGATAATTATCATTAACCTGATAGATGTAGTCACAATAAGGCATCTCAATAAAACTGACCTCTGCCTGACTCAAGGTGAAATCCTGACTGCTCTGATTAAGGCTACCATCAAGATAGATCAGTGCCGCTAATCCATAGTGATCACCATTGGGCAGAACACGATAACCCATGGTGGTCATTAGTCGATATTGACCGCTGACTATCTCATCCATGCTCTCTTCATCATCTTGATAGAAGATCTCATGACGGACAATCTGCTTAACAAAATCTTTCCATATAACCTGATCTGAAATCTCTACCCCTGCTACATTAGCAGATAAAGAAAATGAGAGCAGAAGCAAAATAAAAACAGTTATGGCGGTACTTTTCATGGTAAAAATCCTTGTTTTATCGTTACATCTTAGAATAGCCTATCAAAGGAGGACGATTGTATGATCTTCCCTGCGAAAAAGACAAGTATTGTTGCACGGCAAGAGGAATTAATTTATGGAGATTACAATAAATTTCACTGAAAGTAGCGTTATCCACGCAAATTTAGATACTTTTATCGTTAAGGCTGACTCTAGCGTAAAAAATGGGGGCGAAGCTCGCTTTCCTGAGCCGGCCAGCTACTTTTTTGCCTCCCTGGCCCTCTGTGCTGGTTACTATCTACAGTCCTTTTGCAATGCCCGTGAAATCTCCACTCATGGGATTACCATCACCCAAGGGTCAAAATCCAGTTCTGGTGCGAACCGTTTTCAACAGGATATTGGCATTGCCATCAACCTCCCAGAGGATTTTCCGGCCAAATATCGTGCTCCCTTGGCAGCAGCGGTCTCAGGCTGTACTGTCAAAAAGATGATTGAAGCCGCTCCCCAATTTACCGTCACAGTTAATTAACTCCCTGTTTTTATAAAACTTAAGCCAATCAAAATTACTATTTTAAGATGGATCTAATATAAAGGTTGGCCCCCATCCTCCCGATAAGTCCGTGTAGATAGGTGCATAGTGTATAATGTACGCTGATAACCAAGCCATCGGAGAGTTTATGAGAAGTTTACTATCCAATACTCTTTTTCACCCACTAAAAGTTGTCACACTGCTGGTTACACTCTGCTGCATGGCCGGATTGATTAGTAACAGTTTGGCACAAACCCCCGTCAAACCTGCAAAAATTATATATGCCGAATGTAGTGATATTAAACAAGCCATTTCTGAGACTGAGAAGTTGCTACTTGGACAAAAAGAGAGCCAAGAGGATGGTGGGCAAAGTGTTGGGCAGTTAGAAAAGGAGTATGACCAGTTGATGGCAAAGTACTCACTGCTCAAGGGCATAAAAGAGCTACGCAATGAGTATGCTAAGTTTGTTGTCGCTTTTAGTAATAAAAAAAGTCTTGCAGCTCTACCAAAAAGTGTTGTTAAGAGTGAAATTAAAAAAAAATATACCGGACGTGAAGAGCTAAGCGAGGGAATAGATAACCTTAAAAGATTACTGCTGGTAAAAAGTCTGCTCGATACACTCGAGAACCCAGAGATAGACACAAAAACAATGAGTGATAAGGATATTGAGGATACTGAGGATTTCGGCGCTGAGATCATATTGGGCGAATGCGCAAAAGTAGCAAATGAAAAGAGTACACTCTGTGTAAAAATTTTAGAATATAACCAAAAGGATAATTATAACCAAAAGGATAATAGTAAGCAGATCATAGATAGTGTTATCGCTGCCTATCTCACTGCAAACCAGGATGATAAAGATAGCGCTAATTATGGCCAGCTCTTAACTGACAACCTTCCCTCAGATGGAGTGCTTAAGCAGCAGCTTAACGCCGCGATAGAGCTACAGAGTGCACTAGATAGTGAACAGGCAGATAGTAAGGCTGCAAAGATAACTACTGCTTACGATAATTTGCTTAAAGAGATTAATAATGGCACTTACCATCAAGAGATGAAAAAATTAGTTACAAAAAAGAGGGTTGAACAACTCTTTAAAATGCCATTTGATCAGTTAACAAAACATTTTAATGAAAAAGGAAAGAAATTAAGCACTATTTTGAAAAAACAGTATGAATCCTCCATCAAAAGACATCACCTATCTGACAAAAAACCAAAGACATTTGATCAGGTGGCCCAAGAGCTCAAAAAAGAACTTAAGTGTGATATAGAAAAAGAGACTATTGATTGTTTAAAAAAGCTAATGCCAGCAGATGGCAAAGATCCCATCGATACCCCCATTGCCAATCTTGAAATTGAGATCAAAAAGATTGAGCAGCAGCTCGGGGGAATCAAAGATAGAGATGACTACCAAGCTATGAATGATATTAAATATGGCTTGGTCGATATGGTAAAAAGTCGCTGTGGTAGCGAGATAACCGTTATCACGCAGTGTAACTACACCAGCATTAGTGGAAATAGCTCTCCCCAGCAACAACTACTTAAAGATGGAGTAACAATTCTGGCGGTAGTTGATCAACAGATAATGGATCGGTCCAAGGGAGCTAAGAAGAGTCGTAAAGTTGGCGAAAAAACCTGTGCTAAACTAATAAAAACCATCGGTAGCATCAATAAGGATAACTTTTTGCCCGTCTGTAATGAAGCTGGTTTGAGACAGAAGCGAAGAGATTTTCGCCAGAACTTTATCTGTGATGCCGACGACGAGGGTGGAACCGATTATAGCTCTTGCGAACGAAAAAAAACTCGCTTGGATATGTTAGGGAGTGCCATGATCAGTGGCTTTCAAAGCTTTGTCCCACAGTATAGTCAGATGATGCAAAACGACCTACGTCTATCCATCTACGGCAACCATGCTCTAACTAGCTCAATTAATGCTCGCAATTGGGCCAGCTACAACTATCAAAATCCGTTCTACTATCCAAGTTATGGTGCCTATCGCAGTTATCAGATGTATCCACTCACCGGTGGTTACGATATGAGCAACCCCTTTGCCTACTACGGTGGAAGCTACTTTGAAAATAGTGGGACCACCGGTACTATTGGCGGAGGGTACAACTGGACCCAAGTTCCCACTTCACGCTAACCCCAAAAGGTGCCACGCTCTTTTTGGTAACAGCACCGCACAATTTTAACGCACTATCGCTACCAAAAAGAGCGTGGCACCTTTTGGTTCTTTTGGTTTCTTTTTGGTTTTTTGACGAAATGACTGTTTGACACCAGATGTTGTGCTGCGCCGTGGTGCCATAGTAGTCAAGAATGGTCAGTTTTTCCCGCTTATCCTCCTTAAAAGTTGGCATTCCACTTGCAACTGGGTTAGTCAGATGCAAAACAAAATTGGAAAACCAACTTGCTTGCACCAAGTAACAACTTATAGGAGATTGAAATGAAAAAAGAGATTCTAGCTACCGCAGCAGCGATTCTTTTCACTGGATCACTAATTGCTCAAGAGACAACTATCTATGCACCTATCACTTATGCCGAAGAGATCTACCGTGATGTTGAAACTCCCCATACTCGTTGTTGGGATGAGACAGTCACCACTCGACGAAGCAATCGTGGACGCAATGGCGTTATCGGTGGCGTAGTAGGAGGAATACTAGGAAGCCGTATTGGCGGTGGCCGAGGACGAACAGCAGCGACAATTGCAGGTGCTCTATTGGGTAGCCGGGCCGGTCGACGAAATGCAGGTAGCCGCACTTCAACTGAAACAGTTGAGCGTTGTGAGACTGAATACCGCACTGAAAGAGTGTTCAGTGGCTGTCGAGTAGAGTATGAGTTTGGTGATGAAAGCTACCGCCTAAGAATGGATCAATGTCCCACTGGGAATGAGATCGCTCTTAGAGTTAACTTCTCTCCCATTTTAGATTAATTAATAGATCCGATCCGCTTGTGAGTCTGCTTGGTAGTTTACCCTACCGAGCGGACCCGCTCTAAATAAGAGACCTCTCGCTTAAAATTGGCAATCGAGAGATATGAGAATAGCCATGATGTTATAAGAGGGATGCCTAATGAGATTAGATACCCTTTTAAAGTAAAGGTAATTGGAATTTTACGGTCAACAAAAATCTCCGGTAAAATCTCCCCTCCATAATTATCCAACCCCCACAAGAAAATCGTTCCCAGCACCACCCCTAGTAAAATGGCAAAGATGCCAATCGTTGAGATGGAGATAGAGGCCAAACGTATCAACTGCTGTTGAGAGAGACCTAATATCCAGAAACTGGCCAGGTCCACTTTTATTTTATCAAAAAAGATCATCAGGCCAGAGGTAATCGAAAGGGAGACCAGCAGAGTCATCGAAGCAAAGAGAAACAGCATCACCGTTGTCTCCAATCTTAAAGACCAAACCAAACCTTGATGCTCATCCTCCCACATTTTGACTCGTACCTTTTGGTCTGCAAATGTGGTTGCCAACTCTTGAATTAGAGTAGAGTCGGAGCTTAAATCATCAAAGATGCGAATTCGATTAATTCGCTCACTACGAATCAAATTTTGAATCAATGGTAGACGGGTCCAAACGTGAAAGGAATCTACCTCCGGAACATTGGTTGAAAAAAACTCCTGCACATTGGCAGTCGTCATTCGGGGGACATCGCCAAACATAGAGTCACTGTGTGAGGGGGAGATCAGAGTCACTTCACTACCAATGGACAGATTAAGTTTTCGATAACCAAGATCAACCGGCATCGCCAACTCCATCAGGTCCATCCCGGGCAAAAATGATGGATAGGTAGCTGTGGCGGGGACAGCATGGATAATTGCCGGGGCCAGATAGTTGCCATGCTTTAACATTAGCTCAATCTCATACTCTCCAACAAATTTGGTAACTCCACGCTTTTTCAGCCACTCTTCTACCTGGTTAACCACTGATGAGGGAGTATGATCCAGATAGATCACTGCTCTCCCCTGCACCTCTTTCGAGCGGTAGATGACTTTTTCCTGTAGCCCCCCCATTGTTCCCTGTAAGGTTAAAAGAGCAAAGGAAGAGATGATCAGTCCGACAATCGCTAATAGTAGTAATCGCTGACGACTTCTAGCATAGAAAATATATCTAAAAAAATAGCGTAGAAAGTGCCAAGACACCTTAGTAACCACCTAGGTGAAAAGAGTAACGCCAATTAGCTCTGATAGAAATTACGACCCTCATCTACCAGCTTGACTAAATACTCTGCTGGCCGGAAACGTTCCGCATCTGCACTGCCTGCAAGTCGCTTGATCTCCTTTAATATTAAAGTGAGTCCCTCAGAATCCGCGTAGCGCAGTAGCCCTCCCCTAAAGGGAGGGAAACCTAGTCCCATAATTAATCCTAAATCAACTTTACCGGCATCGGTGACAATTTTATCATCCAAAATAGTTGCGGCTTCATTAATCATTGGCAAGAAAAGCCGAAGTTGCATCTCTCGCTCATCCATACGTGAATTTCTTTTGGGTAGTAAGGAGACACAGTTGGAGTTAATCCCACTCTCCTTTCCATGAGAGTCATACAGATAAAATCCCTTACTGTTCTTGCGACCTAAAAATCCATGCTCCATCATCTTGCCGGACAGATCTGCTGGTGTCATTCGCTTGCCTAATCCCTTAAACATAATGTCCGCCACCTTCGCCGCTACATCAAGTCCTACTTCATCCATTAGACGACAGGGTCCCATTGGCATACCAAAATTGGTTGCCGCTTCATCAAGATCCTCGATCGAGACTCCCTCATTTAGCAGGTAGGCTGCCTCATTTAAAAATGGCATCAAAATACGATTAACCAAAAAACCGGGGCCATCGCCAACGACCACGGGAACTTTTTTACATTTAACCACCCAACGATAGAGAGCTTCTACCACCTCTGGAGAGACTTTATCATGAGTGATAATCTCCACCAGTGGCATCCTATTTACCGGATTAAAAAAGTGTAGTCCGGCAAAACGAGATGAATCTGTCAAGTCACTACACATCTCCTGGATGCTTAGTGATGAAGTGTTACTGGTAATAACTGCATCTGCTGCTAGGTTATCCTCCAACTCTTTTAGAACACTCTTTTTGATCTCCATGTTTTCAACAATCGCCTCAATTACTAGGTCAACAGTTTTAAAACCATCAAAATTCATCGTTGGACGAATGGAACGCTGTTTCTTCTCAAACTGATCAAAGGTCATTTTGCGCCGTTTAACCAACTGAGAGAAATTAGCTGAAGATTGTTTTAATCCAAGCTCCAAGGCATCGGAGGTAATATCCTTCATTAGGGGGAACATTCCCTGGGTGGCCATCAACCAAGCAATTCCTCCTCCCATGGTTCCGGCCCCTAAAACTGCTCCCCGCTTCAGATCAATATTTTTCCCTTCGCCCTTTGGGCCAGAATACTTTTTCGCCCCCTCATTTAAGAAGAAGATATGTTGTAGATTCTGGCTCTGCACACCAACACAGAGTTCACCAAAAGCTTGAGACTCTGCCTTTAAATAAGCGGGCCGACTCTTGCCTAAGTTATTCTCCATCACATCCAATATTTTAAGTGGTGCGTGATAGACCCCTTTGGTCTTCTTCAACACACTCTCTCTCGCCTTTTGAAAGATCAGCTTTTTTGCCACCATATTATCTGTGAGAATATCTTCCAACTTCTCCTTACCACTTTTTACCCTCTGTTGATTTTTGAAAAAATTAGGTGCCTGAACCAGTAAACGTTCCGGGGGGAATGCTGCGGCCACTAGCCCAACTTTTTTTGCTTTACGACTGTTTAACGTTTTTCCTGTCAAAATCATATCTAGGGAGGTTGGTAATCCCACTTTGCGTGGCAAGCGATAGGTCCCACCAAAACCAGGAATAAATCCTAACTTAACTTCTGGTAGCCCCAGCATGGTTTTACTAGAGTTAGAAGCAATAATATTAGTACAACTTAATGCCATCTCTAAGCCACCTCCGAGACAGACACCGTCAACACAAGCAACGGTTGGTACTGGAAGGTCCTCAATGTTGGAGTAGATCGTTTGACCAACCTCTGCTCCCTTTTGTGCTTCAGTTTCACTTTTAAGAGTCGAGATCAGATCAATATCAGCACCGGCCAAAAATACTCCCGGGATTAAAGAGTGAAAAATTACTCCATCAATTTCCCGCTTATCAGCAATTGTTTTTAACTCTTTAACCAGACGATCGAACTCTTCTAAGGTCTCCTTATCCAGTGTAGTCATACTCTTTTTGCTATTTAATCCAAACCCAACCTGGGCAATGCGATCTACAACTTCCAACTTAATACGATTATATGTCATGACGATAACTCCCTACTTTACCAAATTCTCAATGATGACTGCTCCGCCCTGTCCGCCACCAATACATAGTGAGGCGATCCCATACTTCTGTTTACTCTGCATTAAATTGTGGGCCAGAGTCAGGACAATCCGACTACCTGATGAGCCCACCGGGTGGCCTAGAGCGATGGCACCTCCAGAGACATTTAACTTCTCATCTGGTAGCTCTCCCCATAACTTATCTACTTTGTAAGCATCGGCGACCTTCTTATCCGTAAATCCTTTTTTTACCCCTAAAATCTGAGCTGCAAAAGCCTCGTTGATCTCCACCTTATCCATCTGATCCAGAGTAAATCCGCTACGCTTAAATAGTCCATCCATCGCAACCAGTGGCCCCATTCCCATCCGTGCTGGACTTAGACCATTAAAATGAAAATCCACCATGCGAGCAATCGGCTCTAGGTTATGCTTTTTAACTGCCTCAGCTGAAGCCATTAAAAAGAGTGAACCTCCGTCAGTGATCGGACAGCTATTACCAACTGTTACAGTTCCCGACTTCTTTTCAAAAAATGGTTTTAATTTTGCGAGCCCTTCTATTGTGGAATTATTTCTTGGCCCAACATCATTCGCTAAAATTTTACTCAGCTTTTTTCCTACCGTGATAGGAAGAATCTCTTCTGCCATCCGCCCACTCTCCATCGCGGCCGCCGCTTTATGGTGTGAGTTATTCGCATACAGATCTTGCTCTTCACGGGTAATACCCAACTCACGTGCGATCAACTCAGCGGTTTGCCCCATATTGATCCCTTCAAAAGGATCGGTTAATCCCTGCTCAATCGCAATTACCGGAGCAAGGTGGCCAGGACGAAATGCCTTTAAAGCTTTTAACTTATCTGGAACCTTCTTCGCCTTCATAATGTTCATAAAAAGATCAGTCATATCCTTGCCAAACATTAGGGGCATCTGAGTCATACTCTCCACTCCGCCGGCCATAATTAGATCCGCTCGCCCACAAGCTATTTTAAGAAAGGCTTGGGACATTGCTTCCATACCGGAAGCACAGTTGCGATGAACAGTATAAGCACTAACACTCTCGTCCAACCCTGCCTCCAGTGCAATTACCCGCGAGACATTTGCATACTTGGCAGGAGCACCAATATTTCCAATTATTACTTCATCAATCGCACTGGCCGGAATAGCGTGAGAATCAAGTAGATAGGTTAAAAGATAAGTTCCCAAAAATGGGGCCGCTACATCAGCCAGATCGAGACCTGCCTTGGCGTGAGGTGTGCGTTTTCCTGATACTAAATAGACTTCACCGAGCTCCATCTTTCCTCCCTAAAAATTATTAGCTTTTGTAGCATAATCATAAGTCTAAAAGGGGAAAAAGAGAAGGAGAGAAAGAGTGCAAAACGGCTTCACTTAAAAGAGAAAGAGGGTTTGCTAAATATATTTAACAAACCCTCTTTCCTATAAAATCAATTATGTTAAGTATAAAATTAAAAAGAGATAAATAGTCCACCATTGATTGCGAGAGTGGAAGCCTCTTCAATCGCTGATCCCAAGCGAGTTAGACGGTCCTGGTCACCGTTTTGAACATAGGTTGTTGAGTCACCAACGTAAGCAGTGGTCAAACCAAGTGTGTAACGTGCTTCAAGATTTATCCCAATATTTGAGGTGATCGATAGCTCCGAGCCGATTAAAATACCACCGGAGAGATAACTAGTCGCATACTCTTCATCACCGTAGGAGGTCTGGTTATAATTGTTGTAAAAAGCTCCACTATCTTGGTACTCCATGCTTAAGCGATTGAATCCAATCACCAAACCAGCATAGGGCCGTACTCTTGAATTCTCTATTGGAAAAAACTTTGAGCTGATCTCAACTCCCAATTGTCGGTAGTCAATGGTACGCCCAGCACCAAATTGATTGGTATACCAGTTATTGTAGTTATAACCACTGTTATAGTTACCATTAAAGCTACTGCCAATATCTGTAATCTCCATACTGGAATAGTTAAATCCAACGCCAACCGTTACATGAGGAAAAACTGTTGCCTCAGCGACTACACCACCAGAAAAATTAGACTCCAGATCAAATCCATCACCCTGAATATTAGCAATTCCCATTGAAGGCATAATCTTTACCTGATTGGCGAAAAATGGTGCCGGAGCTGCGGGAGCTGGGGCAGTGGTAACTGCTGCAGCTGCAGTAGTATTAGACGGTGCAGTAGTTGTACCGCTTCCACCGAAGACCTCTTCTAGGCGCTTCTGTATTTTCTCACCTTCCCGATCACGGATCTGATTGCCCTGCTTCTTCGGAATGCGGTAGTTCTTAATCTTTTTTGCAACTACTCGGGCATTGTTGATCTCTGCCTCCTGAACTGCATTATCTCTAATCTCTTCCGACGATGGTGGCTCAGGTGCTGTCGTCTCTGCATACTGTCCATCCACATTAATAGTGGGAGAGTTGAGAGCGCTCTGATTGTAGGTCTGGTCAATCCCATCCTGCCAGGAGACATCCTCCCCATATATGGGTGAGATGGTGCTACCCAGCAGCAGGGCCGTCGCTGCGGATACTGTCCATAGTTGTCTTCCGTTAATCATCTTCATCTTATCCTCCAAGGTCGTGGGCAACCCACAAATACATCTGGTTTCAGGTCGCTTTTGATCCATCAAAAAACTTGTTCGCACCCAATATATCAGATCTGAGATAAATGACACGCGCCATAACGCAGTGCGTGTATTTATTACATGGCGCACCGCACAAACGGTTGATTTTTAATCACCTGCTAGGCAAAAATATGGCCACCAATCCGTACAATATCGCTTTCTTGGCCTAGAGCGACCCGAAAATCACGACTCATACCCATTGAGAGTTCCAGATTGGTTAAAGAGAATTTTATCACTATCCGGTCACGTTCCCGACGCAGATATTCAAAAGCTTCACCGGCATCCGACTCAAAGTTATCAGTCAGGATTGGTCCCATGGTCATCAGACCAGCTAAAGCATATTTACTAAGGTTAGCATCCAGCAGAGTAGAGATTCCTTGGTCTAGCTCCTCCCCTGGAGAGAATCCCCCCTTACTAGACTCACCACTGCAATTAACCTGCAAATATAGTTTCAAGCAGTTACCAGTAAAGCTCGACTCCTGGGCCAAAAGCTCCTGCAGTAGCCGAAGTGAGTCCACCGAATGAACTGAGTAGAGGTTGGGGATGGCCAGCAGCGGCTTAACCTTATTACGCTGCAAATGGCCAATAAAGTGCCAACGAATGTTGGATGAGTTAAGTTGAGCCGACTTTTTGGCCAAATCCTGTACTCGGCTCTCTCCAAAATCATGCTGTCCTGCATTTAAAGCATAAGTGATATCTAGCAGAGGGGAGTACTTAGAGACTGCGACCAAAGTTGCTTTTCCCTCTAGCTCCTTAAGCAGAATTGTAAGGCGACTAGCGATCAGCTCTTCTCGCTCCATTAACGCTTCTTCTTCTCCTGAGATTTTTTCTTAGTTGGCCCCGATGTCGCCCTTTTATTGAGCCTCACCGTAGCATCAATCTCAAATTCATAATTATTTACAATCTCATCAAGATACTGCTTAGGATCTATCGATGAAAG
The DNA here is from genome assembly GCA_018646675.1 of Bdellovibrionales bacterium. GTDB lineage: Bacteria > Bdellovibrionota > Bacteriovoracia > Bacteriovoracales > Bacteriovoracaceae > JABGUH01. Next base: position 17,446 of record JABGUH010000031.1, on the reverse strand, counting down.
GTGCCGCCGAATTTCAGCCTGAATGGAGTCCATAAACTCCTCCTTGGCCCCTTTGGCATTTTGCACCAACCCATTAATGATATCTTTGGGAAGAGGTAGCTCTGCTAATAGTGCCTTGACACTATCCTCAGTCATAAAAGCTGCACCAACTCCAACGGAAACCACCCGTTTGATCATATCTGCAATTTTTATACTCTCTTTGCTCCCCTCTTTATCTCGGTCACTTTCGTCGTTCATCACTATAACTCCAGTGCCCGCTGATAATATGACTGCATCATCGCAGGTAGATTATGAGAGACAAGCTTGTTAACCACCATTTTAGGGGCAAACCCCTTAAACTCAACTTCCAAGCGGTAGCTAACTTCAGTTCTCCCATCATCCAAAGCTTTTAGCTGCCATGAGCCGCTGTTGAACTTAAAGATATCTCCCTTAATTAACTCCCAACTTAATCCGTTAGGTTTATCCTCAGTCAACTTCAAAGTATAACTAAACTTCTTAATCAAATTTAAAGAGTACTCCACAACAGTTTCACTACCGGAACGCTCCACAATTTTAGTAGCACTAACACCATCTACAAACTCAGGATAGGACTCATAGTCTGCAATAACCTGATAAAATTTATCTAGAGGGATATCAAAAATTTCTGTTCGTTCCGTAGTTGCCATCGCTTATTACTCCCTACTCTCCTAACTTTAATTGTACAAATGAGTACACGCTATCACCCATATAGTCCATTGGTATATTGCCGATTACCGTCTGAGCCATTTTAAGCTTATCCTGATTAACCACACTGTCTATTTTGAATTGATACTCATCTTGACAGTAGAGAGGTGAGTCCTGTCCTGACTTCCCAGTTACCTGCCCGCTTCGCAAGCCATGTCCATCTCTCCACTCAACCAGTGAGTCCATAACCATTACCTGAAATTTGGATATCTCGCGATCACTATGTTGCCAAACGAATATCTCTAGTGGCCCACTGGAACGAAGCCAACAGACAAGATTGGCAGGTATCCCTGCTCCCAGCGGAGCATGATGAAACATACGTATCTCTTTTACCATATTTTCCAGCGAGAGAAACTTGTCCAGCGCTGCCTGGGTAGCTTCATCTGATTCAAATGATACCCCGATGCCTCCACCTTTTACCCACTTAATTATTCCGCTAATATCAATTACCGATTGACGTGAGTGAAGCTGGCCAACCAGAGTCTCTCCTTGGCGATGCCGGTGAGAGCCGTCACGAAGGTTAAGCTGCATACCTAAATATGAGATATCCAAAACTTCAAATACTGGTTCAGCAGAGTTCCCCTGACTTTTAAAGTTAAGATAGGAGAATGGGAAGCGAGGAAAGATTCGCTTCTCTGTTTGCTGAAAATCAGTTTTGATCAAATTTAAATGACAATCCATCTATCCACTCCAGTTTGAGAGGTTGGCAGGGTAAATGCCCTCATCTATAATTCTATTAGATGATCAATCTGAATGTTAGATGGGAAAAAAGAGATGGGAAGCAAGACTTTTGCCCACTGATCTGCTAAATACAATTAATAGATGCAAAATATAGAACAAAATGAATCAAGTGATCTGAATCCAGCCAGTAGTAAGCTATGGGAAATTGATAATCTTCCCAATAGAATCACTCTTTTTCGGATCTGCTTAGTGCCAATAGTGATTGCATCGCTCTCACTACAGCTAATCCAATCCTACTACCTATTTCCCTACCATTTTACTCTGGGATATGTTGCGGCAACGATCTTTATTATTGCCAGTATAACGGATTTTATCGATGGTTATATCGCTAGAAAACGCAACATTGTAACAATCTTTGGCTCATTTTTAGATCCGATTGCAGATAAATTATTAGTCGTATCATCTCTCATTCTGCTACAAGCCTTAGACCGAATCCCTGCAATTATTGTGGTAATACTCGTTTTAAGAGAGCTCTACATTACCTCCCTTCGACTTTTAGCAACTGATCATGGGCTTTCGGTACCAGTTGGTAGTATGGGTAAGTGGAAAACTGCAGTTCAAATGATCGCCATCCCCATGCTAATGGCATATGACAAACCATTTAATATTCCGCTACCAACCATCGGGATTAGCTTAATCTACCTTGCCTCAATTATTGCTCTCTACTCTGCCCTTGAGTACTCTCTGGGACTATTAAAGAAACTGCGCCTTCATGCCATCAAACGAAAATTAGAATTAAAGGCTGGTGGTACAGAAAAAAGCGGAGTTAAAAAAGAAGAGGGTGAAGAGATGGGGCCCCCTCCACCCTCGAAACCAGATGATAATTCAACCAACAACTTATAAGGTTAACAAACCGAACAAGCATACATCTGGACAAGATGGTATATTGAGCCAAGCCATGTGTTTGCATAGCCAAACTCAATGTTGACATTGCATACTTTTATTTGAATTGTGTCAACGACAAATCGCTCTCAAAACAAATAATTTCAGTGCAAATACTCCCAATACTATCTAATAATTAGATCGGTATTATATACATACTCTATTGTACCTCTTGTCATTTTAGGTTCATATTCACACTTGAAGGACTTGAAATGATGAGATTAAGACTAACAATTTTACTAGCAATACTTAGCTGCAATGGGCTTTTTTTCAGTTTTAGTGCTGCCAGTGAGCCTACATATATCCCACCCATCGTCACTATTCAGGTGCAGGGAGTCGTAACGGAGATCTTTATTGGTAGCCAGACCTTAAAAAGCGGACTTGACCAAGATATCTGTATTACATTTATTGAGACAAGTGAACAAAAGACCATTGGCTTGGTTGAAAACTATGATGATTGCTTCTGGGCCAGATCCTATCAAGAGCGAGTTGGCGATGATATTGACCTCGCAGAGATAACAGCTTCTGTGATTGTTGATCTAGAGTTGCTAGAAGCACTCGACTCCTTTCGAGAAAACACTGAGTATATTCTCTCTAATCCCTACTAGACTTAATCAACCTTCAGAATTTGAGGTTGTCGTTGGTAATACAATTTCAAAAGTGCTCCCCTTGGGATCGCTCTGCCCAACCGAGATCATCCCTCCCATTTCCTTAATAATGATCATACTAATATCTAAACCAAGACCAGTCCCCTTACCCATGGAGCGAGTGGTAAAAAATGGTTCAAATATTTTCTGATGATTCTCTAGAGGAATTCCCTCACCACTATCTTTAACCATAATCAGTAGTTGGCCCGGTTGATCTTTTTGGTCCTGAGTATAAACTACGATGCTTTTTGTGCTGGACCTATCCAAAGATTGATACGCATTACTTAGTAAATTCATTAAAACCTGTTGAAATTTCCCGCTATTACCAATTACCCAGAAACTTTGTGCCTCTAATTCAACTTGTAACTCGATTCCGCTTTTGCGATAAGTTTCTGATACCAACCCAACAGTCTCACCAATCAATAGATGGACATCAATCGGCATCATCTCATCCGGAACACTGCGAGCATAGCTAGTTAACCTTTGAACAATTTGAGTTAAACGTTGTTGAGTACTATATAGCCGTCCCATCGCCCGACCAATACCCTCGTCATCGGCGAGACCACCTTTTCGTAATTTTCTAGTTAAAATATCAAGGTTTCCCTCAATTGTTCCTAAGGGATTGTTAATTTCATGGGCGACACCTGCTGCCAACTCACCAATCGAGGACATCTTAGCAGAGTGAACCAATTGTGCCTGGCCATCTCGAACTGCAACAACCATGGTGTTAAACCTGCTCGCTAACTCACCAATCTCTCCTCCAAGTCCATCCTCTATTCTTGCACTGAAGTCTCCTTCCTCTACTTGAGCAGTCGCATGGGTCAACAACTTAAGTGGATTCGAAATACTACGAGTAATCACCACCCCAAAGATGATTGCAACAATAATTGCTAACATCGTGGTCAGTGCAATCATATAGGTGGACTCTCGAATAGTTTCAATGATGCGCCTACTATCGTCCCTTACTGCCAGTTTATGAATAGTACGTAACTCCTTTAACTGCGCCATTAATTTTTGCTGATATTGTGGTAAAACCTGGCGATTAAGATGATGGTCCGCACTTTGAAGACGCGACTTCATCAACTGGATAAAACGCACCAGTTGCATATATCGCTGTCCCTGCAGCTCAAAACCACTAATTCCATCAATCGCCTTTTGCACTAAAAGCAGTTCGCTGGCAATTTGCTCCGACTCTCTGATGGAAATGATTGTTTCATCACGCAGTTTCAACCTAGTAACATGTTGTAAATGTAATAGCTGGGCCCGTGATTGTGCTAATAATACGTTAAAGTTGGTTGCCTCTAACTCTTGCTGATTATTCGGCTCCATCTGGCGCTTTTGACGCTTGGCCAAACGCTCTCGATAGGACTCTAACAGTACCTTGTAAAGAAACAACTCACTTTTTTGCAAAGATTCAATCAGTTTAGAGGTCGTCTGATGTTTTACTGCAGAGTAATTGGTCAACTCCCCTACCACCCGATCGATATGTCGACTGGTTCGATAGGAGATCACACCGACGACCGCCATTAACAAAATCATGGTGGCCAGAATTAAATAGAGCTTATGTTTTACCTTCACGACCCTAAGTCCGGATGTTATATTATCATTAGCTATCCAATGAGATAATTGTAACACATGGATAGTGTGAATATCCACTTTGGAGTTACACTGGGAGAGTGATGAGAAAAGAGCAGGCAACCCTACTAATTATCGAAGATGATTCTGAATTTCTTGAAACCTTAGTAGACTACCTATCCGACCTAAAGCTAACCATTACCACTGCCCAAAACGGCAAAATAGGAAGCCACCTTGCGATGAATAGCGCCTTCGACTGTATTTTGTGCGATATCACCATGCCTGAGATGCATGGAGACGAAGCAGTAAATCACATTCGCCAAACCCCGCTAAATAGCAAAACTCCAATTATTATTCTAAGTGCCTACCTAGACAACAAAATTGTTGAAACTCTAAGTGACAAAACGGCAAGAATTTTTTCTAAACCAATTAATTTTGAACTTCTAGGCAACACCATTTTAGAGCAGATAAAAAAATTTCGCCAAGAGTTGCAATGAGTAAGCGACCAACGATCATTAGTGCTTGTCTGATGGGAATCAACTGTCGTTACGATGGTGAAAACTGTCTTTATCCAGATTTAAGCACCATCGTTGAAGATGGATGGGCCATCCCCTGCTGCCCTGAGCAACTAGGAGGCTTGCCAACGCCGCGCCCACCAGCAGAGATCAATCACCAAGGTCGAGTACTGACCAAAGATGGTGAGGATATCACCAATTTGTATCAAAATGGTGCCATCGAAACGATAAAATTGATTAAGATGGTTCGACCGGAACGAATACTGTTAAAGTCTAAATCCCCGATGTGTGGTCTTGATCAAATATATAGTGGTGACTTCACTCAAAGATTAATTCCAGGAGATGGTATCCTAACCAGAGCACTTAAAGACCAAGGATGGGCAGATCGACTTCAATCCATTGATGTCGTGGACAAAAATTCCAAGTAAGACAAAAAAGACCCCCTAATCCTTCTATTCAAAAGAGATTAGAGAGTCTTTTTTTCTATCTAAATAAAAACGTTAACCAATCAACTTCAGAGCAGCTGTTCCACCAACAGAGTTACTCTGCGCTAATACTGCAGTACCGGCTTGGTTTAAGATACTCAAACGAGTATTTTTGGCCGTCTCTGCTGCATAGTCAGTATCACGGATTCGAGAATTCGCTGCTGATAGGTTCTCAGAAGAGACCTGTAAGCTTTGAATGGCTGAACCAAGACGGGTCTGAACCGCTCCTAACTCTGCTCTCTCTCCGGAAACTCTCTGGATTGCCTCATCAACAATGTTCAAACTATTCTGAGCACCTTCAGATGTAGCAACTGATAAGTCTCCTACTCCAATGTGATCAATTGAAGAGTTGGTATTCTGGGCGTTGTAATGGATACGATCCTGAAAGTCATCATTATTGATGCCAACCTGAAAATCATAAACATCCCCACTCCCATTCAACAACCGCTTCCCGTTGAACTGAGTCACCTGGGAGATTCTCTCAATCTCTTGTTTCAAGTTCTGGTACTCAAGATCGGTAAACTGTCTCTCTCTTTGTCCCACAGTATCTGATGAAGCTTGAACTGCCAGCTCCCTCATTCGGGTTAAAAGAGATGAAACCTCATTGAGTCCGCCTTCCGCTGTTTGCACCATGGAAATACCATCGTTGGCATTTCGTTCTGCTTGTTTAACACCGCGAATCTCAGCCCTTAACTTTTCGGAAATCGCCAAACCGGCAGCATCATCGGAAGCCCGATTGATCCTGGAGCCGGATGACAGCTTTTCCAAAGTGAGACTCTGATCTCTGTTGGTGTTACCCAATGCACGCTGGGCAGCTAGCGAGGTTACGTTGGTATTAATACGTAAACCCATATTAACAACCTCCTTGGTCTGATGTCTCGTTCTGAAACTAAACCCCAAACCATGAGGTCAATAAGCGTACTGCTAGAAATTGTGAATGTCTCCCTCCCTAGTCCACTATGGTGCTATGAAGGTATCAGACAATTCTTCGGCTCGACATAAAAATACTTTAGAAAATTTTGCCGACTATTACAAAATTTGCCAACATACAAAAATGATCGACTACTCGCTATTAATCTCTCTGCTTTGCAATCTAGGCGTTAATTTTCCCCCTTATAATGACGATAAGATGACTGATGGAGAAGCAACGCTCAAAATTACTTGTTATGGAACCCATTAGCGATAATTTGCAGCAATTTATCGATAATGCAACCAAATACTCGGAACAAGATAACTTCGAGATTATAGTTGTAAAAGATCCTGAAGAGTTCCAGCAGGTGGTACAAGACGCTGGCCCCTCATTAACAATTATCTCTAGTCCTAAAACCTGTGTAAATATCTTAAAAAGCAACTGGAAAACTTTAAAAGAGCTACACTCCAAAATGATTATGCTCTCTCCCCGTCGACTTCCACCAGCGACAGTTAGAAAGCTTAATGCCTTAGGAATGACCGACTATGTAGAAGAGCCAATTAATGTTAAAGCTCTCGTGCATAAGGCGCGGCTGCTGGTGCGAACGTTACCGTCCTCCAAGAGTAAGACCAACGACAACATGATGGAACAAGCATCGTCATCATCATATAGTCCGGCCCAACAACAACGTCCGAAACAAAAATATAATTCAAAGAGTGGCCCGGAGAATGAGCAGAGTGATCTTGTACTTAGGAACATGACAGCAGACCACTCTCTCGGAGGGATCAACCAAAACAAACCTAGACTCTCTCCTAACGATAACCATACCAATCATGATAGCTCTCAAGTTAAATTAAGATCCAACAACAGCAAACCTGGTATAGATGAACCTGCCACGATTGAGTATGACCAGCAGGAATTAGCAATTGAAAACAACAAATCCATGGATCTCCCAGAGCAGATGATCGATCTAATTGTTGATGGAGATGAGTCTACCCAATCCTCTGACAATTCTGACCAGAAGAAAGAGGCAACTACAAAAGAGCAAGGTAAAACCAATAGTAGTTCCCACTCTCAAATTGAAGATAAAATTGATCAAGAGAGCAAACCATCACCAAAATCACTATTTGAAGAGGAAGTCCCCGATGATGATCCTCTTAATCTAGATGCGGTGGATGATGCTGAGATGGATAAAATTGCTGATCGGATAACCGATCAGATGATCTCCAACTGGGAACAGTTTGAAAACAAGGAAAATACATCACAACAATTAGTTGCCACTGCCCAACATAAACTAGAGCAACAACGCCAACAGAAATTGATGGCCTCAAAACCACATAAAACGACCTCTCTGGCAGAGAAGGCAAATGCGCTCTCAAACTTTGCACCATCTACACCGGATGAGATAGAACGAGAGAAAGCATTCCTACAAGAGATCGCAGCAGAGGAGCTGCCAGATAATGTCCACCAACTACCGACTAGCAGTAGTCCGGTAGCTAAAAATGAGATTACTAACTTAATTAAGGATGTAGCAGCTCAAGAGGATAAGGAGTTACATCTTCTACAGGAACAGCAGCAACAACAGCAACTTAAAGTTGCGCTACGACTAATTCCAGGAACTCCGGGAATAGAGAGCCTAATGAATAACAGTGATCCTCTGACTATCAAGAGGATGCAAAGAAATACAGAACAAGAGCTAAATAAGAGTCAAGAACGTGCAAAGAACTCTACAATTTTCCCTGAAAGTGGAGTACTCGGACAACTGATTGCTCTACACCGTCTTTACTCTGACCCGAAGATTGATGTCCCTGCACTACTTCACCATGTCGCCGAGAGTGTTCAAGATCTATCAGATGGTATTACCATTTTTGTTGAAAGATCAATTTCTGATGATAGTGAAAATCTATGGCCCGAGCTGTTCAATGGATTTGACCAGCTAACTCTAGCGAAAGAAGATGGGAACGAAGAGTTCAGACAGAAGAGCTGGGATCAATCCAGTGCCTCTATCTTGGGACAGTTAGAGCAACTAACAGAACCACGCTGGCAAAATAGCAAAACGAATCGACTGCTATTCCCGTTTAAGCGAGGTGAGAAAATATGGGGAGCAGCAATTACTCTCTTCCCGTCCTCTATCTCCAAAGAGCAGTCAGAGCAAGTTAAGGCATTACTAGATAGCGCTTTAGGTATTATTATTCCGATCAATCACCAGAGTACCGACTCTCTGCAGACCGAAGCTAACCGACCAAGACTCTCACTGGTCGGCGCAGATGATAGTGCTCCCGTTGGCAAAAAGAGCTCTCCATTTTCATCAATTTTTAGTTTCACCAAAAATATTTTTACCCGACTAGCAGGATAGTGATCTATGAGCGTCAATCAAGATGAAGAGTACCTGATTATTAAGCCTGAAAACCTAGGCGGACTGGAACTACTTCCATTTAACCTATATCTCTATAATCCTTTGGATGAAAGATACTCTGTCCTACTTAGAGCAAACTCTCCCATGGGCCAAGAACACCGTGAGCTAATTACAATGCTAATATCCAAAGGTGCATCGATCGCAATCAAGGAGAGCTCTCAACGAACATTTATCAAACATACCCAGACCACTTCAGATGAAATTCCAGGAATGGCGACTGCATCTAACTCTGAAGGGAATGAGAGTGAGGAGCAGGACAAAGATAGCTTTGATCTTAAACAGCACTTAATTCCAGCAATTGCTAATAACTCTTTCGCAATGATTATCAAACAGACTCGTCTGGAACTTCTACAACTACCTCGCCATCAATCTCATACCGTATCCTTGGCCAGCTGGTTAGGTGAGAATTATCTTCGAGGTGAAGAGAGTCACACGATCAAAACAGCAGCACTGGCATACCAAATAGCAAAACTACTTCCCGGAATGCAAGATCGAGATCTATTGGCGACACTTTCGATTGCTGCCTTTATCGCTCGCCTAGGAGAACTACATATTCCTCGGGAGATAGTTATCACCCCTCCCAGTAAGGATGATACCCAATCCTTTAGGGCCTATAGTAATCATATTCGTCAATCTGAGCTACTACTGCGACAATGCGGAGCGCAAATTGACCAACAGACCATAAGAATTGCCGCACAGCACACAGAACATCTTGACGGGTCAGGATACCCTGCAAGGCTTCGAGGGGCCGCAATAGCCCCACTCTCCCTCGTTCTCGGAGCCACCTCTGAGTTAATTACTCTGGTTGAACAGGCCCATAATGCCAGCACAGAGGATAATAGTCAGGTTGAACAACTGTTAAAAAATATGCAAGATACTATTTTTCTTACTGGACTTGAGAAAAAGTTTGGCGATACTATAAGTAGGAAAATTTCTTACTTGCTAAGTGATACCGTCAAAGGCGGTATGGAGGCTATAGCTGCTTAATTGAATTATTACCAAGGGATGTGATCAGGTGGCGATCAATAAGGATATGAAAGTTTTAGTGGTTGATGATATGGCAACCATGAGAAAGATTATCCGCAATATGCTGACTCAAGAAGGGTTCAAAAGCGTTGAAGATGCGGATGATGGAGAGAGCGCCTGGCCATTGCTAGAGGATGCTTCGAAAGAGGGTACTCCCTTCGACTTTATTATTTCCGACTGGAATATGCCCAAAATGTCTGGAATTACACTCCTCCAGAAAATTCGCCAACATGAAACCATTAAGGACACGCCTTTTCTGATGGTTACAGCGGAATCTGAGCAGGGAAATGTCGTTACCGCAGTAAAAGCTGGAGTTAGTAACTTTATCGTTAAACCATTTTCATCTGCTGTTTTAATGGAAAAAATAGAAAAAATCTTCGACAAATAAGCCCTTCTTAGACTAATAAACAGTAAAACAAGTCTCATAAAAAGTTTTTTTAATACTCAACGTAAAAACGAGGTGCGTGATATGGAGAAGATTAAAGTAGATAATCCAGTGGTAGAACTTGATGGTGATGAGATGACACGGGTCATCTGGACATTTATCAAAGAGAAACTAATCTATCCATACCTTGACCTAGAGATTAAATATTTCGATCTAGGAATGGAGTATCGTGATGAGACTAATGATCAAGTAACTATTGATGCGGCCAATGCGATCAAAGAGCATAATGTTGGTATCAAGTGCGCTACTATTACGCCAGATGAAGCACGAGTTAAAGAGTTTAACCTAAAGCAGATGTGGCGCTCTCCAAATGGTACGATTCGAAATATTCTCGGAGGAACAGTCTTTCGAGAGCCAATCTTAACTGATAATGTACCTCGTTTGGTACCAGGATGGACCAAGCCGGTCTGTATTGGCCGTCATGCCCATGGAGATCAGTACAAAGCAACTGACCTTCTAACCAAAGGGCCAGGTAAGCTGACGATCACCTTTGCTCCCGAAAGTGGTGAACCAGAAACTCACGAGGTCTTCCAATTTGAAGATAACGGTATCGCCATGGCGATGTATAATACAGATGAGTCAATCTACGGATTTGCCCGGAGCTGCTTTAACCAAGCTCTGACCAAAAAATGGCCACTTTATATGTCCACGAAGAACACCATCTTGAAAAAATATGATGGTCGCTTTAAGGACATCTTTGAAGAGGTCTATCAAAATGAGTTTAAAAAGAAGTTTGAAGCTTGCAATATCACCTATGAGCACCGACTAATTGATGACATGGTAGCAGCATGTATGAAGTGGGAAGGTGGATATGTCTGGGCATGTAAAAACTATGATGGCGACGTACAGTCAGATACCGTTGCCCAAGGTTATGGTTCTTTAGGATTGATGACCTCCACCCTAGTTACACCAGATGGTAAGACGATGGAAGCGGAGGCCGCACACGGTACGGTAACTAGACACTTTAGACAACATCAAGCAGGAAAACCAACCTCTACGAATCCGATTGCCTCAATTTTTGCATGGACCCGAGGATTGGAATTTAGAGGTAAATTAGATGATAACCAAAAGTTGATTAACTTCTGTCAGACCTTGGAAGACGTCTGTATCAAAACGATTGAAGCGGGCAAAATGACCAAAGATCTGGCCCTTTGTATTCATGGTGGAGCTCTTAAAGAGAAGCACTACCTGACAACAGAAGAGTTCTTGGCACAGCTTGATCAAAACCTCAGTGAACGTTTAGGGTAACAAAACACCTACCGATTAACCGACTAAAATAGTTCCACTTTTGCCCCTATTTTCCAATAATAGGGGCAAAATTTTCCTAAATAAATCTAATTATTTTTAAATTAATGACGATCTGGAATATGAGGATGTTATTTGACCGGAGTGTCATATTGGAAAAAGAGTATAAATATCCTAGCTCAATAATTGCCAAGCGGGTGATTATTCGAAAATGCCACATGTGTGGTGAGCTAATCGAAAGTCCTAGGGAAGCTGTGCGCTGCCCCAAATGCAATAAATCATTTCTACCTTTAAACTACTCTGGAGCTACTCAAGTTCATAGCGAGAAGGACTTTTTTAAACTTTTCTCTGATGCCGGTCAGCTTGAGGAGAGTGACACTATTTTTGGCCTATTCGTCATCTGGTAATCTCTAATTATATTTCACACACCCATATCTTTACGATTTTAACCAATCAATGCCATAGTAACCTCGATTGATACTTAGTAACAAAATAGAGAGGGTACCACCATCACACAAAAGAGTTCATCTACACCATCAGCTCCCCACCCACTAATTATTGAACTACTAAATAAGAGAGGTTATACCAGCACATCTCAAATTGATGATTTTTTCTCTTGGGACCTAAAGCGCCTCCCCTCCCTAACATCCCTGACAGACCTCTCCTGTGCAGTAGAGCGTATTATTAAGGCGATCTCTCCTCCCAGTATTGAGAAGATTGCTATCTATGGTGACTATGATGCCGATGGCACCACCTCCTGTGCTCTGCTCTACCACTTCTTCCAACTACTAGAAGTAGAGGTAGTACTGATGCAGCCAGATCGTATGCAGGATGGCTATGGGCTCCACAACTCATCGATTGATCAAGCAGGTGAGATGGGAGTTACTCTACTAATCACTGTTGACTGTGGCATTACAGCTCATCAACAGTGTCACTACGCCAAGCAGGTGGGAATTGATGTTATTATTACCGACCACCACCGAGATGAATTAGGCGCCCCAACCGATGCAATTGCCACAATTAATCCCAATCGCCAAGATGAGCTAGAGAGCAACTCATCTCTAAAATCTTTGGCGGGAGTTGGAGTGGCATTTGCTCTTGCCCTAGGTATCAAAGAGAGATTGGAACAGGATGGAAAGAGCCTCCCCTCAATCTACCCCCTACTACAATTTGTTGCCATCGGTACCATCTGTGACTTGGCAAATTTAAACTTGGTTAACCGTCTACTGATTCGTCACGGCATCAAACAGTTAGGCCAAAGTAGCTTTCCCGGGATAGTTGCATTTTTCACTCCAGAGGAGCGCAAGCATGCTATTCCAACAGAGAAGCTCTCTTTTCAAATTGGCCCGATGATCAACTCCAAGGGAAGAGTGGACCATCCCAAAGATGCGCTCCTAGAGCTAATAGCAAAAGATGCTCCTACTGCTCTTCACCACCACTCTTTATTGAAGATCTCCAATGATCAACGCAAAAAGCTACAGCGTGAAGTAGTTACTTCGGCCCGTGGCTTACTAGAGCAGGAGATGACCGGCAATGAGCAAACCATCAGTATCACCTATCACCCGGAGTGGCATGAGGGAGTGATTGGAATTGTTGCTTCCAAGCTGGTCGATGCCTTTAAACTACCTGCAATTGTTTTGACCGATAGTAGTGAACAAGGAGTGATTAAAGGATCTGCCCGGAGCGCCGGGGAGTTGGATCTCTTTGCCACCCTTAGCAAATGCTCTGACCTCTTTATAAAATTTGGTGGGCACAAAAAAGCTGCTGGACTCTCCATGAAAAAAGAGAATCTATCTGCCTTCAAACAAAAAATGCATGAGCAGCTAAAAGAGATCCCCTACAGCTTACGTAGTGTGCAAGAGAGTCATGACATGGAGATTAACTTCTCCGATATCGGGCCCAAGCTGGTCAAGGATTTAGACCTACTCGAACCATTGGGGCAAGGAAACGAGAAGCCCATCTTTTTACTTCGAAATGTAAGAATTGCATCATTTGATATTTTAAAAGATCTCCATGTGCGCTGGAGTTTCACCCCGTGGGAAACCAACAACGCCAAAAGCAGTAATCGCCCCCTTCCCCCCTTAAAGGGGATCAGCTTCAACTATGTTGGTAGCTGGGATCAAGCCCATCCCCAAGAGCTATATGAACGACAACAACGTGAGCAGATCGGAGTTTCAATCTACTTTACCTTGGGAATAAATCGCTGGAATGGTGGGGAGTATATCCAACTAATGGTTAAAAGAGTGGATTAAACTCCCCTTTGCAAAAAGATATAAATTAACGCTTAATCTCAACCTTTTTAATCACAATCTCTTCTCTGGGACGATCTTGTGCCGCAGTTGGAGCAGATCCAATTTTACGCACTACCTCTATTCCACTTGTCACCTTACCAAAAACAGTGTGTCGGTTATCAAGATGTGGAGTTGGCCCTAAAGTAATAAAAAATTGAGAACCATTCGTTCCGGGGCCAGCGTTGGCCATTGATAGCACCCCCTCTCCATCATGGGTCAGGTCTGCCCGAAACTCATCATTAAAACGATAACCGGGGTCACCCATTCCGTTACCATTAGGACAACCACCCTGAATCATAAATCCCTCAATTACCCGATGGAAGATTAGGTTATCGTAGTAGTTCCCCTCTTTTACACAGGGTTGTCTCCCTTCTGCCAGGTTGATAAAGTTCCAAACAGTTTGCGGGCACTCTTTAGCGTAAAGCTCAATCTCAAAATCACCTTGGGAGGTGGAAAAGTGGGCCACTGGCCGCTCAACATCTTCTCGATAATCACTGATGGTATAACTCATGAACCTATCTCCTTTTTCTATTGTTAATATAGTCTAGTAAAAGACCTCTCTACTTTATATTATGAAGTTGGAAATTACCTTTTATCTCGGCTGGCACTGAACTCTCTTTTATAAAAAGGTGTAACTCTTTTTCCTGGGGAAAAAATTCCTGCATATCAAAGATAAAATGGTGATAAGTGCGATTCATCGCCCCATAGATGGAAAACATAGAAGCGGGAATATTTCTAATACTATAGTCAAAGAGAAGCAGCTCCTGCTTAAGCTGATCAATCTCATCTGCGGCCAGACAGAGTGATAGAAAAACAGGATAGCCCTGTCCAAATGAGTCACTCTGTACTAACTCACTTAGCTGCTTTTTTCCTTTGCTACTACCAAGGAAAGGATCGATCCAAACCAGATGAATCCGGTGAAATTTCGGTAGGCGAAACTCTACTGCCCCTCCCTGAATCTCCTTGACCACCTGGTGAAATAGACGGCTCGCCTCAGCCAATGCCATATGATCTTTACCAACACTTTTCAACTTCTCTAGGTAGCGAATATTGTATTTATGCTGGAGTTGGATTGCTTGATGATAATTTAATGAAAAACTATCTCGCACTTGCAGCAAATTAAGCCAACGAAAATTCACTTTGCGCTGGCATCCCCCTGCTGTAGAGTAGTTGGCCCATGTCGGTAGATCATTCAAAAAATAGCGGGCCGTGCCACTCGCTTGATAGTACTGCTCGGAAGCCCGCCGGCCAAAGCCACGGTGATTAGCAGTATTTGAACAGGAAGCCAATAACAGCACTCCCATTATAAAGGGCAGATAGTAATACATTTACGGGGTTATACCTGATTTAAGTTAAGGGAGTAAAGCACCCTTTGGGTTTCTAGGTGAAGAAGACCTTAGAGTCTCCCCGATCGATCTTGGAGTGCTCAGCAAAGAGATAGAGAAATTCAATAAATGATGCTAATGCGGTATAGGAGCGGTCTTCATGATCGAAGGCACATCCATACTGCATATAGGTATTATTGTCATTAGCAACATACTCATTACCATAGCGAATGATAACATTGACTGGAATATACGAGTTATCAGTAAAGTAGATTCGCAATGGAAGTTCAGTTTCAGCTGGATACTTCTTATCTCGTCGAACATTCCAAGGTATCTGAAAAAGACAGCCATCACGGCTAATATCCACCAAGGTGACCGGATAGATACTACCCTCTTTATCGATAACAGAGTAAGCCACTAAAGTATTCTGGAAAAGGATTCGCTCAAATGATCGTCTCTTCTTCTCTAGGCTCTCTTCTCTTTTTACTTTAAAATCCAGTACTTTAGCAGACATGAACACTCCTACGATCGTGACGGTTACACCACGGATAAGGCCAACTTTCTCATAAAAAGTATCGTCAGATAGGGCACAGAAGTTTAGCGAAAGCAGAAGAATAATTTATCGCAAGATAGATAAAGCTATTGAAATAATGGAGCTATTTTTTATTTTTTCGCTGCCAAAAGGGTATTTTGGAGCACTCTTCAAAAATCTGCTGATAGGAGATCAGGCGGGAGAGTAACAGCTCCCCGGTCGAACCAGATGAGTCATGATAGAAGGAGCAACCTTGATCTACTGGACGGTGTTGGCAATCCTTAAACCGACAGGTAACTGCTACCTGCTCCACATCGGGAAAGTAACTAATCAACTCCAAAGGATCAATATCATCTAGGGAGAGGGAGCGAATACCAGGAGAGTCGATCAAGGAGAAGCGATCGCAATCAACAATCTCACTCCAGGAGGTTGAGTGCTTCCCCTTCCCCTGCTTACCAACACGTCGGGATTTTAGATTTACTCTCCCGCGAGAGAGGGCCATAATGGTGCGGCTCTTGCCCACTCCTGACTGGCCTAACAGTAGAGCACTCTTACCATCAATATATTTTTCCAGATCCTCTATTCCTTGAGTTAAAATTTTAGGCCCCAAGGATGGGTCAGTGGCAGAAATCTCAAAACACTCCACTCCCAGTTGCAACAGGCGCTCGCGCTCAAAGGTCAAATCAACCGCAGTAGGATCATATAGATCCATCTTATTAAAAATAACTATGGGGTGAATATCCCACTGAATAGCCCGAACCAAAAAACGGTCAATAATTCCTCGCTTGAAGTTAGGCTGAGAAACGGAGGTGAGGATTATGATCAGATCACAGTTAGCAGCAGTTACTTTGCGCTTTGCCTCTCTAACAATAATGCGATGAATCTCGCTGGTACGAGGAGCAACCTCCACAATTACCCATCCCTGGTCTCCATCACTGGCCTCTAGTCGCACTCGATCTCCAACTACCAGGCCTTCATGACGTAGTAGTGTGCCGCGAGCAGTTGCCGTCAGTAGCTCTCCCTCGGGAAGCTGGCCGTCCCTCCTAGCGGAGTTGGACTGGAGGCGGCAGTAGTACTCCTTCGCCTTGGGAGAGGAGCGGTGAATAACTGCCCAATTATTTTTATCTGCTGAGTCCAGAGCTGCTCCTAATATCCCCAACTTAAGCTACTAAAATATTAAAAATCAAATACCTAGCAATCACTTGACGAATAGAAGAATAATTCATAAATTGCCATCCGGAAAGTTCTTATCGCTAAAGTTAAAGCCGTGTTGAATTATACGCCATAGCGATTAACCGGTAGGAGCTTTTCTCTCTTTTTTTACTTATTTTTGTTTCCAATGCTGTACCATCAAGAAACGCAGCGTCATCCGTGCACTGGTAGCTCAGCTGGATAGAGCAACCGCCTTCTAAGCGGTAGGTCGCAGGTTCGAGTCCTGCTCGGTGCGCCATTTTATTCGCCAGAACCAAAAGGTGCCACGCTCTTTTTGGTAGCGGGGGTGCGTTATAAAATCAATTTTATAACAACTTTCCCATACTTAAAAATGGCGGTCCGTACCGGAGACATACTTTACATTTTATACCGGAGACATGGTTTACACTTTTTCCATCCCAAAGGGATCTGTAATTGGCTCCACCTTTCTACACCTATCGTCAAAATATCCTAAATCATAATCTAAAAATGAAACG
>JABGUH010000039.1 GCA_018646675.1 Bdellovibrionales bacterium | reverse complement strand
CTTGGGCCCAAAGAGTCGATCCGCTTTCATCGTGCTGGTCAATACTTTGAGAATCTCCATAACAAATATAAGGTGTTTAGAAGGCTATAACTTGCAACTCCCTTTTGTTGTTTATTAGGTATATTCAGTAGTTTGGCTAAATATTGAGCGAGATTTTCCGATTTAACTAAAAGGAACTAAAAGGTAACCGGTACCTTTTAGTTAATATCGGAACCAGAAACAGCAAATGTTATTGCACCAAGTCCCAAAAGTCGGCTGGCACTAACATCCGGCACTAACATCCTTAACATCGTAACGACACATTGCTGCGCAAAAAGGTACCGGTTACCTTTTGGTTTGGTTACCTTTTGGTTTCAGGTAAAATATTTAAAAGCTGACAAGAGGTGAAAAGTGGAATTGTGTTTTACTTGATCTATTGAAGAGAAAAATAAACCAAGTAAATTCCTTGCTAAGCATTATATTATGTTAAAAAGGGGGGCGGTGCTCCCCTTTTTAAGTATGGTGAGTGTTTAATAGTTAGACTGTTGTAAGGTAGTTTAAATTCTGGCTCATTGTAACTAGCTGTTATTTCGTTGGATTCAGCATGAAACTTTGGCATTGAAATTGCTGTATAAAAGACAGTCTTATTAATAGATCTTTATTTAAAAAGGTGTAGATAGATCACCTTTGGGACAAAAATATTTATTATACTTTTAAAATTTTAAGGTTCAAAAATGTATAAACTATATCATTTAATTATATTTTTATTTCTCTTCTCTATGGTATCTATTTTACCTAGTGCTTATAGCGACTCCTCATCATTGATTATGGGTCTAAAAGATAAAGTGATTCGCAATAATAGTGAGGTCACTACACTATTGTTGGAGGTAGAGTCTTTACTTCCCCCCAAAATGGTTCATGCCCTGACAAATAAAATTATAATTAAATTCACCCCATTATTGGGTTCAGAGCTACTTTTGACCCCATGTGGTTCTGAAGAGATCGATCAAAACAGATATGGGCGGACCTCTTTACAGCTATTAAGCTCTAAAGTTCTTATTGAACTGAATTATGGATTTCTCTCTTTTATAAAAAAAGGTCAACAACTACAAAGTAAATATTTCAAGTGTAGGCATGGCAGTGCTAGATCATTTTTCATGGCAACCATTATTCATGAACTAATGCACGCCTATGATATTTTAAACATTCCATATGGGAAGCGACAAGCTGAGCTTAAAGAGTTGTGTAACTCTTCATTGGCCATGATTAATCACTTGTCAGATAGTGAACAAAGCGAATGTGAGGATTATCGTAAAATTAGACACTCTCTTTCAACGCAGCCACGTTACGATATAATATCTCGTTCTCACGACAACTCTCACCAAAACCTTGGCAGCAACCGTAGTCCTGATAAGTATGAATATACATCTCCTCAAGAGAGTTTGGCCGTCAATTTTGAATATTTTATACTAGATAAAGAGTTCAAATGTCGCCGGCCGTTATATTATAATTTTTTTGCAGATGCATTGGAGTATGTGCCATATAAGGATCATCAATGCTCCTCTAAACTTAAACTATGGACAACAAATGGGCATCAAGAGATCAATGTTGATCTTAAACATCTTTATCGTATTGACTACCTGTTGGCATCACGTGCTGATAATGGTGCTGGACGCTGGGGCCATGCAATGCTTAGGATGGTTTTTTGTCAGCAACCTACAGATGAAATAAACCAGCAATGCGAAAAAAACCTATTAAGTGATATTGTAATTAGTTTCCGGGCGGCCATAAATGATCCGTTAATTAACTCTTTTAAAGGAATTTTTGGTGGATATACTTCTGAAATGTTTATCTATCTAATGCCAGAGATTATCAAAGAGTATAATACCAATGAGTTTCGTGATATTGTTTCTTACCCGCTTGATCTTAACCAAGAAGAGATGAAACAATTTGCCTTGGGGATCATTGAAAGATATTGGGAGTACCGAGGGGAATATTTTTTATTTCAGAATAATTGTGCGTCTGAAACAATGCTGCAAGTTTTAACTACCAAGAGAGTGCCTTCTCCCTATAAGTTGGTGATTGTTACTCCATATTCTGTTCTAAATCATCTGCAAAATATTAAACTAGTTGATTCTCCCGCAGATATCTATCCGTCTTCAGAGGATAAATATCAATATGCTTTTGAAATGATTAGTAAAGATGTCCTCTATGACAGTATGAAAGCTTATATCGATAAAAGCACTCCCGACGAACGTCGAGAAATATTTTTGGCTTTATCGAAAAAAGAGATTAAGCGTGCATTGCTAACGTTAGAATTGCTTATAATTGAAAAAAAAGAGAGTGCTTTGAAAAAAGAATTTGCTCAATGGTTGTCAGACAAGCAGGATGGTAAGTTTTTGTCAAAATATCAAGATCTAAAGAGTTATGTTCAGCAACTATCACCATCGGGGATTTCATTGTTAGGATATGGCATTCCCCAAAAAGAAACCGAGCTTTTGCTGACAGCCAAGCAAGACAGTATTATTCTAAGTATTGGGGAAATGTTTAAAGAGTTTGAAGATTATTTTATTCAAAACAGTATTGATGCATCTGAGTTAAAAAAACAAATAGAGTTAACTCAGAAAAATGTATTAATGTTTATTGCTCTCCTTTAATAAAGGAAGTGTCCTTGGGGGGTAGTGTTACTTTGTATTTTACTTGATATTCAAGTGTTTGTTATTTAACTACTTCAAATGTGGACTTATATGTACATCCTCCAGTTTGGGTAAAAGAATTGTATCCGCCGCTGCTTACCTCTACAGTCTTCACCTCTTTACAAGTTGTAAAACCTCCTGTTTTGCAAACATCTTTGGCAGCGTTGAATGCATTGGTTTTAGCACTCTCACATCCAGTCATAAAAGGTAGTAACGAGTCAGTATAGTGGTAAGCGGTAAATGGTGTCGCATTTCTTTTTGACTAAACTGTGATAAATTGAAAAATTATGCTTGAAATACCCCTTTCAGAGACAGGAGTTTCTCAAAGTCAACCCCCGTTTCGGTATCTTTTGGGGAGAGATAAAAAGAGGTTGTATTAAAATTACAGGGATAATCAAGTTGGCCCCGCACTGAAGTACGGGGGACTAGCTTTTGGATAATTTTATAAATTAAGCTTAAGATCAGTAATGGTCTTTATTACTTCTGCATCAGTAAGTAATTTTTTTTCTTTTTTCTCGAGAGCTCTTTTGAAGTCGATATACAGTTGAGAGTAGTCACCATCCATAATTTCAGGAAGTTCAAACACGAGCTGATCTGCTGCGGCTTTATAGTAGTAAGGAGTGCTAGCACCACTGTAAGACTGACCAGATACATTTCCAGATTCAGAAGTACCAGCGTCTACTGCCCAATCGCCTGCAAGTGCATTTGCAGAGAAGCCAATTATACAAAAAGTAATAAATAGTGTTTTAGTGAGTTTCATTTCAATTCTCCTTAAAGTTATTGCTTTCATCCAGTTTTAGCGGAGATAAGCAGTGATATTTGTAACGTAGAGCCAATGTAGCACCACAGCAGAACAGATGATATGAACATTTATGAACACGAACAAAACGGTGGTTAGCCTTGCTGTTGTTCCTGTTGGCAGTGGGAGAAGTCAAATGTAGTTATTATTTAAATAGGTGGCTAATTCGTTCTATCCTTCAACTCCATTCTAAGGCTCCCGATAATTTAATAGTTGTATCTACAGGCTGTACTTTCCAACAGCTTTAACCACCATCTGCTCACGGCCATCACCACGAACGTCAAGTCTGAAATCATGTCCGGAGTTATCACCAGTTAGGCGAATTAGCAGTCCCGGTTCAATCCACTCCTTATCGTCATACCGATAGAGCCCATAGCGTCCTAGCGCAAAAAGGTAACCGGTACCTTTTAGTTAAATGGGCAAATATCGGAACCAGAAACAGCAAATGTTATTGCACCAAGTCCCAAAAGTCGGCTGGCACTAACATCGTTGCACTAACATCGTTACGTTCTTGTGGGTGTGTCATTGAGTGTTTTTGGAACCAAGTAAATTCCTTCCTTATGCTGCCTTACTCTCTTCATGCGTGACCGCCTTGTCATCTCTTCCTGAAAATTCAAGAACATTATCAGAATTTATTACCTGTATTGGCTCCTTATAGGCAATCAGCTCACTTAGTTTAGTAACAAAAGGTGCGATAAAAATGCTCAGAGCGATAGAACTTGTGATAAGGCTTGCCACTTGATTGGAAAAGATTGAAGAGGAGGCAGTGGCTCCAAGAAGAATAAAGCCAAACTCTCCCCCCTGACACAGGATTCCTCCCATCCTTATTCCGGAACTCCAATTTCCATGAATGATCCTTCCCATACCTAGTAAAATTAAATATTTTATGCTCATAAATGAGACGGTGAGTAAAAGAACGTTTGTAATGTTTTTAAAAAAGAAGGAGAGGTCAAAGCTCAGTCCAATTCCCATGAAAAAGACACCCATTAACATCGATTTAAGAGTGATGGAAAAACCTTGAACTTCTGTTCTGAAATTGGAATTAGAAAGAAAAATGCCTGCGACGAAAGCCCCCAACGCTTTTGACAAGCCGGCTTGCTCCATTAAAAGGGAAGCGCCAATTACAAGCATCAAACATGTTCCGATAAATATCTCTTTGCTTTGAGACCGATAAGCCAAACTGAGTGCTGGTCTTAAAGCAAACTTGCTCAGAAGTATACTACCTGTGATTATGAGCACATTTTTTCCTATCGCAAAAAAATTCAACTGCTTAGTGATGTCGTTTTCTGTTGTTAAGAGGGGGATTATTGTTAAGAGGGGTATTATAACCAAGTCTTGAAATATCAAAACTCCAAAAGAAGACTGACCATAGCTTTTAGTGATTTGATCAGAGTTTTTCAAGTATGTAAGAGCAAAAGCGGTAGATGACAAACTCAATGCACACGCTATTAAAAATCCTCCCACAAGGCTAACATTAAAAAAAGAGGTGCCCCCCCAAAAAACCACCGTTGTAGCAACAAATTGAAATATACCTACTCCCCAAATGGTCCGTTGCATGTGTTTGAGTCTTCCCGGGCTAAGTTCGAGTCCGATCACAAAGAGGAGAAGAATAATTCCAAATTGGCTAATTTCTTGAATGTTATCTGCATGTTGTAGAAGACTCAGGCCACTGGGACCGAGAATAAGTCCAGCAACGAGATAACCGATAACACTTCCTAGACCCATCATCTTAAACAGAGGTACAGAGATCGTTGTTGCTACAAAATAGTAAAAAATATCTAAAAGCAGAATTCCGTCAGTCATACTTTCCCAACCAAAACGAGGTCACACTAAAAAGTGTCTATTCGGATAATCGCTTGAAAGCTGTAGCTTTTTTGTCAGAAACTTCTCTTTTTTGATTAAGTAAAGGAATTTACTTAGTTTATTTTTCTCTTCAATAGATCAAGTAAAACACTGCGCAAAAAGGTACCGGTTACCTTTTGGTTTACGCATTGCTGCGCAAAAAGGTACCGGTTACCTTTTGGTTTGAGTTCATCTCCCGATTGTTAATAGTTTTAACAACCGTCTCTTCCAGCATATTTGCCAACACCCTATTATTTTCTCGCATCATAAGTAGGGGGGAGGTGTCATCTACTTGATTGGTAGATAGGCTAGATAAAATACTATTTTGACTATTTTTTATCTGTAAAATCTCCTGTAGAAACTGCGACTTATGGTTGGCAGAGAATATTACCCCCAGCCCAAAAGCGATTAGGGTATAGATGCCAATTGCAGAGATCTTAACCGCCCGACGCAACTCCTTTCTAATAATAATAGTCTCAAGAGTTTTATTGCCCGAACTTTTCTTTGGTTTAAGATTCTTTTTTTGAGATTTGTCTAACGATTTCTGCATTTCACACCTCCAGCAGTAACGCTACCTTTTAAACGACCTCTCAACTTTACTAGAATATCATCGCTGCTTGATCAGTAAACCAGTAGATAGATGTAATTTCAGACAGTTGACATACAGATCGCTAATGTAGCGCCTAATTGGTAGTGCCCATTTTTTAAGCAAAAGTGAGTTGGAAATTCCATGGAAGTTATCGACAATATAGTCGAAAAGAGCATAGAGCTGAATTGAATAATATAATAAAGCTATATTGGCTAATATATGACTTGGATCATACTACCTCGTAATGCCCCGTGTTAAGATGGAAGTTCGGCACGTTAGCGGGAGACTACTTCTATGACTCAAAAACTCTACCAAGTTTTCACCCTAGTACTATTTTTAATGCTCACAACAGCAATGGTCAGTTGTGGCGACTCTGAGCTGCTAAAGGAGTTGGCCGCTGAATATGGTGCGGGGGATGATGCGAGTGATAGTGCTGGCGATGCAGATGGTGACGGCGTTTCTGATGCCGACGACCTTTGTGATGGAACTGATGATGCGCTTAGAGGGTATCGTTATAAGGATGATGATGGGGATGGGTTTTTGGTTAGTACTGCTCCCGACCAGTATTGCTCGGATCAGAGTGCGGTAGGTTATAGCATAACAGCAACTAGTGCTTCTCAATTGCAAATGGACAACCTTGATCAAGATGATAGTTCTGCACTTACTGTGGTTACAGGTACTTCTACCACAGAGCTAGTTTTAGGCAGAGACTTTGATGAGGATAGCACTCTTAATGAAACATACCCAATCTATATAATTGCCAACCCTGATCAGTGGCTTGATTTTACTCGTAAGTGCTCATATGACGGTGCTGATGTCACAACTTCATGTAGATATAATGTTATTTTGGCCACCAATATCGACTTTGCTTCAAAGGATGGTTCAGCGCTTGATGGTGGTTCTGGTAGTGACGGGAAGCTCACTTTGACTGAATACGAGTCTACTCTTTATTCATTAGGAAAAGGCTTCTCACCTCAAAATTGGAATTCTTTCAAAGGAGTGATTGATGGAAATGGCTATGCAATAAAAAACCTTAATAAGTCCAATACCAGCCAAAATATTAGTAATGCAGGTATTATCAACTATGGTTATGCACCATGCCTTGTAAAGAACTTCGGTTATGAGGGTGACATTTCAAATGGTAAGTTTCATGCAGGAGGGATCATGGTGAGCAGTCTGGGTTGCACCTTGAAGAGAGTCTATTATAAGGGAAGTCTAAGTGCTACAGATAGCGATGCCGCCGACGCCGACGCAGCTGGATTAGTTGTTAACGCTATTGGATCGGGGACAACTACACTGATAGAGGATAGCTATGTTCAAGGAAGTGTGCAGGGGCGTAGACATGTTGGAGGGCTGGTCGCTTATCACTCGGAAGGAGAGTTGAAAATTTCAAGGTCATACAATGAAGCCACGGTTACAAATCCCGCAGGACTTGGTAGTAGTGGTGTCGCAGGGCTATTGGGAACAGGCGGCGGGTTTAATGATGAGGAGTATATTGAATATTCATATAACACAGGTACTATCACCTGTACTGATGCTGGTTATTGTGCCGGATTAGTTGGACAGGGAAACAATCTAAAAATTAAAAATAGCTATAATCTAGGAACAGTTGATGCAACTAACCACTCTTATCGTGGGGGGCTAGCTGCCAAGGCTTATAACGGTAGTTATAGTCCAAATATAATAGAGAACAGTTATAATGCGGGCAGTATTCCTTATAGTGCTATTACAGGCAGTGCTAACAGTCAGGTTCAAATGAAAAACAACTACTGGTTAGACACCTCATCAGGATCAGCCGGATTAAGTGGTTCGTATAGCGGGTCGATTAATCAAGCGGTCTCAAAAACCGATGCGGAACTTAAAACTCAAGCCACCTTTAACGGCTGGGACTTTACTACTGTCTGGGCAATTGATGAAGGTAGCAGCTATCCCTACCTACGAGAGAACGCACCAGCTACCAAGCCAGGGAGTTAGGTCTAGGTAGAGATCTCCCCCTAGAGAGGAGTACAATAAAGTCTAGCGCAAAAAGGTACCGGTTACCTTTTGGTTTTAAGAGGTCATTTGCTTTAGGTGGCTTTGTATAATTCTCTTTAGGGTTAAAACTAGACCTTTGATACCTAGCGCACTCCCTCACCCCTTATCGTATGCACGTTCCACCAACACTAAAGTGGGAGGCGCTCCATCTGCAAGTACAACCAACACCATCTGTATTGTATGTCATTGTCCAACAGGTGTTCCAAGCTCCACATGCACCATTGGCCAAACAGTATGTTTTACCCAACTCTTCTGATAATGGAGGTTGGGGCCAGCCAGTTTCGCACCCAGTATAGGGAGCAGCACCGTTACGTTGGCATTTACGATATTTGCAGGTGTCTAAGGTGACACCTGTAGGTGGATTAGCTAAAAATGCATCCCAGTCAATTTGTAGCTTCGTGGGAATGAAGTATTTGGAGCTACTGCTATTTGCCACTCTTTTGCAGTTGCTATGCACATCAATGGTTTTTGTCTCTCCACTATCGACGTAAAATCCACTATTTTGAGTGTTAAGTGCAAAAGCAGTAGTGCTTACCATTATAATCAGAAAAATTGGTAGAGTCCTATAGGGAGAGAGCCTATTAACAATTTTTTTTCTAAGCTGTTTCGTGCTATTTTGCAACTCGTTAAAAATTTTACTACTCCCTAAATTTTTAAATGTCTTCAACGTAAGAGGTATACTATATTGCCATCTTTTGATTGGAATTTTAAACTATTTTTATATAAAAAACTAAATTATGAGTTATGAGTAAAAGGTGCCTAACGCCCTCCCAAAATGACGCGTTTCATGCGAAAAAGTATCACCCACCTAAACACATAGATCTAAGGATTAAACTTAAATAGCAGATAACTCATTAACGGTGGTGCTGCACTTAAATTAGAAGTCTTATATAGTTCGGTTAATTGTGACTCCATAAAGCCATTATCGCCATGATTTTTTCTAAAAGGAACAGCCGTTAGGCTGCTCATTTTTTAACGGTCCGCAATTTTGTTATATCAAAAAGAGAACTGATAGTGTAGTTTGATTAATCTCTTCAATATTTTCAATAGCATGGCAATTTTAGGTTACGTTCTTGTGGATGTGTCATTGAGTGTTTTTGGAACCAAGTAAATTCCTTCAAGAGACCGATGTACTCTCTAGCAGGCTACATCAGAGCTATCGCAACCTTCTCTTAATATACTGTCCAAGACAAAATCCCTGACCTCTTCTGGGTGTTCGCAGTGATCGGTTATATTCAAAATCCACTCCTCTCGACCCAGCACCTTGCCTATGGCTACTTCCTTATAACTGGCACTAAACTCCATCCTTAACAGCTCTCTGACACTATTAGCGCCCCTCTCTGTCTTTACAGTTGGTAGGTTAATACTGTATATGATCGAGTAGGAGGTCGGCATAAACTTGGAGTTACTGTCAGTTGGGGGCATATTAGCGATTGAGAATATTTGGTTTTGGATAACCTCCCCTATCTTGTTAATATAGACCGTAGAGATAATTGGGGCTTGAGAGAGGGCGTGACTAAAAAAGTGACTTGTCCCTGTCGGGTAAGGGTTAGTATGCTGGTCAAATATCGTAAAAATCGCGACCGCAGAGAACAGTATAAATATAGGAGATAGTATGTCTGGGCCGGTATAGGCACCTTGCCCTTGGGCCACCATTAGCAGTATGGTAGTAGTAGCTAAGGCAAATCCGAGGTACCGGAGTGGAACAGTTAGGATATTGATTGGATGATTAGTTTTCATAATTACCCTCCCCCTCGGTTGTTAGCCACTTTAGCGTGAGTCTTTTTTACAGCCAATCTAAGCAATAGATATCTTCAGTCGGTCTGTCGATACCTTGGTCTCTAGATCAACGCTAGCTAGCAGCTCCAAGCGATCTACCAGAAAGTCTAGGCTAAACATATTGAAGTGATAGGCCAAGATTTGAGAGGCTTGAGGTTCTGTAACTCTTAATATTTTAGCGATACCTCTATTGGTTAACCTGTTCTCGGTTTTGTACCTAACGAACTTCTGACAAATCTCCTTTTTTAAGGCCTCTGCTATAGTTTTAGGGTCAACCCCAGCTCTTGATCTAAACTTTTTACCTGATCGGATATCCTTATCTATCTCTTTAAACTTGCCCCTGATTCTCTTTTGCTCGGTTTTTGATACTCTCATAATACCACCTCAACCCGATCCACATACATGTGGGATCTTTTTACTATAACCACAAAATCAACCTCAACTTCTCCAAGGTAGCACTCGATGGTTCCAGAATAATAATCCCCTAAATCGTCACTATCAATCTTGTCTGGAGTGCTTTGCCCATATTTGTTATTAATTATATTGATCAAACTATCCTTGCTGCTCTTTACGTTTCCAAGAGCGTGTGGTGAAAACTCCACGCTTTTTACTAAAACCCCATTAATAACCATCCACTCTTTTTTATCTAATTTTATAATCTCTTCCACTGGTTCCTCCTGTGTATATTATATCATAAATTATGTAATTTGATAAACATTCTTGCTTTTAGAATACTGGTTGAGAAAAAATGTTTTCCTGCGCCAAAAAAAAACTCCGCTGTTGCCTGTAAACACTTAAAACCACATAAAACCTATCCCTTAAAAAAAGGGGGGGGGTATTTAGCTTCGCTAGTCTTAGACTATATAATTAGGGTAGAGAGAAAAGGGGTGTTAATTCAGGCTATCTTCTGTTGAAAAAGGTGACATATTGGAAGGTGGATGACGGAGAGAATTGGAAGTCAAACATGCTTGGAGGGGCATTGATGGGTGGAGGCGCTATATCTTAAATAAAGATATAGCGTAAATTTAATGAACGTCCTATGAGCCTATAGTTGTTACCAAGCATATATTTCTCTATAGAAAGGTAAAAATCCCATTTCCCTTGAGTTAAACCAATATTCCATTTAAGCATCGATCCCGATTTTTTGTGTAGATGCGAGTAGTTTTTAAATTTATGAAAGGCATAGCCAACACCAAGCCCAGCGTTAAAGATTGCGGTGCTTGATCTCATTCCAAAGTACAATATAATAGTATTAATGCTATCTTCTGCAATGTTTGTATTTGCATCATTACTAGTGCTATATGTAAAATTAATTTTTTTATAGTCAACCTGTGGACTGATTAAAATATAAGGGTAGGAAAATACATAACCCAGCTCTAAACCAAAGCTGCCCTTAGAAGCTCCTTTGTAATATAAGTTTTCCTGATTACTCAATGAAAACTCCCTCTTAGCGCCAATCGGAAAAGGGGTAAAACTAGTCGAAAGAGTATATGCGGTATCTACTGCATACATGTTAATAGAGTGCAGTAAAAGTAGAAGCAGAAGTGTTCGTTTCATCGACTTGATAATATCTCTATTCAGAAATTTGTACAATATAAATCAAACAAAAGGTAACCGGTACCTTTTAGTTAAATGGGCAAATATCGGAACCAGAAACAGCAAATGTTATTGCACCAAGTCCCAAAAGTCGACTGGCACTAACATCTGGGCACTAACATCTTAGGCACTAACATCCTATTCTTTCCAATTCTTGGTTGAAATGAAAATGGATCAAGTGACTCATAAATTGATTGTTTTGCATACTAGTTTATCTACTGAAAAGAAAGCAGCATCATACATTCTAGCCCGATAGTAATACGGCCCACTCCCTACAAGTATAGGTAATGTTACCCAGCGCATCCTTCAAGTAATAATAGCTGCCACTAGCTTACGCAAAGATTTCAAAATATCAGAGAGGAAAAAAGATGTATTGAATAATCGCTAACGACACATTGCTGCGCCAAAAGGTACCGGTTACCTTTTGGTTTTATGGTTCAATTACCAATGTTTCAGTACTCAGGTTAAATCTGATTTTGACGATCTCACTCAGACTGCTTGTTCCGTCAACATAGTGAGAGACCGGTACTTTAAGCAACAACCCTAAGTGGGAGTCATAGCTAGATCTAATACCTGAAAAGTTGATCCACTCATAACCACCTAAAACACTTCTAAGTTGCAGACATTTTCGCCCTGAAAAGATGTCGCTGCTATCAGGTAGGTAGGCAACAAGGCGAGAGGAACAGCAGACTGGTTCGCCCATAGTGTCGATATGGACGACTCTGACTCGGCCACTATAGTAAGTTTTTGAGTGGTGCCTCCAAGGTTCAACAATAAACTGCATGTTTTGAATCCAATCTTCGCAGGGGGCGACCTCGCTAGCAGGAGGGGAGGCAAACGCCACCTGTGTATTTAGTAGCAGTATGAGGGAGAGGGCGATGGCCATCGTATTGATAATTTTAAATATTGATAATTTTATCATAATTATTCGCTCCTAATGTTTGTTTAAAAGATGCATGTTGACTAGGGACAAAGGGATGAGTAATCCGCTGAGTTATAGTTGTCACTTGCAAAGGCATACTCTGCTGCGAAGCCAACTGATTGAGAGAAGCGAGGATTCTCGTATTTATCTACACATTGGTTTCTATGAGCATTAAGTCGCACCAGGTGAGCAATTTCGTGGGCAATTACATGAATGTACATGGCCAAACGACTGCGACTCCAATCGCTGGCATAGGTGCGAATATTATTGGTGCAAAGGTTTACTCTCTTCTGATTGAAAACTGGAACAACTCTTCCAAGTAGGTAGCCTGGCTTATTTGGATCGTTATAACATCTGTTTTTTTGACTGATACAATGAAATTTAAGTGTTTTATCTAGTTTTTTAATAAATTTATTACGACTGTTGCCAGGCCAGTTCATCAGGTCGTTGCGCCCCATCTTCTGGTCTATTTTAGAGATGTTGTTTTTTAACCAGCGAACAGCACTCTTGATCTTCTGGGTCTCGCCACTATTGCAGCCGACGGTTTTGATCGTTCCAGCATTGGCAGATAGAGTAAGTAGGGTAATTAAGATAAATAGTAACTTTTGCATCTTCTCTCCTAATGTATAAGTTCTCATTGCTGTGTAGCTGAAGTGCAAGTGGTATGCCAACCAATTTAGAGCATAACTGCACCGTGCGTTGCAGCATAAAAGTCGGATGGTTCTAGCTCTATAACAACTAGACTATCGCCCCGATCCTTGAAGGGTGAAATAGCAGGCAGATAAGTGCTCTCTACATTGACTAAATAACCACGTAACTATCAGTGATTACATTGGTGTGGCGGGTGATACTACTTTACTACCACTATTGTTAATGTTTGGCTTATAATGGTTGCTATGAAATCACTATCTATCTCTCTTCTTATCCTAACTCTCATTTTTGGCCTATGCGACAGTGGTTATGCCACCACTAGTTCTAGTAGTAGTAACTGTCCTAGTAGTGCCAATGCCCCCCTCTGCCCTAACAGTGGTGCCACAGTCTTGGATGAGAGTTATCCTGCACAAGCATATGTTGTCTCCACTAGAGGGATGGCATCAGACAATGATACAAACTACGCATCATCTTTTATCTCCAACATTGTTGATGGACATCTGAATCGAGAGATGCCGTTATTTTTTGTGCCGACAGAGAAGTCAGAGAGTGTAGAGAAGATTAGAAGCAATGTTAAAAAGCAGTTGCTAGAAAAATTGGTAGTGGGAAAGAGACTCGATGCAAATGCATTATTGCGTGTAACTGGCCGGGTTGAGCAGATCTTAGCAAATATCCAGTTTGTTCCAGCGACAGGATATACTTGGCAGCAGGATTACTTTGAATCGATGTTCGACCCTAAAACAGGCAATGCTCAGATGCGTGAGGTGCTAACCTATCGTAGTCGACTGGGGGCAATTGGTACCGATACCATTAAAGGGATTGGTGCCAATAATCAGTGTCAAATTAAAGTAGGTGATGGATTACCGCCTAACGATGAGGCATTAAAGAGGATTAAAGAAAAATATAGTAACGATGCTCCTCTCTATGGAGGCAATATTGAAGCTACACCAGGGGGATTCTGTGTCGTAGGCGACAATATGGATTATAAGGACTACGCAGAGCACTTCTGTGGTAAAGAGGAAAATGTCATCGCAATCGATGTTGACTGGTTAGTAGTCGGCCATAGTGATGAGGTCTATAAAGTAATTCCCGATAAGAGTGGTGGCAAGTGTGGTTTTAATATCATGCTGGCCAGCCCACGCAAGGCACTGGAGTTGATGAAAGATGATCAACATCAACCATTTCTTAATTTTGATCACTACGGTAGTGATCAGATGGTGATTGAAAAGGCTCGTCGAGATCGATTTTTGATCTCCTTGGATAATGGAAGGGACTATGATGTCTCTGCTGGAATGCGACTTTGTCAACTATACCACGGTATCAGTAAGCAGAAGAAGATGGATAAGGAGAAGGGGAAAAGTAGCACCACTGTTAAATCAGCACTACTGAATTTACTATCCTTTGATGCCTATGCAGGTTTAGTAATTAAAATGTCAACTAAAGATCAGAAGGAAGATATCGCTGAGCCTAAAGATTGTTCTAGCGATAGTGATTATCGTAATGAGGTATCAAAGATGACCAATGGTGATTTTCTCAACGGCTATCAACAAGACAGTGAATTGAAAAAGTACAACGAGTTGGTACAAAAGAAGATGGATGCTGCACGCAAAGAGCTGGAGACGAGGATCTTTGGACGGATGCCAGAGTGTCGAGGTAAGGTCGATTTTATTGAGGTACCCAATATTTTCTATCCTGAGGCAGAGTCGGGGCTCAATATTTCAACTGGTGATGATGGAAATGAGCTGTATGATCTTAAAAAAGGTCTTGGTAGCTCCTTCCTGCCCAATCCCACTAATGGTGTCTTGGCCGGGGATAAGATGATCTTCTCAAATCCACAAAATGCCACCTTTGAAAAATATTTGGAAAAAGAGATGAAGAGTAGGACAGGTTTAAAAACGGGCCTAGTTGACTCTTGGAACTATGCTCATGTCGGTAATGGCAATGTGCACTGTTCAACCCATGCACTACGTTTTTGCAAGCCAAGGGAGTAGAGGGTGGTAACTAAAAATAGTATTTTGATAGTGTTAGTGTTGAGCATTCTACACCCTGTTGCATTCTCAGGGCAGATCTCCACTCTGCTAGAGTGTCAGATTAGCTTGAAGGATAAGCAATTAAAGGCCAAGGTCATTTTAGGCCCTAATCTAGATCTTGAGTATCGCCTCTACAAGGGTAAAACTTCGATTGGAAGCTGTAGCTATAGGACCCACTCCTATCGTGATGCTAGTTTTTCCAAAGTTCCAAGGTTGCTGCTTAATCTTGAGAGAAGAAGTTGCTCTATAGTATTTAAAAAAAGTTGGAAGGGGCTAGAGACCAATGACAAAGGGGCCCTGATCCTCCACCTGCGTGGAGAGAAATTAAGAGGGGTCGATCTCAATATCTTTAGATCGCTAGACCCCGCAGCCTGCATTCCTAAAAATAGCAATTTAAAGATGATTCACACTTTGGGCCAGTCTATCTAATCTATTGGGGACTTATCCACTTGGCCATAATTTTAAACATGTTGGCCACATCTACTGGTTTGCTAATGTAGTCGTTCATGCCTACTGCTAATACCTTCGCTTTATCACCAGTCATTGCATTGGCGGTTAATGCGATGATAGGTAATGCCTTATACTTTTCCTGTTGGCGAATCGCTCTAGTCGCTTTGTAGCCATCCATTATAGGCATCTGGCAATCCATCAGGACTCCATCAATCCTCTCCTGCGTAAGTTTCTCTAAGGCATCTTTGCCATTTTTAGCAGTAGTGACAATCAGCCCGCTGCTCTTGAGCAGATCAACCATTAATTCACGGTTGATCTCATCATCTTCCACTACTAAGATTCTAGCACCGGAGAGTTTCTGTTCATCAATAGTAACTTCGGGGTGTTTTAATGATCGGTCAACTTTGGCGATCCCACCTGAGTCAGTTGTTTTAACGATCGTATTAAGTAATATGGAAGGAGTGACTGGTTTAACAAGGAAATCACTCAATTCAACATCAAGTGCAGCTTTTCGTGCCATTTCGATAGAGTGAGCTGTTACCATGATAACCATCGGTTTATTTTTTATATTCATACTGTGTTGAATATAGTGAGTCGTTTTAATCCCATCCATTTCAGGCATTTTCCAATCCATTAGAATTAGATCAAAGGGGTCGGAGTGATCTACTTTTTCTAAAATTGAGATGGCATTTTTTCCTGAAATAGCGTGTTCAACTCGCAAACCAAAGCTAACTATTATCTGTTCTAAAATTTTACGAGAGGTCGCGTTATCATCAACGACTAAAACATGGCCAATTTTAAACTTGGAATTGCTGGCATCTTGCTGCGCAGATAGATCAGAGTGTTTAGCAAGTGTCACTGTGAAGTGAAATGAGCTGCCTTTACCGAGTTGACTCTCAACCCAAATTTCACCGTTCATCAATTCGACTAAGTTTTTGCAGATGACAAGTCCTAATCCTGTACCCTCATGATTTTGTGATATTGAAGTGTCAACTTGAGTAAATTTTTTGAAGAGCGTTGAGATATCTTCTTCGGAGATTCCGGCACCATTATCGGTGACCGAGAATTGCAGGGTAATGTTTTGCTTGTCCTCACTTTTGACTTTAACTGCAACTATGATCTCACTATTTTGTGGGGTAAATTTAGTTGCGTTACTACATAAATTGGTAAGTATTTGGCCAAGTCGTAAGGGATCACCAATCAGTGCCGTATGGAGATTGGGACTGATATCAAAGATTAGTTCAATATTTTTTTCATCAGCCTTAAACCCAATAAGAGTCGCTAAATGATTCAGTATATTCTCAAGGTTAAAATCTACCTCCTCTAATTCAATTTTCCCCGCTTCTATCTTTGAGAGGTCAAGTATGTCATTGATGATACTGAGAAGATTTTTTGCAGAAAGATAAGTTTTACTGATATAGTTTCTCTGTAGATCATCTAATTTTGTCCTTAGTACAAGTTCTGACAGGCCAATAATAGCGTTCATTGGAGTGCGAATCTCATGGCTCATGTTTGCCAGGAATTCACTCTTGGATCGATCTGCTTCAGATAATTTTAATATTTTTTCGCGGACCTTCTCCTCTAACTGCGATTTAATCTTTATGAATATTATAAAAAGTATAATTAGTAGCAGAGTGCTTATGGATACCAGTACTATTATTATATTTCGAGTTGGTTTTAAAGGCGTAAATGCCTCTTGCTGATCAATCTCTGTTGTGATGGCCATATTAAGTTCTGGCTCCCAGCGCCAGGCGCCGACAACGTTGATCCCTCGATAGTCAGGATATCCATCTAAATTATAACCGTCCTTTTTTTGGATGGCTTGTTTGGCCATCTGGGTAAACTGGCCGCTTTGAGGTATTTTAATATAGGTTTTTACGATACTTGATCTTTGAGTTTTTTGGTTAAAATGACTATCAGTGAGTAATAGGCCCTGATGGTTAAAAGCGTAGGTTTCACCACTTACTCCTATGCGCCCACTCTTGAAAATATTTACAAACTCATAGAATGGGTTGATTTGAAAAATTAGGGCGGCAATTACCTCCTTAGACTGATTATAAATAGGGGCACCTACAAACATAACTGCCCGCTTCATGCGTCTGGTGCGATCTCCATGTTGTAGGGAAATATGAGCCTCAAAGGGGTGAGTCATTACCAGTGCCCCCTTCCATATTTTGGGAAGGAAGTTATCTATGTCATAGCTTTTTGATTGAGTGCCGATCAAACCAGTGGTTATGTTTGAGCTTAAAATTATATTGCTTGTATGGGAAACGATAAAATAATTTTCAAATATCCCACCGCTGATGATAGGGGTTAACCACTCACGTATATGGTTTTGATGCTTTGAATCTTCAAGTGCATTTCGACTTTGATTAATCAGTGGCAAAAGCATTTCGGCGTCTTCTTTAATTCGTTCTGTTTGTGCCCAAATGTGAACACTATTCTTCTTACTGTTAATCCAACTAGTCAGTGATTCGATAGATGTATCCAGAACGGTTTGAATACTATTTTTTAATGCTGTTTGATGATGTTTATAAGCAGTTTGATATGATTGCCATGCTGTAAAGCATAAGATAAATATAATTAGAGCAACAGTGGCAGATTCAAATATCTTCTTTTGTAATGCACTATAGGTCTTTTCCTGCATTAGCTATTTACCTCAAGTAATAACCTGTATGTTACGAGCTTAAAGCACTAAGTCACTTTCTACTATTCATAATAAGAGATGGTAATTGGTAGTAGGTGCTCTCTAGGCTGGGCAGTAACGTGCTCCTCCTAGATAATTATGATTATTACCATCCTTTATGTAGTCTCTATATTAATCGGTAACTTATGGATAAACTTTAATTGTTGACTGAATCGGCCCACAACTTTAATAGGTGGGTAGGACCTTTTTTGAACAGCACCAGGGGATGGTAATGGCAAATCCCCTGGTGGTAAAGACTTTACATAACTAATATATGCGCTAAAAACAATTCTAACTATTGAGGACAAACAGAAGCATCTGACTCAAAAGCTCCGATTAGTAGCATAAAGCTCTTAAATGGCCCCATGTTTCTCATCGCTTCACCTTTTGGCCCTTTAAACTTTAGACGGCCTGTAATCATCGCCATAGCAGGACCTACTTCACCACTGCCCATTTTAAGCCAGTTTTTAGTTGTAGCGGTCATTATATAGTCCGCTTTGGGATTTGCATTGGCAGTACCGGCGCCACCGGCTGTACACCAAGTTAAGCCATCAACTCTTTTTAATGTTAATTGAACTAATTCGCTTGTTGGACAATCAGATCGGCTCATCATCATCACTTTGTAACCACGCTCCAGGTTGTTATCCATCCAGCTGTCTAGATTTTCGGTTAATACCTCACTATAGTTCCACTCTTCGCATAACTCCTCTGCCCATTCGGAGGTCATCAATACTGATGCACTGGCCGAAAATGTTAATAACAATGTAACTAACACAACACCTAATTTTTTCATCACATCTCCTTTTGCAAAAATACTATTTGCAATTGATAAATATATTAAACATTCAAATTAAAATAGCATCGAAAATCCTAACTCTAGGTCGTGTTGATCCATCGCCAGTGTCAGGTCCTGATCAACAAAATTATTGGTATTAGTACCTGTTACCCTGTTTTCTAAAGTGCGAATATAGGCAAGGTTAAACTGATAATCATCGCTCCAACGGTATGAAAGACCGATTGAGAGGTGTTCTTCGGTAACTGCCGGTGCTAGGATATTAAACAGCACATCCTCACCTTTAATGGGACTATTGCCAACACTATATCCGGTGCGAACTGTCGTCGTCGGGGTTATTCGATAACTACTTCCTATTTTTAGAATCTTTACATCATCCCAGCCAAAACCTGGCCCATCGTCCGCTCCTAAAATACGTTTAAAAGTAGATGAATTAACTGCCTGGGCCATGGATTCCTCATGGGGATTTGCCAGCGCCGGAACTTTAGAGTACTCGATTACTTGATAGTCAACAGATAACTGCCAGCGCTCTGTCGGACGTACTGTTGCGCCGACAATATACTGTGCGGGAATATCCATCTTACCACCTGCGAACAGTCCGCGGTATTTGCTGAATTTGGTCATGATCAACTTGCTGTGGTAAGCTGCACCCAGGGTTATATTGCTGGTAAGACGCCCTTGCCAGCCAATCGCACCGCCAATGCCGCCAGAGTTATCCCAACCATTGTCAGTTAAATTATCTGGATCAGTGCTAATCTCCTTGAAATATCCAATACCAGTTATATTGAAGCGCTGAAAACCTAAAACGGGACCGAAGCCAATTGAGTGCTGATCGTTTAGATTGATTGCATAGTTTAGTGCTAGTCCAACTTGCTGTACTTCAGAAGTTGTCCAAACTCCCTCCCCGTGTCCATTATTAACTAGTGCCTGGCCGATTCCCGAAAAAGTTGCCGTATTATCATAGGCAACTCCTCCTCCTCCTTTGGCATACATGGTGATTCCCCATGCGGAGTGGGTGCCGATTGGTTGAACATGGCCGATCGATGGGATAAGAAAGAGTGGGTTCTTACTTTTCTTCTCTTCTGCAAAAGGTTTAATATTTTGTGATTCACTATGATAGGAGCGAGTGGGGTTGAAAAGAGAGAGGCTTGAGTCAAAACGTCGTCCAACCCTTGCAATCCCAGCGGGGTTATACCCACCAATCAAAGAGCTCTCACTTAAAGCGATACCGGCTCCGGCCATCGCTTTCGCTTGTGCACCAATCCCAATGGGAGACATGCCATTAGTTGCTAATAACTGTCCACTTTGTGAAAAGATACAGAGTGCCAGCAATCCAACTATTTTTTTCATAACTCTACTCCTGTAATTATTTGTGATCAAAAAATCACTAGACTCCATAAAGCAGTTAATGATGATTTGATTCTCTAATTTGTCTTACATGCCTTGATTTTTTTACGATATGCCTTTGAAATAGGACGACACTGGGAAGAGGAGACAATATCGGCTGAACTTGCTTGATCAATGATCTCTTTACATAGCGAGGTACAAGCTTCAAGATCAATCCCCTGCTCGATAGTATCCTCGATTGTCATCTGCATTAGTTCATTTAACTTCTTGCCAGCATTTTTTACGATCATTCGACACTGTCTAACTTTAATTTCTAACAGCTCTGGAGCTTCAACCTTAACAATTTTTACTAAATGGTCATTATAGTTAAAGTGCTCCATATTTTGATCAAGCGTGGTTAGACGACCCTCTTCGCCATTAAAAAACTCTAGTAGGATAAAAGGTGTTTTTCGACTATCCTGCCGAACAACCCAATGGCCGCTGTATAGCTCTTCTTTTGAAGGGGCAACCTCTGTTGCGCCGCTTTGATCTTTGAGTGTAAAGTACTGTACGCCGGCCGCCAGATATAGTGAGATCGAGAAGCTATCATCTTCGGATTTGAGAACATTTTCCTCATATATATAGTTTTTCAACGCCTCACCACGAGGGTAGTGGTTGGTTAGCCCTTCGAGACGCTCTAACTCAGCTATTACTTGATCCTGTGAAATATGATCTCGTAGTGAGAGGTCATCCCAAGGGGTTGTCGAGGTAAATTTTTCTCCACAACCAAGAAAGAGTAAAAAAATAATTATGCTTAAAGCGATAGTTAATATCCTGCTTACCATTACAATCTCCAAGAAAACTCTGACCACCAAAAATATTGATAGTGGATAGTAGACGATAGAATTCTGTGCCGCAATTATAGGGCCGTGACGGCGTTGTGCGCCACAACCTCTGAAATAATTTCTTAAGAGCGTTATCTTTTAACTCTTCATAACAGAAACGAAAGTCACTCAAAAAGCACACTAAGATACCATAAAGAGAATGGTAAGAAGAATTAACGTGATATGTGTAATGTTTTATTCTGTGACATGTCTGTTAAATTTTCAGAGAACAGTCGGCGATAGGTAGAGCTGACTTGTTACGGTTAATTTTCCCATTAACTGTCATCAGCTTTGATCGTGGGTGGTAACAAAAGTCCATGTGTATTAGTGTACTTGCTGTTGAGGAAGTGTTTTAAAACATAATATCCTAAGGATTTTTGATCAAGATCCCCCTTTCAAAACCTCCACCTACCTCTGGCCCAACTTGGTAATCATCTGCGCGTTGGGATCATCTTTAATATATGCAATGCGTTTGAGTTGAATTTACCTTCTGTAATACTTGGCCTTGGCGGGATAGGAAGTGATCGAGTAGTTTGGAAATTATTCGAGTATTCATCTCTTTGAAGACACCATAATTTTGATATTGATCTGTTGCTCGATCATATATCACACTGGTGACGACCAAATTGATACTCGTTTTTTGAGTAGAAGCATTGAATTCATTTGATTCTAGCGTAATCTCACTCCATTTTTTAAAGAGGGAGCGTGAGGTAAAGTAGATTCCTCGATTATCTAGCTTGGTCAGCTGAACAGATAGTTCAAGCTGTTCAATATTAATGTCTAGTTTTGAGCCAGACATGTTAAGCATTGAGGTAACTTTGCTTTCTGCAAGTGTATCTGAAATTTTTTGGATCATCGTATTGTGCTTTATCGGTTTATAGATAAAGTCAGAGGCTCCCAAGTCTAGCGCATGAGCGGTGGCCGCACCATCAGTATTTCCTGTTGCAATAATTAGTGGGAGCTCTGGCCTTAACCTTTTTAATTCTTCAATCATTGTAAAGGAATCATTTAGCTCTTTAATTGATAGATCGACGATGCATAAGTTGGGATTGTTTTGTAATGTATTCTCCAAGAAGTTATTAGCATTGTTAAAAACAATGATTTTAATGCCGATCTCTATAAATAATTTTTTTATTAGTGCAGTAAAGTTTTGATCGTCATCTAATAAATAGATCTTGGGGTGGAGTCTCATTAAGATACTTTCCATGCCCTGGATTTGTCTTGAATCTGGATGGTCGATAAAGCCTGGGTCATCGCCGTGGCGTGTTAGGGTGCACCTTTCAACGCTTCTCTCCAAGGGAATGGAGTGACCCATTCGACGGTAATGTTTACCAAAACGGTCTGGCCTGATTGTGACTCTCTCGCTTTTTGCCAGTCTTATAGATGAATCTAAGACAATTGTATGGGGTGTGTTGTTAAGTGGAGTGGCTTCCACCAAACAGCTGGTAGCTATTGGAGGCGTGATGCAAACCTCATACTTCTTCCTTTGTGATAGGATTTTTTTTACTTTGTTGACCATAGCTTGGGCAACAAAAGGTTTGGCGATAAAGTCATTGGCACCTAGGGCCAATGAGTGTTTGATGTTCTTGCTAAAAGAGTCGGCACTGATCATGATAACTGCACAGTTTTGGAGCGAAGGAATTTCTCGCTTCCAGGCCAAATAGTTGAATCCATCTGAGTCGCTTAAATTTATATCTAGAAAAATAAGATGTGGGATAATAGATTGAGTTTTCATCTTTCCACTTGCGACGTTGTCAGCTTCAAATGACTCACAGTCCAGCGCCTCTAATCTTTTTTTTATCAGAATACGAATATTGGGATCATCATCAATAATTAATATACGGTATTTATTTTTGACCATCATTTTACTCACCCCTATCCTCTAGTGCCTTTTTAATGTTCTTAAGGTATTGTTTGAGTCCAGCAGCCTGTTCATCCATTAATTTGAAATTGTCATCTTGAGATAGTATTTGAATATTATCCATTATCGTATCAATCACACTAAAACCGTATGATATGGCACTCCCTCGTACTCGGTGTACAACCTGTTGCACCCCAATAACATCCTTTTTTACAATGGATTCACTTAGTTTTTGATAGTCCTCGGTTACATTGATCAGATAACCTGGCATTAGCTCAATCAGACTTTCGACAAAGCAGACTTCTTGCTTAACTAATTTATCGAGCGATCTATTTTGGGTCATGTACTCTCCACCTTAAAAAAGGTTATGGGAAATATAACCTTTGAACTCTGTAGTGTTCGCTGCCAATGCTCTTTTTTATCAAGGTTCAAAGATAACCGATCCAGGTAAGTAAAAACCCAGGAAATACCCATAAAAAACTGAGGAATACTCTGTTAGTTCTGGTATTATATTGAAATTATGGGAGATTAGTATGAAAAATATTTTAGTGATAGAGGATGATAAGAATTTGCTGATGTTGATGCAGCACCAGTTCAAGGATGAATTGAATTCGAGATTTACCTATTCACCATCTTATTCAGATGGAATGTCACAGATAGCACAGCGTAGTTTTGACCTGTATATTATCGATATAAATCTAATGGGGTATTCTGGCTTAGATATTTTGCGTCTTCTGCAAAAAGAGGAAAATATTGATAATCGTGTGATTGTGATGTCAATTGATGATGAGATAGCAAGTCAGGTTAAGGCTTATAATTTAGGTGCTTCCAACTTTATTTTGAAACCGATTAACTTTGATATTATTCGAGCAATGTTGAGAAAAAATATCCGTAGTCTTGAAAGCCGTGAGGTCGGAAAATTGGATTTTGGTGATCTCACCATAGCACCTGATACACGCTCTTGTTACATTAGGACGGGTGATTCAAGCTTGGAAGTGGATTTGACATTGATTGAGTTTAATCTGCTGTATAAAATGGCAAAGTCTTCCAATATCGTAATCACCAAGGAGGATCTCTGCTTCTTGGGTAGAGATCAAAACCAGCCAATGAGCTTTAAAGCATTGGAAATGCATATTTCATCACTTAGGAAAAAGTTAATTGCAGATTTAATTATTACTAAAAGAGGTGTTGGCTACTATCTAAAGAGGGAGTAACCATCTCTACATATCGAGTGTAAAATTGATAGGATGTTTGACAGATACTAATATCGTCGATATCAACCCCTCCAAAATATCATTAATCTATTCATTCAGAGGTTGTATCCTAGCTGATATTTATACCGCTTAAGGGAGTTTAGTTGTGAAAATATGGTTATTACTACTGGCCGCGATCCATATAAATGGTTTTGCTGCTCTCTACCAGCTTCCGTACTGTATCAACTATGGTGATCGGCCATCTGACTATTTTATTCGCTGTATTCAAAATAACTTTAATGCCATTGATAGAGCTTTCGGAAATACTCTCTATTTTGAGCAATGTTTTAATGATAATCAAGAGAGTTTAAGTCGCACTTTCACTAACTGTATTGATCGAAACTTTACAAATGCCCAAAGGACTTTGATTAGGCGTGGAGTCCCCATCTATAGGTTGACCTGTTATAATGGTTTAAATGGAGCTATCCCTTTTTCCTACCAATCATGTATTAATAATAATTTTAACGCATTTACCCTTATTCCGTAATGGCTTGTTATTAAGAATTTTTACATTGTTCCATGGATAAATTTTAGGTCAGTAAAACAGCGATAAACCTTTCGACGAAGATAACAGCGGTAGTTTGAAGGTATATTGACTGAGCGATTTAACGTGTGGTCAAACCCATATTGCTGGGCCACAAAATCTCCAAACTCGCTTAAAAACTGTAGGTCTAAAAAAGGCTTAATGTATTGCATGCTAATTTGAAACTTACTGACTCTACCGATATTATCTATTTCGACATCTATTGGAACTGTATCTGATATATTTCTGCTGGGATCATTTATCTGCACCATCTTACTATCGCTATCTAGTATCAGTTGCAGGGATAGGTCGTTATCTTCACCAGAGCTAAAGTTATCTCTATCATGGAAGGCGTTGTTTATTCCATCATCACTTACGAAGTGACCAATCATGCTCCACTCTCCGTGGTAGCTACGGCCCTTGCCGTTAAAGACCTCATCTGCAATTTTAAAGGTATCCTGGAATTGGATATTAAAGAGAATATTAAAAAAACTCTCTTGGGTGGTGTTAGGGGGGGCCGCCTCTGCCCTGATAACAAATATTAAACAGAGCAGAGTAACATAGAGGCAACTTCTCATTATCACTTCCTTCGCCGGATGATCGAGGTATAAATTGTCAGCTAGACTCTATATTTTATAAAATTTGTAGCGATATATCACGCATTTATTCCCTCTATTGTAACTGACGAAATCGGTCGGTTTGTCTCAGCCTAATCAAGAAAATTCCAACTGATCCGATATGTTAGCTATGTTAATGCCAAGAGATATTGTCATAATTTTGATAATTCTATTACTGGGGTTATCGGTTACGGTAGCTGCCCAAACGGATGTTGAGGAGCAGTGTTCCCCGGTAGATCTTCGAGATGAACTTCCTCCAGTCTGGAACCAGTGGACGATTAAAGATTGTTACTCCTACGTTGCAGCAGACCTTTTGACTCATGAGATTGGAAAGGTTGTTGCTCCTAAATATATCTCCTTAAACTACAATCTACATCGCAGATATACTAGCAAAACGGGC
Source organism: Bdellovibrionales bacterium (assembly GCA_018646675.1). Lineage (GTDB taxonomy): Bacteria > Bdellovibrionota > Bacteriovoracia > Bacteriovoracales > Bacteriovoracaceae > JABGUH01. Next base: position 55,326 of record JABGUH010000039.1, on the reverse strand, counting down.
CATGGTGGTTCAACTGCCAAAGCACTTAGGTTTGCACTTGAACAGGGCTTCTGTTTAGAGCAGGATCATGAAGCTGCATGGGTACCGATAGAGGCAAAAAATCTGGGAGAGTTCATTGCGATTGAGGGAGGAGGGGATCTTCGTTGGTGTAATTCTGCCGCTAGAAAGCGAGCACTTAGATTGGTTGACAATCACAATATCGATATCTACACGATTTTTACTATTATTAATCTATTGAAAAAGGGAAATAGTCAGGTGGATAAACTGTCTGATGTGGTGGGGAAGAGTTGCTATAAAATTACTAAATACAAAGATAAGAGTCTTCGGGTAAAGCAACTTGTTGGTTCAAAAAGAACGAGTGCCACCTTAATCAAGAAGATTGATCAGCAGCTAAACAAGCGGAAGCTCTCGGCGATCTCTTTCCCATTAATTATGTTTAAGAATCCGAAGAATAGAATCCGCCAAGGTGGGCATGCAGGATCAATTGTTGGTCGCAGATGGAATAGTATAAAGAAGAGTTGTGAATACCTGCTACGCAATAGCTGGGGTAAGGGTTGTAGCTATAGGAGCTATCACCAAGATTATCAGTGTGAAAAAGGAAATATCTGGATTCCTCGTCAGACATTACAGCGAAGTATAAAGAGGTTACGTTATCTCGATCGTTCCCCTAATTAAATGTTTTAATAATTATAATACATAGGATCAATCTATGAGTAGAAGAACTAAGATTGTTGCAACCTTGGGCCCGGCAACTGATCAACCAGAAGTGTTAGATCGACTGATTAAGGCGGGGGTGGATGTAGTACGTATCAATCTTTCGCACGGTACTTCTGAAGATCATCTCGGCAAGGCAGCACTGCTACGTCAAAGAGCGGCAGCATGCGAACGTCAAGTGGGGATTATCGCTGATTTACAAGGGCCTAAAATTCGAATTACCTCCTTTAAAGATGGTGAGATATATCTGGAGGCGGGGGCGTCTTTCGCTATTGATCCGAAACTCGCTGCGGATCAAGGGGATGATCAGGTGGTGGGCTGTCTCTACCAAAATCTTCCTCAAGATCTGTTGCCTGCTGACCAGGTACTGCTAGATGATGGCCAAATAGTGCTTGAAGTTGAAAAGATTGATCAAAGTCGCATTCACTGTCGAGTTGTTACTGGAGGTAAACTCTCGGGTAACAAAGGGCTTAATCGCCTAGGTGGTGGCCTGAGTGCTAAATCCTTAACGGATAAAGATTTAGAAGATATCAAGCTGGCGGTAGAGATGGGGGTCGACTATCTGGCCGTCTCCTTTGTACGTCACGCTCAAGATGTCTACTATGCTAGAAAAATGCTCAATCGTGCCGGTGGTGTCAAGTGTGGAATTATCGCAAAAATTGAGCGCCAAGAGGCGATAGAGGTGCTTGATGAGATTATTGATGCCGCTGACGCCATAATGGTTGCTCGCGGAGATCTAGGTGTTGAGATCGGAGATGCAGCGCTACCACCGGTACAGAAGAGGGCAATCAAAAGGGCCCGTCAGATGAACAAGGCAGTAATTACTGCTACTCAGATGATGGAGTCGATGATCGTCAACTCCATTCCTACTCGGGCCGAGGTGTTTGATGTTGCCAATGCAGTGCTGGATGGAACCGATGCCATCATGCTCTCAGCGGAGACTGCAACAGGCAAGCATCCAATTGAAGTGGTGGAGGCGATGGATCGTATCTGCATCGAGGCAGAGAAGCAGCGAGTGGCCACAACTTCAAACCACCGTATCAATACCCGTTTTACTCAAGCTGATGAGGCAATTGCCATGGCCACTATGTATACCGCCAATCACCTAGGAGTAAAGGCGATTGCCGCCCTAACCGAGTCTGGCTCCACCACTCTATGGATGTCGCGGATTAGCTCTGGCCTACCTATCTACGCTCTCTCGCGCCACGCTTCCACCCAACGTCGGGTTACTCTGTTGAGAGGTGTCTATCCGGTGGATTTTGACTTGAGTAATGGTACCACCGACCATCATCAGGCCAACCGGGAGATTGTTGATGAGTTGATGGCGCGTGGAGTAGTCAAAAAGGGGGAGCTAGTGATTGTTACCAAAGGGGATCTCTTGGGAGAGCGGGGTACTACCAACTCATTAAAAATTATAAAAGTTGGAGAGGGGCAGTTTTGATCAACCCTCTACTCGCGTCCCTTTGCAGTCAAGGAGTCTGATCTCCTTTATCCCAGCTCTTACAATAGTTAAATAATCACGGTAAGTGTCATAATATTCTCTGTTTGGTGTCACTTTGAGTCCTATCATTATCATTTGAACCACCTTTGACACCAGCTACTCTCTGTTTTTTTTGGCATCCAAGTTGCAAGCTACCAGATTATACGATCTTTAGTTTGGCCATGGGGGCCTTAAGAAGACAATTACAACCAGGGGAGAAGAAAGTGAGAAAGTTATTTACATCGATGACACTTGTAGCGGCTGCAGTTTGGGGCTTAACCAGTAGTGCTGATGCATTAGGGCGAGAGCGGGTTCAGCTTAGTTTTGGCGGACAGCAATTTCGTGGACAGCAAACTATTAAACTACGACAAAAGTTGCGGCAACAGCATGGTATTGTATCTCAAGGGCGCCAGCTAGTTGCAGCAGTAGTAGTTGGTAAGTCCAAGCATGGTATGGGGACAGTTAAGTTGAAAGTTGGAGGTGCTCTATCTTACGCTCAAACACTTGATGGATATCCCTCTGAATTTAATCGTGGAGGTAATTTCTACCGAGTACGCATACAGAATCCTCAAAGCTACAACTCACAAGGGGTTTGGCAGTTGAAGCTAAAAGGAAATATCAAAATCAAAAAAGTGGTATTGATCCTAGAAGATAACTTTGTTGGAGGGCGGCGCTGTAGTGCAGAGATGCAGACTAGACGTGGAAGAACAATTGATACTTTTACTGCTAGAAATTGTCGACGTGCCATGGCCAAATGTCAAAATGATCTAACTCGTCGTCAAAACAATGGTCAAAACCCATTCGCTTCTTGTCAGGTGAGCGGAAATGGCGGTGGAAACGGTGGTGGTAATAACTATCGTCAATGGACATGTACTGCCACAGATACAGGTTGGGAAGAGCACTGGTGGAGAGGTGGACATGTCGCCACTAATCGCAATGTAAATGTTGCTCGCAGGCTTGCTCTTCGTGATTGTAAACAATCACATGGTAACTGTAGAGTTAGTTGTAGCCAAAATTAAGAACTGTTTTTTTTAACGGGGAGCGGTCATTGGCCGCTCCCCGTTGTTGTTATGGGGGCGACCTATCTACGTTCGTCCTATCCATCTGTTGATACCAACTACTATTGTAACTAACGTTTGCTTTCTTGGTTGTCATGACCTAGCTCTTTGAGACAATCTATCAGGGCGTCTTGCCAGTTGCGAATGTCTATATTAAGAGTGGTAGAGATTTTATCAGTATTTAGAAGTGAGTATGGTGGCCTTCTTGCCTTGGTTGGATACTCTGCCGTGGTAACCGGATTGATAGTTATTTCGTTTCCAAGTATCTTTCTCGCAAATTGGTACCAGCTACAGCGGTCGGAGTTTGAGAAATGAAAAATTTGTTGGTTGCATTTGGAGAAATTATTAATAATATCAAAAATCACCAACCCAAGGTCAGGGGCATAGGTGGGTGATCCGATTTGATCACTGACGACAGATATCTCCTCTCTCTGAATAAGAGTTAACATGGTTTTAACAAAGTTATTGCCAAATTCGGAAAATAGCCATGCTGTTCGAATAATACAAAAGTCTCCACCGGCATTGATAATCTCTTGTTCCCCTAATCGCTTTGAACGACCATAAACTCCTAAAGGGTTTGTCGGGTCACACTCCTTATACGCAACATCTGTTTTTCCATCAAAAACATAATCAGTAGAGATATGGATCAGTTTTGATCCACTTGCGTTACAAAGGCGTGCTAAGTGAGAGGTGGCATGGGCATTGACCGCAAACGCAATTTCGGGGTGATCTTCTGCACTGTCAACTGAGGTATAGGCTGCACAGTTAACTATAAAGTCACTGCTGCTAAGGTTATCAAAAAAAACTTCAAGTGATTGTTGGTTGGTAATATCCAAATCGTTTAGTGTTAAGTAACGAATCTGCTGTTTTGTAGCTTGTACTTTCTGAATTGACTGGCCAAGTTGACCATCTGCACCCAACAGGTAAATCATAGACTATTCCTAAAATCGCTGAAACTTGGCAATTTTTGATCTTTGCTGGAAGTAATCCTTTCATTTATGGGAAGTAACCAGTCAATATTTAGCTCTGGATCGTCAAATTTAAATCCGCTCTCACTCAGTTGGTGATAGTAATTATCTACCTTATATTGAAAAATGGCATCTTGAGAGAGAACTGCAAAACCATGGGCCATTCCCTTCGGAATAAAAAGTTGTTGGTAGTTACTATCTGTTAATTTTACTGAGAACCACTTGCCAAAAGTAGTGGATTGGGGTCTGACATCGGCCACCACATCTAAAACTGCACCTTTGATAACTCTGACTAGCTTTGATTGTGCATACTCTCCGGTTTGAAGGTGCATACCTCGAATGGTTCCATAACAAGAGTAAGATTGGTTATCTTGGATAAAGTTACAGTTAATATCACCTTCCTTCATTGACTCTTGATTATAGCTTTCAAAAAAATGGCCACGGTCATCTTCAAAAACACGAGGTTTTACTAGAGTTAAACCCTCGATCTCTGTTTTAATAAATTCCATCTAATTATCCTTTAAAACTCTAAGCAAATGTTGTCCGTAGTCACTTTTAATCATAGCATTTGCAGTCTGTTCCACTTGCTTGGCATCGATCCAGCTCTTTGAAAATGCTATCTCCTCTAGGCAAGCCACCTTAAGCCCCTGCCGCTTCTCGATGGTTTGAATGAAGTTGGAGGCATCTAGCAATGATGTATGTGTTCCGGTGTCTAACCAGGCAAATCCACGGCCGAGGAGCTCCATTCGCAGTTTCCCCATTTCGAGGTATGCCTGGTTGACTGAAGTGATCTCTAATTCGCCACGGGAGGAGGGTTTCACTGCTTTTGCAATTTCGACCACATCATTATCGTAAAAATATAATCCGGTTACTGCATAGTTCGATTTTGCATTTTTAGGCTTCTCTTCAATTGAAATTACATTTTGGTCACTATCAAACTCCGCAACACCATATCGTTCTGGGTCGTTAACATAGTAGCCAAATATTTTTGCCCCGTGGGTTAACATTGCCGCCTCTTCAAGTATGTTACTCATCCCATGTCCATAGTAAATATTGTCTCCAAGGATAAGCGAGACATTGTCATTTCTAATGAATTTTTCACCAATGATAAATGACTGGGCCAAGCCATCGGGGGATGGCTGAACCTCATACGAAATATTTAGGCCCAGTTGGTTGCCATCTCCAAAGAGGTTTTGGAAACTAGTGATATCTCTTGGGGTTGAGATAATCAGAATATCCTGAATATTTGAAAGCATTAGCACTGATAGAGGATAGTAAATCATCGGCTTATCATAAACTGGGGCGATCTGCTTTGAAATAGATAGGGTGGCCGGGTGAAGACGTGTGCCAGAACCACCGGCAAGAATTATTCCTTTCATCTTATGATCCTTTTTGGGAGTATCCCTTATCTGATAAACGAAGAAGTAGCTCCATATCCTTGCTCCACTCTTCGGCGCTTGGAGACTCCATCTTTACACTCAGGGGTTGCTGATAAAGTAAGTGTTGCCAAAAACGAGGTTGGGTAATAACCATTCTCTCTTTTCGTTCGGCAGCAGGGACATCTTGTACTACTTGGTGCCAATAGATGTTTTCAACATTGATATGATCTTTAAAATAATTGCTATATTCGTCTGGATTGCCAACTAAGTGGATGACCTTTTTTGTTGGTAGGTCAAATTGGTCGTTAAGTCGCTCTATTCGCGGACGCATAAAATTAGGATGGTGACAATTAATCGCTAACATTTTAGTTTTAGCAAATGCTCTGCGTTCACGCTTCCAGTACTTGTTAAATTTATTGGCCGGCCGAATCCTGCGCATTATCTCTTCTTGCTTTAAGCGATGTTGCTCTGCTGGCCGTACATGTCCGTAGTGAAAGAGGTTAACTTCACTATCAATCTGTTTTTGATACTGGTGGAAACCCTGAGCATCACCGTAACATAATATATCTGATTTTAGCTTAAAAAGGCGTATCTCTGCAGGTTGCCATCGCTTATTGGATGCAATGTGGTAGTGATCTTTCCAGAAGTGAAGAAATCGTAAACGGATAGCATCAGCACCAGTTGAGATCGCTAGCTGCAGATCTTGTAAAAGCTTAGAGTATTCATCCGGGTGGATTATTTCATCACAGTGGAGAAAAAGTGCCCACGCATCCTCTTCATCTCCATGCGCTGCTCTTAGCTTGTCAAGAGCGATGTTGGCTTGCTGAGCGAAAATTTTACCACCATCACCCATATATCTATCTTCCCAGGTGGTCTTAATGATCTCAACATTGGCCAGAGTGGATATTTTCTCTGCTGTTTGATCTGATGACTCTCCTAGTGCCACATATATTTTGGAAGTGATTCCAGACATTGATTTTAGCATCTCCATATATGGGTAATCCAGTCGATCAACTCCTCGCATAAATGTAAAGCCATATAGATTTGTCATTAAATCCTCATATAATTATTAAACGACATTGTAACGTATGAAATATAAAGGTAAAAGGTATATTGAGGTGACCGATCGGGTGATAGATGAATTCTTCAAATTGACGAGGTAAAGGTCTACTTGTTAACATATTGGATCTATTTAGGAGAGACAAAATGACGATATTAGTCAATCGGACACTTGATATGAAACGGATTTGGGCGATCGGTTTCGATATGGACCACACCTTAGTTCGCTACAAAACTGAGAACTTTGAAAGATTAACCTACCATGTATTAATTGATAAATTGATTAAACAATTGGGTTACCCACCTGAGGTCAAGAGTCTTAAATTTGATTTTCAACGAACGATTCAAGGGTTGGTAATAGATAGCCTACGTGGAAATATTATCAAGTTGAACTGTTTTGGAAAAGTGAAGACCGCCTACCACGGTTTGCAGCAGTTAACCTTTCGTAAACAGCAGAAGATCTATCGTAACTTAGTAATTGATCTTGCGGATAATAATATCTGGCCGCTTGATAGTTCATTCTCGCTGACACACGGGATTCTCTATGCCCAGTTGGTTGAGTTAATGGAGACCAAACCTGACTTGAAACTACCATCATATACTCAGATGGCCAGTGACCTGATCACTGTCTTGGATAGTGCTCACTGTGACGGATCTTTAAAGGATCAAGTTAGAAAGAACATTGCGGACTATATTATGCCATCTCCTACTATGGTCGGGGTGTTGGAGCGTCTCAAGCGACACGGAAAAAAATTACTTATTATTACTAACTCTGACTACAACTACTCTAAGTTATTATTGGATTTCTCAATTAATCCTTATTTAAAGGAGCACAAATGCTGGAGTGAACTCTTTGAGCTGACGATCACTGCTTCTGAAAAGCCCAATTTTTTCACCCAAAAACGCCGTTTCTTGCAGGTGGATGAAAAAAGTGGATTAATGTCCAATGTGGATGGACCGATCACTTCCGGAATCTATCAAGGGGGGAGTGCCCAGCAGTTAGAGCATGATCTAAAGTTGACCGGTGAGCAGATCCTTTATATCGGAGACCATATCTACGGAGATGTGGTTAGTATCAAAAAAACCTGTAACTGGCGAACCGCACTGGTACTAGAGCCTTTAGAACAGGAGATGGTATCGCTAAAACGTGTGCGGCCGGTACAAGAACAGATTGATAAATTGATGGAGCAAAAGGGGCGATTGGAGCTAAAGTTAAATCAACTTTTTACCAATGAAGATGAGAAGGACCGTAAGACTATCGATACAGTACTGGCCCAGATCGAAAAGATCAATCAGGATATTTCGGGCCAGATCGGTAGCTATCAAGGGGAGTTTAATCCTTATTGGGGAGAGGTGATGCGCGCTGGACAAGAGGAGAGTCGTTTTGCCCGCCATGTTGAGAAGTACGCTTGCATCTACATGTCCTCTATCTCTGACTTCGACAGTTATACTCCATATACCTATTTTCGACCGGTCAAAAGAGTACTGCCGCACGAGATACTTTAGTGGAGAGCTTGCCGACGACTCCAAAGTTAAATTCCCTGAAACTTTTGCAACAAGTATTTGGTTATGACACTTTTCGTCTCTGTCAACAAGAGGTGGTGGAAACCCTAATTGCCGGTAACGATGCACTTGTCTTAATGCCTACCGGGGGTGGGAAGTCGCTCTGTTATCAAATTCCCGCAATCCTAAGGTCTGGAACCGGGATTGTTATATCCCCACTGATCGCATTGATGAAAGATCAGGTGGATGCCCTGACAAGAAAGGGAGTGAGAGCTGCCTACTTGAATTCATCACTTAACTATTCAGATCAGCGGTTGATTGAACATGAGCTGTTGGCCGGCAATTTAGAGCTGCTTTATATCTCACCAGAGCGTCTAATGTTGGAACGAACTCTTGGCTTGTTACAAAGAGTTGAAATATCTCTCTTTGCGATTGATGAGGCCCACTGTGTCTCCCAATGGGGACATGACTTTCGGCCAGAATATTTACAGTTAGCAGTAATTGGAGATCACTTTTCTGATGTGCCTCGAGTTGCATTAACCGCAACTGCTGGAGAGTTAACTCGCAAGGAGATGGTGAACTCGCTACAGTTACCCCAGGCAAGGGTCTTTGTTACCGGCTTTGATCGCCCTAATATTAGATATCGCATTGATAAAAAGGGAAGAAAAATAGAGAATATGCAACGTCTGGTGAATTTTATTCAAACAGAGCATATGGGGAAGGGAGGTATTGTCTACTGTCTCTCTCGACGAGGGTGTGAAGAGGTCGCAGAATTTCTACAAGAGTGTGGAGTTAATGCTCGCTACTATCATGCAGGTATGTCTGCCACTGCTCGCTCTAGGATACAGACTCTCTTTTTAACTGAACCGGATGCGGTAATTGTCGCGACCATTGCTTTTGGGATGGGGATTGATCGTCCGGATGTTCGTTTTGTCTGCCATATGAATCTTCCCAAATGCCTTGAGTCCTATTACCAAGAGACTGGACGTGCTGGCCGGGATGGCTTGCCCGCTGATGCCTGGATGCTTTATGGTCCACAAGACCTGGTAATGTTAAAAAAGATGATGCAAAAGAGTGCTGGCAGTGCTGCCAGGAGACGGTTAGGAGAGCGTAAGTTAGAAGCGATGCTGGGGTTTTGTGAAACTCACCTATGCCGACGGGAGGTCTTATTGGCCCACTTTTGTGATGACTATCATGGACCTTGTAATAATTGTGATAACTGCCTTGATGATAGGCAGGAGATGATTGATGCTACCCCGGAGGCGATTCTCTTTTTGATGGCGGTTCATCAGACTGGTGGTGGGTACTCTATTCCTCATCTGGTCGATCTTCTATGCGGAGTACAGACTTTACAAGTAGAGAGAGAGGAGCATCACTGTTTGAATATCTTTGGCCAGGGAGAGAGGCACTCCTCTGCTAGTTGGTTCTCTCTGGCCCGCAGCTTAGTTGCTGCTGGTATTTTGAAGGTCTACGCCGATGGTCGTGAAGGGGTAATGATGACCTCTTTTGCTTTAGAAGTACTAGAAGGGGAGCGTAAGGTTTTAGTTCCTCCTTGGAAAAAAAGATCGAAGGCCAAGATATCCAGCTCGAATAATATTTCAGTTAGGAGCAGTCATCAGCGTGCGACCAAGTCGCTAACTATTTTCAAGGGGAGCGATCTCCCTCCGTTTGAGCGGTTACGTGAGTATCGTCAGGGAGTGGCCAAGAGACATCGGACAAAAGCCTACCGGGTTTTTCCGGACAAAACATTACATGAGATGTTAAAGCTGCGCCCCAAGACGTTGGCTGACCTAGAAGGGGTATATGGGGTGGGCCCTAAAAAATTGCGAAAATATGGACAGCTATTTCTTGACGCTCTTGCTATCCTTGAATAGCTTCTCAAGAAGCTTTACATACTCTTTTTTTTCAAATGGCTGATCAAAATTTATACCGATAATAGTATTATTGTCTCCCAGTTTTGGTAGTGGCACAAACTCGGTGATATGAGATATTGTAACTGGGATTTTCTTTTTTAGAGCGGTTCCTCGTAATGAGCACCACTCAACACACTCTCCTTGACTAAACAGGTTATTACTTTCATCAGCAACTCGAACTGCCATCCCCTTGGGAGAGATGTTTACCATGTAGAGACCAGAGACTGGGCCAGGAAAATTATTTTTTTGCAGATCAATTGCAACATAGAACGCAAGGGTGCCAACTCGACTGGCCGAGCGTCCTTCAGGAAATTTTATTGCATCCAGGCTGGGGAATTTAATCGTAACGGTATTTTGATCATGGTTATCACAAATAATATCCGATTTCCCAAAGATATTATCTTCTTCACTAAAAAAATAGAGCGAAGTAGTGTTAGTAAATTGCAGGGAAGATTCCTGCTCTCCGGTCAGGGTAAAAGTATCACTCATCTCATCAATTGAGATCACCTTAGCGGTCTGAATGTTTTTTCCTTGCCAGAGAGTTAGGATTCGATTTTCGACCAAGAAAGTATCAAGAGCAAGTTGGATCTCATTATGTAGAGGTGTTGACTCTCGATAGGTAGAGAGCTTCTCCGTAGGGGGGGGCTTGACGTTAGTCTTGTTCTTCGGATTCATTACTTGCTCCGATCGTAAAAAAGCTTTTCAAGTAATTTCACATACTCTCGTTGCGGAATTGGTTGGTTAAACTCAATACCAATAACAGTATTGTTATCTCCCAAGTTGGGTAAATGTACATGTTTAGATACATGGCAGATAGTAACTTTTAGCGGAGATTTGAAAGAGCCCCCACTAAATTTACTCCACTCCACCACTTCATTCGAGTGAAAAATATTGCTACTCTCATTTGTTACCCTAACTGCCATTCCACCAGAAGAGATATTGACCAGATAGAGAGCAGAAACGGGAGTAGGAAAGAGCTCTTTTTTCAGCGAGATTGAGATATGTCGATCTAAAGTAGCAATCCGGCCAGACTTTCTATTTTCAGCCAGCTTCACTTTGCCCATGGAGGGAAAAGCCATCGAGACAGTGTTCGCTTCTTGATCAGCAGAGATAATTTTAGACTTACCAAAAACGCTGTGCTCCTCATTGTAAAAAAAGATGGAATCACTATCTGAAAAATGTAACTTGTCGTTATTGATTCCTAGAATGGTAATGATATTGTCTTTTTTGTCGATGGTCTTGATCCGACCCGATTTTATATTGTTTTTTTGCCAGATGACAACCGGGCTACGGTTACGGCAGAACTCATGAAATACTTGGCGTATCTCATCATAGACGACAGAGGTGTCACGGTAGTTGCTAACGTCAATATTCACAGCATGTTTGTCACTATCGCTTTTACTCATCTTTCTCCAACCTCTAATCCACTTAGATTATGCTTTGTTAATCTCCTCCAGTAGATGGATAAACTCTACCTTCTTCAAAATTTGAGAAAATTGTAACCCTAAAACAGTATTGTTGGGGCCATAATTTTTAATATTCACGTTATTGGTGATGTGGCCAATCGTTAGTGTAATTGGAGCTTCAAAGGAGCTGCGGCCAAAGCCCAGCATCTGAAGCTGCTCACAGCGAATAAAGGTAGCATCGCGTCCATGGGGCATCCGAGCGGCGATACCTTGTCGGGAGAGGTTGACCAATACCATTCCAAATTTTACTTTAGCTTCATCAACGGTCTTCAATGTTAGGTGAACAGTAGTATCCACAGTGTCCAGACGGCCATTTTGCCGGTTCTCAGTTAGTCGTACGGTTTGTGGGTCGGGGATCACAAGCCGTATCAGCATCTGTTCATTACAGGTGCTAACAATAGAGGTTTGGGCCAGCATTCCCCGGCCAAAGAGGTGAATATTCTCACGGTGGCTAAAGTTAAGTGGCTCATTTGAATCGACTTTTAAGACAATTTGGTAGGAGCCAGCTGAGATGTTAGTGATTAGTGCTCCAACGATATTATTCCCTTGCCAGATAGTGACTGGGATCTTATCTCGAAACATACTGACGATACGATTTTTTACTTCTGTATGTGAGACTTTCTTAGAGCGGAATTGTTTTTTCTTCTTCTTGGGAGTTGCCATCTACCACCTTCAATCGCTAATCCAATAGTTAATTAAAAATTTTAGCAGAGTAGCAAGTCTATTGCTAGCCGAAGAAATATGTAAAAGTAGGGGACAGCTAGATTATCTAGTCGTCATTAATGCGGCGCATGATCTGTTGATATTAACCATCTCCTCAAGATCGTTACAGCCGAACGCTCCTACTTCACTGCAGAGTAGATCGATACACTCTACCTCTTTCACACCTTGGCAGCTAGCAGCTAACGCACTCATCTCAGTCAGGTCGTCATACTTATAACTAGATAAATATTTGAACGAATGCTTTAGACAGAGATCACCGTAGTTTCCTTGGCAGGAAGAGAGAATTTGCTTCATCTCATCTAATTGGTCACATTTGTAGCTTGGTAGCTCTTGGCATGCCGCTTTAAAACAAGGCATTATGGCAGGAGTGCTACTAGCACAGCGATCTTCTGCACCCCAAGCAAAAAATGGCACAAGACAGATAATCCCTATTATTGCGCTTAGGTGAATTTTCATGTTTATCTCCTAGTTTGTAGTGATTGGTTTCGGATTTTTTGTTACTCTTTCATGCTTATTTCAATACGTTTAAAGCGCCCATCACCAATGGAGGTGGTCTTAAACCTTGAGTTCCCATCAGAGAGCTGTTGGTGGACAAAGCGGCGGTCTTTAGGGTTAAGAGGTTTAAGTTGTACCGGGGCACCCTGTTCGAGAACTTGTTGGCTGCTCTTCTCAATTAGTTTCAGTAGGTAGCTATCACTTTTTTCGCCTCGTGGTCTTGAGTCTCGTTCCAACTCTTCGGTGTAGCTGCGGACTACATATCTAATGCCACGATGGGGGCGAACACGTCTTCCAACATAGGTTTTGATTAGGTACTCAAATGCACGAAGCATCTCACCACCATTTTGGCGCAACAGCTCTGCATCTTTACCGACGAAGTTGACCTTAAGTGTCGGATTACTGAAAGAGACACGTACAGTTAGCTCCAGTTGGGCCAACTCAAGCATCTGGGTAATGAATGGTGTTAGTAGTCGCTTATAGATCGGTCGGATAAAGTACTGGTAGCTAACCTCTTTTGGGCCAAAAAGGAGATATTTCTTCCGTCCCTCTTCAAGAACCGTGTGGCCAAGGAGCCCAGGATCGGTGATTCGCAGTGCTGACATTGCTAGTTGATCAGCCTCTTGTTGGTTCGAGCTGGTAATTTCAAAAAAACGTCGATCTGGCTTATCACTCTCTTTGGCAGTCATCTGCTCACCAGGCAGCTTTTTGGTGGCAACATCTTGACGATGCTGTTCAATCTTTGGGCCTTGGGCCCTCCTCTGACGTTGGGGTTTGTCCTCGTCACTTTTATTATGGTTCGGTGGACGTTGCTTGGTTCTAGTGCGGGTGGGCCGATGCTCTTGGGAGGTTGATTCACTCACTTTTAAAGTCCTTTGGTCGATATGTGGGCGGCGGCAGAGATCAGTGGCAAAGTCATCATCTGAAATATCCATTTTAGGAATTTTAGCGCCGATAAAGTCATAGATAGCATCTAGGTATTCACAATCCTCATGGGCACAGAAGCTGACGGCCAGTCCACTCTTGCCGGCGCGGCCAGTTCGTCCAATACGGTGGACATAGTTGGCGGCTTCATTAGGAAGATCGTAGTTGATTACCAAGCCTATATCCTCAATATCCAACCCGCGGGCCGCCACATCTGTCGAGACTAAAATAGTGATCTCGCGACTACGAAAATCTCGCATTAGGCTGTTGCGTTTTCCTTGAGGGAGGCGGCCAGATATTGCCTGTGCCTTAAAATTCATTTTTTTAAGCCACTCAGCAACAGTGTGAGTCATATATTGGGTGTTACAAAATACTAGGCCGTAGACGTTCTCCTGTTGGCGCAAAAGATGTACTAGGAAGGACATCTTCTCCTTTTGAGAGATCATCGCTATCTGGTGGTCAATATGTTCCACCATCAGTCCATCTTCTCCCACTTTAAGCTCCATGGGATGAGACTTATAGCGGTATGCAGTTCTTAGCACATCCATATTAGTGGTGGCCGACAGCATGACCAATTGGCGCTCAACCGGAACATGATTTAGGATATACTCTATATCTGGCTTAAAACCCATATCAAACAGTCTGTCAGCCTCATCAAACACCACTCCACAACAGCTATCAAGTTTAACCACTTTTTGGTTGATTAGATCCTTCAGACGGCCAGGGGTGGCGACGATAATGTGTACTCCCTTTGCCACTAGCTCCTTTTGTTTCTCAATACTCTCTCCTCCCACCATACAGACGGTGGAGAGCTTGAGTTGATCACCAAAGTTTTTAAATACTTGATTTGTTTGGCCGGCCAACTCACGAGTAGGGCTTAGTACCACGTACAAAGGGGCATTGGCAGTGGGACAGTTATCACCATCGCCATCCTCTCGACGTAGTAGTTGTTCAATAATCGGAATGGCAAAGGCAGCAGTCTTACCACTGCCGGTCTTTGCTTGGATGGAGATATCCTCACCGGCCAAGATTGGCTCAATTGCAATATCTTGAATTAGGGAGGCGTTTAGCAGACCTCCTTGATTGACTGTATGCACCAATCGAGGGTTTAAGTCAAAGCTACTAAAAGGTCTGGTTGTTTCCATCATAACGTCGGGTTGTACTAAATTTTGTGGCCAAAGGCCACTGATTTAGTCCGCGTTCAACTTATTACATAGGTCAATAATTTCGGCTAGACACCGGTTTCCTTAAGCATCATAATATCTAATATATCTTAGATTAAAGGGGAGAGATGTGACAAAGGCACATGAAGGTCGTGAGATCTCTGCAGAGGTGAGTGAGCAGGATGAGATCGATCTCGATCAATCACCTGGGCAGGTTATCAAGGCATTTACTGAGCGAGTAAATCAATTGACTGCTGAACGAGATCAAGCAGTGGCCGAGTTGGAGAAACTCAAGGTGGTAGTAGATAATATTCCCTGTACTATCTCTTGGATTGATAATCGTTACAACTACTTAGGAGTGAATAAGGCATTAAGCAATTTGGCAAACCTCTCCAACGACGACTATGTGGGAAAGCAGATCGGCTTTAAGACCAATGAGGACTACTTTTTCAATTTTTGTAAAGATCTATTTTCTAGTCAACGTCCTACGCTCTATCGAGAGCTAATATCTGGGATTGATGAGTTGGAGAAGCGCTACTTCTGGGTGATCGGTAGTAAGTATGCCGAAGATAAAGAGGCAGTAGTAATTGGGGTTGAGACTACGGAGTTAAAGAAGACTGAGGCTAAATTGGCCAAAAGTGAACATCTGGTTGAGATTGATGATTTAACCGGTCTCTATAATATGCGCTCTGTTTTTGGCAGAATTGAAAAAGAGCTGACTCGCAGTAAGCGTTTTGTCCATCAAACGGGACTGGTGATGATGGATATGGACAGGTTTAAGTCGGTCAATGATGACCATAACCACCTATTTGGCAGCTTTGTTTTGCAAGAGATTGGAAAGATTATAAAAAGTTTAATTCGAGAGGTGGATATTGGGGCCCGCTACGGTGGCGATGAATTTCTACTGTTAATAACGGAAGTGACTGAAGAGGGGATGAGAACCCTATGTGAGCGATTGCGGCGCAAAATAGAGACCACCCACTTCGTCAAAGGGCAAGATGAGATCTATCTCACCAGTAGTATTGGCTATGCCATGTTTGACTCCTCAATGGAGGTAAATGTACAGCAGCTGGTAAAAAAAGCGGATATTGCTCTTTATCAGGCCAAGGAGAGAGGACGCAATCTTGTCGTTACCTATACATCAGAAGCAGAAGTCGATAGTGATAAGGTAGAAGATCGCTCCTAATTTATAAGAGATTAACCGTTTAATCCCAAGGAGGGGACCATCAAGATAATAATTCTGTCGGGTGGAGATGTTGGGTTGCACTTGGCAAAGACTCTCTCTGGAGAAGGACATGAGGTTACTATCGTTGAAAAATGCCCTGACTCTGATCTAGCAATTTATGACAAAATTGACTGCCTATTAATACCTGGCAATGGGCAAAGCGAAGAGATCCTGCTACAGGCTGGAGTTGTCAAGAGTGACCTCTTAATTGCGGTAACTGATAATGATGAAGTGAATCTTACGGCCGCCAAGATCGCCAAAGCGTACGGAGTACCACAGGTGGTGGCCCGAGTCGTGGATACCGATTACTTTAAGACGGGCCATAAATTGACCCCCCAGCACTTTGGAGTTGATTTTCTTGTTCGTCCGATTAGTGTAACTGCTCATGACATTGTTAATATGATCCAGCACTCGAATGCGACCGAGGCTTTTGAATTTGCCCGCAAAGAGGTGACCTTTGCTTGTTATACTATCAAACCTGAGTCTCCTTTAGTCGGAGAGAAGATGAAGGCGATCTTTGAGAACTATAGTAAAATTGGAGGTAAACTGGTTTCCAGTACTCGAAATAAAAAGATGGTTTTTCCTCGAGAGGATATGGAGATTGCTGCCGGTGACACCTTGGCCTTTATCTGTAAACACAGCTCACTAATCTCTTTAGAGCGATACCTCGGCCATAGTAGTGGCAAGAAGAAGAGTCTCTTTGTTCTGGGTGGAGGGAGAATTGCTTTAGAGGTGGTTAAAAGGCTCTCACATAAAAACTATGTAATTAAAATTATCGACCGCTCAAAAGAGCGCTGTGAAGAGTTAACCGAGGCATTGCGTAATAGCCTCGTCCTTTGTACCGATGATCGTGATATTGAGACGATGAAGTCGGAGGGGATTGCCAAAGCGGACTTTTTTTTAGCGATGACTCCGGATGATCAGACCAATATCTTAACTGGACTTTTGGCCAAGCAGCTAGGGGTTAATAGTGCAATTTGCATTGTAGACAACATGGACTATATTCATCTGGCCACATCTTTAGGAATTAACTCCTCAGTTAATCCACGTCTAGCAATTTCTAGTGCTATTTTAAAATATTTGCGGGGGGATAATGTTCGCTCATTGGCGATGCTGGAGCATGTTGAAGCGGAGGTGATTGAGTTTGTGTTAGGTGGTGACTCATCACTTTTAGGTACGACCATTATTAATTTAAAATTTCCTGAAGGGGTGCGCATCTGTGCGATTGTTCGTCATAGTGGGCAGGTTATATTCCCTGGTGGTAAAGATATCTTCAGTGAGCGTGATCATGTTATTTTGCTTTGTCGTTCCGACAGCATGAGTAAGGTAGAGCCTCTCTTTGCTAAAAAAATAGTGGCAGATGAATCTTAAGCTAATGTTACATATTCTGGGGGGGCTACTAATGTCCCTGGCGATGACCATGTTCTTTCCGGTGATGGTCTCGGGCTATTATCAGGATGGTCTGATTGATATTTTTCTCCAGTCGATTGTCATCACTATCGTATTGGGAGCGGTGCTCTATTTTGGTTTTCGCGGCCGTGAAGAGCTAACCCATCGGGAGGGGTTTGGTATCGTCGCATTTGGCTGGTTGATTATTGCTGTGATGGGAGCACTGCCTTTTTATCTTTCCGGAGTGGTACCCTCATTTCTTGACTCCTACTTTGAGAGCATGTCAGGCTTTACTACCACTGGCTCAACCATTATCTCCTCACTACAATCTGTCCCTCCCTCGCTACTCTTTTGGCGTGCATTGATTCAGTGGCTAGGTGGGATGGGAATTATTGTTCTCTCGGTTGCTATTCTACCTTTTTTAGGAGTTGGTGGGGTGCAGCTATTTCAAGCCGAGGTTCCTGGCCCGACCAAGGAGCGTCTAACTCCTAAAATTCAGGAGACTGCCAAGTCACTGTGGGGGGTCTACTTTCTGTTAACAATTTTACAAATAGTGCTGCTAATGTTGGGAGGGGTTGGTTTTTTTGATGCTATTACCCACTCCTTTACCACGCTAGCAACTGGGGGATTCTCCAATTATGATCAAAGCGTTGCCTTCTTTCAAAGTAGCTATGTTCACTGGATATTTATTCTCTTTATGTTTTTGGCCGGGATCAACTTCACCTTGCACTACCACCTTCTGATCAAAGGGAGGATTCGCTACTTTGGTAACGAGGAGTTTCGCTACTACCTGTTGATTTTTCTCTTAACTATTTTAGCGATTGTCGGAATTAACTACACTCCTTCAGCTGATCTCTGGATTACAATTAGAGACGCCTCCTTCCAAGTGGTCTCATTAGGCACTAGTACCGGTTTTGCAACGGTTAACTATCTACTTTGGGCCCCGCTGGTGCAGTTTGGATTGATTATTTTAATGGTGATTGGTGGATGTGCTGGCTCTACCGGTGGAGGGGCCAAAGTTGTACGTCTATTGATCACCCTCAAGCACTCGGTAAATCAGCTTTTTTTGCTGGTTCACCCCAAAGGAGTACGTCCACTCTCGATGGGGAGAAGAATTGTTCCGGTTGGAGTTGTGCAACGGGTGTTAGGTTACTTTTCTATCTATTCCGGAATTTTTTTTATTGCTAGTTTGATCCTAATTGCTCAGGGGATGGATATGATCTCCGCTTTTAGTGCTACTATCGCCTGCTTAAGTAACATTGGGCCCGGATTAGGAGTGGTCGGGCCAACAGAGACCTTCGCTCCGTTGACCGATACCGCTAAAATTGTTCTTGCCTTCTGTATGTTGGCCGGAAGATTGGAGATTTTTACTATCTTTGTGCTATTTCTTCCCTCATTTTGGAAAAAATAATTTTTGCTCTCCTAGAGTGCTTTTTTGATTGCCTCTTCTAGTTGATGTGCTCCACCCGCTAGCTTCTTGTTGTTAACGATAAAGAGGGGAGTCCCACGTATCCCCAGCTTGGATAGTTGATCTCCGATGGCCACAACTCTGGCGGCAATCTTCGGATCTTTTATACAGCTTTCGAATTTTGCGGGGGAGATCTTTAAGTGAGTTGCCAGCGTGGCGATTTTTGTTACCGCTGCTGCTGATTTTCCATCTTGTAAAATGGCCATGTAAGTTTTTTGCTCTTGATCTGTCTTGGGCTTTGCTTCAGCCATGGCGAAGGCAAGTTTGTGGTACTCCCAGAATTTTTTGGGCGCCAGCTTTTGAGTGCATAGGGCCCCACGCACAAAGGTGCCGCTTAGACCATTAGGACGTAGAGAGAAGTTAATTTGGGTTAGTTGGATTTTATCGCCATATTTTTTTACAATCTCTTGAACTTCATGGTGCGCGTGTTGACAGTGGGGACAGAGATAGTCGGAGACCTCAATTACCTTAACTTTAGAACTGCTGTCACCACGGGTAGGATACGCTGCCGTCTTAATATTGATCGAAGGGGAGAGCGGAGCGGCCAGATGAAGTTGAAAGCCTTGACTCTTCTTCATCTCCTCTACCTGCTGCTTGAATATTGCCCCCATCTGTTGGCCCTTGAGGTAGTTTTGAATCTGTCCCTTCATCTGCTCATAGGTTGCCTCTGGAGGTAGACGGTGCTTGTTGGCATCAAAGAATTTCTTCAGCTCCTTTTCGTTGGGAGTTGGAAGAGTGAGAAGATCGGCCAATGGAGGAAGAGGAGCATTGGCCTTAAATTTACCCGCCTTTTTGGATAGGACTACTTTTAGCGCATGCTCTTGGGCGATAGCGCTTACCTTTTGATAGGCTTGTTGTTGAGCTGTATAGATAGCATCTTGCGCCTCGGCTGAAAGATCTGTCGTAAAAAAACTCTGCTTGCCGATGGAGAATAGTGCTCTGTTTCCACTGGTAGTAGGAGTAGCATTGTCACTAGAGCAGCTAGCACTAGCGGCCCCTGCCAATGAGGTGGTCTGGTGAGTGGTCTGCTCTTGACAGGCGATTAGAAACAGTAGGCAGCATAGTAGTAGGGCGATTCTCTTCATCTTGCTTAACTCCATTTTTTTGATATTAATTATCATTATTAAAATTTATATCGATATAAAAAGGTCGAAAGAGTAGCATTTAAGGCCAATAAATACAAAATAATAACATTAAGAAACCGACAATTCTTGAATTGTGAGTATAATGGTGGCTTATCTAACAGATGCTGGTGGGGGGAGAGTGTATGAGCAAGGTGATCGCTACAGCAGCACTGCCGGGAGAGTATCGTTATGAGACTCCTGAAATTGTTGATTATTTAAAGCGCAGCTGGTTTGTAGCGGTTGACCCTCGGACGGCGCGGAAAGCAGTTACTATATTGAAGGGATCCAATATTGACTCTCGTTGCTCAGTACTACCAATTGAGCAGATCTTCTCCGACCTGTCATTTGAGGAGAAAAATGACCTCTATATAGAAGCGATGAAGAAAATGGGGGAGAAGGTTCTCCTCTTGGCCCTGGCCAAGGCAGATCTAAAGCCAACAGATATTGATTACATTATAACTACCAGTTGTACTGGCTTTATGATCCCATCGGTGGATGCCTATCTAGTTAACCAGTTAAAAATGCGTGGAGATATTGAACGACTGCCAGTAACGGAGATGGGATGTGCTGGTGGAACTTCTGGCCTGATCTATGCCCATCAATACTTAAAGGGCAACCCCGGAAAGAGGGTGGCACTAGTCTCAGTGGAGACCCCCACCATCACTTTTCAAAAGGGTGATCACTCGATGGAGAACTTCGTCAGTGCAGCAACTTTTGCTGATGGAGCCTCTTGTGTCATTTTGGGGGATACTCCCCAGGTTGCGCCAACTATTATTGACACCTCGATGTACCATTTTCCGGATAATACTCACCTGATGGGGTATCATCTGACCAACTCTGGCCTTAAAATTGTACTGGATAAGGATGTGCCGTTTGAGATACAGTCTCATTTTCCGGGAATTATTGAGCCATTTTTCAAACGCAATGGGCTCTCCTTTCAGGATGTTGCTCACTATATTTTTCATCCCGGGGGTAAGAAGATATCCCATATGGTTGAAGAGTATCTGACCACCTATGATCGCAATATTTTGGACTCAAAGGCGATCTTGCGGGAGTATGGCAATATGAGTAGTGCGACAGTTATTTTTGTATTAAACCGCATGTTGCAGCAACAGGAGTTTCAAGCAGGGGCGAAGGGATATATGTTGGCATTTGGCCCCGGTTTTACCGCCCAGAGTATTCTGTTGGAGTGGAGATAAACTTTGAAAACGGCACTGCCATTGCTCCTTTTCCTTTTGGGAGTTGCTAGTGCAATCTATACTAGTGATTTAGCTCAGCGCAACCATGAGACTATCTTTCTAACCACTGATGGATTAACTGAGTATCAACAATTTCTCTCTGGTGCCCAGGAACATCCGGTGTTAGTCGTCTCTTTGCTGCTCGCCCCTGGCCTCAGAGATCGGTCAGTTGAGCGCTACCAACAGTTACAGCAAAAGATTGACCGCCTAATCGCCGCTCATGATGATAAATTTGAATTTATTACTCCTGCCGACCTCTATGGTGGCCCTCACAAGGTTGAGCAGGCCCTGAAGAGAGAGGAGTTTCTAGCTGGACCTGTTCGTTTGATGGGAGATAATCATCTCTCTTTTTTAGTTACCTCCAGAGAGCGTGAAACTACCTTTGCCTTGTTAATTGAGCAGATTAAGGAGCAGTTCAGTGGTGGCCCACTGATTAAGTTGTTGGAGTTTGCCGGTACTCCCTATACTAACTATCTACTGGATCACTACTCACGAGCGATTAAAGAGCGCGCCTTCCCCCTGTTGATGCTCTGTTCACTGATTATAATACTGCTGGTGAGCCGCAACCTATGGACTGCACTGGGAATATTTCTTCCGGCGCTATTTGCTGCTCCAATCTCACTGGTGCCAATTAAGCTGTTTTTTGGCTCGGTCAATATGGTCAGCTCGATTGTACCGCTAATGGCTTTTTCCATCACCTTGGCGCTAAATTTTCATCTCTATTTTTCGATTATCAGGACAAAAAGTTTTACCTTGGCCTGGAGGGAGAAGGGGAGGCCGATTACTCTAATGATTCTAACCACCAGTGTCGGCTTTGGATCGTTAGTTGTGGCCCCCATTACGGTGATCTCCCAGTTTGGGATGCTGTTAGCAGTATTAATTCCAATATTATCGCTATACTCGCTTGCTTGGTTTTATCTTTGTAGCGATTTTTTGTTAAATAATGCTCTAACCCTAAAAAGATTTTTCCCTTTAGATCGCTTGATTGCTCCACTCGTTACCTACTCTCTACCTCGCAAGTGGATTGTGATCTTGATGATTGGATCATCAATTTTGGGAATATGGGCCGCTGGTCGCATTGAGGTGATAACCGATGCGACCCGTTACTTCCCAGAGGACAATGGGATCAAAGCTTCGATCGACTCTGTCCATCAACGAGTAGTCGGTATTCCCCTTTATGACATTCTGATCGAACTTCCGTCTGAGAGGTTGACCCCCGGTGATATTATCAAGTTTGATCGCCTGGAGCGAAAGTTGGTCACCCTTCTCCCCCCTCAGTTAAAAGCGGACCAGCTACTATCGGCCAACTCGATGGTAAAGTCGGCAAACAAAGTCTACTCCGGTTTAGATATTTTGCCATCTAGTCTTCCTGCCTACCAGCTACTTTGGGGACGCCTTAAAGAGGGGATAAGAGGATCTTATCCGATTAATGATCACTATAAAATGTCACTTCTAGGGGTGCCAGTTAACTTTGCTGATTATCACCAGGGCCTAGAGATTGTGCGAAACTATCTAGATCGACAGGGGATCAGCTATCAGATTAATGGTATTTACTACAACCTGATGATCTCGCAAAAGGCGATGATAACTATTTTAACTCAAAGCTTTTTGATTGCACTACTCGTGGTTGGTTTGATTGCCTCTCTCTATCTGCGTAAGGCTTCGCTCTTTTTTATCTTTTTAATTGTTAATATCGGACCTGCATTTTTAGCTCTATTTGTTAGTTACCTGTTAAATTTATCTTTAAATATTGCAACTGTGATGACCTACTCCATCGCCATGGGGATGATTGTTGACTCATCTTTTCATATGTTACATGCCTTAAGAAGTGGGGGCCATAGAGGCTTTGAGTACTATCTGACCACCACTATTCTTCCCATTGTCAGCAGCTCTCTGCTGCTAATTGGCAGTGTTATATTGCTGGGGGCCAACCAATTTTTGCCGATCAGACAATTTGGAATTAATCTTGGTATTATACTCTTTTTCGGCTTGCTGTTTGACCTCTATATTCTGCCCTCCCTCTTGTTGGGCCATAATCGGATCAAGGAGTCGGTGAGTGAAAGCTAAATTTGATGTTGCCATTGTTGGGGGAGGACCCGCAGGATCTCTTTGTGCACGTCAACTAGCACTGGGAGGATTTTCAGTCATAGTGCTGGAACGGGCGGCCACCATCAGGCGTAAAGTGTGTGGTGAATATCTCTGCCCTTCGGGTGTCTCGTTATTAAAGAGTATCGGGCTAAAGGAGGAGATTGTAGATCAATTTCTTCCCATTACTGGAATGCAAATTTTTGCTCTTAATCGTTACCATGTTGATGCCACTTTTCCATCACATGGAGGAAAACAGTTAGGGATTGCAGTTAATCGGGAGAGTTTGGATCGCAAGTTCCTTGATTTGGCGCAAGCGGCCGGGGTGACGGTTCGTCTTGGTACAACTGTAAACCAGATTACTTCGCAAGGAAGTGATGGCTTTTTGTTGCAGTTGAAGGATTCAGAGCAGATTGAGGCAAATCTACTGGTCGGTGCAGATGGCCGCCACTCTTTCACTGCTCGTGAGCTGGGCCTCAAGGAGGGGATCGATACTTCCAAGGTGGCCCTGCAGTGCCACTTACAAGCAAAACAGCTTAACCGTCGACAAGGGGAGATGCATATCTTTTCCGATGGTAACTATATTGGAATAGACCCAACCGGGGAGTATGAGGTCAATCTCTCATTAGTTTGTGATAGCAGCCTTTTTAAGCAGGAGAAAAATCCAAGAGCTCTTTTAAACAGTTTTATTATGCTCTCAGATCAGCTAGAGGCAAGATATGGCTCGATTCCAGAGAGCGTCGGTATTAGTAGTGTTACCCCTTTGACTAACCATATGGATAAAATTGTCGCCAAAAATGCAACACTGATTGGTGATGCTGCTGGCTTTTTAGACCCCTTAACCGGCGAGGGAATGTTTGTTGCACTTTGGAGTGCCAACACTCTGGCCAGTGAGTTAACTAATGTTGGTGTTGGCAAGTCAAGCCACCTTTACCAGCAAGCCTTAACTCGATATGCTGAACGTAAGAGGGTATTTTTTCGCCATAAAGTTATTTTAAATACTGCATTTCAATTTATTATTAAGATTCCATGGTTGATCTGGTTGATTGCCGCTCTGATTAAGAGGCGAGAGCGAGGGGATATCTTCTTGGGAATTATTGGTAATATCTACTCTCCATTGGAAGGGCTGAAGAGATTATTGAAAGTATAAACTATAATTTGAAACTTATGAGGTGTTCAAGATGAGATTTGTTACTGTTTTCTCCCTGTTGATTTTCTCCCTAACGATATTTGCTGCTGATACCACTCGTAGCTTCTCTTATAGTAGCTATGAAGCAGCAGTAAAAGCAGCAACTCATCTCCACTTTGAGATGGAGAGTACTAAGGCGGGCATAATCACCACCGGATTTACCGGAGTGGTGAAAAAATTTGATACGACTTTTGTACGTCAGGGAAAAGCGATTCAATCGGGGGCCACAATCTCGTTTGCAGTTAAAGATATGGATACCGACGTTGATGGGCGTAATGAGAAGATGTACACTCAATGTTTTAGTGCGAAAGAGTACCCGACTATTAAAGTCCAGCTAGGCGCTCCGATCACTATTGGAGTCGCGGAGCAGAGTTATCCAGCTACGATCAATCTTCGAGGAGCAGAGCTGCCAATTACCATTAGAGTTACGATAAAAGAAGTTGCTGAAGGGATCTTGGTTAGTGGAAATTCCAATGTTACGCTTAGCGCATTAAAGATTCCCGATCCTTCAATTTGGATTGCCACTGTTCGGGACATGGTTGAGATTAAATTTAAGCTTTTGCTTTAAGCTCTAAATGGCCAAACACCCCCTTTCTTAGTATACCTATACCCTAATATTTGTAAGGGTAAAGCTCTACTTTGGAGGGAAGAGATGAACTGGAAGGATCTAACGGTTGAAAATATTCAGTATCTCCTGATTGATTATCAAAGTAGTTACTTTAAACTGATGGATTCCCATCTTGTCGATCTCAGTCGTAAAAATATTTTACTGTTAGTCAAAATGTTTGAGCAGTTGGGAGTTCCATTGATTGGTACTGATCAGTATCGTAAAGGGTTGGGTGCAACTGATCCGGAGGTACTCTCATGTTGGCCAAAGACTCAAGGGGAGTTCATTGATAAGACGACCTTTAGTTGTGGGGGGAATGAGCATTTTGTTCATCGACTGGAGGAGATCAACCGCCCAATCGTCGTGGTCAGCGGTTTGGAGACTCAGATCTGTGTTTTGCAAACTACTTTGGATCTACTCGATATGGGTAAGCAGGTAATAGTGCTAACAGATACCGTCCTCTCCTCATCAAAGCTTAAGTGGCAAAATGGTATCGAGCTGCTAAGAGAGGCGGGTGCGCACATTCTCAATACCGATACGCTGTTATTTTACTTGGTCAAACGATCTGACAGTCCAGATGCTCGCAAACTGATCAAACTATTAAAAGAGACCTCCTAGACGAAGGAGAGTGTGGTGGCGATGGAGCTTCTATCCTACGGCGATAGTCTGCCTTGTGGACAGTATTATAAACAATCTACTTTCGAGCAGGTTATCAATTTTGCACCAACAGATGGTGGTGGAGATTATCTCGCCTCAATCGTAACTGCCACCGTCGGGGATGGCCCTTTGCATGTGATGGTGGATCATCTTCCTGATAGCTCTCAATGGGATTGGCTACGAGTTGATAAAAACTCATTTGTCGTTGTGAGTGATTTAGAGGTGATAGTTTTAAATAAAGGTCAAGGGGATTGTTACCACTCCCAACTAGATTGGCCTGAAGTTGAACTCAACTCTACTACTATGCTTGAGCAGCGGATAAAATTGTTAACTACGTGGCTGGCCTTAGGAAGTCAGCCAGGAGGGATTGCATCTCTACTTCACTCCAGGTGGCGGCCAGCAATGGATTCATTTAACCGTGCTTTTTATCAACAGCTACAAGAGGGGATTGACTACCTCTTCTCTGAAGAGTGGTCTAAAGGTGCAAAGATGCTAAAGGGGATTGGCCCAGGTTTGACTCCCGCCGGTGATGATTTTTTATTAGGAGTAGCAAGCGCATCTTATCTGATGGGGTGGGCGATGGGCCGTGAGTTTTTATCCCAACGGGGAGCCGAAATTGCGTGTTTGGTCCGTAGTAATAACTTAGTGGTGGATAGTATGGCCGGGATGGTGGCACAAGGTAGATTTACCTATCCGGTAAAGTCTCTACTGACAGAGTTACTTAACCATAAATCCACCCCAGAGCAACTTAAGTCTGCGTATAACTTGGTCAATAATTTTGGCCAGAGCTCTGGATCTGATTTTTTATCTGGTCTGGTTTTGGGAATTGAAAGGAGTGAACAGTGGTTGTCGATGGCTTAGTAAGAGAGAGCGAGTATTTTGATTCAGTCACCCTGATGATGTTGGCCCGGCAGTTTAACCTGCCGGACAAAGGGTTAGAAGTTGCACTAGTGATGGCGACTAAAGAGAATCTTGCGATCTTAGA
The DNA here is from genome assembly GCA_018646675.1 of Bdellovibrionales bacterium. Taxonomy (GTDB): domain Bacteria; phylum Bdellovibrionota; class Bacteriovoracia; order Bacteriovoracales; family Bacteriovoracaceae; genus JABGUH01. The sequence goes on along the minus strand of JABGUH010000039.1, from coordinate 28,514 downwards.
GCGAGCTTCCATGTTGATAGATAAATTTTCGGGGCGAGGAGATAGTGACCTGCTAATTGTTGTTATGGGTAAAACAGATAAGATGGTGGCAACGACGCTGGAAAAGATCTCTTTAGCATTGGATCAGAAACGTAAAACTTCAGGGGCGGTCGGGGGAGGCTTAGAGTATCAACCTAAGAGTTTAGAGAGTGGGCTTAGCGTTATGCCTGCGGCCAATCTGCTCCTGATCTCAGTTGCTGGCCGCTATGCCGTGATGGAAGCTTACGACGCTCTTGCGCATGGATTAAATGTTATGCTTTTTTCTGATAACATCTCTATTGCTGATGAGATCAAGCTTAAGCAGGAGGCCAAAAAGCGTAATCTCTACCTGATGGGGCCCGACTGTGGCACTGCTATTATTGGGGGAGTCCCCTTGGCCTTTGCCAATCAAGTTAGCTCGGGTAGTGTGGGGATCGTTGCTGCCTCTGGTACCGGCTTACAAGAGGTCTCCTCTCTAATCTCCAATGGTGGTGGTGGGATCTCTCATGCGATTGGAACTGGTGGGCGTGATCTTAAAGTTGAGGTCGGAGGGATAACTTTTTTACAAGGCCTCCAAGAGTTGATCGATGATCCCCAAACCAAAGTTATTGTTTTAATCTCTAAGCCAGCCGCCAGCGAGGTTTTGGCCAAAGTAGTAAAATTGTTAGAACCAAGTTTAAAACCAGTGGTGGCGCTCTTTCAAGGTGCAGATCTAAACGCTCTACCTTTTAATTCCGACGGTTGTGTTCAGATCGCGAGTGATTTAGAGGATTGCGCCAAACTCGCTCTGGCCGCTTTAGATTTAACTGATGGAGAGCTTTTTTCAGAAGATAAGTTTGATCCTGCTCCAATGGTAGAGAAGATGAGTTGTGATCAGAAATATTTACGGGCCCTCTTTAGTGGTGGTACTTTTTGTAGTGAGTCCCAGCTTCTAATTGGCAAAGATTTAGCTCCGCTATTTTCTAACACGCCAGTTGGAGCATCTAGTACGATCAGTGATCCTTGGCAGAGCACTCAGCACATACTACTTGATTTGGGAGATGATCAGTTTACCGATGGTCGTCCTCATCCGATGATCGATTTTTCCATTCGTAATCAGCGGATAATTGATGAGGCATGTGACCCTCAGACCGCAGTGGTTCTGCTGGATCTGGTTTTAGGTTATGGTGCCAATCCCGACCCTCTGTCAGAGCTACTGCCGGTAATTAATCAGGCGCAGCAAGCAGCAAAAAAGGTCGGAAGCTATCTTGCTATTATTTGTTCTGTGACTGGAACAGATCAAGATCCTCAAAAACGGCAACAGGTTGTGGCGGCACTAATCGCAGCAGGAGTTGTTGTTGCTCCCTCGAATGCTCGTGCGACTTTGCAGGCAGCAGCGATTATTACCATGTTAAATAAAAGAGAGGGGGGGGAGTGATGAGCAATCTGTTAAAAGAGAAGTTGCAGGTGATAAATATGGGGATTCCCGCCTTTTCTGACGCTTTAAAGCAGCAGGGGATTGCCACTACCCAACTGGATTGGCGGCCACCCGCAGCTATCCCACTTGAGACCAGAGAGTATATTTCATCTCAAAGTAAGACTATCGAACAGGCAAATCAGCAGGCAGTACAAAAGCTATTGGCCGCAACTCCTCATTGGGTAGGAATGGGCCGAGCCTTAGATAAAATTCCAGGCATGAAGAGTAATTTGATTTTACACTCTGGCCCACCCATCTCTTGGCAGAGAATGTGCGGCCCGATGCAGGGGGGAGTGATTGCCGCTTTGATCTACGAGGGGATGGCCCAGACAGCAGATCAGGCTCATGCATTAGCATCATCTGGAGAGATTGAGTTTGCCCCATGCCACCATCATGGTACGGTCGGCCCGATGGCCGGTATCGTCTCTGCTTCTATGCCGGTTTTTGTAGTAAAAAATGAGAGTGGAGCGAACTGCTCCTATGCCACCATGAATGAGGGTTTAGGAAAGGTGTTACGTTATGGGGCCTATGATAGCGAGGTAATCGAACGGCTAAAGTGGATGGAGCGTGAACTCTATCCCGCACTGCAAGCAGCGATTGAACATCTGGGAAAAATTGATTTAAAGAGTATTATCGCTCAAGCGTTGCATATGGGGGATGAGGTTCATAATCGCAACCGCGCCGCCACCTCACTACTCTATCGCCATTTAGCACCGGCAGTAATTGAGAGTTGCAGTGATCGAGGTTTGGCGGCCCAAGCCTTAAACTTTATCAATGGTAATGATCACTTCTTTTTAAACCTCTCCATGGCGGCCTGCAAAGCTTCATTAGATAGTGCTGGTAATACTGCTGGTAGTTCGCTGGTGACGGTGATGGCCCGTAATGGGGTAGAGTTTGGGGTACAACTGGCCGGTTGTGGGGATCAGTGGTTTGTCGGCAAGGCCCCGCTGCCTGATGCTCTGTTTTTCCCCGGTTTCTCCAAGGAGGATGCTAACCCTGATATTGGTGATAGCTCCATAACTGAAACCTGTGGTCTGGGAGGATTTGCCATTGCCGCCTCGCCAGCAATTGTGCAGTTTGTTGGTGGAAAGAGCCGTGATGCTATTGATTATACGCTTCAGATGTATGAGATTACGATAGCTGAAAATAGTATCTATCAGATCCCGGCACTGGATTTTCGCGGCACCCCGACGGGAATTGATGTGGCCAAAGTGGTGGAGAAGAGCATTCTTCCCTTTATTGATACCGGAGTGGCCCATAAAGAGGCTGGGGTCGGCCAGGTGGGAGCAGGAGTCTTAAGTGCGCCGATGGAGCCATTTTTAAAGGCTTATCAAGGCTTGGCAGAACATATTAAAACGGAATAGGATTAGACAGATTTTTTAGATCAGTTAAGGATAATAGCAAAGGAGTCGGTAGTGAAAGAGCGTGATTTTTTTTCCTTTATGAGTGATATTCAGATGTATGACTTAACTCAAGATTTAAGTATTCATACGCCACCCTGGCCAACTTACATGCCATTGGGAATTCAATACTTCAAGCGGATAGCTGGCGCTCACATGGGGCGTGGCGCTTCTGGACAGATCATCACAACCAGTAATCATGTGGGAACCCATATGGATGGTGAGATTCACTTCTTTCCCTCAGGAAGGCCAATTGGTAAAGTCCCGATGAGTGAGTGGGTCGGGCCGGCAGCGGTTGTTGATATCTCTGATGCGGTAGGTGATTATGATCTTTATACCCCGAAGATGATCACTGATCGAGTTGAGGTTAAAAAAGGGGATATCTTGATCATTAATACTGGCTACCATAAATATGGTTGGGATCAGCCAGAGTCCGATGAGATGCGCTACTTTGTTCGCCATCCTGGCCCCGGTCGTGATTTTCACAAGTGGGTGATGGATATGGAGTTAAAGTGGATTGGAGTGGATTGCGGTAGTGCAGACCATCCGATGAACACTATTTTGCGCCATCTCCATGAGTCAAGTTTTGTCGCTGCAGAGAAGTTATTGCAAGAGAAGCATGACGCTGAGTCGTGGGATAGCTACTTCCCACAAGATGAGTACTACCAAGTGATGCACATTAAGTTATTTCCCAAGCGCATTGTCCATGCGGAGAATTTAGGAGGGGATATTGATCAGCTCTCCAATCGTCGTGCCTGGGTAGGCTGCTTCCCTCTGAAGGGGATTGAGCTTGAGTCTTCCATGTGTCGGATTGTTGCCTTTACTGAGTAAGGATTATTCTATGACTATTACCCATCAGTTTGATTACATCAAGGCAAAGAGTGTCGCTCATGCCTGTAAGCTACTAAGTAAAAAGGGTGACCATCGTCTGTTGTCGGGAGGGACTGATCTGATCGGTCATATTAAAGAGAATCTGGCCACTCCTGACTCCCTGATCGATCTTAAGGGGATTGATGCTTTAAAACATTTAAGTGTTACTCCCTCGACCATCAAAATAGGGGCACTTTGTACATTCTCTGATCTGCTAAATTCAAAGGAGATGGCGAAATATTTTCCTGCCGTGCAAGAGATGGCGCAGACGGTGGCCTCTGTTGCTGTTCGCAATCGCGCCACGGTGGTAGGTAATATCTGTTCGGCGGTGCCATCCCTTGATAGTGCTCCACTGCTTTTAACTTATGATGCAGTTGTCTGTGTAGTTAGTAGTAAAGGAGTAAGAAAGGTTCCGATTAACCAGTGGTTTATCTCTTCTCGTCAAAGTGCAATCAGAAAGGGCGAGCTAGTGTGTGCTATCGAGATCAAGATGCCGGCCCAAAAGCATGGTGCGACTTTTGTTAAGTTGGGACGCTATCGAGGAGAGGATCTGGCCCAAGCCTCAGTGGCGGTGGTAGCACTTCCCAGAGATCGCTATCGTATCGCTTTTGGAGCGGTGGCCCCAACTCCCTTTAGGGCCGATCAGTTGGAAAAACTACTTAATGGCAAACAGCTTACAGATAATTTAGTTGGCCAGGCCGTAACTCTGATTCCCTCACTAGTCTCTCCTATTACCGATATTCGCGCCACTAAGGAGTATCGCACTCACATGTGTCAAGTGATGTTTGAGCGAGCAGTTGAAACTGCTGTTGCGAGGTTAAGATGAAAGTTAGTTTTACTTTAAATAGCGAGACCCGATGGTTGGAGTGTCAACCTAATCAAACTCTGCTCCACGCGCTACGGGAGCAGTTGGGAGTTAAAAGTCCCAAATGTGGCTGTGAGCGGGGAGATTGTGGTACTTGTACTATCTTACTTGATGGCAAAAGTATTAAAAGTTGTCTGGTGTTAGCATGTGAAGTGGAGGGGTGTGAGATCACAACTCTTGAAGGGTTGATGCAGAGTGGTTTGACCCCACTACAAAAAGCCTTTTTAGATCAGAACGCCTTTCAGTGTGGCTTCTGTGCGCCGGGGATGGTGATCGCTGCCACCGAGTTACTAGAGCATAACAGCTCACCAAATAGAGGTGAGATCGAGGAGGCATTGGCCGGAAATCTCTGTCGCTGTACTGGCTATGCACCGATTATCGATGCGGTATTAGATCTTGTTGATAATGGAGGTAAGTAGTTATGAGTAACTATAAGTATATCGGTAAGTCGGCTGTTCGAGTTGATGGTAAGGCGAAGATCACCGGAGCCGCTCAATTTGTTGATGATCTAGATTTTGGCCCAGACCTACTATATGCCGCAGTAGTTGAGAGTCCCCACGCTTACGCTATTATTCAAAAGATCAATACCAAAAAAGCCAAAGAGCTGCCAGGGGTAGTTAAGGTAGTAACCGGCAAAGAGTTTCCCTACCGCTTTGGTCTCTATATGCATGATCGCTATATTTTTGCTCAGGATCGAGTACGTTTTGTCGGTGAGCAGGTGGCGGCGGTTATTGCTAATGATCCGGCCACTGCTTTAAAAGCGGCTCGCTTGGTAGAGGTAAAGTATAAAAAATTAAAACCTCTACTCAATGTTGGTGATGCCTTACAACAGCAGGGAGTTGATCGGGTTCATCCCGATCTGGCCAACTACTTTCACGTCCCTTGGTTTTACCCAAAAAAAGATTCTAATATCGCCCACTTTCGTAAAATTCGTCGCGGTGATGTAGGGGAGGGATTTGGCGATGCTGATCTGGTGTACGAAGATAATTATGTAGTGCCGCGCTACGCTCACTGTGCAATTGAGAACCATGCTGCTGTCGGGAAACTTGATCACGATGGCCGCTTGACACTCTGGACTGCCTCTCAGTCTCCCCATACTCAGCGCCACCTCTTTGCTGAGGCGTTGGCCCCACTCGGCTTCACCCATCAAAATGTACGGGTGATCACCCCCTTTGTTGGTGGTGGTTTTGGCGGTAAGGCGGGAGTGACGATGGAGATTGTTGCCGCCGCTTTGGCGACAACAGTGCCAGGTCGACCGGTTAAACTTTTGTGGTCAAGAGAGCAGGAATTTTACAATACCTATCAGCGCCAAGGGGTGGAGGCATCAATCAAAGTCGGTGTGAAAAATGATGGCACCATCACCACTTTAGAGCAGACGCTTTTGTGGGATGCTGGAGCCTATGTGGAGTATGGGGCAAATGTGGTAAATGCCGCTGGTCTCTCGGCCACAGGGCCATATCGCATCCCAAATGTAAAAATTGACTCGGTCTGTGTCTACACCAACCTCCCTCCCGGGGGCCCCTATCGCGGCTTTGGTTATTCGGAGTTTATCTTTGGGTTGGAGTCTCACTTCAATCAGATTGCTAAACAGTTGGGAATGGACCAGGTAGAGTTTAGGCGTAAGAATGCCATTCGTGCCGGAGATCAACTGGCCTACGGTGCTCCGATGCATGCCAATGGTCTATTAGAGGCGATCGATCGAGTAAAACAGGAGATCGCTTGGGATACCCCTAAAGAGATTCCGTCCGACTCCAGCAAAGTAAGGGGCCGTGGCTTCTCGCTCTTTTGGAAAGCTCCAGCGATGCCACCTAACGCTTCATCTACCGCTTTTCTAAAATTTAATGAGGATGCTTCGATCAATATTATGGTCTCGGGGATGGAGATAGGTCAGGGCTACCTGACGGTAATGGCCCAGATTGCAGCAGAAGTACTGGGTGTACCACCGGAAAAAATTCGGGTGGAGAGTCCTGATACCGATCGTAATCCCTATGAGTGGCAGACGGTCGCCTCTCATATCACCTGGTCTTGTGGCAATGCGGTTAAGCGTGCCGCCGAAGATGCTCGTGATCAGATCGTTGATCTAATTGAAAACGTCTTGGAGATGCCTCGGGATGATATCTATTTAGAGAACTGTCAGGTGCGCTCTAAAATTGAGCCGGACTTCGCTTTGGATTTCACCGAATTTATCATCAATGGCTTGATGCTGCCGGATGGTAGTTGGCGCGGAGGCCCGATTGTGGGGCGTGGAATGTTTATGCCAGAGTTTACCTCGGCCCTCAGTGATCCTGAAACGGGTCAGGGTGGCAAACCCAACGTTCACTATACTGTGGGTGCCAGTGCGATTGAGATTGAGATCGACCGGGATACCGGCAAGATCACCATTCCCAAGGTGGTGTTGGCGATCGATTGTGGTCAGGCCCTAAATCCCGATCTGGTTAAAGGGCAGATCACTGGAGGGATGTTGCAAGGTCTGGCTACCGTCCTGTATGAAGATATGCGCTTTGATGATCAGGGGAGGCTCTTAAATCCCAACTTTACTGATTATAAAATTCCCACCTCCCTTGATACTCCTGATCAGATAGTACCGATCATTGTGGAAGTTCCCCAGGGGGATGGCCCATTTGGTGCCAGGGGAATGGGGGAGCATACGATGATTCCGGCTGCCCCACTAATCGCCAATGCACTCTATGATGCATTAGGAGTTAGGGTGAAGTCGATGCCGATTACCGCAGAGAAGATTGTCGCTGAGCTGATCAACTAAAAGATCTCAACCAAAAGGTAACCGGTACCTTTTGGTAGAAATAACGCGAATAGCCTCCAAAAGGTACCGGTTACCTTTTGGGGGTTACCAAAATATTAAATAGTCCTTAAGCCTCTTCAAATATGATTTATCCTTAGCAGGATTAGGTGCTTCCCAATCTTCAAGATAGTCTTGAAGCTCAATTTTACTCTTCTCCTCAGCTTCCATAATTATTCTACTCTGTTCATCTAGACTTTTATCTAACAGTATATCTTTTAACTTTTGCATTTCTGCATCAGTCATTTTCTCTTCTAACTGCTCAAGCCGCTCTTGCTTTTGGTGGTTAAAATCTCTTGCCTCTTGTGCTTTCTCAGCAGGTGTAAGTGGAGTAGCATCCTCATCCTCTTCCTTCTTATCCTCCTTATCCTCTTCTCTCTCCTCAACTTCGGTCTCTACTTCATCCAGCAGCGGATCAGCATTGGATACAGTATAGGTAAATCCAGTCGCAGCAGTTCCGGCCGGTGGGGCCATACTGGCGGTTGCAACCAGTGGAGCTTTACGAGCTGAAAATTTAGCTCGGGGGGCGGGGGCCGCCTGTGCTGCTGCTTGTTGCTTTAGGTCCTTCTTCGTTGTCACTTTCATCGCCGTCGCCGCCGCTGCTAGGTTCGGCATCACATTCACTGCTGGAGCTGGAATATTAGATGCAACCAGTACCGGATTGACTGCAATATTTAAAAGTGGGTTATTGGCACCAGGGTTTAATGCAATGGTATCTTTAATGGTGCTAACATATCCAGCAGTTTCAGTGGAGATGTTGCTGACGGCGGCCAGTTGTTCAGTATCACTGGTATCAGCAGAAGCCAATAGCTGTCTAGTTGCACTACTGTTATTAATTGGCTCAGCGGTTGTTAACGCCGCCATTCTGTTGATGGCAGTGTCAAAGTAGAGAATCGCACGGTTCTCCTGGGAGGGAATTGCTGCTGTCGTGCCTGTTGTGCTCCCACCCCCAGTATAACCATTAGTATACCCATCAACTTCCGTCACTGTAGAGGCGTTTTGATAAGCCATTTTTAACTGAGCGATGACCACATTCTGATTGATATCTTTGAGCTCAATCCACCCCTCTTCCAGCATAACATCATCAATAAATTGGCCGGTGGTTGCGTTTAGCTTGGCAACATTAAGAGAGAAGACGGTCCCTCTGATACCCATGGCGGCACTATTGGTCTTAAAAATTACCCGTTGATTTTCACTCTTTTTTCTAATCCACGCCTTAATAAACCCCGCGGTGGCAGTAAATACACCAACCCGCTGCTGCTTAGTTTTAAATTTAAAATCATCAATTTTAAAGGTAGTACTCGCTCCTAGCACAATACTCGACTTATCCTTCAACTCTAGCGTTGTGGTCGAACTACTCCCAGTTGTAATAAGATCTCCAATAAATAGGGGGGAGTGTTTAAGCAGGCTTCCATTTTCACCACTATCTCTGGTTCTGCTAACGCTTCCGATAACCCTGCTAATAAATCCCACAGAACCTTGACGCTTATTAATAAAGAGTTGAGAAAACCTTTTTTGAATCTCCTCCCGCCTCTTTAAGTAGGCAGAGAGTAGGTATCCATCTTCACCGCTGTTTTGGCTCAATTTACAGATAAATATTATACTCTGCTGTGGATCAACGACCTCCACCGTATGAGAGCTGGGAGTATCGATGGAAGATCCACTGGAGCAGCGATAGTCCGCTTCAACTGCACTTCTAGCGCTACTGGTTCCCACTAGCAGGCGCTCCTTGATCTTTAGCGTTTTCAACCGTAGAACTCTTGCTAGCTCCTCTCCTCCCTTGGTTTGGATGATATTTTTAATCGTCTCCTTACCTTTATTACTGGCCCCCATATCAATATTGGCAATGCCGAAGGCGATCAAGATGACAATGGTGATGGCAAAAATGATAATTGCGAAGCCTTGATCATTTTTTAAAATTGGGGGAAGCAGTTGCTTTTTCATATTGTTCCCTCTCCCTATCTTTAGTCCTAGTCTAATGTATCAACTTGATATTTTTTCTGGGAGTCTCACCGTCCAGATAGTTGTCCAAGTAGATAATCGACTCTATCTTCCTTCCTATCTGAGGCGTTGCTCTCAGTAGCAGGCGGCTCGCACTCCCATTAGAAGGGTGGTTAAAGCCTAAGTAACTACAGTCCATCCCCGCCGGCCAACAGATAGCAAGATTTTTAATATCCCAATAGATGAGTTCCTTTCCGCTCAGATGCTCTCTGCGCACGATCCATTGATAGCTATCTCGCCCTTTCCTATATTCTACAGGAAGATCACTCCAATTCTGGTCGCTTTTGTTGACAGTGAGGTTGTAAAAGGTAAAGACCTGGGTTTTGAAGGTGCTATTATGGTAACGATTTACATGAATTTTTAGGATGTTACCCACTTTCTCTATCTTGTAGGCACTGTTTAAACTTTTTTTGATTTGATTAAAAGTAACTGTTGGCGGAGTGATGTTAGCTGCCAACTTTTTGGTGTAGTCGTCCTTTTTTTGAATGATTAGCATCGAGAGCAACACTAAGCCGGAGGTGGCCGCAACCACCACCAATAGCTCTATCAAGGTAAAGCCATTACTAGCTAGAGCTCTTGCTCGACCCATATAGTGTGCTCCACGGTTTTACCGTCTTGGGGGATTACTTCTGCCACAATCTCCTTTGGATACTCTTTAAGCTCATCTTGGCCGGAAATATCTTCCATGGTACTAAACTCCACTTTGGGCGAGAGAGACTTGTATATTTTTATATAGAGGTATATTTTACTAATCTGACTGTTGCTATCCTGCCAATAGGTTATCCAGCTCTGCTCTTGGTCGCTTAACCCAACACCTAAACTCTCTCCTCGTACTCTCTCTTCATCTGAAAGTAAGTTATAGAGCTCCTGTGAAGACATAGATGCTACGGTTGAGGAGATGGACTGTGCCACATTATAGAATCTAAGACGTTGTTCTAATCTCTTCTGGTCGATATTGACGGTGGCCACCTTGCTCATCAGGGCCATACCTGCCATGGTGACAAAGATTGAACCAATCAGTAGATCAATCAATCCAGCACCATCGCCAGTTTTCCAGATGTAGTGTATAAAGGTGCGTTTTTGGCCCATCATTGGTCGATTAAAGTGATATCCATATTCACAGTTGCTTAAGCTTTACTAAGTTTATTCTATCCTATCTAGTGAAAATAGATAGGATTATGCTGTGAGTTTAGGGAAGATGAGGCAACTTTTTACGTGGAGCGGCGTAGAGTTTAGTTGATAAAAAAGGAGCCTGACAGGCCCCTTTATAAAAGATTGATTACTTTACAGCGATACGATGGCTTACTTTCGTCCACCGCCGCCGTTATTTATCGGCCACCCGTCAGTATGGGGCTCTTTTGCCACATCACCCTGTGCCTGTCTCATATTTGTTGATTTACGAGCAAATAGGTACTTAATCTCATTTGGAGTGATAGATTTACGGCTTCCAACCAACTGGATTCGTCGACAATCAAGCAGCTTCTTGGCGCGAACAAAACGTTTTAACTTACCATCTACAGTAATATTCTTGGTCAGTAGACGTTCCCCATCTACTGTCTCAATTGCTGCAACCATGAAATCACGTACAACTTCATCGGCCAAAATTTTCTGCCCCAGAGAGCTTGCCGCGTTAACAGTACCGATCATAGTGATGGCCAAAAGTGCGATGATTAGACTAATTGTTTTCATGACATATTCCTCATTTATTAACTGGTCAGTTACCAATATCTATCTGCTAATATACAAGAAGGGTGCCAGTGTTGGTATATCATAACATATTGATAATTATTGGGGTGTTACCTGAAATTAGGGGGATAATGTGATACCGGTGCGGTTTGGCCCCAATTTTAGTGGTCACTTTGGTTACTCTTGAGGTTTTGGGGAGTTAACGTCATCACTTTTGGGGCCACGATAGTTTAGGGCGTAGATGGAGTCTACTGGTGAGATCAGCTCCTCAATAGTGTATGGGTGGCGGCCACTAAATGGGGTATCTCGTAGTTCGCAATCCTCAATGTCACATACTTGGCAATACTCTACACGGCAGGGGTCGTGGTGAAAGTGAATCTCCACTGCGCAGGGGTAGTTGCGGATAATAATCGCTTCAAATCGCTCACTCTCAAGATGGGCCTGCTCAATTGTCCAGTACTCCGGAACAACCAAGTGAAGATCCACGAAGTGCTGACGACCAGAGCGCATTACTCGAGTGTAGTGCATGCGAATAATGCCGGGAAATGAGTGCTGCTCAAATAGATTTTTTAGATTGGTCAAAACACCTCGGTCCTCACTATCCATTAATTCACTACCTGACTGGAGTAGTAGCTTAAACCCAGTATAAGTTAAAAGGGCACCAACCAAAATTGCCACTACTGGGTCTAGCCAGGTAAGTCCGGTCACTTTAACTGCAATTAATCCCACCAGAATTCCTAGGCTGGTCCAGAAGTCCGAGAGGACATGGGCACCATCAGCATAGATGGCGGGGGATTGGTGTTTTTTTCCAATATATTTGAGGTAGATTCCCAGCAGGGCGTTAACTACCCCTGCAAAGACAATTAGCATTAGTCCGGTATTTAGCTCCTGTAGCGCTGATGGGCCGTTGAAGAGCATTTTGCTACTTTGGAGAATAATGATCACTCCCGCAAAGGCGATCGCCCCTCCCTCAAAGGCAGAGGCGAAGTGCTCAATTTTTCCGTGGCCAAAGGGGTGATCGCGGTCGGCTGGCTTGTTACCAATCACCACCACCCAGAGGGCGGCGATCGCAGTAATGATATTGATCGTACTCTCCATTGCGTCAGAGAGAATGGCTTGGGAGCCGGTGATGGCGTAGGCATAAGCTTTAATAATAAAAAGTATTATGGCGATGATGATTGAGAGAGAGGTGGCGAACAATCGTTGTCGATCACTATCGCTATCTGTTATCTTCATATTGACATTCATTACTAGTTCTCTGATTAGAGGTTTTATATGCAAAATATTTGTATTACATATCAAAATAGGGAGTATAAGACCACCCCCTTTCAAACACCATCTGAGTTTATTAAGGAACATAATATTTCGGTTAAACGGCCAATGGCTGCGGTGATTAATGGTCACTTAACCCGGCTAAACAAAAAGATGCGGGTTAGTGGCACACTTGACTTGGTAGAGTTTGAAACCTCTCAGGGGCAGAGAGTCTATGAGAGTAGTGTACTTTTTCTCTTTATTTCGGCTTTTAATAAACTTTTTCCGGAGCTTACCTATTTTATTCAGCACTCCATTTTTAATGGCATCTATATTGACATCAAGGAGCGAGAGCTAAGTACTAAAGAGGTGTCAACGCTTTTGGCAGCGATGCAGGAGATGGTCGATAAAGATCTGCCCATCTCTCGGGTGGAGCGTGAGTGGGATGAGCAGATGCAGGTCTTAGCAACTGCTGATCGCAAGGATGTCCTCACTCTTTTTCGCTATATGCGCCCCTCGGTCTTTAAGCTATATGAGCTGGACGGAGTAGAGGAGGCACTCTACCAACCATTACTAACCTCAACCGGAGATATTCCCTACTTTGGGCTTTGGAAGTATCAGCAGGGGGTTATTCTATCCCTCGATAAGAGTCGTGAAAGGTTAGCGCCGATCGACGACCATCAGCAGTCCAAAATATTTGATAGCTTTCAAGAGAGTCTACAGTGGAGTCGCATCTTGAAGGTGCGAACGGTAGGGCAGCTGAATGGCCATATTATGGATAACTCCATCTATGACTTAATCATGGTCGCTGAAGCTCTGCATGAGAAAAAGGTTGCACAAATTGCAGATCAAATTACCTGCGAAGGGAGTGAGATAAAAGTTATTCTGATTGCCGGCCCCTCCTCTTCCGGCAAGACCACCTTCTCGAAGCGGTTAGGCGTCCAAATGCATGTTAATGGAGTCACTCCAGTTACCATCTCCTTGGATGACTATTTTATAGAGAGAAATAAGACACCGCTAACGGAGGATGGTCGCCACGATTTTGAGTCATTGAAGGCGATCGATGTCGAGCTATTTACCACTCATCTAGGACAACTAATCGCCGGAGAGGAGATTCAACTTCCCCGTTACGACTTTCGCACTGGCACCCGCAAGAGTGGCCACCTGTTACGCTTGAAGGAAAAACAGGTATTGGTGGTTGAGGGAATTCATGGGATTAATCCAGAGCTGACCGCCAAAATTGATAAGTGTTATAAATTTAAGATCTACGTTTCAGCACTCACTCAACTCAACCTCCACACTCACGACCGGATATCTACTTCGGACACTCGCTTAATCAGACGTATTGTTCGTGACTCTAACTTTCGTGGCTATAGTGCTGGCGCTACTTTAGAGCAGTGGCGTCTCGTCCGCGCCGGAGAGGAGGTCAACATCTTTCCTTTGCAGGAGATGGCCGATGTAGTTTTCAACTCAGCACTGTTCTACGAGTTGGCAGTGCTACGGCCGCAAGCAGAACGGGAACTTCTAAAAGTGGAGCGTACTCACTCCAAATATGCCGAAGCGAAACGACTTTTAAAATTTCTCTCTTACTTCTTGCCGTTGGATGGCCACTTAGTGACTAGAACTTCCATTCTCAAGGAGTTTATCGGTGATAGTGCTTTTGACTATTAATCTTAATATATCGTGCTGGTAAAATAGTGTTCCAACTTAATCAACTGGCAACCGAGCAGGTTGGCCCATGTCAGCTGACACTTAATCCTGGTGAGATCGTCGCTATTAGTGGAGCTTCAGGTATTGGCAAGAGTCTGTTGCTACAAGCTTGTGCGGATTTGATCCCTCATCGGGGAGAGGTTCGATTGAATGGTGTGAGTGCGGTGGATTTTGGCCCCTCAGTATGGCGACGGCAGGTCTCCTACTTAGGCCCTACCTCTTGCTGGTGGCGTTATTGTGCCGGTGACCACTTTCCATCTCCTTTAACACCACAGCTTCATTCATGGTTTCTGCAAGTAGGTCTAAAACCTGCAATATTAGAGCAGGTCGCGGTGACTCTCTCTAGTGGGGAGCGACAACGTTTGGCGCTACTACGACTACTACAGCAAGGGCCAACAATTCTACTACTGGATGAACCAACCTCCTTCTTAGATAGTGCAGGTAAAATTTTAGTTGAGCAGTTAGTGCAAGAGTATCTGGCGGCAGATCAACAGCGGGCCGCAATCTGGGTGACGCATGATTTAGAGCAGCTCGAACGAGTTGGTGATCGAGCACTTTGGTTGGCCGATCAACTCACCACCTGGAGTGGGAGGGGAGTTTCGTGCTAGTCAAATTGGGTTATCTTGATCTGTCGATTGCCTGGTTTCTATTAGTCGGAGTTACTCTTTTATCTATCCTGATGCAACTGGATGTAGCGAAAAAAGTTTTGATTGCCGCCTTGCGAATGGTGTTACAGCTTCTGCTGGTGGGGCAAATTTTAAAGTCAGTATTTTTATTGCAGAGTACTTGGGCATTGGCCGGGGTTATTTTAGTTATGACCTGTTTTGCCGCCCGCGAAATTATTGTGCGTCAAGATTACCACTTTTTAAAACGTAGCACCAATTTGGTTGGGCCGGTCGCCTTGGCCATCTCCACCTTGGTGATAACCTTTATCGCTTTGCGATTAATTATTGGGATTACTCCCTGGTATCGTCCACAATATCTAATTCCAATCATGGGGATGGCCTTGGGCAATACCATGAATGGGATCGCAATCGCGCTACATCGCTTTTTAGGTCAGGTCGATCAAAAGCGAGGTGAAATTATGGAGCGCTTGGCTTTAGGTGAGACGCCAGCTTTAGCTCTACTGGATATTCGCAGAGAGAGTATTAATGCAGGAATTATTCCTATGATCAACATGATGAGTGTCGCCGGTATTGTGGCACTTCCCGGTATGATGACTGGCCAAATTCTAAGTGGCACCTCCCCGGTCGAGGCGGTAAAATATCAGATTATGATTATTTTACTCGTTGCAACCTCAATTGGTTTTGGAACTATGATGGTAATTCACTTTACTTCAAAAGCTCTATTTGACCAGAGAGAGCGCCTCTGTTGGGAACGTTTGAAGCCTCGTGGCTAGGATTTTGACCAAACTTTTTCAGGTCATTGCTGGTAAAGCAGTGCTCAATTTTTTCTCCAAACTTCTCTTTTATCTCTTTTAGTGAGTGTTGCAGAATTAGGGACTCCAGAGCTTTTTGGCAGTGCTGTTGATGATAGACGATAGTAAGGTGCTGGCAATGGTTTTTGAACAGTTGAGCCGAATGGGGGATACCCTTGAAACTCTTCATCGACAACTGCTCACACCGCTCTTGATCAAAGGGTTGAGGTTGGCAACCTGCTGTCAACACCATCATGATGAATGCAAAAAAAAATCTATCCACTATTTCTTACTCTTCTTCTTGCCCTTTTGTGAGGGCGCTTTGCCACTACTGCCGGTACCGCTCTCTTCAACTTCTAGTAAGTTATCTGGTTGGTAGAAGCGAGGAATAGCATAGCGAATGTAGGTTTTAGATATCTTCCAGAACAGACCATCAATTTTAGAAGAGGTGTAGCGATGCTTATTGTTGGCGATATCTCTTAACATTAGGGCGATATAGCGCCGACGCTCTCGCTCTGCTGGACTCTCCTCCTCACTCTCACCATCCTTCTCCTCTTGGCGGTAGGACTTTTTACTGTTGCTATGTTCACTACTCTGATCATCAGGATCATCTTGAGAGCTAAAACTACTGGGAGTGAGTGAAAAACGGCCAAAACCCTCTCTTCCCTCATCTTGATCATCACTACCACCAGCGCGTTGCTCAGTTAGCTCTTGATATTTATCCTGTTGGTAATTTCGATTATTGGCGATCGCCTGCTGATCTTGAGTACCTCCAGCACTAAATGCGGCACTGCTACCGATCTTGATATTTTTGCCTTGATTGCCTCTTTGGTTTTCTGAATTTCTGTTTTTTCGCTGGCCACTCCCCTGTAAATCGTAGGCAGCGCGAAGCTCTCCTCCCTTCTTCAATTGTCTGTTTTTAGCTAGGGCTTTCGGCTTTTGGGAGTCGCCACTACTATCTAGCTCTTTGCCTGATGGCAGATCTGTTGAGCTACTATTAGCGGTTAAATCCTTAATCGTGTTACCTGGTAGGGCCTTAGTCGCACCGGGGGCCGTGCCACTACAACCTGGAGTATTGGGTGGACACTCAAATTGAGGTGCGACGCTCGGTGGAGCCTCTGCTTGGTCCACCTTGCCATCCTCAATCTTCTCTCCCCCTAACACGATTCGACGTAGAGAGGTCGCATCCTGCTTATGATTGCTCACTTTATAAATACCTGACATAGTATTTGCAAAGTTATCGAGGCAATCAGCGGTTGCCATTCGCATCTCAAAGCTGCGCTTATAATATTTTTGCAGGAAGATCGCCTGCTCCTTCATTCTACGCACGGTCTCCATCTTTTGAGAGTGTTGGACCTGGCCGCAGCCACCTCGCCCGAACATTGTAAACCAGGTGTAAGCCATCTTACCGGCAACATCCAGTGCCATTGTTCGCCTGGCCTCATAGGTAGTCGCTTTGGCCAGCTCTTTTGGCATGGCAAGATCAATCTCTAACTCTATCGGGCTGGTAGTCAATGTCACTCGCGGGTAATCTCCAATCGTCTCAGGATAGTTTGTCAATATATGGTTAGCATAAGTTGTGAACCGCTTGATCATCCCTGCTTCAGAGGAGTCCAGCCCATCCCACAGTGGATCGACGACACTTCCCAAACTAGTGGTGACACAGCTTCGAGTACAGGTCTTATTGGGGGAGCCTGTACCGGACCCACCGCAGATATTTTGGCGCGGGGGACAGAGAAAGGGAAGAATGATACACCAGATACTACTGCCAGACCAATTGTTGAGCTGTCCTGATGAGCTGTTGAGAATAGAGGTTATACCATCTAGGTTGGCAATAAATCCTTGCATCAATCCCTCATGCCGCATATCGCGCTCTGCTAGGAGGCGATTTTTCTTCGCCAGATGGCGGTAGGTCTCAACAGCAGAGGTGGAGTCTGTTTCACCGCTGCTCAATTTATCAATCAGTGGGCCGAACTCCTCGGTGTAACGAGCATATTTTTTACCTTCCTCTTGTGTACCACTAGTAGCGTCAGTCCCACTTGGGGTACCAGTATCACCTTTGTTATCCATTAACTTCTCACCCTCTTTCGTCAATTCAGAGAGTTTTTCTCCATACCACTCGTGGATTTGCGCCCTCTGATCTTTCAGAAAGACTCCAGCATTTTTTGCTTGCTTGTTGACACTGAAGTAGTCATTTAGATAGATGGTGGCCATACCCCACAGCCACTCTATACTGTGATAGG
This sequence comes from Bdellovibrionales bacterium, assembly GCA_018646675.1. Classification (GTDB taxonomy): domain Bacteria; phylum Bdellovibrionota; class Bacteriovoracia; order Bacteriovoracales; family Bacteriovoracaceae; genus JABGUH01. The sequence goes on along the minus strand of JABGUH010000039.1, from coordinate 10,800 downwards.
ATCGCTCCATTGAGGTCGCCGTACGGCGAACATAGTTGGTATCCTCCTGATAAACGCCCCCTTTTTTCACATGTAGAGTAGCACTACAGGTGAATGGGTCAACTTTGTGTTCGACACCGCCCTCAGTTGGATAGCGTTTAACGATATTTTTTTCACTATCAACACGGTAACTAAAATAATCAATATCCTCAAAGGTGGCATCGGGAAAAATCGGTAACTGCTCAGCCTGGCAGATACCGGCAGCATCTGGGACCAAGCCGATGCAGCAACTGTAGGTGAATTTCTGTTTTCCGACTGTCACACAGTCAGGTTGACAGCGGGTAATCGGGAGGCAGCGGCCAGGGGTAATGACACTATTGTCGGCGGGATCAATACTTAGACCATCACAGACACTTGAAGCACACTCAATCTTATCCTTACAAGAAGCATTGGCCCCGAGACAGCTACCTTGGTAGCGGCAAAGTTCTATCTTTCCGGCACAGAATCCATCACAGTAATCACTATCTCCAGTATCGAGACACTCCTCTTGGCATAGGGCCATGGGGGATTTATCACCAGCACTGCAGGTACGCCAAAATGGGCAGCTCTGTTGGTACTCTGTTGGATTGTTAGTCTCAATACATCCTAATCCATTACTACAAGAGATATACTTCAATCCATTCGTTGTATGCATATCCTCGCAGCGGTCATCCATCGAGGGGTTAGCAGGAAAGCTAAAGGGATAGTACTCTGAACTTCTGTAGTATGTTGTAGGATCTGCAAGGTAGGTATCTGCAGCTATAGCACTGATCACTGTCAGGGCCAAGCTCAGAGTCGTAACAGTTAGGGCGATTACTTTTTTATAACTGATCATCAAATACCACCTTGGTGGATAAAAAATTACCTTTGGTTAGCACCATTATACTAAGTAAGTGGTATATCTCTATGGGGCACAATTTCCACTCTGATAACATACTAGTTTTATTCAACTTGCTCTAATTAGTCGCCACATTAAAACTGCCCATATATCTTGGATTTTGCGGTTAAAATTTAACATTCCCCAACTCTTTTACTATAGTGTCTCTCTCGATATACTTGTAGTAGTTATAATTCCCCTTTTTTACTTGGTAAGAGGAGCTATACAACTTTGGGGCGTATTACCGTTTTTACTTTATTTATTCTGTTGGTGCTCGTGGCCATATATCGTCATTGGAGCTCTGATCAGGGGGAGCGGGCCCATATTCAGCGGGCAGTTATTCAACCAGAGCAGCAGAGAGCGCTACGACCTAAGAGGAAGCCGTCACCCACAAAAGTAGAGTTAGGCTCGATTACTAAGCCACTGGAGAAGGGGAAACAGCAAGACCCCCAGGTCGCGGCCAGAGGTGATAACCCAAAGGGGTATGCAAATATCTATGTTCGTGCTGAAATTGCCTGGAAAAAGCGGGTTAAGCGTCTGTTAGTTAATGAGATGCACTTGGATCCAGGGATTTATCGTAGTTACCAGGAGCTACAAAGGGAGTATAATGAAGATAAGATGGTTGCTCTGGATGAGCTCCATGAGTATATGCAGGAGGAGTATGGTAGTGGTCAACTACCGGCCGAGGATAAGGAGTTACTGACTGAAGTATTGCATGATGAATATATGGAGGAGCTCAAGTGGGTAATTGGAGTTGATAACTATGGTCGTTATGTTGAGTTAAAGCATCAGTTTAATCAAGATTTAGTGAATGAAAATCCTCATCTAGATGAGAGTTTATTTATGATAGATTTTTAGGTAGACTTATTGCTGTTCCCGATAATCAATGATTAGTTTATAAAATTTTATCTGCACGGGAGGTGCAAAATGACAACCATTAGAACTATCATCGTCTTGACACTCTTTTTTGTTTTGACTAGTTCACTGCTTGCAAAGCCTATTGTCTTTGGTACTCAGGAGTTTCCTCCCTTTTCTCAAACCAAGAGTGGCAAAGTTGTCGGCCCGGGAGTTGATGTTATTGCTGCGGTGATGAAGCGAGCCGGTTTGGATTATAAAATTAAAAGTGGTGTATGGAAGTGGATTCAAAAGAGTGCAAAAGATAAAAATGGTGATGTTTCGGCGCTATTTTTTATTGGAAAAAATGCTGCACGGGAGAAGTGGTTGAATTTTTCCCCTCCTATTCTAGAGACCACTTACGGTTTTTTTGCTAAAAAGAGCAGCCGAATTAAATATAGTAATGATGTCCCCTTGGTCAACTCTTCGATCGGCGTTTATGGCCCGTCAAATACTTCTAAAAATTTGGCCAAAATTAGAAAGAAGCCAGGGAATGACTTTAAAACAGAGCTATATAAGGATTCAGTAACGGTCTTTAGAGTATTGGGACGGGGAAGTAATCTTAAATTTGCATTTTCCAATGGAGATGTCGGTCGAGCAATCATCAAGGATGAGGGGTTGGATAATCTGCAATATGTAGGAACCTTTAAGAAACTCAACTACTATTTTGGTTTTAGTAAGATGAAGATTGATGCTGCCACGACTAAAAAAATTATGGATGCCTATAAGTCGCTAATCGCTGATGGGTCAATAGCGCGTATCTTGGCCGGTTATAATATGACTCCTGCGGCGAAGTAGAGTTTTACTGTTGATAGCGGGAGAGAAACTCCCGCTTAAAATCTAAGAAACGATCTTGAATAATCGCCTGGCGGGCCCGCCGGGCGAGGTGATTGTAGAAAGCAATATTATGAGTAGAGGTGAGGATGGCACCTAAGACCTCGTTAGCATCAAATAGATGTTTTAGATAGCTACGACTAAAATTCTTACAGGTATAGCAGTTACAGTTGGGCTCGACTGGATAGAGGTCTCCCCGCATCTTTCGATGGCGGATACGTAGTTTCCCACGATTGGTGAATAGGGTTCCTCCACGGGCAAACTTTGTCGGAATGATACAGTCGCTCATATCAATCCCATACTCCCAGATCATCAGGAGATCTTCAGGATTTCCCACCCCCATTACATAACGGGGACGATCTTTTGGCATGATCGGGGCGGTGTAGGAGACCACCTGTTCCATTAGTTCCGGGCCCTCTCCAACTGAGACTCCCCCAATGGCATAGCCTGGTAAGTCTCGGGAACAGACCTCTTGGACACACTCCTCTCTTAGCTGTTCGAAGGATGATCCTTGGATGATACCAAACAGTGACTGCTGAGGATTGCTCCAGCTATTGATACAGCGGTCCAGCCAACGATGAGTACGCTGAATGGATTTTTTAGTGTACTGCTTGGTTGCTGGATGGGGAATACACTCATCAAAGGCCATCATGATGTCAGATCCCAAACATTGTTGAATCTCAATCGATTTTTCTGGGGTAAGCACCACCTGCTCCCCATCAGGACTTTTGAATTGGGCCCCCTCCTCCGTAATTTTGCGATCTTTCAACGAGAAGACTTGAAAGCCTCCTGAGTCAGTGAGGATCGGCTTATTCCAGCCCATAAACTTATGGAGGCCTCCAGCCTTTTTGATAATAGCAGGTCCGGGAGATAGGTTTAGATGGTAGGTATTGGAAAGGATAATGGGAATTTTCATCTCTTCTAATACTTGGGGTTGTAGTGCCTTGATCGCACCATGAGTGCCGACAGGCATAAAAATAGGAGTCTCAATCACTCCCCGCGGGGTGGTGATTATACCGGCGCGGGCACCGCAGTTTCTGTCGGTGTGCACTAGTTCAAACTTAAAGTGAGATCTATTCTCTTGTTGGATCACTACTGGCCGGTCGCTAAAGATTTGGACATACGCTGTAGTTCACCTTGATATTGTTCCATCGTGGGATACGCCCCTTTTTTATTTAAGATGGCGAGATATTTAGCAGTTGTATTTAACGTTTGCAAGGTCCGTTGTCGAAACTTCCTGCTTGGCCCCTCTTGGGCACTCTTTACCCAACGGGCAAAGTAGGGAAGAGTATCTAACGAGAAATTTTGGCGGGCGGTTAGATCTCTCTTCAGCCGTTCGAGTAGGTCAGTGATAATAAATGGGTTATAAATTCCACCATTACTATTAGTTAGAGTGTTGGTCGGACGAGGAAGAACAAATTGGCTATATCCGATAATCTTGGCCTGTAGGTGCTCAACAGTGGATGCGGCAGTAGTGGGATAGGTCAGGCGATAGTAGGGGGCATTCAAAGAGGTCAGTGGAATAAGAATCAGCTCCTGCCCATTTCCACTACTCTTAAGAGTGATTTTTAAGATGGTAGTGCGACTCCTACCTTTCATAATGGTAAGTGATTCCATCTGGCCAATTTTTAGCTGTTGTCTAAATTGTCGGTTGGCCTTCAGTAGTGGCGAGGTAATCGGGCCGATCTTTAACAGGGTCTCTTGCAGTTTTTCCGGGGCGAAGGAGATCAGCATCGGGGCCAAGGTTGTTAGCTCCTTGATCACCGCAGGAGGAAGTCCTCCCTTGGGGGTGGGGCGCTTTAGTAGATAGGTGGTGTGAGGAAAGAGGTAGGGAAAAAGAGGGTTTCCTGTAAGCAAGGTCTGCAGCAGCTCTCTTAAAGATATCTTTTTAGGTGGAAGAAGGGTGATAGGGGTTTGATTAAGACCATGGTAGATATCCATCTTTATCTTAAGGTAACTCCCCTTCCGGTGGGGGGTATTGATTAAGCTCAGATTAGGGAACATTTTAAACTTTTCCGTCGCCCCTTTGAGGGTAAATTGATAGAGAGTGGAGGGGAGTTGATTGCGCTGACCATCGCTGTTTAACCTCTTGCCTGCGATCGATTCATTTGTCACCACGATAGACTCTTGAGTAAAGGAGGTGATCAGAAGAGGAGCAATCAGCAGGATGAGAGTTACGATCGGTGCCAGGATTACTGCTCCCCCCCATCCCCTCACTTTAGAGGGTAGGTCAACTCCCTTGATTGTTGCCAGCAGATCTTTAGCGGATCTCCTGCCCCAAAGAAGTGGAAGATCAAATATAATCAGGGGGGTGGTGAAGGGTGCCAGCAGGGTTCGGATGGTAGCTTTTTTACGTAGCTTGGAGAGTGGGGAGATAATATTCATCCCTAATAGTAGATATCCCAAGGAGCGCCGCCAGATGATTACGCAGAGTAGCTCCCAGCAGTAGTAGATGAGGTAGAGCGCGACTAAAAAAGTTGTTTCAACTCCTAATATTTGGTGGGGGATGACGATGGTGCTGGTTATTAGTGGGCCAAGCAGAGTGGCCAGTTGGCCGTTTAGTAGTTCTAATACTGGAAAGTAGATGGAGACCCAAGTTACGAGTAGATAGAAGATAAGTCCATTGAGCAGCAGGGCATAGATAAATAGTAGATACTTTGGTTTAAAGGCCAAATCACCGCTTACATTTTGCTTTTGAGTGGGAATTGGCGGTGGTTCATATGCTTTGATTGGTGGAGGGGGGATTTCGGTTAGATCAACAGATTTTTGCTGATGATCAGAATCAGGGTCTACCTCACTCACCTGTTTCTCTTGTGCCTTTCGCTGCATTAAATCTCGCAGTGAGAAGATGACTGTTTTCGCTTTATCTCTGATGGTATCATCACCCTTGAAAATACTCTTTAGTTCTGACTTTATGGTGGTATTGCTCTGATTTAGCTTTTGGACCTGCAGGGGGGCATCTTTCTTTGTACCGCTCCTAGAGACGGGATCGAGATCTAACTGAATTTTCATCAGTGTATCATCACTGCCCATCTCGTCCAGACTCTTGTGCATCATGGTGCCATCAAGGTTAAACACACCACTGTTGTCGTAATCGGGTTTGGTCTCCTGGTCAAGATAATCATCCTCTATCTGCTGCTGTTCCTTAATAACAGTGATGGCGACCTGATCGATATTGATAGTATCGCCCTCTTCCATAATATACATTTTTCCATGGTTGAGGACCTGGCCATCGATTCTGGTCTGCTTATTACCTCCAAGAAAACGGAAGGAGAGGACCCCATTTTTGATGCGAAAGACCCCATGCTTAGGGGCCAGGGAGCTAGAGGGGATATGGCCAATTAATTGAGGATCACTACCAATTGCTAGATTAGTCTCAATTGCCAGCTCGATGGTCTTGCCACTGGCAAGTTTGACATCTATTTGGTAATTACTGTCTAAATTATTCATTCTCTATATATCTTCTCATTTTTCTCTTTTTTTGCAAGGTGGATTAGCGGTATAATCAACTGATGGCACCACTTCGTTTAATCTCTATTGCTTTGTTGATCTTGATCTCTTCTTGTTCTGAAGAACCTAATCCAAGTTTTATGAAATCGGAGCTGATCAAGCTTGGTCGCACCACTGATAAAACCTTCAAAGTAATTCTACCCAAAGATATCGCTTCTGGGATTAAGTGTAGTGTGTATGGTTCAAGTTGTACTGGTGCTTTTACCATCCAGGTGCAAGGGGTCTATATGGTGGCAGTGGAGTTTGCCTATGCTAAAGATGCCCAAGAGATGGCACGAGTTTTAAATCAGTACTACGCTAGGAACTGGATGTTTGATGATGTTCAGAACGAACCGGTGCTGATCAACTTTATTACCAAAGGGCTAGATGCCAAACCGGGACGCCCACCCACCAAACAGAGTTCTACCTCTAAGTAATTAATCAAAATTTCCGATAGGTTCTTAATCGTTGTAAAAACTTTTTTGCTAGGACTTTAGGGATGCAAAGTGGAGTAAAATGGTTCGTTTTTTTAGTGCTGCTACTACCTACAACTCTGGTTGGAGCAGAGATCACTGTTGAGGAGTTGGCCAACGGTGCTTGTTGGGCCGGAGTTAGTCGTCAGGGGGAGCTGCGGGTGGTCTCTTTTAATCAGAGGAGTGCATTTAATCTGATGGAGCATTGGCAAAGAGAGTTGATCTATCAGGTGCGAGCGGAGTTAACCTCTCTGGAGGTGGACCCCCGAGCTGTAAGCTATAGTTCATATTTGCACTGTAGTGGGATGGGCCATGCGCTGGTACTAAATCTTCAAGATAAAGGGCGTAGTTTCTGTCTTTGGGGACGTTGGGATAGTGAGCAGCAAGAGATGGAGCAGATCTTTTTTGGGGGAAGTGTAAAGCAGGATGGTGCTCCTTGCTGGGGCCATCGCTTGGGTGAGTTGATCGTCGGTTTTAATGGCGAAAGTAGTGAGCTAATCTCTCTGTTAGAGCAGCCTAGTCTTAAGCCGATTGTTATAAGAGTGGTTCCTATTACAAAGAGTGTTGTAAAACTTATTTTACATCCAGACTACTTCCTGCTGGAGCTTGAGGCCCTAGAAGAGGTAAAGCAAATTATCGGGGCAGAGAGTGTGCGCTACGGAGAGCTTAACAACCACCAGTGGGGGGTTGGAGAGTTTATGCTCGTAAAATAGCGTAATTATCTAGCGTCGACCGATCTCCATCAAAGTTTTACCCAAAGATTTGGATCTCTTTTGATAGATATTGTTCTTCTCGATAAACTCAGACTCCTCTTTGCAGGAGATGCAGAGGTTGGCGGTGGGACGGGCCAAAAGTCTTTCGTAGTTGATCTTTTCGCTGCACTCTTCACACAACCCATAGGTTTTACACTCAATAGCATCTAGTGCTTGGTTGATCTTCTTAAGATAGAAGATCTCCCGGTTGCGAAAACGCAACATCTGCTGGGTCTGGATGTTCATATTGGCTTCATCTAGGGTGTCAGATAGTTCATTTTTATCCAGACAGAAATTCTCCTGCCCTTTGTCCTTCATTGTTAACTTTTCTTGCTCTTTTAGCAGAATCTTCTTAATCTTCTTGATTCTGGCATCACTTAACACTTTAGGCTCTCTCTTCATCAACAACTCCTGGTCTTCATTGATCCACTTGTTATCTCCAACGGGAGATTAATCTACTATTTTGGTATGATACAGACATTGATAGGGGATAGTAAACTCTCAATTTGCTAAATAATTCTTACAAAATATAACTGTCAGCAACATGTAACATATTTATTATACGTTAATAAGATTGTAATCCTCGCCCAATTCTGCTAAAAAAATGGGCCAAGACACAACATGTAGTGGTGAATAAAAAACGGGTAAACAATATGCGCATCAACTCAATATATTTAGGCAGTGAGGGAGAGGGAATTTGGATTGGCACACCGCAAATTTTTCTCCGCCTGCAGGGCTGTTCTCTGCATTGCAGCAACTGTGATTCCAAAGAGAGCTGGTCATTTGAGCAGGGAGAGCAACTCGCTCCGACTGAAGTGGTGCAACAGGTGCTGGAGATGGCGCAAACTCCTAGTGGCCATCCGATTAAAAGGCTCTCTATCACTGGGGGAGATCCCGATGACCCCCGCCACCTGCCTGATCTACTCCCACTGATTGGTCAACTAAAAAGGGCAGGCTTCTATCTGCACCTAGAGTCTTCCGGTAGTCGCGTTGAACACTCGCTGTTTGACCATCTAGACTTTATCAGCATCGACTATAAACTCCCTTCCACCGGTGTTACCACCGAGCTTGCCACTCTTAAGGAGATGGCCCACCACTATGCTGGCCGCTTTCAGGTTAAGTCAGTGGTGGAGAGTGAAGATGATTTTGCTACCCTGCTTGCGGTGCGAGAAGAGTTACCGGTGGTGGATTTTCCCTGGGTGATTACTCCGGCCTACAATCGTGGTGAAGAGTTCCCCCGTCAGCGTTTTTTAACCATCTTTCAGCTAAACCTTGAGCATGGTGGCCCCTTCCGAGTAATTGGTCAGCAGCATAAGTGGCTCTACGGTGCCGATCAGTTGAAGGTCTAAACGCTAATATTTTTGGCAATCTCTCACTCCACCTTTTTACAATAAAAACCCTCGGTTAACCCGCTTGCCGCCTCTAAAAGTGCCATTTGCCCCTTAAAACTTCAATATCTGTTATAATTTTGTCACTGATAATACTGACAATATTTTATTTAAGGGTGTGCGCTATGAGTTCGAAAGTTAAACCACTACTGATTTTCTTACTGTTTATAATGGTGGCCCCGGTATGGTCCCAGCAGATGACATCGGAGGAGATCGATAACCGGATCAAACAAGACTCAGGTGACGCTAAAAAGTGTCTAAAGCAGTTAACTAAACTCTGCCCCAATCAGAAGTTCGGCCCCCCCTGCTTTAAACAGGTGATGCCCACGCTGCCACCTCGCTGCGGAGAGATTTTGGGCAGCAACTTTGGCTCGAAAGTGGCCAGTGCCGCCACCGCCTGCCAAGACGATATCGAACGCCTCTGCCCGATAAGTGTGGATGCGCTATTAAAAGATCCTAGTAAGGCCAGTAGGGTGATCGCCAGCTGTATTCAGAAGAAAAAGAAGCAACTTAGTATTCGATGTCGACGAGCACTTGGTGGCTATAAGTAAAAAAGGGGTAAGTAGCATGAAGATTAACTCGCTGATAAGTCAACTGCTGGTCTATGCGCTGCTCTCAACCCAGTTGGCACTGCCCATCGCCTTTGCCGAAGAGAGTACCGCCGGCAGCGATGTCACCACCTTTAAAGATTTTGAACTTTATAAGCATATGGCGAACAACCTTGATGCTAAAAGTGACGCCTCCTACGCCATGGCCGCAGACGATATGGAGCTTAATGCCATTGCCGCTGCTGGTTCCCAGCTAGTCTGCCATCCAACTGGAGATACCAAATGTGAGTCCTATCCACTCTTTGTCGAGGCTTCCCAAAAGTATGTTACCGAGATGGTTAAAACCTCTCAGACCTATATCCAAGAGATGGAGGCGGCCGCCGTCTTAGATACTGGTAGCGGTAATCAACAGATCGAAACCGCTGAGCGCGCCGCCGCTATGGCCGCTGCGAAAGAGAACGCTGGCATCGCCCGCCTAAAGCTTAAGGAGCTAAGCCAAGGAATGTACGACGAGGCGCTAGCCGCCGCCGTTGATGAGTACGCTAGCAAAGAGGAGCGGGTGGCCAAAGCAGAGGCGGAGGTCAAGACGGCGAAAGAGGAACTCAAGGCGGCCAAAAAGCAGGCGATGATGGCGGCGATTGCGTTGGCAGTTGCTTTGGCGATGAAGATGGCAGCGCAAGAAAAACAGCTAGAAACCTGTAATAATGGTAGTTTCCTTATGATGGGTGCCTGTTATGCATCAATCACTGACTTTATTCAGAAAAACATCACATGGATCGCCGCCGGTATCTTTCTGCTCTATGCAGTTATGCAGGTGAAAAAAGCACAAGATAAACTAAAAAAAGCGAAACAGGAGTTGCAGTTGGCACTAATTCATACCCATATGGTATGTCAGCCCCACGACCCCGCACTATCTGCGACCAACCAGACCGACATCCAGACTAACTCCTCATTTAAGTATTTTGCCGATGCCAAGATTGAGCATGGAGTGTCACAGGTGGAGGCATTTCCTACACCAAAAACCAGGATGGAGTATCTACAAGGGGTGATGGAGAGCAGTATAACTAATGTTGAGAATACTCAACAGGCGGTGAATAAACTGACGTCACAACGTCAGGAGTTGCAAAGGCTGGTGTCATCATTTAGACAGAATATGCAAGATAGTACCGAGGCAGGTCAAGGGGGCGAGGGACCTAAAGATGCCACCGTTGATTCCGCCGGGGACTGTCTCAGCGGCAAGTGCACTGGGGATCTATCATCGCTATCATCGACCACTGCACCAGATGGATCGACTGATACTCTCGCTACTGGAGACTCAACTACAAGTGACACTGCTAATCTCAATAGTAGTAGTGGAGACAAGGATCAAGCCTTAAGGTTGAGGAAATTCAGAAAGAAGCGGATCGCCAAAGCTGATGCTTTAAGAAAGGCAGCGGGAAAGGGGCCAACTAACTTAGAGGCCCGTAGTCGCAGACTAATGGCAGCGATCAGAAAACGTAGTGGTGGTAGTAGTAGTAAACGACGTGG
>JABGUH010000036.1 GCA_018646675.1 Bdellovibrionales bacterium | reverse complement strand
GGGCAGAGGCAGTGCTCTCTCCCTTCCCAAAACTGCCACCGGCAAGATGGTGCCGGCAACAGCAATTGATAACTCCTTGGATGGCTTAACGATGGAGGGGGGTGAGGATTTAGGTAGTGGATCTACTGTGGGTTCTCGAAACAATCATCAAGTCCTAATGGATGATCGAGACGAAAAGGAAGGGGAGCTTAGTGGAAAGGGGGCAGAGTTGACGGATGCGGAGATGGCCCAAGAGTATGAGGTAGACACTATTCATGATGATAAGACGGTCTCGATCTTTAAAATTATCTCCGTTCGCTACTTGAAGACCGCTCTACCGCGCTTCTATCGTAAAAAGAGATTAGAGTAGTGGTGCTGATTGTGGCCACCTCTCCCAACATGGGTTGAGTTATCGGGTCAAAAGTATCTTAAAAGAGTAGTCGAGTTTGCCAAAGTATCTATCCTCAATACAGCCATTAATCTGCTGGTGCTTTTTTGCCCGTCTGATTTCATAACGATAGACTCCCGCATAGCAGTTAGGATAGTTTGAATGTTTTAGATCGCCAGCTTTTGATAGAGTTGAGAGAGAGTGGCCATGAGTAATTACCTCTGCTTTGGAGAGTGCTACTCCATCAACTACCGTCTGTTGACCATCATAACTCATCGAGTGAGTGGCAAAGAATCCTAGTTTGGTTTTATAGGATAGGTTGGTGGAGAGTGTCTGGCCCTGATTGCCCCAAAGAATAGAAGTTAGCAAAACCGATAAAATAATAACTACTCTACTCACAGTACGCTCCCTTGCCGTTACAACCCATCGCTTTCTGGATGGTCGGATGGGCGATTAAAATCTTACTGATTCGATCTTTGGCCATGGGGTGTGGGTCAAGCACTATTTGCTCTCTCTCCTGCTCACGATTATATTGATCCAATGTTTGGCATCCGCTCTTTTTGAGTAGTTGATCCACCCGATCATAAGCCTCTCCACCACCTTGGCAGCTCATGGAGATGTAGAGTAGACCAGACTCATACGCCATCCTTCGCTTTCGCTTGGTTGGAGCCTTTTTTATATCTTGTGCGATGATCTCTGTTGCCAGCCAATCGGCGCCACTCTCCTCCAGTCGGGTCGGCATACCTTTAATTGGACAGGATTTACTATTTTGGTAGAGTCTCTCTCTTTGGGAGTTATTCATGGAGGTGACGTTAGCTATGGGCAGCTGTTGGAACTTCTCAAGAGTGATGACCGCCTCGATAAACTCGTCATACTCTGGAACTCGTGCTCCAATCGATTTTTTTGTCTGCAGACAGTTAAGTTGTTCAATCAAGAGCATATCTTTAAAGGCGGTGGCCGAATCCATTTTTTTTGAGGGAGTGTCGGACTGATTATTATTTATATCTAAATGAACAGTGTAATGTTTTGAGTGCTGCTCTTCGGGGGGGATCGGGTATAGATCACTGAAACTATCGTTCGTATTAAACCCACCAAAACTTAGATGTTGATCCTCTCTCTTCTCTTCCCGTAGCTCTCCTCCCAAGGCGCAGGGGCCAATCGAGTGAGCAATCTCATGGGCGATAATATTTTTTAGTGTCATCTTGGGGTAGTTAATCACCTGGGGACAGAGGCTAATGGAGTGATCTTTTAAGCGATAGTAGGCATTGGGACCTGGACATAGGGCAAGATCTGACAAGGTAAAGTTCAGGGTATTAAATGTCAGCAATTTGATTCGTTTGATCATCCCCTGAACTTTTGCTTCATTTTTACCTCGGACTATCTTGGACTTTAGTAGATCAATTATCTGATTTTTTGTTTCATGGTAGATTTGATAGCTGCGATTTAGCTTCTGTTGGTACTCTTTATATTCAGGTGTGATGGTTGGCTTAAAACTAAAAATTCCTACAAACGGTTGAATATAGCGGTGCGGGTTAGAGTAGATATCTGTCCCTAGGCCCTCCGAATCAAGTAGGGTCTGCTTTAGCTGATCCACCCTGCTATCACGATTTTTTCTATCCAACTGACTTTGCAACGAGATCACTTTGGCCTGCTCTTCCAACACCCCCTTGGGAAAAGGATAAATACCATTTTGGCGATTAATTTGGTGAAGCCGTTGGGCCAACTCTTTGGCAGTATAAATTTGGGGTAGTGGCGATTGTGGATTGATCTCCTCAAAGCTTGTGAGAGTCAACCCCATGATCTCATCGCTATCGCTGGTCGGATTAAAGATTGAGTCATACAACTTATCCACTGTTGCACTCAACTTTTTATCGCAGTTACTTGAGGAGGGACAGCTCTGTTGAATGGATTGCTGAATCATCTCTAGCTGATGAGTAATCTCAATTGACTCTTGATCCTTTGATTGCTGGATAAGTTTATCTGCCATCTTTTCCTGGCACTGATTAAATAGTTTGATCAACTTTTGAATGTTTGGATTGTGGACTTTTCGTCCATCCTCACCAAGATAGAGATATTTTTTAGCGCTACTCTCTTTGAAAGGAGCGCAGAGCTTATCATGATCACAGCTACTCGACCAAAAAAATGACTTCTGGAATGCTTTAGGTTGGGGATCGATCTGGCCACAACCGAGAGGTGCTGTGAAACCATCTTGCAAGAAGTTGGAAACGGATTTAAAGTCATCAACCACCTCTTGCGGTTGGTAGAAGTGAGTCTCACCGTTGGCGGAGGTAAGAGTGAGGGATAGTAGTAGCATCGGCCCCAGTACTCCAAGAATGTAACTTATCGCTATTTTTGCCATAGTATACGAAACTTGTCGGATATCTTGATGGTTTTATTAGGGATTTTGACTCTTTGGCCCCTTTTTTAGCGTGATTACTAGATAAAAGCTTCAAAGGTAGTTTGCCTAACCCGAGGGAGATACCTATAATTTCGCCCGATTAAGCTTTATTATCGGTAGGAGCATATAGCCATGAGATACGATTTTCAGTGCCAACAGTGTAGTCAGGAGTTTGAGTTAGAGCTGACTTTGAAGGAGCAGGAGCAGGGGGGAGAGCGTCGCATCTGTCCCCACTGTCAATCTAGTGAGTTAACTCAGTTAATTACTGGCGGGGCGGTACTGTCTGGAGGTCTTACTAAAAGTTTTGATGCTCCGGCCGGTGGCAGTGGTTGCGCCGGTGGTGGTTGTGTTGGTGGGCAGTGTCCCTTTTAACCGTGGAAGGTAACCGGTACCTTTTTGCGTAACGACGTGTTATGAACGACTATCCAATGATCTTTTTTTCCGCCACAGATTGTCCTACTCGAGACATAGCTTACATTTTATACCGGAGACATAGTTTACACTTCTAAATAAATCAGTCGGTTATAATCTTTCTAATAACAGGAGGTTATAATTATGAGCTGGCAGGAG
>JABGUH010000034.1 GCA_018646675.1 Bdellovibrionales bacterium | reverse complement strand
CGTAATCCCTCGGGCTGTCGGGAATGTGCGAAAATGTCAGTGAAAACTAGTTTGATGCGGATTTGGGTTCTAAATGTCTGTTGTTAGGGGTTGAGTGCGGTGCAGTCCACCATTAAGGGAGTAGAACCAGAAATATGATTGAAAAGATCATTGAGAGAATCGTTATTATGTCTGAAAATAGGATAAAGATTGTGTTTTACGGTGAGCCGCCGAAGCGTTCTCCATCTGTCACATGGAGGAAAAAAAGTACTGAAGCTTACAAAAATGGCGGGAGCGAAGGGACTCGAACCCTCGGCCTTCTGCGTGACAGGCAGACGTTATAACCAACTTAACTACGCCCCCGCTAAAAGAGACTCAAAAAGCAATTTAAATAGCTATCAGATGAAAGTCAAGAATTTATCCCCACTGGGTCAATTAAAGGTGCTATTTAAACTTAATTAGTGATGGGTCAAGGGTCACTGGCGCATCATATCCCATTAAATTTAAGAGTGTTGCGGCCACATTTGATAGACCTGGCTTCTTCTCCAGATGGTCCAAGCTGATGGTGTAGTTTCCATCCTTATGCTCTGAATCAATGATGAGAAATGGTACTGGATTGAGTGAGTGGCTGGTAGAGGTCTCGCCACTCTTATCTAGTAGCTCCTCAGCATTGCCATGATCAGCAGTAATGATCACCACCCCCTTCTTGGCCAGCGTAATATCTACCACGTCATCCAAATTTTTATCTACTACCAGCATACTGCTTTTAACCGCCTCAGCATCTCCGGTATGTCCCACCATATCTCCATTGGCAAAGTTGGCACGGATGAACTGATACTGTTCCGAGTTGATCGCCTTGATCAGTTCGGCGGCCACCTCTTGTGCCTTCATTTCCGGATTAAGGACGATCATATTTGAAGGATCTGAAGGTATCTCAACAAATGTCTCCAACTCTGGGTCGATTGGTTTGGAGCGGTTGCCATTCCAGAAGTAGGTGACATGTCCGAATTTATGAGTCTCCGCAGTGGCAAAGGTTTTGATTCCCATTGCACAGAGGTACTCGGACAGTACATTTTCAATCGTCGGGGGAGGGACTAAAAAGTGTTTTGGTAGTTTGGTATCACCATCATATTCCAAGAGACCTGCATAATCGACATTCGGCCGTCTGACACGATTAAAGCCGGTAAACTCATCATGCTCAAAAGCCTCAGAGATCTGAATGGCACGATCTCCTCGATAGTTGAAATTGATAACGGTATCTCCATCTTGAATTGGTCCAACTGGTTCTCCATCTTCGTTAATAATAACAAATGGTGGGTTAAACTGATCCTGCTTCTCTGGCCAGAGAATCCGTGCACAATCAATAGCCTCTTGGGCACTTTTAAAGTAACCGGGGTAGTTTTCTGTGATCTCATCCGGAGAGATCTTTCCTAATACATGGGCATGCCATCCTCGCTCAACCACCGACCACTCTGAGTAGTAACGGTCCATCGTCATATACATCCGTCCTCCTCCGGAGGCAATCTTGGCATCAATTCCCTCCTGCTCTTGCAGGGAGATTAGCTTCTCATTTAGTGGCGTAATAAACTCTAGAGCAGAGCGAGGTGCAACATCTCGACCATCCAGTAGGGGATGGACGCGTATCTTTTTGACGCCATCACGCCAACAACCATCGAGTAGATCAAATAGTTGGTCGATATGGGAGTGGACATTGCCATCTGATAGCAAGCCGATAAAGTGAATAGTAGCATCACTATCCGCCTTGTCGGTCACCATCTTTTTCCAGCTTGCACTTTGAAATAGTGAGCCGTTTTTAATTGAATGATTAACCAGTTTTGCTCCCTGGTCATAGACCTGGCCGGCACCAAGTGCGTTGTGACCCACCTCGGAGTTTCCCATATCGTTGTCGGCGGGCAGACCTACTGCCGGCCCATGGGCGCAAAGTTCGGTGTAGAGATCATCTCTTCTGGCCTTATTAATAAGTGTAAAAAGATTAGTGGTTGGAGTCTGATAGAGTGCATTGCCAGGGCCATCTGGGGCGATTCCCACTCCATCCAGAATAATCATAACGACAGGACCTTCAGGCTTGGCCCGTTTAGTATGAGCTAGTAGTTGATGTTTACTGTTCGTTGAGTTCATGGAGGAGACTCCTATTGTTTACTATCCATTATCGGATTTTGGTTGACGGTTAAGTTGGTGCAGGCGCTCTCTAATTTTTGCCTCTACTCCTATAATAGTAGGCTGGTAAAAGTTGGGCAAGCTCTGATCACTATAAGATTGCTCAACATGGTGGCCTGGGAAGTCATGGGGGTAGAGGTATTTCCCGGCGGCACTCTTAGGAGGAGTACTTTTTAAGTGGTCTGGAACAACGATGGTATCATGCTCTTTAACATAGTTCATCGCCCGCTTGATTCCTAGATAGCTGGCATTGCTCTTGCTGGTAGCGGCCAAGTAGGTTACGGCTTGGGCCAGGTTGATTCTGGCCTCTGGCATGCCGATCTGGGCCACAGCACTCATCGTGCTTACCGCCAGTGTCAGACTCTGCGGATCTGCATTGCCAATATCTTCTGAGGCAAAGATTACCAAGCGTCTTGCGATGTAGACAGGGTCTTCACCACCATCTAACATCACCGCCAACCAGAGCAGGGCCGCATCTGGGTCACTCCCCCTTAAGCTTTTGATGAAAGCAGAGATTACATCAAAGTGACGATCTTGATTGTGGTCATAGTGGCGCGATCCATCCAGTACTAGCTGTTTTAGCTCCTGATCGCTCAACATATCCCCTTGCTTTTTGATCAGCATCTCCAGATTATTTAATGCTCTCCTAGCGTCGCCACTACTGTAGTCGGCAATCATCTCGATCAGTGATGATGGGATAGACCTACCTAGCTGATCGCAACTTCTGGTTAGCACATCAATCAGTTCGCTAACACTCAAGGTTGGAAGTTCAACCTGACGCACTCTTGATAACAGTGCCCGGTTAATGGAAAAGGCGGGATTTTCAGTGGTAGCACCCAGTAGTGTGAACTCACCGCTCTCCACGTAGGGGAGCAGGGCATCCTGCTGGGAGCGGTTGAAGCGGTGGATTTCATCAATAAAAATTATTGGCTTGATGGCGCCGTTTTCCTGACTGGTCTGATTTTGGCACTCCTTAATCAGCACTCGTAGCTCAGGCAGTCCACCTAGTACAGCGCTAAACGGGTGGATTACCTGAACAGCCATTTGGGCCAACAGGTGTGCTAAAGAGGTTTTTCCACAACCTGGTGGGCCCCAGATAATGGTACTGGGTAGGGGAGTCTGCTCTAGAAATGGGTAGCGAGAGATGACTCTTGGACCCCCTTTAAACTCCTCTAAAATGGTGGGACGCATCTGAAATGCCAGCGGGGAGTCACTCTTGTGGTGAGTAGCTCTATTGGCGGTCGGAGTTGTGGTAGCAGTGGCAGCGAATAGATCAATCTGATTATTATCGTGCGGGCCCGACACTCTATGCTCCTTTGGTTGGTGATCACAATACCTTTTTACAGGCGTTTAAGAGATATACCTTGACTTAAACATCGAAAAATCCTAGCTTAATAACGCTTTAACTTCCACCTTTTTTAAGAGTTAGAGGGTGGATTAATAAGTAATAGATTTGTAAAACTATCTTAGCCGATGAGAAGGGGGTGAGAGCGCGTGGCAACAGAACCAACTATTGAGGTGATTATTGACGATAAGTACGGAGTGGAACGTTCGCTAAAGAAATTTAAGCGGATGTGTGAAGCTTTCGGAGTTGTTCGAGAATATCGTCGACGTCAAGAGTACACTAAGCCTTCGATTCGGATGAAAGAGAAGAACGCAGCAGCTGAGAAGAGAAGAAAGAAAAACAACATAAAATTTTCAAGATCCTCCAGGTATTAATTTAGTCTGCAGGATATTTTGTACTGTTTTTAGGGCCCCTTTTTTTAAGGGGCTTTTTTTATCTGTGCTGTTTATATTAGCGAAGAATCACTTTTAAGATTGAGTTCCAACGTAGATGGATTGTTTTAATCAGCGTCACGACAGATGACTTTGGTTTATCCCACTTGGTCTGCTTCATACAAAAAGAGTTCCAGATAAGGTTAAATGACTCTAGATTGTTAAGTAGGTAGCGGCGGCCACCCTTTTTAAGCACTCGTTGCTCCATTTTCTTAATCATTCCATACCATAGAACATTTAGTTCCCGCTTCTCCCCCTGGTCAATTCGATTCAACATTACACGTTCACTAATCAATATCATCTCATCCAAGTTATTGCGTATTTGCGCCACTGCTTTTGAGTGTAGAGCATAAGGAGTATTAAAAGTGATTAGACGCTCTTCGATTAGATGTAGGGTGGAGTAAAGCATTAGTGCCAACTGATTAAGCTCGGTATGTACTTTGATCAGTCGGTCATTAAAGATAGGGGCCACCTTACTTTTTTTTCCACGTCTACTTTTGCGACGACTCTTTTTTTTCTTGTCGGGAGAGGTGATGATTAGTGAGTTAGACTGGAGGGACAAGATATCATGTTCTAGCGTACTTAGTGAGTGATAGATCTTAGCAATCCGTTGTTGGCAGTCAAGGGGATTAGCTGGCGTAGGTGATTGACTATTTTGTTCTGGATGTTTCTCAGACTCGGAGGTTTGGGAGTGGCACCGAGCAGGCCAACGATTAAATTGATCTGACTCATAAACCAAACTCTGGCGTATCTTAATCAACTGGCGCTCTCCCATCCCCAGCTTAGAGATCATATGAAAAAAGTCATTAATAATACTTCTGACCTGAGGGCGGACATAACGGGAGAAGGAGCTGGCAGTAAGCTTGGTCTTATTGGGGTCATAATGGAGATATGGATATCCATGGAGCAAACCACTACTTAAAAGTAGAATGGTCAGTACTAATCCTTGAAGTCGCTTACTTTTCATTCGACGGTTATCAACTATGATATCTTATTAATGGTTAGTTGTAGTTCATCCTGTTCAATTTGATATTTAAACTGCGGTTCATTGTCTCTAAAGTTAACACAGGTGATGCTGGTAGAGAGAGTCTCTTGGGAGATATACTCCCCATGAGTAGTGATGGCTTCAACCACATGACTGTCTCCACTGTAATTTATGCTAATTCGGTCTGAGACATTTAGATCAAGCTCTTTGCGTGATTTTTGAATTCGGTTGACAATCTCTCGGGCAATTCCCTCGCTAATTAGTTCCGCAGTAAGTTTTGTATCTAAGTCAATGGAGATAAAACGGTTGGAGAGGGCACTTCCACCATCAATTGCCTCTCGTAGAACGGTAATCTCATTATTACTGAACTCTTCACTTTCAAGAGTGATTTTTCCACTGCACTCCAGTTCATTTAGTCGATCACTGCTGGTGGTTTCGATTAACTTTTTAAATTGCGGAAAGCGTTTTCCCAATCGTTTACCTAACTGACGGGCGTCTGCTTTGGCATAAAGTTTAATATAGCGCTCTTCTTCGGTTGAGTAATGGATATTTTTTACGTTCAGCTCACTCTTGATATACTGCTCTAGCTTGGATATCTCATCGAGTAGTGGTTGGCTACGATGAATGATTGTCAGACTGGTCAAGGGGGTTTTTACCTTGATCTGCTCTTGGTTACGGCGCTGTCTTCCCAGTAGAATAATCTGCTGCATGCGATCTACTGCATCTTCCAGTGGAGCATTGATCAACTCTTTTTCCGCCTGAGGATAGCGTTTAAGATGAACTGACTGTTCAGGGATAAACTGATCTCCTCCTAGTTTTTTTAGCTCTAGAAAAATATATTCAGATAGAAATGGGGCAAACGGGGCCATGGTGGTTGATAGCTCCATTACCGCTGTAAAAAGAGTGGAGTAGGCAGCTACTTTGTCACTGCTTAGTCCTTCGCCCCAAAAACGGGAGCGGTTTAAACGGATATACCAATTGGTCAGATCCTCAATAAAATTAAATAGTGCAGGGACAACCAGATAGAGACGGTAGTGCTCCATCTCCGAGGAGATCTCCTGTTTCAGTGTTTGCAGTTTGGATAGTAGCCAGCGATCAACAATGTTATCCCCAAAAGTAAAATCTTGGGCGGGATTCCAGCCGTCAACCTGGGCATAGGTATGCAAAAATTTAAAAGAGTTGAACCAAGGAAGCAGTACTCGGCGAACCATCTCCTTGACACCCTCATCGGTAAAGCGTTGCTCCTCACCTTTCACCAAGCCGGAGGTGATCAAGTAGATTCTCAGAGCGTCCGCCCCATACTCATCCATCAAGGTGTCAGGTGCGGTGTAGTTTTTTAAACGCTTGGACATCTTCTTGCCATCTTGTGCCATCACCATGCCGTTAACGATAACATTTTTAAAAGCGGGTTTATCGAAAAGGATGGTAGAGAGCACGGTCAGGGTATAGAACCAGCCACGGGTCTGATCCAGCCCTTCTGCAATAAATTCGGCGGGAAATCCCTGCTCAAACATCTCCTGATTCTCAAATGGATAGTGGAGCTGGGCATAGGGCATAGAGCCAGATTCAAACCAGCAATCTAAGACTTCGGTAATGCGATGATAGACCCCATCTTCACCTGGCAGGGAGAAGGTCAGATGATCAATGTTCTCTCGATGAAGATCATCAACTTTGGTGCCGGATAGTTTTTCTAGCTCCTCAATTGAGCCGATACAGAGATGGTTCCCGGTAAGATCGTTTGTCCAGATGGGAAGAGGGGTTCCCCATACTCGGTTTCGAGAGATCGCCCAGTCACGGGCCCCTTCCAGCCATTTGCCAAAACGGCCCTCTTTGATATGTTCAGGCACCCAACTAATTTGCTGGTTTGATTTAATCAGCCGCTCTTTTACTTTTTCTACTCGGATATACCAAGAGGGGATCGCCTTATAGATTAGTGGGGTATCAGAGCGGGGACAGAAGGGATAGCTGTGAACAATTACTGATTGTTGATAGAGGATCTTGCGCTCTTTTAGCTGTTTGATAATTACTTTATCAGCGTCTTTAACATAAGTTCCCGCCAGCTCACCGGTTTCAGCGGTAAATAGTCCTTGGTCATCAACAGGACAGGCAACTACTTCGATGCCGGCACTCTTCATTACTCGATAGTCATCCTCACCAAATCCGGGAGCAGTGTGAACAATCCCGGTACCATCATCTGTTGACACATAGTCATCATTTAGCACTTGGAAAGCCCCCTCACTGGCCATCTCAGAAAAGTAGGGGAAGAGCGGTTGATATTTAGTACCTCGTAGCTCCGATCCTTTGACCTGTTTGATTACATCCAACTTCTTTTTCTTACCGGCCACTTTCGAGATCAGGTCGTGGGCCAGATAGAAGTAGAGGTTCTGCTCACTATCATGAACTAGGGCATAATCAATCTCTGCTCCAACACAGAGAGCAAGGTTGGAGACTAGCGTCCAAGGGGTAGTTGTCCAGGCGGCCAGATAGATTGGCTGCCCCTCAATTTTTTGATCAACGGTCTTAAATAGGACCGTAATCGCTGGGTCCTGTACCTCTTGATAGTTGGAGCTGGCCTCAAAGTTGGCTAGTCCAGTTCCAAGGGCGGTGGAGAAGGGGACAACTTTTACCCCTTGATAGATCAACTCTTTCTCCCAGATCTGTTTGAAGACCCACCAGATCGATTCCATAAATGTGGCATCCATCGTCTTGTAGTCATTATCAAAGTCGACCCAGCGGCCAAGACGGGTGATAGTTTTGCGCCACTCCTCGGTGTAGCGGCTGACGATACTGCGACACTGATCGTTGTAGCCCTTGATCCCCAGCTCCTCTACCGCCTTATCCGCTGACATTCCCAATTTTTTATCGATCTCATGTTCAACTGGCAGACCATGGCAGTCCCAGCCAAAACGTCGGGAGACATAGCGCCCCTGCATCGTGAAGTAACGGGGAATAATATCTTTCAGGGTGGAGGCGACTAGGTGGCCATGGTGGGGTAGTCCGGTAGCAAATGGAGGGCCATCGTAAAAGATGTAGGGGGTAGAGCCCTTGCTCTGTTCTAAGGAGCGCTGAAAGATCTGCTGTTCTTCCCAAAACTTAAGTATTTCCTCTTCACTTTTTACAAAAGAGTGTGATTCACTGCCGGTTGACACGGTGCCTCCATGGGTAGAAAAAATTGTAACATTAGTAGTTCAAATCTTTTTGCCCATCACAGCAAAAAGTAACTACTTAAGGTAATATTTAAACTATCAATAGTCGATAGCAAAATAGGATACTGTGGTGCGACAGGTAGTTCTTACATTGGTAATCTCTCTCTGGGCAACAGCTCTATTTTCAGATGTACCTGCGGGAGAATTATCTGAGTCTAAAAGCACAATTAAAACCACAGATGATGGCATCACCTTCGATCGTAGCTACCTGTTCAAACATGAGTCTCGTAATCAGATAGAGTGGGACAAGTTAGATCCAGGCCAATGGTTAAGTTTTCCTCTCTGGAACAAGCGTCGCTTGGAACTTCAAAAAACACCTCTTTGGCGCTTAAAATTAAGGGCGAAGAAGCACCGGGAGATAGTTGGATATCTACTCTCCTGTATTGGTCGATGTACCAACTATCAGGGAGAGGGAGAGACCTTCTACCATATAGGTCATCGCTCAAGGCTTTGGGAGCGAGATGAGGTGGTGACTGGTGAGAATAGCTACGCATGGATCTTCTTGCTAGATGGCACCATGGTTAGAATGGGCCCCAAAAGTTCGATCTCACTGGTTGAGCTGAATATTGGACGTCAGGAGAATTTTATCTACGCTAGAGTTAACCGAGGAGTGGTTCTCTGGTTGTCCCGAGAAACGACTCAAGTCGATCAGCCACTTATTCGGGAGAGTGACTCACTATTTTTGCCACTGCCATTGTTGGAGGCCAACACCTTTACCTGGGATATAAAACAGCTGCAGCAATCATTTCGTTCCGACATCTCACTAAAGTGGTTGCCAGATGATTTGCAAATTTTAGAACAAGGTAAACGGAACAGATTAAATAAGATGATTGTGGGAAACAATCAGATTTTTGGTGGCAAGAGGACACGAACACTACTGGCCCTACCCAACGGCACCTTAGTTGGTAATCTTCTAAGAACGGAGATGGTTGTATTAGAGATGGGAGATAGTTATATTAAAAATCGCACTGTCACCTGGCTTAATCGTAAAAGCAAGCTCGCTTCAGCCTCTCCTGTCCTTAATCTATTTGGATCAGATGGCAGTGATGATCAGAAGAAGTTTAATCTAACCGATGGTCAGTGGTATCGTTTAAGTGCAAGAGGTGAGCGTATTGCCCCTTTAGATAATATAGACCCAATGATCACCATGCTGGCCAGAATGGAGCTGGTGACTTCGCGGTTTCCTTCAGTGCTGCTCGCCCGTGAGATCTGGCTACAAAGACGTTCTGCCCACCTGTTTAGCAAGATAAGTGCAAAAGAGTTAGCAATAAATTTTGGATATCAACTGTGGGAGTCTAAAAACATTACCGCTAACGGGTTGGATATTGGCAAACGAGAGAGATTTTTAACTAAGGATTTGGCGCTAACAGCGCAGCGCCGTTATAAGTTGTGGGACCGTCTTTTGCAGGAGATAGAGCTGGAGGGGAATAAAGAAAAGGTTGTAGCAACATTTGGCCCTGAATACTATCTTCGCGCTTTTAAACACTATACTGCTAACCATACACCTTTTTTCTTACCACGGGATGGAGCTGCTGGCAGTAATAGTTTTCGCTCAAAATTTTGGTTGAGATATTATGTTGATAGAAAGCGTTAACTCATTTCAGGTCGTGTTGGCCAGTGGTAGCCCCAGACGCTATCAGCTGCTCAAATTAATACACGACTCATTTCAAGTAATCACTCCTGGTATAGATGAGGATGGGAGTTTAGACTCTCCGGTTGAATTGGCGCAAGAGATTGCGGCCCTTAAGGGGAGAGTCGTCTATCAAAGAGTGTACCAGAAGTCGGAGAAACCTCTATTGACAATAGCGGCAGATACCATTGTAGTTGCAGCGGGAAGAGTACTGGGAAAGCCTGAGGACCGACAGGATGCTCAAGCAATGCTTACGTCATTAAGTGGGAAGCAGCATCAAGTTGTTACCGCAGTTGATCTACTGATCACAAATTTGAAGGACAGGGGGGGCGATGAGTTGGCACTTCACTATCCATTCTGGGTGCAAACAGAGGTGACATTTGTTCGATTGGATGAAAAGATGTTGGCTCGCTATTTGGATAGTGGAGAGTGGAGCGATAAGGCTGGTGCCTATGGAATCCAGGGGGCCGCAGCTCCATTTGTGGCCAAAATTGATGGCTCCTACACAAATGTTGTAGGTCTGCCATTAGCAGAGTTACGTGATTGGATCAACCGTGCTCTACAGGATGCAGTTTAAGATGAATTTTAGTCTACATTTTATTATATTTTTTTATATCATCTTAAATTTTCCGGTTATTGCAGTAACAACAGACAGCATTAGCCCATTTGAGTACACTCAGCAGACTAAATTGAGGTTGGATCAGTTAAAACTTCTTCCGCCGGAAAAATATCTGGAGGAGATGGAGAGTTACCGTAAGAGTATTGAGCGTTACATTCAGCATAAAAAAGGGGTATGTAATGGCGAGTTTTCGGTTTTTATTCTCTCTGGTCAAAAAGTTAACCCCAATCCGAATGAAGATGATAGTAAAGATGAGCGACTCAGTCAGCATGAGCGTCTTCTCTGTTTTCGGGAGTTAAAGGCACTACATGTAACTTTTGTTAATAATTCGTTTGCAGCTCGTAGACGCTTTATTAAGTACCAACACCAACAGCTATTAGTTGGTTTAGATCGAGTACGCGAAAAGGTGATTGATGGTATTCATAAAAGCTATTCAGAGCAGAGCTTAAAAAAACAGCAAAAGAGATCCAGGTCTAAAAAGAGACGCAGCAAGAGGCGTCGCCGATCCACGAAGATCAAAAAGAAAAAATCTAACTAACTGCTCCGCACTTAAATTGCTACTTGCTATTATTGCGACGGATACTTTTAATCTGAGTAATAGACCGAATGGGCTTTACTCCAGTCAAATCTCTTCGTAGTGAAGGTAGACGATCAACTGTTTGAACCGTACTACTATCCTTGCTCTTGTTGTTTGGGGATTGCTCTCCCCCTTTTACATGTGGCATGGGACCCTCCTTACCCTGTTAGGTTGCCTAGTTTGTATTACCAGGTAACCTACAGGTCCCGTTGCCAATGTGGAGATTAACTTGTTCCGATGACAGCAGGTCCGATATTAGCTACCTGGACCAATTTTTCGCCTCTCTGGTTAGAACCAATAAGATCCTCCTGAAAAAGGGTACTTCTACTACATAATCCTTAACTTACTAATATAATACCACATTTTTGGGCGAAGCGAAATTAGTGGGTATTATTTTAGCTATTATCACCCGCCGTATGGCAGTAAACGGTTGAAATCTTGTGCATAGTTATATACATTTAGTTAGTCTGTACCATGTCTATCCAAATAAATGGTCCCAGTCGGGGGCCATCTTTTTAGATTGGAGAATAATAAGGTGAAGCCGGTCTGGTGGATATTACTATTTACGCTCTTTTCATCGTGCTCCTCGATTGATCGTATGGCGGTGGATATGACTGCCGGTCTGCTCTATCGAGGTTCGGCAGAGTTGGAGACCGAGATCAATTGGAATGATTTCAAACAGGGGGCACCGGCCAATCTAAAACTTTTAGAAGGATTACTCTATTTAGCCCCTGACAATACGACCTTGCTTGCCAGCCTATCCAAGGGGTATGCCGGTCTGGCCTTTGCGGTAGATGAAACCTTACATTGGCGCGAACTCTATGCTGATAGTGGAGTAAAAACGCATCTGAAACAGGCGGTGGCTCACTATAGCAAGTCAGTTAAATATGGTTTGCACTACCTCGCTCTACACAATGTTAGTTATCAACTACTATCCTCTCAAGCCAAGATAGAGCAGGGGATTGGCAAATTATTGGATCAGCAGCTTGATGGTCAGCAGGAAGAGGACCGAGTAGCAGTGCTATTTACCGCTCAATCGCTTGGAGGTTTGATTAGTCTACAAAAGAGCAACTATCAGCTTATAGCTCAACTTAGTGTGGTTAAGCAGATGTTTGATTGGGTTTGTAGTAAAGATTCTAATATCGGTTTTGGAGCCTGTGATATTTTCTATGGAGCTTACTGGGCGGCTCGTCCTAAAATGATGGGGGGAGATCCTAAACTGGCCCGTGAGATATTTTTAAAGTTAATTAAGCGTTGGCCTGATAACTGGTTAGTTCGAGTCGCTTTTATCCAGTACTATCTGGTTCCCATGATGGATGAGAGCGGATATTTGCAGCAGAAACAGTTTCTGGAGCAGGCGTTACGGACAGCTCATGCTAAGTGGGGATGGTTGCCTTCAGCACGTTTGGTAACCGCCAAAGGGCCAAAGGGCCACAACCCACGTCTCAATATCTATCGGGCAATTGCTTTAAAGCGTTTTTTAATTGTTAAGCAATTTGAAAAGGATCTTTTTTAGTTCACGGTTATTTTTTAAGGAGCCGAGAGTATGCAATTTATAAATTTGATCATCATATTGATTGTCACCACACTCTCTTTTTCAGTGTCTGGGGTAACATTTAAAGTGGGCTTACTTGCTCCTGAAGGAACTAGTTGGGCACTAAATTTAAAGCGGATGGCCAAGGAGATCAAAAAGAGCACTAATGGTCGGGTGAAATTTAAACTCTATTACGGTGGGGCCCAGGGGGATGAGCCAGATGTCTTGCGTAAGATTCGAGTAGGTCAGCTACAGGGAGGTATTTTTACCGGAAAAACCCTAGGAGATATTAACGGGGATGTGCGTGTGTTGGAGATCCCCTTTACTTTTTTTGAGAAACGAGAGAAGGCTTATGGGGTCATGATGAAGATGGCCCCCTACTTTAATCAGCAGTTTACTCAAAAGGGTTTTTTCAACCTAGGATTTTTTGAGATCGGTTTGGTCTACTTTGTCTCCAAGAAAAAAACTCCGGATATTAACTCTCTTCAAGGAGTTAAAATATGGTCGTGGGAGGGAGATCCTCTGGTGGCGTCTCTAATCAATACTATGAAATTGGTCTCGGTCCCTTTGGCCCTACCTGATGTACTCTCCTCTCTTTCAACAGGTATTGTGGAAGCAGCCTACGCTCCACCGTTAGCGATCTTGGCCCTACAGTGGAATAATAAGATTAAGTATCTGCTTGATTTTCCACTAGCATATTCCACCGGAGCATTTCTGATTGATAGTAAAAAGTGGAATAAAGTTAAAGAGCAGGATCGTAAGTTGGTAGAGAAAATTAGCCGCAAATTTTTTCAACAGATAAACAAAGATAATGTGCAAGAGAATCTAGATGCGCTTGCAGCATTAAAAGGGGCGGGGATAGAGTTTATTAAGTTTAGTCAAGAGGATCAAAAAATTAGTAGTGATCTACGAGGAACCATTATTAAGCAATTAACGGGTAAACTATTTTCTTCAGAGGCTTACCGTCGATTCAATTCCCATCTTTAACTGGTAGCAGATGTTAAACTTATTGGCACTAATTGATCGGGGAATTGAAAGGACAGCTTCTTTTCTGTTGGTGGTAGTCGTCGGTTTGATGCTACTACTTTCAGTCTTTACCATCTTACTTCGT
Source organism: Bdellovibrionales bacterium (assembly GCA_018646675.1). Classification (GTDB taxonomy): domain Bacteria; phylum Bdellovibrionota; class Bacteriovoracia; order Bacteriovoracales; family Bacteriovoracaceae; genus JABGUH01. The sequence goes on along the minus strand of JABGUH010000034.1, from coordinate 61,310 downwards.
TGGTTTGAGATTGGTCCTATGTGGGCAGACCCTCTGATCCGTCACTTGGTTTTTATCTCTATCTTTCTGGGTGGAGTCTTGGCCACCGGACGTCGTACTCATATTGGAATTGATGTGTTGCCACGAATGTTGGAGCAGAAGAAAAACTATCGACTGCTCGGTTTAATTCAGCGGCTGATTGCCCTAGTCTGTACTGTGACTTTAATCTGGCTCGCTAAGGCAGGATATGATTTTAGCTTGATTGAGATGCAGTACGGTAAAGAGGCATTTCTAGGAATACATAGTGGATTTTTGGTCTCGATTATTCCGGTGGGTTTGATCTTTATCTCCTACCGCTTCTTCTTCTTGCTGTTTGCCGGCAGTGATAGTCGACTGCAAGTGGAGGAGAGCAAAGGTAGTGTAGTGACAGGAGAGCAAACCTGATGGCATATTTTGCATTAGTCGCCATTATAATGGTTGCTCTGTTGGGGACCCCGCTTTTTGTCGTAATGGCATTAGGGGCATTGACCGCTTTTGCTCTGGTAGATACACCAACTTCGGCAGTCGTCGTTGAGATCTACCGCCTCTCTAGTGCTCCCACCCTAATAACGATTCCACTGTTTACTCTTGCCGGTTATCTAATGGCAGAGTCAAAGTCTCCTCAACGGCTACTGCGTCTGGCCAATGCCACTTTTGGTCAACTGCCAGGAGGTGTGGCAATTGTCAGCTTGGTCATCTGTGCTTTTTTTACCGCTTTTACTGGAGCATCCGGGGTGACAATTATTGCTCTCGGAGGACTGCTCTATCCGATCTTAATTAGTGAAGGATACACTAAAAAGTTCTCATACGGTTTGATTACGACTTCTGGTTCATTGGGACTACTCTTTCCTCCAAGCTTGCCAATCATTCTTTATGGGTTGGTGGCCAAAGTGGATATTGATCAACTTTTCTTGGCCGGTATTATTCCTGGCATTCTATTAATTTTGATCCTTTCTGCTTGGTCAATATTTAGCAGTGGCAAGGGAAAACGGGATCGTCCAGTGCGGAGCAAATTCTCTGCTACTGAGTGGTGGGCCGCATTTAAGGGATCTCTTCCGGAGACATTGTTACCGGTGGGAGTATTGGTTGGAATTTATGGAGGGTTTACCACTGTCTCCGAGACCGCCGCACTGACCGCCGCCTATATCCTGGTGCTGGAGACGGTCTACTATCGTGACCTTAATTTCAAAAAAGATATCCCGAAAATTATTATGGATAGTATGTCCCTGGTGGGAGGCATTCTACTTATTCTTTGTTGTGCTTTAGGTCTAACCAACTATCTGGTCGATGAAGAGATTCCACTCAAAATTTTGGATTGGATGCGGGAGTTTCTAGATAACAAGTACTCCTTTTTACTCTTCTTAAATCTATTCTTATTAGTCGTTGGCAGTCTGATGGATATATTTAGTGCGATTATTGTCGTGGTGCCGCTGATTATTCCCATTGCCGCAGAATTTGATATTCATCCCGTCCACCTGGCAATAATCTTTTTGACTAATTTGGAGATTGGTTATATCACTCCGCCAGTCGGAATTAATCTATTCATCTCCAGTTTTCGTTTTGGGCGGCCGATTACCGAGCTTTATCGTGCCTCATTCCCATTTCTTCTATTGATGCTTTTTGCCCTGTTGTTGATCACCTATCTTCCAATTTTGAGTTTGGTATGGCTGGAATAAAATTTTCACTCCTTACCGTTCTGGTTACTTTAGGGATGCTGGGCACCTATTTTCTCTCTTCTGCTTTAGGGGCAAAGGGGGGAGAGAGAGTTGATGGTCAGATTTTTTACGATCAAAGCTATTTAGGGGAGCAGGAGAGCTTATTATACTACGGACCCAACTCACCAGATCTGATTCGTGAGTCCGTCGAACAGGCTCCGCAATTCTTAGACCAACTCTACTTAGAGCGTTACTGGGATAGACTTATTCCCGCCGTTCCAAACCACTTGGAGAGTTTTCTCACTACTCAACTGAGTCAAAGTAGGTGTCCCAATTTTGTATTAAGTCGGCACCTGCCCTATCTGCGCTACCTATTTCGTCTACTGACTATTAGCTATCTCTACGAAGAGTTAAAGTATTTAAAGAGAGTTTACTACGGTATTGGTGGAGGAAGAGTTGTCTGTGCCGATAATGTTGGGGCGATATTAAACCAGTGCAATATGTCTCCAATTTCCAAGGAGATGAGAGTATTTATTGATCGCTCCAAACAGGTGTTAAGTCATGAGCGTCTTCCCTATGAGCTTCGCCACTTTAAGCAGCAAGAGATTAAGCAGTTGTTGAAGAGGATCAATCATCAGGCAGCAGACCAGGAAGGATTGGCAATGGTGATGCAGTGGCACTGCTCTTCTCAGGGGCAGGAGTGTACTGTAAGAGATGTTGGTCAGCTTAAAACTGCGATTGAGAGTCGTTGCATAAAAGACCGACAATTAATTAGTGATCTATGCCAAGAGGTTGATCAAGTTTATGGTTTGTCTACTCGGCCGGAGGCAATATTGCTTTTGGTTGAATCCAACGTAAAAAATCTCTTTCGTTCCAGCGATGAGTTTGGTGGATGCATGGAGCGGTTTGGAAAGATATTCGCTGGACGTGAGAGAAGATACTCCATATTGGATCATCTCTTTCCAATTGTATCACATGAGCTGCAGCAATATCCCTCTGCTCGAATGTTAGGAGTACTTTTTCTTCCCGGTGCCTTAAAGGAGTTTGATGATCTTGGTCTAAAGAATTTTATCTATCGAGCAAAGCCCAAGCCCAAAAAAATAGTAAAAAAACTTTTACCTAAACCGAAGCCTAGGGTGAAGCCGAAGGTAAAACTCAAGCCCAAACCAAAACCCAAACCGAAGCCTAAGGCAGTACCTAAGCCGAAACCCAAACCCAAACCCAAAGCAAAACCGCTATCGGCTTTTGAGCTGGCAGTAGCTATTCGTAGTAAAAATGACCTTCCGCGCTATCCCGTTGATATGGATGCTTTTAAACAGGACTTTACCTTCACTGCCAAACAGCGAGACTCTTTACAGGGCTCTTTGGTCAGTTATCAGACTCAAAAAGCATTGCGCCAAATGCAGCAAGGGGATGATTTGGGTAGTCGAGAAGAGCCAGTTTTACTATTTTTCTTGAAGTATCTGATTGATAACAACCAGCATCAAGGGCTCTATAATATTCAGACTGTATTGGGGAATCAATTTTTTCTATTAAATGATATTGATAAAAAAGAGATTCCCACCTATGTTGAGTTAAAAAATGATAAGAGTACCGGGTATCAGTGGCAGGTCAATGTTCTGCCCACTCCCGAGAAAGGAGAGGATAGTGAGTAATACATTTGTTGACAAAAATAATCCCGGCCTTAAGGTAGGGGATCGTCTACACGGTTTTAAGATTTTAGAGGTAAAGAGTCTACCAAAAATTTCTAATGTCTTCTACCAACTGGAGCATGAGAAGACTCATGCTCGTTATGTTCATCTAAGTAATGATGATACTAATAACTGCTTTAGTGTCGCTTTTTTAACGACCCCGAAAGATTCAACTGGAGTGGCCCATATTTTGGAGCATACTGCACTTTGTGGTTCTAAAAAATATCCAGTGCGTGATCCATTCTTTTCTATGATCAGGCGAAGCCTAAATACCTTTATGAATGCCTTTACCTCATCTGACTGGACAATGTACCCCTTTAGCTCTCAGGATAGGACAGACTTTTATAATCTGATGGGGATATATTTAGACGCTGCTTTTTTTCCTGAACTAAAAGAGATTAACTTTTCTCAAGAGGGGCATCGTTTAGAGCTTAAAGATGCTAGCGATCTAAACTCATCCTTGGAGTACAAGGGGATAGTCTATAATGAGATGAAAGGCGTGATGTCCTCGCCAGATCGTCGCTTGCACAATGAGCTTGCAAAGGAGATCTTCCCCACAATTACCTATCATCATAACTCTGGTGGTGATCCGATCGCGATTCCCGATCTTACCTATCAGCAGTTTATTGATTTCCATAAAACTCACTATCACCCCAGCAACGCCTATTTTTACACTTATGGAACATTCCCCTTGGAAGAGCATCTACGCCAGATTGACCAGCAGGTACTCTCTTCTTTTGATGCTATTGATCCTGGTACCAAGGTATCAGATGAGAAAAAAATAAGTTCTCCGGTTAAAGTTGATCGTTACTACCCTCTGTCTGAAGATGAGGATGATGGTGAGAAGTGCCAAGTGGCACTCTCTTGGCTTAACTGTAGAAATTTTGAGATGGAAGAGGTGATCTCCTTGAAGTTGATCAATAGTATTCTATTGGGCAGTGCCGGTGCTCCACTTCAAAAGGCTCTACTGGAGTCAAGACTTGGTAAAGGGTTGATCAACTATTATGGCTATGATTATGAACCACGGGAGAGCTACTTTTTTGTAGGGCTCGAAGGGGTTAAAAACGATAATTGTGAGAAAGTAGAAAAGTTGATTGTTAGTACTTTGGAGCAGGTGGTTTCAGATGGCATCTCCCAAGATGATATCGAGACAGCAATTCATCAGTTGGAGATTTCAACGCTAGAGATCTCTGGTGGAAGAATGCCCAATGCACTCTCTTTGGAGTTTGAATTTATCGGCTGCTGGTTGCATGGTGATGACCCACTTGCCGGTTTGGAATTTAGCAAGCACATAGATCAGATTAAGCAGAAAGTTCAACAGGGGCCATATTTTGAGCAGCAGATAAAGCGTTACCTTTTGAATAATCCTCATCGAGTAACAGTTAATTTAAAGCCAGATCATCAAATGGCTGCTCGGGAGGAAGCGGACGAGCAAGAGAGGCTGGTCAAGATAAAGAGTGAGATGAGCGAAACGGAGCTTAAGGGGTTAGTGGAGTTGGCCGACAAATTAAAGGAACACCAAGAACAGAAAGAGGATCTCTCAGTACTACCTACCATTGAAGTAGAGGACTTGGCCCGCACTGAAAAAACGAACGCCCCTGCAGTTGAGACGACAGATATCGGAGGAGTTAAAACCTCCATGTTTGAGCGTTCGCTTAATGGTTTAAACTATTTAAAATTACTCTTCCCTTTAGATCATCTGACAATTGAGGAGCGATCTTGGGTTCCGTTGCTGGCATCTTTGATCACTCAATCAGGTGCTGCGGGGATGAACTATGAAGAGATTGGAAAAAGGATGGCCAGATATACCAGTGGTGTATATGCCACAGTTGATCTTAAGTCCGATGTGCAGAGTATGGGTAGTGGTTATGATTTCTTGGAGTTCTCTTCTTCTGCTTTGGAGGAAAATCTGGATGCAATGGTTGATCTGTTGGCAGATCTAACTGTTCGATGGGATATCACAGATAAAGAGCGAACTGAGATTTTAATCGACAAACGCGCTACCAAGTGGCGTAACAGTATTACTGGGAATGGGCATCAATTTGCAGCCATGGCAGCATCTCGTACCTTCTCCTCCAACGGCGAGCGAGATGAGGCATACTTTGGAATTACCCAGTTGCGTTTTATGGAGGAGCTTGCAAAGAGGAGTGACCAGTTGGATCAGACTATTGAGCAGCTTAATTCACTGGCAAAGAAAATATTGTGTTCTGATAACCTATCAGTTGTAACTGTTTCGGCTGCATCTCAACTCAACTCTATCAAGAACTCCTTAGGTCGTTTGGTGGATCAATTGCCAAGTAGTAAAAGCGCTATAAAAAATTGTCCACTTGCTCAACCTAAAATGGAGCATCTACTAGAAGCAAATACCTTAACCACTCCGGTCTCATATGTTGCCCAGGCAATCAAGACAGTTGGTTACACTCATCAAGATGCTCCTAAGTTAAGAGTGTTAGATAAGATTATCGGTCAGCACTATTTGCACAATGAGATTCGCGAAAAAGGGGGAGCTTACGGTGGTATGTCCCGCTTTGCACCTTTGAATGGACTCTTTGTCATGCTCTCCTATCGTGACCCTCACTTAGCTCGGACGGTGGATGTATTTAAAAAGACTTTGGACTGGTTTGATCAGTGCGATTTAGGACAGGCTGAAGTTGATGAGGCGATTGTCTCCGTCATCTCTGGCCTAGACATGCCATCCTCTCCCTATGGTGAAGCCTTTAAATTTTGTAATGAAGAGATTATTGGTTTAACAAAAGAGGCAAAACAGAAATTTAGAGATGGAGTACTCTCTGTTAAGTGGGATGAGCTGAAAGAGGTTGCTAAGGAATATCTAACCAAGCCAGTATCAATCGCAGCGGTCACAAGTGATGAGATTATTGAGCGTGACTCCTGCGGACACTTTTCTACTTCAAAAGTTTAGGCAACTGGCAATACCTAGCGAGCAACTCCGACAGATTTTGTCTCTCGCAAGACTGTAACTTTAATTGTGCCGGGATAGGACATATTCGCTTCGATCTTCTTGGCGATCTCTCTCGATAGAGTGACCGTTCCCTCGTCAGATACTTTCTTATTTTCGACTAGTACCCGCACTTCCCGTCCTCCCGAGATAGCATAGCTATTTGTCACACCATCAAAAGAGTTAACGATCTGTTCAATATCAGTTAGGCGAGAGATGTAGGACTCCATCAAAGCCTTCCTGGCCCCTGGACGAGCACCGGATAGAGCATCAGCAGAAGCAACTAAGTGGGCCAGCAGAGATTGAGGTTTCTCATCTTCATGGTGTGCCCGGATCGCATGGACGATATCTGGAGATTCACCATGTTTTTTCGCAAATGCGGCCCCAATTAGAGCGTGTGATCCCTCAGCCGAGGCATCTATAACCTTTCCAATATCGTGAAGAAGACCGGCACGTCGAGCCTGCTTAACATTTAGTTTTAGCTCGGAGGCCATCAATCCAGTAAGAAATGCAGTTTCAATCGCATGTTGATACTGATTTTGGGTGTAAGATGTTCTCCAGCTGAGTGCGCCAATTAATTTTAATATTTCGGGATGGATACCATGAATACCAATCTCCATCTGCGCTTTCTCACCCATCTCTCTTAGTTGCTTATCCATCTCGCCTTTGGACTTCAAGTAGAACTCCTCAATTTTGGCAGGATGGATGCGGCCATCAGAGAGTAATTTTTTGATAGTTTGACGGGCAATCTCTCTACGAACCACATTGAAAGAGGAGATGACTACCACTTCAGGAGTATCATCAATAATTAGGTCAACTCCACAGATCTGCTCAAAGGCACGGATATTTCTTCCCTCTCGCCCGATCAACTTCCCTTTAACATCATCGGATGGAAGTTCAACTGAACTGATAGTCTGCTCTGCAACATATTCGCCTGAGAAACGGTGGATTGCTATTCCAATAATTCGCTTGGATATCTTCTCAGACTCCTCTTTGGTCTCATCTTCAAGTCTTGTTAACACCTTGGCAAAGTCGACCCGGGCATCATCCTCCATGCTCTTGATCAGCTCCTGTTTGGCGTCATCCTTGCTCATGCCGGTAACTTCGGTTAGGCGATCGGCCAGCTCGCTCTGCTTGTGGCGATAACGTTCTATCTCATCACCAATTTTTCCACGCTCTTGTTCGACTTCCTCTTCTTTGGCGGTAATTCGCTCAATATTGCGGTTGTGATCCTCTATTCGCTGCTCAAATGCTAACTCTTTTTTAGTTAAATCCCGCTCTGTTAGCTTAAACTCCTGCTCCCGTTTGTCACACTCTTGATCAAATTGTTGGCGCTCATCCTTAATAATCTCTTTCGCCTCTTTTCTTGCTCGGTATTTAATATCCCCTGCATCATTTTTGGCCTTCTCAATGATTGTATCTCCCTTGCTTTGACGTTCACCAAGCTCCTTATTTGCTTTGAGCTGGCGGATAAAGAAGCCAAGGGCGATACCTAATATCGCAGCAAGGACAATTGATAATATGATAGTGGTACTCATGGAATATTCTCCCCCAAAAAGTTGTGATGACTCACATGAACTGGGGCGATCAGGATATCTTGAGTGGCCAGAGGTAGAGAAATAGTGCTCCTAATGGAACTAGGTTCTTCTCTACAACGGCAATGCTAAAGTATAATGGTCAGGATTGCGCTAAAGAGACCTCATCAATAAGTTGAAGGGCATCTTTTGCGGTAAGCTGTAATTTCTCGATATTTATACGGTACTCACTCTCTATATTGAGTGACTTGGTGGCCACTCTTAGTGCGGCCAACACCCCGACCTGTCCTCGGTCCAATCCAGGGCTTTTATCCAGAATATCCTCTATTTCGCTCCTAACCATTTTTACAACATCTTCCGGATAGGGTGATATGTCACCACTTTCCGGCTTAAAGTTAACATTATAACCCAATATGTTAAACTTCAAAGAATCCTGATTGCTTTGCTCATCGATCATTATAAGTCACGATAATCCTTTTTCTTTTTTTAGTCAACATTAGTGATAGTTTTCAGGAGTACCACCGTCAAGTAGTGCAAGAAGATAGTGATCAAGATTAAAGATATCCAGATCGTCCACACTCTCCCCAACTCCAATGTAGATAATTGGAACTTTTAGTTGGTCAACGATGGAGATGGCACTACCTGCTTTGGATGATCCATCGCACTTGGTAAAAATTAGGCCGGTTAGCTTTAGGGTACGATTAAACTCCTCCGCCTGACGCATGGCGTTTTGCCCGGTGATTGCATCTAACACCAACCAAACTTCGTGAGGGGCATCAGGGTCCAGTTTAGAGAGGACTCTTTTGTTTTTATTCAGCTCCTCCATCAGGTTGCCCTTAGTGTGTAGACGACCCGCAGTGTCGAGTAGGCAGTAGTCAGCTCCACTCTGCTGCGCTTGTTCTAGTGCTCCATAGGCGACGCCACTGGGATTTGACCCCTCTTTCGCCCGAACCATACTTGCTCCACTGCGCTCACACCAGACCTCTAGTTGATCAACTGCTGCGGCGCGAAAGGTGTCGCAGGCTCCAACCACCACCGATGCTCCCTGGGCCGTTAGCTTGGTGGCGATCTTGCCGATGGTGGTGGTTTTCCCCGCTCCATTGACTCCAACAATCATAATTACTTTGGGCTTCTCTCCCTTGTGTTCAGGATTGAACTGATTGTCAGTTGGTGAAAGCTGTTGTTGAATCGGGGCCATCTTCTCCCTTAGATATTGGGAGACACTACTTTTAAACTCTGAGGCTCCAATCTCTTTACCGCTCCACTCCTCCTCCAGTTTTGAAATTAGCTCATTTACCATCGTAGGACCTAGATCAGCACTATAAAGTAGCTCTTCTAACTCCTCTAACTGCTCCTGATCTAGCTGTTTAGAACCTAGCAGTGCTGGTATCCTACCCCAAATCTCTTGATGGGAGCGAGAGAGTCCCTTTTTTAACCGAGAGGCAAAGCTCTCAACAACTTTAGCTGGGGGAGCTTCGACCACTTCTGGTTGAGTTGAGATCTCCTGTGTAGCTTCTGGCAGTTTAACCTCTGGCCGGGGAGGACGGGAGATGAGGGCCGGTAGGGCGGCCACCAGTAGAAGTAAAATTGATGCCACTCCCCAGACATCCCCACTGTTGACATTAGTTGTCGATCCAACTAGTTGGTATGCTCCCTGTATGAGTGTAATTAAGCTATCCACAAGATCCTCTCTCTATGTTATCTATACTCAGTTTTGCGTATCTAAAAGTAAGGCATCCTAATATAGGGGAGAGAATGGGAGATCTACAAGCACAATTTCACCTGATTGCTGCTCTTCGCTCTTTCTTTAATCAGCGTGGTTTTCTTGATGTTATCACCCCTCCCATGGTGGAGAATCCTGGCATGGAGCCTCATATTCACCCTTTTGAAGCTAAGGGTTTAAATCCTGATGGCATTGAGCGTAACGAGCGTTATCTACATACCTCTCCAGAATTTCATATGAAGGAGCTTCTCTCCCGTGGATTTGAGAAGATCTTTACTATCTCCTACTGTTTTCGTGATGAGTTATGTTCGCCGATTCATCGCTCTCAATTTTTGATGTTGGAGTGGTATCGCTCCGGGGATGACTATCATGCCATTATGGAGGATTGTCGGGAGCTGCTTAACTATTTACCTTCAGAGTTGATCAAGCATGGTGTGAAGTTAAGAGATGAGCTGGAGGCCAAACCGTTAGTTCCTGACTATCTGACTGTCGCACAACTTTTTTCTGAGGCGATCGGAGTTGAGATTTTGGACTATTTGGAGCTGGGGGCGATTCGGGATTTGGTACGAACTAAGTTTCCAACTCTCCTTCCTCCTGGAGAAGGCAATGATTTACAGTGGGATGATTACTTCTTTTTACTTTTTTTAAACCATCTTGAGCCATATATCACTCAGAGATATCCCATGCTTATTTTAGATGAGTATCCATACCACTTAAGCGCCCTCTCCACCATCAAAGAGAGTGATCCAAGAGTGTGCCAACGTTTTGAACTCTATCTTTTTGGAGTTGAGATCTGTAATTGCTTTAACGAGTTGCGGGAGATAGAAACGCAGCAGCAGCGATTTTTGTTGCAGAGTGAGCAAAAGGAGAGCCTTTATGGCATCAAGCTCCCTCCTCCAACTGTCCTCTACTCAGCACTTAAGCGGGGATTTCCCCCCAGTGCCGGAGTTGCTTTGGGAGTGGAGCGTCTGTTAGCTGCACTTACTGAAAGTAAAAATCCTTTTTGGAATTAGACGAAACTATTTTTTCTATTTACCATCAAGATGGTTAAACAGACGATGAAGCTTAATAATCAACTCAGATTTAAGCTCCTGCTCAGGAACACTCTTTGCCCACTGAAGGTGGATCTGGGGATTTGTGGTCCCTCTTAATTTTCGCTTCCAAAGATTGGGATAGTTAGAAGCCAATTCGGTAGAGATAATTGCATACCAGCGCGGTAGTTGATCTCCCTTTGGATTATTGGCGTTGAAGGTGTCGATCAGCTCAAGCGACTGCTCAACTACAATTCGTTTGATTGAGTAGGAGTTAACTTTTTCCAACTGCTCACTCTCAACCTGTTGATCAAGGTAGGTTCCCATAAAATCACGGGTGAATTGAATAGTTTGATCACTGGAGGTACGGTCAAAATTTTCCAGTCCGGCATATTTATTGCTAAGTACCAACGCTCGATAGACCCCCTCTCGGGACCCACCTTGATCTAAAACATTCATCCACTGACTTAGCTCTGATCCTGTGGGTTCATTCTCCATTACAGATTGATATAGCTCATTAACAAAGTGAAAATTATCTTGGCGCATCTGCTGTTGTCTATCTTTGTCTTGAAGTATCGGGGAGGCTTTTGCTTGAAGCTTAACAACTTTTGCCGCAGTAAAGCCGGCAGTAGACTTTGCGTTATGTTTAACTTTGGGGATGGCTGGAAGCACAAGCTTGTGCTCATCTGAAAAGAGTTTATTTAGAACCATCTCCTTTAATTGAACTATCTGTTGTTGATAGCGCCCTAAATCAATTTTGATAATTCCTTGGGAAATTCCCCATCCCAAGCCAACGAATAGTAGTGCAATAAATATTCTGTAGACTAAAGGCAAACTACCTCCTCATTGGTAACGTTACAGGTTGGAACAAATTTATAACTCACTCTTAAGACTGTGCCAACTATCGGCCAACTTATCAAGTTTTTCCATTGATAGGGCCAGAATTAATTGTTGTCCTTGCTTATTTATCCCCTGTGGGTCTTCTAGTAAAGGTAGGGCCGTCTGTAGTGAGAAAAGCGTAGAGTTAATATCATGAATATGCTGTAAGTGTTTATCGCTAACCATGGTGTTGTCCCAGAATACGGTAGAAAGTGCTGTTGGAAATTTGTAAATCTTTTAGCGTTTGACGTACTCGCTCCATATTATTCTGATAGTACTGTTTGGTCACATCATGCTCTATTTTTGTCATCAGTGCCTTAAGGCCATGCTCCTTGATTATGGATTTTTGTGGGCCGGTCAGCTCCAAGTCGATCTCACTAGTTAAGGGGGGAGTGTTTAGAACTTTTGCCGGAAGATGATTGGGTGTAATGATACCACTCGGTATTCGGCGTAGAAGTTCAATTACTCGTGCCAATTCACGCACATTTCCCGGCCAGTGATATGTTGTCAGTGCGCACATCGCTGGTTGAGTTATTACGACACGACGATCCCCTTGGCGCAGTAGATGCTTAATTAATAAGGGAATGTCATCTGGCCGTTCTCTTAGTGGGGGAATCGTTACAGATAATCCATCTAGGCGATAGAAAAGGTCCTCTCTAAATTCACCCGCAGCGACTAACTGATTTAGATTCTGGCAGGTAGCACTTATCAGACGGAAGTTGGAGTATTGAGGGGTAATTGATCCTACCGGAGTGAATCTCTTCTCCTCAAGTACAACCAACAATTTTGCCTGCATCGCTAGGGAAAGGGTGGCAATTTCATCCAGAAAGAGTGTTCCATTATGGGCCAGCTCCACCTTTCCCGGTTTGTTGGCCGTCGCTCCAGAGAATGCTCCTTTTTTATGGCCAAACAGTTCGGACTCTAAAAGTTCAGTTGGAATTTCTGCACAATTTAGATGAACAAAAGTATCCATCGAGTCATGGCCAATCTGATGGATCAGTTTTGCTACCATACTTTTACCTGTGCCGCTCTCGCCGCCTAAAAATATGGGATCACTGTTGCTTGAGGCTGATGCCAGCTCTTCCAGTTGAGTGATTAGCTGTTGATCTTTAGTGACAAAATGATCTTTTAGTTGCTGGAAAAAAGAGTGGTGATGTTTGCTCTGACGATAGCTGGTGATAACTCGATTCAAAGTCGCGCGCTTAAATGGTTTGACCAGATAGTCACTACATCCGAGGTGATAAGATTGTTTAATCACTTGTTCACTCTCCTGGCCGGTAACGACGACAGGGTAGCTGCCAGCTTGAAGTGCAGGCTCAATCAGTTGCAACCCTTCAAGTTCAGAGTTAAGTCCTAGATCAATTAGGATAATATCAAATCTCTCTCTCTTAATCAGGGTGGCTGCTTGCTCTACCTTGGAAGCCTCACTCACGCTCCCGTACTCCTGTAAGAGAGCGCAGACTCCTTGGCGAGTTAAATAGTCATCCTCTATAACTAAAAATTTCAGAGGATTGGTTGAATAATTAGCTCTACTACTCATTTTATCTCGATATCTATAAATCAATTGTTACCTATTTAGTAATTATTTAGAGATAGCAGTCAAATGGTAGTTTTGCTGGCCACTTAGCAGTATTTACAGGGTTTTTCAGCTAAATAGCTGCAATCTTTGCAACGAATTGTTGGCAATTGGCGCCAGTTTCGCTTGCTGCATAAAGCTGCTAAACGATTAAAATGTGGTATTTTTAAAATCTTGTTCAATGTTTTTTCAACTGTGACCGATAATAGTTCTATGAATCTATCAATGCGCCCCCCCACATTTACCCTTCTTATGGCGACCTTTATCCTTTTTTTCATCGGCTGTGTGCCCGATAGTGCGACTAAATGGAAGGAGGATGCCCCACAAGTGGAGGCTGCTGCAGAGACACCAGAGGCAGCAGATGCTCCATCGACATTTAACTACGCAAGTAACGAATATAATCTTAAGGTTGGCAGCACTGTTGCTGAGCAGTTTAGTACTGAAGTTGAACAAGATGAACTACGGCCGACAATTGTTAATTCTAGTCGCGCTCCAACTAGTTTCGCCATCTCACCGGTGAGTTGTCAGGATAGTCTTAAGCTGATCGATGTATATTTTAACACTAGTACTGGTGGATTCTATGGAACACCAAGTGCAGGAATGGCTCCGTGCACCTTTAGTGTGATTGCGACTATTCCCGCTACTGCTGGAGGTGGCGGTGGAAGTGAGACTTTTTCAAATTTAACTTTCGGTAGTTACCCCGAGCTCAAGACTCTAGGCTACAGTCAGAGCACCAGATTGATTCTGACTCTAACTGGATTTGTTGGTAGCTTTACCATCTCTGACATTTTGGTGGGGGACTCAATTTCTACCGCAAAGACGACGGATGATGGTGATGCCGCAACCGTAGAGTATGTAGACACTGCGGGTAATCGGATCTTTATAACTCGTAGTGGTGGTAACTTTGATGTAGAAGAGGGTATTTCTAACGATGCACAAGGTTTTGTCGTTGCTAAAGCATCGATCTCAGCAGTGCAAAATGTTTTTGATGCAGATGCTATTATCTCTCAAACTCTTACCTCAGATTTGGTTGTTAATCCGGAAAGTACCGCTCATGCAAGTGGAACACTATCTTATACATCTCTGCCACTACCGACAGGTGTTAGCTTAAGCTCTACAACTGGTACTTTGACTATCGACCCAACCCAGATAGGCTCTCTGGCGCCGACGACACTAACTATCTATGCCAGCAATAAACTGGGAGATATTCTCTCTAACCTATCACTAAGTGTTATTTCAGCTCCGACTGGATTTTCATATACCCGAGAGATGATTATTACCACTGATAGTAGTGTTAGTTCCAGTTTTTTTTCCGGCTCAAAAATCAGTGGTTATTACGAGGGTGAGTCGAAGGGAACGGGAAGGGTACGGGAGGCAATTACCTCTACTCAGCTTTTGGTATCTCATCAAAGTGGAGAATTTTTAGCGGACTATGATCTTGATCGCATCATCCCATATGTTAGTAGTAAGGGACGAATTGGCAGCAGTGATCCTGTCTACTCAAGTGCCAAATTTGTTGTTGCCAGCACTACTAATTTTGATGTTGGAGACACGATTACTTCCACTGGTAGTGCAGGGATTGGGGTTGTCTCTCTGACTAGTGGGACTGCTTCTGGTACCCTGTTTGTTCGTGTCACCAGTGGTCTGTTTATACAGGGGGATACGATAACAGAGGATGATCTATCTAGCTCAACTACTATCACAACTATCTCCGCCACCCAGTTGCGTCTGACTGTTGCTGGTGCGGCAGCTAACTTTACTGACGGAGAGGATGTTATTGGATCATTAGGTGCCGCTACCGCAATTATTGACTCTCGCGATTTAACCAATCAGTATCTATATATATCCAGCTATGGGGGAGATAAATTATTTATTGGAAGTGGGGCAGAAGGGCTTGATGATGCAAATCCTTATGTCGCTGCGGTAGACACTATCGACACAAATGGGGTGGCGACAGATCGTTCATTTGTCCTAAATCGTTCATTTGATGTGGTGCTGACACCGACTCTCTCTACCGGTGAAGATCTGGTCTATTCAACTGATACAACACTGCCTGAGGGTTTGACGATGGATAGCACTACTGGAATTATCAGTGGCGCTCCAACAACTCCACAAGATAGAACCGACTATATTATTACCGCTGAAAATGCCATCTCAGCTGTTCAGTTCAGATTTTCCTTACAGGTTAGAGATATTCTTTCTCTGGCCAATATTACCCCTAGTGCTGACTCCTATATTTTACACCGAGAGGGGCAGAGCATGGAGAGTGCGGCATGTATGTTAACGAGAGAGCAGATTAATAGTGACTCGGGCAATGATATTTTATGTCGCCTAGAAGCAGGAGAGTTGGATCTATTTGAAAGTGGGCTGAAGTTAGAGATGACTGCTGGAGCAGCGATGTGTAACTTTGTTCGTTTTGTTCCATTCTACTTTAACCAGTATGAGTATAAGGCAAGCAACCAGACCTACTATGAAGTTACCTACACGGGGACTAATAATGCAACCAGTGGATGTACTACCGATGGTGATAGTGCAGCGGATGATTATATTACTAGATTTCCAACATCAGGTATCGCAACCAATTGTCCATCTGCCGGTCATGTCTGTATTGATGGTCAAAATATTGCATCTGACCTAGCGACAACCGCTTTTACCGGGCCATTTAATACGACTCCCGCGGCTGATCAGACTAATGCCGTCAAGTGTCCTGCTGTCATCTCCAATCCAAGTTGTATTGGAGATTATAGTGCTGGAGGGGGACCAAACTGTGATACTGGTGGATATCGCACGGTCACTATTACCTGTGCAGAAGGTGATCCAACCAATACACCGGGGAAGTTTTCCTGTAGCACTGAGGTGGTTCCGGTAGTGGATAATGATTGTGCTGGAGCAGCCATTAGCTGTATTAATGGGCCGGCAACAACTTTTGCTGCAGATAGCAACCGACCAGATCTGGGAGTTATCTACCAAGCGGATGAGGGAACAACCCAGGAGTGGACGTTTGCCTCTCCTCAGAGTAAGGGGTATGTCACCAATCTCTATCTGGCAAACTACACTAATGCCTCTCAATGTATCGACAATGATACCTATAGCTATATTTCAGGTAGCTCAATTAGCGGCGAAGTGGTCGCGGATAATTTAGGTGGTGTAATCTCGATCACTGGTGGTTGGGAAGGATATGCAGTTGATACCACTGGCGGTGGAACTTATGATAATCCGATAGCGGACCCAACCAACCCGTTCCGAAAAATCAGTAGCTCACTATCAGTCAATCCTAATCCCTACTACACTCTGCTCTGTCTGGATGCAGCTTACGACGTAAAAGCTAGAATTAGGGTCCAGGTGAGAGAGTGGGATCGAAACTTTAATCCAATCAGCAACATCGACTCTCTGCCGGATGTTAACGGTACCTCACGGATTGATGTAACTACTCCTTTAAACTATAGTCAGGTAGATGATTGGGATGACTATACAGTTAGTGGAGCTAGTGGCTTCTATATTCAAGGCGGTGCGCCAAACTGTACATCTGCTCAGATGCCAATTCCAATCACTCAGCACTATCAGCTACCGGCCAGTGAGCTATAAGTATCGAATCTATTCTGCGGAGGGGGAGACCCCTCCCACCAAGTCGTAGGAGCTAACCTCACTAATTACCACCGAAACAATATCCCCAACTTCAATTTGTCGCTCACCTAGGTCATTAATAATTACCTGACCATCAATTTCTGGAGCCTGGCCAGGGTGCCGTCCGATCACTAGAAGTTCACTTTCTGGGTGGTGGCCCTCTACTAGCACTGGTAACCGTTTGCCTAAATATTTTTGATTAATCTCTTGGAGAATCTCTTGTTGTTTTAAATAGATGGTCTGATAGCGCTGCTCAATCACCTCGGCAGAGACCTTCGGCTCCAGCGAAAATGCTGGTGTTCCCTCTTCATCAGAGTAGCGAAATACTCCCAAGTGATTGAAGCGCGCCTGTTCAACCCCCTCGAGCAATTTTTTGAAGTCATCCTCACTCTCTCCAGGAAAGCCAACAATTAGCGAGGTTCGTAGGACGATATTTGGGATCATTTGGCGCAAACGGCTGATCTTGGAGTGAATCATGTCACCGGTAATTTGGCGATTCATCCGTTTCAAGATGCTATCGGAGAAGTGCTGTACCGGCATATCTAGGTAGGGGCAGATTTTATTTGAGTTAGCGATCACTTCGATTACTTGATCAGTTAGGTCGTCAGGATAAAGGTAGAAGAGACGAATCCAGTCGATGCCATCTACCTGCTCTAAAGCGGTTAAGAGGTGGTGGAGATCATTTGGACTCGCTAGATCTTTTCCATAGGAGGATAGATCCTGGGAGATTAAATTGATCTCACGTACTCCGCTCTGTGCCAATCTTTCACTCTCTCGAACCAGTGAGTCCACCTGTCGTGACCGCAGCGCTCCCCTAATGGTTGGAATAATGCAGAAGGTACAGTGGCGATCACACCCCTCAGAAACCTTCAGCCATGCGGTATGGCCGGGAGAGGTATTGACTAGTGGAGTGTTTTCATCATGAATATATTTGGGGGTATCAACAAAGCTCTTCTGCTCTAACTCCTCGTGCTCACTTTTATCCAGCAGCTCAACTATACGGTGATACTCACCGGTGCCAATAATTAGATCTACCTCCGGCAATAACTCCTCCAGCTCTTTGGGGTAGCGTTGGGACATACAGCCTGCCACCACCAGAATGTGGCATTGGCCTACATTTTCCTTTTTGTAGTCTGCCAGCTCCAAAATGACGTCGATGGACTCCTGTTTGGCGGCTTCAACAAAAGAGCAGGTGTTGATAATAATCACACCAGCCTCTTCCGGCTTGGTGGTGGAACCAAAGCCCAAAGAGGACTCTCCTAGTTGCCCTAGCATTACCTGGGAGTCGACTAGATTTTTGGAACATCCTAATGAGGTAAAGTACACATTGCGATTATTTGTTTTCATTTGGTTAATATACTAAGGAAATACCTATAAGGGCAAGATCTGCCCGGTTAGAAAAAAGATGGTGTGGAGCAGATTGTCACTATAATGGAAATATAATTGTAACTATTTGAAAGTGTTGTCGGATCAGTTTTGTAAGGGAGGAATCCAATGATGATAGTTAATGGTATCGCCAGTTTTATTCAGAGCGGTGGGATCTTTATGTGGATCATTCTGATTATCTGGGGCGTGGGGATTGCCATCTCCCTAGAACGTTTTGTGAAGTTATTTTTTCGCTTTGATGTGGATGGCACTTCATTTATGAATGAGCTACAACGCTATATTCTCTCTAATGATATGCAGGGAGCAATTAGAGTCTGTTCTGGTTCCGTGGCGATGTTGCCTAAAGTCTTAAAAAGCGGTTTGAAAAGATCTGCCCAGACTGGTGAGCAGATTCAAAATGCGATTGATGCCACTGCCCTAGAGGTCATTCCCAAGGTGGAGCTGCGATTGAACTATCTACAGTTGATCGCGAATATCTCAACCCTGTTTGGACTTTTAGGAACAATTCAAGGTTTGATGCAATCATTCTCGGCCGTAGCATCAGTTGATCCCGCACAGAAGGCGGAGCTTTTGGCCGCCGGAATATCCAAGGCGATGAACACAACCTTCTTGGGACTGTTGGCGGCAATTACCATTATGATGTTACATACCTATCTATCTAGCAAGTCAGATAAGATTGTTAATGAAATTGATGAATTTTCAGTCAAGTTGATGGATCTGCTTGGAACCAAGCGGGAAGTAGACCGGTAGTTTAAACCAAAGCTTAAGGAGTAGGGCAAGGTGTATCGAGTACCCAGTAGACGTAGCAAGAGGTTAAAGCCGGTAAAGCCAAATTTGATTCCAATTTTGGATGCAGTCTTTATCTTTATCTTCTTTCTTCTTACTTCAGCAACTTTTGTAAAAATTTTTGAGATCTCCAGCAATGTACCAATTGTCTCTGATCAACCTCCTCCTAAAAGTCGGCAGAAGCCCTTGGCCCTAACTTTAAGAATCAATAAGAGTGGGTTTACCTTATTGACTGGGATCGGGGGCCGTCACCATGCGACGATTAAAAAATTGGAGGGCGGAGAGTATAATTTGGAGGGTCTGCATCAAACATTAGTAGCGTTAAAGGGACGTCATCTGAATGAACGCACTATTATTTTGGAGCCTAGGGTTGATCTCCCCTACCAAAAGTTAGTGGAGATAATGGATGCGGTTAGGATGCTTCGTCGTACTGATCCCGCATTTTACAACAAAGATAAGGATGGAGTGGATGTTAAGGTCAAATCGCTATTTAGCGAGATGGCCTTTGGTAATATTCAAAGTTAGATACGTTAAGGAGTTGGTCCGTTGAGAAGAGGAACAAGGGCAGT
Source organism: Bdellovibrionales bacterium (assembly GCA_018646675.1). Lineage (GTDB taxonomy): Bacteria > Bdellovibrionota > Bacteriovoracia > Bacteriovoracales > Bacteriovoracaceae > JABGUH01. Next base: position 41,881 of record JABGUH010000034.1, on the reverse strand, counting down.
CGGGAAACGGAGTAGGCGAGCAGTTCGCGAAGTCGCTGATCTGGATATCACCTCGTTGTTAGATATTTTAGTTATCATGCTGGTTTTTCTCCTTAAGAGTTACAACTCCAGTGGACTAGTTATCAATATTCCCAAGTCCGTCTCTATTCCACACTCGGTATCAACCTCTATTAATAACCCTGGGGTGGTGGTGCAGGTGTCACCGACTATGATCTGGGTCGATGACAAGGTTATACTAGATAGTGAAAATTTACCTCCTAATGCATACGATGGTTTTCGCAAACGTAGAATTGTTCCACTATACAATGAGTTGATTAATCGTAAAATGACAATTCAGCAGGTGGAGAAGGCATCAGATCAGGCAAAAAAGTTTTCTGGTATCATCAATCTGGTGATCGATAAAAGTCTAAAATATAGCTATATCAAAAAAATCCTTTATACCAGTGCGGAAGCTGGATTTATGCGCTATAAGTTTGTGGTAATGGGAGAAGAGTAGGGGGCCAGTTTAAGGCACCCAACCCTTTTAAATCTGCCATTTCGCAAAAAGTGGACGATCACCTTTTTTTAGGAGGGGGATGGTGCCTAAGCAACGTCACTTCCAATCTTCATTAAAACTTTGTGCCCACTGCCAATTGGAGGTTGTGGTTCCAAGCTATCTAACTGTGGCAGATGATAACGATCAGAGTAAAGAGATTGTCTTTTGTTGCAATGGTTGTCGAGCGGTCTATCAAATACTACACCAAGAGGGGATGGAGAGATACTATCAGCTAAAAGAGGCTGGTGGAGGACAGGCTTATGTCTCAGCAGATAACTATCTTTTTTTAGACAGTGAGCAGTTTTTGGAGCAGAGTGCTCCCCTTAATAATCAAGGAGAGCGGGAGCTGAGCTTCTATTTACAGGGAGTTCACTGTGTTGCCTGCCTATGGTTAATTGAGCAGTTACCAAAAGTAGATAACGGGGTTGTACTCTCTCAACTCAATATGGGGCAGGGGGTTGTTCGGGTTCGAATTAGTAGAGATGGACTGTTCTCTAAAGTTGCAACAACTCTAGATCGTTGGGGTTATCGTCCTTTTGTTTTAAGTAGTGAGGGCCAACTTGAGAAACTTCAAAAGCGGGAGGATCGTCAGGATCTAATTCGTGTCGGTTTGGCTGCTGGCTGCGCTGCTAATATCATGCTCTTTGCTATTGCTATCTATGGTGGGGCCGCTGGAGATCTGGGGAGATATTTCGAGTGGCTCTCGCTACTGCTCTCGATTCCGGTTTTAACTTACAGTGCTGCCCCTTTCTACCGTAGTGCCTGGGGCTCTTTACAAAGTGGTACGATCTCGATCGATCTACCAATTGCGATCGCCCTAGTTGTTGGATGGATAAGTGGTTTGTGGCAACTCCTTTCGGGAGGACATCACATCTACTTCGACTCTCTTACTATTCTAGTCTTTTTACTTTTAACATCTCGACTGTTGTTAAAGAGGGCACAGCAGCGAGGGATGAAACTCTCACTGTTTAACACTCTTTTTGGCGGTGGACATATTCGCAAGGAGGGGCCAAACGGAGCAGTAGAGGAGGTCTTACCATCTTCACTACTGATTGGAGATGTGATGCTTGTCGCCGCAGGTGAACAGTTTGCGGCAGATGGAGTTATTATCGATGGCTCAACTCTGATTAATAACTCCATGCTCTCTGGAGAGTCTTGTCCGGTAAAAGTAGGCAAGGGAGAGATGGTCTACTCTGCCGCATTAAATCTGGATAGTGAAATCAAGGTGAAGGTAACGGCAAGTGGTGAACAGACTAGAGTTGGACAGGTCTTACAAGAGATTGAACAGGGTCTGAATCAGCGGGCACCGATCACCAAAGCAGTGGATCGTTTAGCGCACTACTTTTTGCTGGTCCTTTTCTCTTTAGCGACCTTAACCTTTATCTTCTTTTTATGGCGGGACGACTTGGCCACGGCACTACTACGCTCGGTTACTCTTATTATCGTCTCTTGTCCCTGTGCTTTGGGGCTTGCCACACCATTGGCCCTAACCCGCACTATCTCTAAATTGGCGGCGGAGGGAATTATTGTTCGCAGAGAAGAGGTATTGGAGCGAACCTCTCAGATCCAAGAGATCTTTCTGGATAAGACTGGAACTATTACTTACGGGGTAATGCAGGTAGTTGGGTGGGAAGAGAGCGTACCCTCGACCCAGATGCAAGAGTATTATGCTGCAGTCTACATGGTGGCCAAGCGCTCCAATCACCCCGTCTCTCAAGCGATCACCTCCTATCTTGAGGAGCACTATCATCAGTGGCTGGATGGAAGATTAATGGTGGAGGAGTTTAGCGAGCAACCTGGGGAGGGATCCCAAGGAAGAGTTGGGGAGTACCAGTTGGCGATTGGAAGGATTGATGCTCTCTCTGGAGCGGCATTAAGTCGTTCTGGAGTTTCTATCGATGGGAAGATGATCGTGGAGATAGGTTTAACAGATCAGTTGCGTCCCGACTCAACTAAGATAGTTTCACAACTACGACAACTAGATCTAAAGATCAGATTATTGACTGGAGATAATCGGGAGGTCGCTTCCACTATCGGTCAAAAGGTTGGACTGACTGAGGATGAGATCTATTCTGAAGTTGGCCCGGAGAGAAAGGGAGAGATTGTAGAGGGATCTGGTGCAGGATTGATGGTCGGAGATGGTGCCAATGATGCTTTGGCTTTGACCAAGGCATCTGTGGGAGTAGCAGTTAAGGGAAGTGTGGAGATGGGGATGAATGTCTGTGATCTCTACTTTACTCGTGATGGTATTCGTCCCCTGTATCGACTAATTGTTGCGGCCCAGGAGACGATGAGAATTATCTATCGCAACTTAGCGATCTCAATTCTATACAATTTGGTAGTGGTTGTTCTGACACTGCAGGGTGTGCTTAATCCCTTGCTGGCTGCTATTCTAATGCCCATTAGCTCTCTTACTGTTTTACTCTCTACCATTTGGGGAACAGGAAAATTGAGACGGGAGATTTTTTAAAAATGGAAGTACTATATCTATTGGTTCCTTTTGCACTTCTCTTAGGTGGGTTTTTTATCGCTGGTTTTATCTGGAGTGTGAAAAGTGGCCACTACGATGATCTTGAGACTCCCGCTCATCGGATTTTGATTGATGAGCAGGAGGAGGAAATTGAAAATGATTAACATATTTGCTGTTCTTATGTATAATACCTAACCATATATATAGAAATTTTAACCAAGGATTTTTGGGCGATGAGCGCAACAAAAAAAGTTTCCCTAGAGCGTTTTAAGTATGATGATCAGATTGTTAAACTATTTATTCTAGCAAGTATGATCTTTGGGGTGGTGGCACTTTTAGTCGGTGTAGTTGTGGCATTTCAGTTAGCAACTTACAAAGCTAATTTTGCGTTGGAGTGGATCTCTTTTGGCCGCTTACGGCCACTACACACTAATGCTGCGATCTTCGCTTTTGTTGGTAACGCTGTTTTTGCGGGTATCTATCACTCGACGCAGCGTCTGTGTAAAGCAAGACTGTTCAGTGATCTGCTCTCGCGAATTCATTTTTGGGGATGGCAACTGATTATTGTTTCGGCGGCAGTTACCCTTCCTTTAGGGCTTAGCTCCGGTAAAGAGTATGCCGAGCTTGAGTGGCCAATTGATATTGCAATTGCTCTAATCTGGGTTATTTTTTCTGTTAACTTGGTTGGTACCCTATTGAGACGGCGTGAGAAGCACATCTATGTCGCAATCTGGTTTTATATTGCGACTTTTGTTACTGTCGCTGTACTGCATATTGTAAATTCTCTCTCTCTTCCGGTCTCCTTTATGCAGAGCTATTCGCTCTTCGCTGGCGTGCAAGACGCTCTAGTTCAGTGGTGGTACGGTCACAATGCGGTGGCATTTTTTCTCACCACTCCATTTTTGGGTTTGATGTATTACTATGTACCGAAAGCGATAAATCGTCCTATCTACAGTTATCGTCTTTCGATTATCCACTTTTGGTCTCTTGTATTTCTTTATATCTGGGCCGGACCTCACCACCTACTCTATAGTACCCTGCCGGAGTGGTCACAAACCTTGGGAATGATTTTCTCGTTAATGATCTGGGCACCTAGTTGGGGAGGGATGATTAATGGACTGCTTACTATGCGCGGAGCATGGGATCGAGTTCGCAGGGAGCCAGTTCTTAAGTTTTTTGCAACAGCAGTTACCTTTTATGGCATGAGTACCTTTGAAGGGCCACTTCTCTCGATAAAGTCCGTTAATGGGCTGGCCCACTTTACCGACTGGATTGTCGGTCACGTTCACAGTGGGACAGTTGGTTGGAATTATATGATGATTGCAGGAATGTTTTACTATCTAGTTCCAAAACTATATGGAACGAAACTCTACTCGATTAAATTAGCTGGGATTCATTTTTGGACCGCGACGGTTGGCCTTCTACTTTATATTGTCTCGATGTGGACGGCTGGAATTACTCAAGGACTGATGTGGCGAGCGGTGGACGCTTCAGGCAAATTGATCTATCCAGACTTTGTTGAAACTGTGATGAACATCATGCCGATGTACTGGGTGCGAGCTTTTGGCGGAGTACTAATTTTTAGCAGTATTTTAATTATGGCATATAACCTCTATATGACAGCACGACAGGGTAGTGTTACCGCCGAAGAGGAGCATAAGGCGCCAGCATTATCAGCGATCACTGGCAGTAGCGATCGTGGCCACCGTAAACTTGAGGGGCTGCCGATGGCGATGACCGTCTTTGCGTTATTGGCAATCTTGGTTGGCTCTTTAGTTGAAATTTTACCTGCCATAATGGCCAATAACTTTATTGTCGCAAATCCTAAGGTGACCCCATACACATCTCTGGAGCAGGCGGGGCGTGATATCTATATTCGTGAAGGCTGTTATACCTGTCACTCGCAGATGGTGAGACCAATGGTAGATGAGAAGTTACGTTACGGTCGACCATCAGAGGCATCAGAGTCGGTCTATGATCACCCATTCCAGTGGGGATCAAGGAGAATTGGGCCTGACCTCGCCCGTGTTGGTAAAAAGTATCCAGATATGTGGCACTATCGTCATATGTTAGATCCGAGAGAGGTTACTCCCAAATCAATCATGCCAAGTTATGGGTGGCTTTTTGAGCGCAAAATTAACTTCAAAATACTGCGTAATAAATTAAAGACGCTATCGGCACTTGGAGTACCTTATAGTGAGCACGAGATTGCCAATGCAGATCAAAGTGCTAGAGAGCAAGCTCAAATTATCGCCAAGTCGTTGGCCCCATCGGGGGTACCAGCCACGGTAGCTAATCGTGAGATTACTGCGTTGATCGCTTATCTTCAAAAGTTGGGGTCTGATCTAGGGCCAGGAGAGTAGAGCGATGAAACAGTTAGTTCTAGGTCAGATGGATATGCCATGGTTACCGATAACCGGTTTGCTAATTTTTCTGGCTTTTTTTATAGCAGTTCTTCTTTGGAGCTATCGTAAAAGCTCAAATGAGATTTATCAGCAAGCAGCACAGCTTCCTCTCAATGAAGCAGAGGTAAGGGGAGTGGATTATGAGTAAAAAAAATAGTGATGCAGAGATACTAGATGTTGAGAAAGGGAAGTTACTGGACCATGATTACGATGGGATTAAAGAGCTAAATAACCCTCTTCCTGCCTGGTGGACCTGGACTTTTATTCTAACGGTGGTTTTTAGTGTAATCTACTTCTACTACTATCATGTAATGAGTGGACCATCTTTGCAGGATGAGTATCGCCAGGGGATGGAAAAAATTCAGCAGGCCAAACAGATTGAGGCTAAGGAAACCATCAGTTTTACTGATGAGGATTTTAGTGCGGCTGGTTCAGATCCGACTACTCTAAAGTTAGCCGGAATTGCTTTCAAGGGGCAGTGTGCTGTTTGTCATGGTCCCGAGGGGCAGGGAGGGATTGGCCCAAACCTAACGGATAATTTTTGGCTTAACAGTGATGGTTCTCCTTCAGGGATTTATACTTCTATTGCTAGTGGAGTACTGGCCAAAGGAATGCCTGCTTGGAAGGATAAACTGTCTGCCAAAGAGGTTATGTCCCTTACTGTCTTGATAACCAAGATGAAGGGTACTACACCGTCTAATCCTAAGATGCCCCAGGGAAAAGAGTACCATTAGTCTTCATCGGTTTATTATGATTATTTAGGGAGGAGGTGTTCCTTAAGTGTCCTCATCCAGTAACAATTCAAAAAAAAGATTTGAGCTAGACCATGAGCGTTTGGCGACAACAGACCAGGATGGAAATCGTATCTATATCCACCCAGAAGAGCGTAGCGGTCGTTGGAGCGGCCGTCGAGTTAAGTTTTTCTATTTTTTGCTCTCCATCTATCTGATCCTGCCATGGATCTATATTGACCAGCGGCAGATAGTACTACTCGATATTGCTAGACGTGAATTTCATCTGTTTGGTCATATATTTTACGGCCATGATGCTCCTTTGATTCTTTTCATCCTGGTGGCGCTGGGGTTCTTTTTCGCTTTTGTCACAAGTGTTGGCGGGCGGGTTTGGTGTGGTTGGGGATGCCCTCAAACGGTCTTTATGGATGTTATCTATCGACCGATTGAGATTATGGTTGAAGGAAGTGCCAGAGAGCGGCGTGAGTTAGATTGTGCTCCATGGGGAGCAGAAAAATTATATAAACGTGGCCTAAAATGGCTACTCTTTCTAATTTCGACCCTTCATATAGTTCACTCTTTTTTGGGCTATTTTGTTGGTACTCGTGCGCTTTTGAAGATGAGTTTGGGGAGTCCAGCCGACAACTTAACCACCTTCCTATTTGTACTGGGGGGAACGGCAATATTGCTGTTTGATTTTGGCTGGTTTCGGGAGCAGTTTTGTATCATCGCTTGTCCTTACGGTCGGATGCAGAGTGTATTGATGGATGATCACTCATTAATTGTAGGATATGATCATACCCGCGGTGAGCCTCGCCGCTCATCTGAGGTGATAACTCCCCAAGAGGGAGACTGTATCAACTGTTATCTTTGCGTAAAGGTCTGTCCTACGGGGATTGATATTCGGCGTGGGACCCAGATGGAGTGTATTGCTTGTACTATCTGTATCGATGCCTGTGATGGCATTATGGAGAAGGTAAAACGTCCAATGGGCTTGATTCGCTATACCAGTGAGTGTGAATTAAGAGGTGAGAGTAGCAGATATTTAGGAATTAGAAGTATTATCTATTTATTGGGGATTCTGGTGGGAATCTCTCTTTTTGTTGCCTCTTTAAGTTATAAAAGTGAGTTGGGGATATCAATGATTAGGGGAAGCAAGAGTCCCTATCAGACAATTACTATCTCTGCTCGTCAGCAGGAGATTGTCAATCACTACATTTTGGCCTTTAGAAATCCAGATCAGGGAGAGATTATTGTTCAAATATCTCAAGAGGGAGATGGGAGTAAAATTCAAATGACCACTTTAGACAATCCGATGTCGATTGGTCCAGGGGTTACTCGAATCCCGCTCTTTCTACGTTTTAGACCACAACTTCTAACCGATGGATCTCACCTGATAACCATAATTTTTTCACTCACCAGAAAGGGAGAGCAGACTCCCTACTCAATTATGAAGAGGGAGGTAACGTTAGTTGGACCACTCTAGTATGATGGCAACGATGTTCAGTGATACCTCAATTTTTATGATTCCATGGGTGGCATTTATCGCCGGCTTGGGAGGCTCTCTTCATTGTGTGGGAATGTGTGGAGGTTTAGTGGTAGCAACAGCACCAAATAGGAGCTCTATTGCCGCCTACCAAGTAGGACGAATTATAAGTTATGCTTTGCTTGGAGGTTTGGCAGGCTTGATCGGAGAGTTGTTAACATTTAAACAAAACCATCCTGTATTTCGTTTTATGCCCATGCTGATGATCGGTTTACTGTTGATCTTTTGGGGGGTTCAGGGATGGCGCGGTAAAAAAAATAGTCTTCCTCTACCCGAAGGAGTTACGAGCTATCTAAATTCTCTTTGGGGGCGGGTAGTGGGATCATCTAACTTAAAAGCCCATTCCACTTCACTGCGCTCTTTTTTAATAGGTCTACTCTCAATCTTTCTTCCTTGTGGTTTTCTCTATGGGGTGATCTTTGCCTTGGCCGCATTGGGAAATCCATGGGCCGGAGTTTTTGGAATGGCGGCATTTGCTCTTGGTACAGTTCCTGCGATGAGTATCGCTCCCGAAATAGTACGAAGAGTTCTACATCCACTTTATCGATTGACCCCACGCTTAACTCCGATCTTATTAACCATTTGTGGTTTATTCCTACTCTCTAAAGCAGTTTATAAGTTGGTTGGATAGCTGGCCTGATCAGATCCCTAAATTTATTAATCGAGTAAAAGGTATATTAGTTAAGCCATCTCTCCTGCGATTAAAATAGACGCACCAGTATAGTTGTTTTAAATATAAAGAGATCTAACTAAATGGTTAATTTTACATGTGCTTATAGTGTCAAGTTATTGAAATAACAACCCGATAAGCTAATATGAGATATCTCCTCGTTACTCTAGCTCTGATATTTTTTCAACCAGCATATGCTGGACAAAAATATTTCTACCACTTTGGAGGTGGTGGTGATCCTCAAGGTGAAACAACTATTTTTGATAATGGTTTAGGCAGTGTTGGCTCCTTTGTCGGTGACTCCAATTGGAATAGTAAGATTCTTTTTGATGGAGGCCACCGCATGACAGAGAAGATTTTAACCGGTAAGTATAAGCGAGCTAAAAGCATCGGTAGTTTCACTGAGATCAATTTTAATCAATACTTAAATGAACTAGAGCAAAAAATTATTAATGGCGAGATTGGAGCGGGTGATCAGTTGATGGTCATGTTTGACAGCCACGGTGCTGAACAGAAAATTTATGAAAAAACTCACTCCATTGCATATGCCCAAGGTGTCGCTAACAACCCTAATACTTTACGTGGGGCAAGAACCCTTTCTTTGGATAGGATGAAAAATCTGATGAGATTGGCAAAGGCCAATAAAGTTAAACTGGCGTTGATGGATTTTAGCTGTCACTCCGGAAATACCCAAAAACTAGCTGATGGCCATGCCTGCATTATTAGCGCGACAGGTCCCAAGCACTATAGCTTTTCTGGCAGCGGAAGTTTTTTGGGGTTTACATGGGCAAGTACTTTTAGCGATAAGTTTTTTAAACTTATGGATCAAGGAGAAAATTTAGAGGATATTTATCTTGAAGCAAGAACCGTCGGCGACAACCCCGGATTTCCGATGATATCTACAGAAGAGGGGAGATCTGTTCAAATCTACCTATATCACTTACTAACTCCATTTCTCTACTTCGATGATGCTGATAGTAGAACAGACAAATTACATGGAGAGTATAGTTACAACAATATTGATCATATTGTATGTTCCAAGGAGAAAGATTTTGCCAAGCTGATTGATCTTTTAGAAAACCTCTCTAGCATTTATGGACATATGTTTCAAAAGGACTTTAACCAAGAGGATAATTTATTTCATCACGAGAGAGACCTATTTAAAAAATTGATCCAATCATTAAATAGATATCGAAAATACCAGCGGAAATTTGAAGCGGGATTTAAAAGCACCGCCATGCTAAATACCAAAATGTCAGCTTACCTTAAACAGTTGCCAGAAGAGATACAGAACCTGTTTGCCTACCGAGCTCTGGAGGCAGTCCTGACTGCTGATTATGATAAGTCGATCGAGGAAATTGAAGGTAACTTAAAAAACAGTAAATTTCCCCAGAGTCGAGATTTCTTTATTGGTGAACTAAAAGAGTTAAAACAGCAAAAAAAGGTGTTGCGGCAGTTCGCCAAGACACTCTCCCGAGATGAACGAGATGCACTAAATGATCACCGAAAAATGCTAAACAATTCAGATAAAAGTCGATCTCTTGCCTCTAGCGTCTCCGGTGCTAGCAAGAAGGTCTACAGCTTTCTTTATAAGCAAGCTAAAACGATTAGAAATAATAAAACCAATCCCTGTCGGGAGTTTAAACTCTAGGATCTAACGTGAAAATAGTTTTGCCTCTACTACTTTTTACCATCAACGCTCTGGCATGCACTGAGTATGAGATCAAAGGGAGGTTAATTTCTGACCCGACAGCAAAATTTGGTGCGAAGGTGGTCATTTTTGAGAAGACTAGATCAGAGATCAGGCTAGATCTGGCAATAGGGGATGATTTCTCAAGATTAAAATCATTTTTCGGACAGACCCTACATTTTAAGGCTTATATCCCCAAAGCTCTTGATGGAACAAAGGGTGTACTGACCAAGCCATACAATATCCAGGTGGTGGCCCCCAATCCCATGGCAATGGAAGGTAACTTTAAAAAAGTAGGTCCATGCCGCAGATAGATGTTCATGCTATTTTAGTGGTTATACTCCATTTGTTGATTAATCGGAAAATGACAATTCACTAGGCTGAAAAGGTGCAAGAGTTTGTCGGAACTATCAACTGTTTTTATTTACAGTTATTCCAAATACAGCGCTGATAACCTAGCGATATAGCGCAGATGGAGAGATAGTATGGTAAAATAGTTTATATAGGATTGTATTGGAGGGGTTGTGAAAAAAAAGTCAAACCTGAAGGTAGCAAAAAAGATATACTGGTCCATCTTGGTTCTAGCGATCTTGGTCTCAACGGGAGCTGGAATACTTTGGGAGGTAGCTCCAATTGTCAGTAATCGGAGCCAGCTTATCCTTGCAAGTAAGATACTTGAAGTGACAGAGAGTGCTAAAGAGTTCGCCTGTTTTGACTCTACTGGTATTGAGCAGAAAACAGCACAAGGCTATCCAATTGATAGTGTGGAAATAGCGAAAGAAGGGGGGGCCAACTGTGTGGATCAAAGGAGGCTTCAGACTCTAATTGCGAAAATAGAAAAAAAATTGATGGATGCCATTAAGATAGTCGTTGTCATTAATTTGGGTATTGCGGGAGTATTTTTACTCATCGGCTTTATTTTGAGAAGGTGGCTTCTCTGGTTGGCAAAATAAAATCGATCTCTATCTGAATCTGAAATATTAAATTGTCAGCCTTGAGTTGAGGCTCCAGACTCATTCTCCACTTTTATCTCTTCTATTTCATCTTGTTCTTCTTTAATGTGAAATCCGAATTTATTAACAATATCTTCGGCAGTAATGATTCCTAGTAATTTACGATCATTAATTCGACTAACAACAGGAAGGCGACTGATGTTGTACTCTTTCAAGCGATGGAGGGCAACCAGTAGGGATTGATCAGGATAGATGGAGATAACTTTACATTTACCTACATCTCCAACTAGAAGCTCTCCCATCCCTTTGGCCTGTCTGGCATTTAGTTCATTTGTGGAGACCATACTATGAAGATATCCCATTTTGAGTACTGGATAGCCTGAAACTGTTTTATTTTCTATCATCTTTTCAATACATTCAGAGACGGTGCGGTTGTGGTTAAACGAGATGACATCTTGGTTCATGGCATCTTCGATGTGAAGATTATCCAGTAGTTCGTGATCATCCTGAGATGGAAGATGAATCCCATCTTGCTCAGAGATGCTTTCATAGATTGAACCCTTGTGGAGTCGGCCAGAGATATAGTAGGAGACAAGGTTGGCAATCATTAACGGGAGAATGATATTATAATCTCTAGTCATCTCAAATATCATTATGATGGAGGTGAAAGGGGTGCGAATAACTGCGACAAAAAATGCCCCCATTCCTACCAGGGCATAAGCGCCGGTATTAGATGTTATTTCCGGAAAGAAAATGGCACAGACCGATCCGACAAAACCACCTAGCATCGCTCCCATCAGCAGGGTCGGCATAAATAGTCCGCCACTAATACCCGAGGCATAGCAGACCGTAGTGGCAACAAATTTTAGACAAAAGAGAATCAGTAGCACTTTCCAATCAAGAATTAATGATAGTAGCGCCTCTTCGATAGTGTTATGCCCACTACCTAGGACATCAGTATTATACAGCGAGAGTAGTGCCATAAAGGAAAAACTGATCATGATGATAGTTAGTTTATGCCCTTTAAAAATTTTAAGATTTAGTGCCCGTAATTTTAAAACAGATTTAACCCAAAGGGGGCCACAAACCGAGGCGACTACCCCGATCAGTAGATAGAAGAATAGTTCACGGTAGTCAGTCAGGCGATAGTTTAGCTCCGCAAATGTTGGCGCATCTCCATGCAGTGCCACTGCGGTAATTGAGGCGATAACTGCAGCGATCAGGATCGAACCCAGCATGCGGGCGTTGAGGTCGCCGACGATCTCCTCCATGGTGAAGGTGACAGCAGCCATCGGAGTATTGAATGCGGCGGCAATACCTCCTGCTGCTCCGGTTGCGACCAAGGTTTTGACTCGCTTTTTAGAGATGTGAAAAAAGTTACCTAGGAAGGAGCCAATTCCTGCGGTAATTGCCACCGTTGGTCCCTCTCGCCCCAGTGACATTCCGGTGGATAGAGCGAGGATGGAGGTAACCAGCTTCGCCAGTGTTGCCCCAAAGGTAATAGTTCCATGAAAAACAGCTAAAGCTATTCGAACTCCGGGAATACCGGAGCCGGAGGTGGAGGGAAAAAAACGAGTAGTGATAATTCCAGATATAAAGAGGGTTAATCCCGCCAGAACAAAGGTCTCAAGGGTAAAGTGGTCATTGGTGCGGAAGAGCTCAGTCATATAACGGGTTGAGCTATGGATAAATACAGCAACACATCCCGATAGAACCCCTGTTGCCAGCGTTAGCAGGAAGTAGGTCTTATCCTCACTGATGTCATCTTTGAGCGCTTTTTTTAAGATGGAAAGTCGTAGTATTGAGGGCAACTTCACGTAATAACACTCCGCGGCTAACTGATCGTCTAACTGCAACAACGACTAGATAATCTCACTATTTATACCGGATTGGGATCTAAAACAAGCCCAAAATGGGATCTGGGGTCAAAGCTTACGGTTTCACTTCGGCGGAGCGCGGCGTCAAAAAAAAGTGCAGCAGCTACCCTTGACACCGGTTTGATCGATATTACATTGTTTCCGACGCATGTAGACCGTGATTGAAACACACTGTGATCTTTTTATAGGAGGATATTATGCAGGTTAGACCATTACACGACAGAGTACTTGTCAAAAGATTTGAAGAAGAGAATAGGACCCCAGGAGGAATTATTATTCCAGACAATAACAAAGAGAAGCCGGCTCAAGGTGAAGTTGTATCGGTTGGATCTGGTTATCGTCTAGATGATGGCTCTACTCGCCAACTAGATGTTAAAGAGGGAGATAAAATTCTTTTTGGAAAGTACTCTGGAACAGAAGTAAAAGTTGAAGGTTATGAGTATTTGATTATGAAAGAGGACGATATCCTAGGCGTATTGCAATAATGTAGACGTTAAGTTCAAGGTTTAATTGATTAAATTCTAAGGAGAATTAAAATATAGCGAAGAGGCAAGAGGACAGATTTTAGAAGGTGTTAACTCACTAGCAAATGCTGTCAAGGTTACACTTGGACCCAAGGGGAGAAATGTTGTAATTCAAAAATCCTTTGGTGCTCCTACCATCACAAAAGATGGTGTTAGTGTTGCTAAAGAGATTGAGTTAGAGAATAACTTTGCCAATATGGGTGCCCAGATGGTGAAGGAAGTTGCTCAAAAAACTAATGATGATGCTGGTGACGGCACAACAACTGCAACAGTTTTGGCTCAAGCTATTTATCGTGAAGGAGCAAAATTGGTTACCGCTGGACACAATCCCATGGATCTTAAGCGTGGAATTGATTACGCAGTGACTAAGGTTGTTGCTGGCTTGCAAAAGCTTAGTAGCCCTGTCAAGACTGAAGAGGAGATCGCTCAGGTTGCAACTATCTCTAGTAATGATGATCGTGAAATTGGAGAGTTGATCTCTAAGGCGATGTCAAAAGTAGGCAAGGATGGAGTTATTACCATTGAGGAGTCTAAAACTGCTGATACTAACCTTGACGTAGTTGAAGGGATGCAATTTGATCGTGGATACCTTTCACCATACTTTGTAACCAATACTGAAAAAATGGAAGTTAGTTTTGATCTGCCTCAGCTACTAATTACTGACAAGAAAATCAGTAATATGAAAGAGTTGCTGCCAATCTTAGAAAAGAGTGTTCAGACCTCCAAGCCGCTAGTTATTATCGCTGAAGATGTTGATGGAGAAGCGTTAACTACTCTAGTCGTTAACAAGCTTCGTGGCAGCCTAAATGTTGCAGCAGTTAAAGCACCTGGCTTTGGTGATCGTCGTAAAGAGATGTTAAAAGACATTGCTGTTCTTACCGGTGCAACAGTTATCTCAGAAGAACTTGGTCGCTCACTAGAGACAGCAGAGCTAAGTGACCTTGGAAGTGCAAAGAAAATCACTATCGACAAAGAGAATACAATTGTTGTTGATGGTGTTGGTGAGAAGAGTGAAGTTGAAGCGCGCGTTAATGCGATCAAGGCTCAGGTAGAAGAGACTACTTCGGATTATGATCGTGAGAAATTGCAAGAGCGTCTGGCCAAATTAGTTGGTGGCGTTGCAGTTATCAATGTTGGTGCACCAACTGAAACTGAAATGAAAGAGAAAAAAGATCGAGTTGAAGATGCCTTAAACGCGACTCGCGCTGCAGTTGAAGAGGGTGTTGTAGTTGGTGGTGGAACCGCTTTGATGGTTGCCGCAAAATCATTAGAAAATGAGAAGGGAGCGAATGATGAGCAGACTTTCGGTATCCGAATTGTTCGTCGTTCAATTGAGGAGCCTCTACGTCAGATCGCAGCTAATGCTGGATCAGAAGGGTCAATTGTAGTTAATAATGTTCTTGAGAATAAGAGTGATTCTTGGGGTTACAATGCCCAACTAAATAAGTACGAGGATCTAGTTAAAGCTGGAATTATTGATCCAACCAAAGTGGTTCGTAGTGCTCTTCAGAATGCAGCCTCTGTTGCTGGTCTGATGTTGACAACTGAGACTATGATCGCTGATCTACCAAAGGATGATAGCGCTCCAGCTATGCCGGCCGGTGGAATGGGTGGAATGGGCGGAATGCCTGGCATGATGTAGTCTGATTTTTAGACTATCAAGCACAAGACTTAAATGTTAGAGAGGGGGCGCAGATTATAATCTGCGCCCCCTTTTTTTGTCATCAAAATAGCTGTACTTTATCCCCTAGACGGGTCAAAATGCACTAATGACTAATGGAATTAATTTACTAAAATTTGATTACGAGTTTGATTTTCCACGCTTGAGCCGGAAAGAGCACTACTGCTGTTATCTGGATAAAAATACGTTGGAGAATACCAATAAAGATCACTCAGACAAGCCTGCTTGGGCCCGCTTAGAGCACAAACAGTGTGATAACTGTACTCTCTCTCCATCAAATAACCCCTACTGTCCGGTTGCCCTCTCTCTGGTAAGTCTGTCAGATATAACTCAGGGTTTGACCTCGTTTGAGGAGACTTCAACCCGTGTTATAACCACCGAGCGAGAGTATCTTCATCGTGGAGACCTACAGAAAGGAATTAGTCCATTAGTTGGCTTATTAATGGCCAGTAGTGGCTGTCCAGTGTTTGAAATATTCAAGCCGATGGCACGGTTTCATATTCCCTTTGCATCTAAAGAGGAGACTTACTATCGTCTTTTTGGAACAGTGTTAATCTCCAATTACTATAAAAATTATGTGGTAAACTTTGACCCAGGAGTTTTAGGGGATATCTATGAGAATGTCTCTGTGGTTAATGCCCGCTTGGTTCAAAGGTTTACTGATGTTACTGGTGGGGACTCTCTATTGAACTCAATTGTTATTTTGGACCACTTAGCTCTAAGATATGTATTGGATATTGAAGAGGTCTTTTCTGAGTTAAAATCTTATTTCATGAGGGATTAGGTGCGATCCAGAATACTATTAGCTGAACTGTTCACCCTGTTTTTAAGTACCATCATATCTTTTGTCTATTACTACTATCAAGATCATCTGCCAGATAACATATTTTTGATCTCTTCGCGTTCCCATGAGTTAAGTATTTTAAGTTACTACGCAACCTCTTTAGTTGCTCTGGTTGGCCACTATACCGGACCGTGGATCTTCTTTCCCTTTATCTGTTTTGCTGTTCTCAGTGCTTCGATCTTTTCTCAGCGTGACCATCTATTAGATACTGTTTCACTTCTATTTTTGTTAATTCTATTTTTACTGACATTTTATTTTTTCTTTCCCCTTCTTTTAGGCAAGGGGATCTATCAAATTTTAAAGTCTCCCTCTTATGATTTAGGTTTGGCCCTGGCGGCAGTGGTTGCGGCCAGCCTGTTTTTGAGTATTACCTTTCGCTCTTCTCTTGGATTGGTGGTAAAAAAATCCCTGATCACAGGGGGGCGCGCTCTATACTCCATCGCTACCTTGGAGTTTCTCTCTTTGTTCCAACGACGTTGCCGTCTATTCAGGGAGCAGTGGGGTAACTCATATTGCAGAACAAAGTTAAAAATCTCACAACGCTTAAGCGGAATAGGGGGATTTAAAAATAAAACTCCCTTGGTTAAACCAGATCGTCCTTTAATTGTTGAAGCATCAGTCGAAGCAGTACATCTCGAGCCGAATATTGCCGACGATGAAATAGTTGTCGAGGATCAAGAGGATATCAAGGTGTCTCCTACCGTAAGTAACTCAAGAGGGAAGATACCAGCAGAACAAAAAGTTATTCATAAATTGCACTCCCCTCTGACGGCCAAGGAGTTACAGAAGCAAGAAGTTCGCTACCAACAAGTGGTCACCGCCTCAGTTGCCAGTAAGAGAGAGCGTAAGGTTCATCAGCCGGAGAGTGGGTACTTTGCCAATATTATGGAGCGGATTGAAGTCAAGCTTGAGCAATTTCGAATTGATGCTCAGATTATCAATATTCTTAAAGGGCCTGTAGTAGATACCTTTGAATTAGAATTGGGGGCCGGTGTTAAGGTATCTAAAGTCAATGCGATTACTGAGGATCTAAGTTTGGCCCTCTATGGTGCTCCGATTCGGATGGTATATCCCATGCACGGACGTACAACTTTAGGAATTGAGGTCCCTCGTAATCCACGAGAGGTAATCTATTTGGACGAGGTACTATCATCTGAGCAGTACGGTAGTTCTCAGAAACGTCTGCCGGTTGCTCTAGGTAAAAATGCATTTGGTGAGCCGGTAGTGGTTGATTTAACCAGTATGCCTCATATGTTAGTCGCCGGCTCCACTGGTTCTGGAAAATCTGTCTTTATCAACACCATGTTGGTCTCTCTGCTAATCAAGCGCTCTCCTCGTCAACTACAACTCATCTTGATTGACCCCAAGCAGCTCGAACTTGTGCTTTATAATAAGCTTCCTCATTTGGCACTGCCGGTGATCACTGATGCCAAGAGCGCATCCGTTGCCTTGTTGTGGGTATGCCAAGAGATGGAGCGACGTTACTCCATTCTAAAAGAGTTGGGTGTTCGTAATCTCGAGGGCTTTAATCAAAAACTAGAGCGAGGGGAGGGAACTCCCGAGCAAATTGCAGCAATTCACCCGCATTATGAGGATGTCGATAGCAGTGGATACCATCTACCAGAGTTGGTGGTTGTGATTGATGAGTTTGCGGATTTAATCCTGACAAAAGCCGGAAGAGAGATTGAAAATAGTGTCTGTAGATTGGCCGGCAAGGCACGGGCAGCTGGAATCCACTTGGTAGTAGCAACCCAACGTCCGTCGGTAGATGTGATTACCGGTCTGATAAAGTCCAACTTTCCAACCCGAATCTCTTTTCGCGTTACCACTGCTGTGGATTCCCGAACAATTCTAGGGACGATGGGGGCCGAGAAGTTACTAGGAAAGGGAGATATGCTTTATAAGTATGGTGTTGATACTATTCGTCTCCACTCAGCCTATGTTGATGAAGAGGAGATCGGGGAGTTGGCCGAAAAACTCTCAATATTAGATGGTAGTTTTAATGATCGCGCCATTGAGTTTCTGGAGAGCGGTGGAGGGGAAGAGGGGACAGACCCTTATGCCTTTGGTAGCCATATCTCATCTGCTGTTACCGGTGGTAATAATAGTGGCAAAGACCCACTCTATGACCAGGCAGTAGAAATGGTGGTTGAGTTTCGTACTGCCAGCGCCTCAATGTTGCAGCGCAGGATGAAGGTGGGCTATAATCGTGCCGCTAACTTGGTAGAGTTGATGGAACATCAGGGGGTCGTCGGGCCAGCCGAGGGTTCTAAACCTAGAAGGGTATTAATTTAGTCCCAATACCACTGCACCATTTCACTATTTGCTCTTGCCGCCTGATGTAATCTTGTGTTATTTAAGCCATCTGTATAAACCAGTCACCACTATTTAGCGGTCCGTATTGGAATTTTTTTGGGTACGGTAGTGGGGATTAGACTAACCGCTTAGGAGAAGTTGTTATGGTACGAGAATTAGAGCTTAAAGAACTATTAAAGGCTGGTGCTCACTTTGGACATCAGGTACATCGTTGGAATCCCAGAATGAAGCCCTATGTATTTGGGGAGCGCAATGGCATCTATATTATTGATCTGGGGAAGACCATTGAGATGGCCAAAAAGGCGGCTGATTTTCTAGTCAAAATTACGTCACAAGGGAAGCCAGTGCTCTTTGTTGGAACAAAGCGCCAAGCATCAGATAGCGTTCGGAAGGCAGCAGTTGATTGTGGATCATTCCATGTTACCCATCGCTGGCTCGGTGGTATGCTAACAAACTATCAAACAATTACACTTTCAGTAGATAAGCTGCGTAAAGTAGAGAAGATGAAAAATACTGGTGACTTCACCATCTTGACAAAGAAAGAGCAGTCTAAAGTAGAGAAAGAGGTGAACAAGTTGGAGCGTAACCTAGGCGGTATTAAAGATATGCGTAAATTGCCAGGAGCCGTTTTTGTTGTTGATCCAAACAATGAGCGAATTGCTGTTTTAGAGGCCAACAAACTGAAGATACCTGTGATTGCCATTACTGATACCAACTGTGATCCTACCGGTATCGACTATGTTGTTCCTGGTAATGATGATGCGATAAAGTCGATCTCTATTTTTACAGATTACTTTTCTGAGGCGATAGCCGAAGGGTCTAAGACAAGTGTCAAAGCAGGTACTGGTAGCTCAGAAGATCGTAAGAACTCCTTAGAGCGTGAAATGATCAAGCAGTATGAGCAAAAGAAGGATCAGGAGCAGCCAGATAAGGCGACTGAGTAAGCTTGCAAATTATAATATAACAGTAAAATTCAATAAATATTTTAAGGATGTGGTGCTATGGGAATCAGTGCGAAAGAGGTAAAAGAGTTAAGAGAGCAAACTGGTGCAGGAATGATGGACTGTAAAAAAGCGCTAACCGAGAGTGGTGGTGATTTTGAAAAAGCGGTTGATTTCTTGCGGACAAAGGGCTTAGCGGCAGCTCAAAAAAAGCAGAGTCGAATTGCAGCCGAAGGGACAATTGGCTCATATATCCATGGTGGAAAAATTGGAGTGATGGTTGAGGTTAATTGTGAGACCGACTTTGTCGCTAAAAATGCTGATTTCAAGCAGTTTGTTAAGGATGTGGCCATGCATGTTGCTGCAGCCGATCCAAAATTTCTAAAAGAAGAGAATATGGATCAAAATTATCTAAATCGTGAGGTGGAGATCTACACTGCTCAATTAAAGGAGCAGGGGAAGCCAGAGAAGATGATTCCCAAAATTGTTGAGGGAAAGCTGGGGAAATTAGCGGAAGAGGTCTGTCTTTATCACCAGAAATTTATTAAAGATACAGATAAGACAATCAATGATCTGGTCAACGATATCACTCTTAAGGTTGGTGAGAAGGTGGCAATTCGCCGCTTTGTTAAGTACAACCTTGGAGAGGGAATAGAGAAGAGACAGGATAACTTGGCCGAAGAGGTGGCCAAGATGTCAGGTAAGTAGCCTAGCCTTTAGGTGCATGGTACTTTCTTAAGGAGGTGAAAGAGTGACCTATAAGCGGATACTTTTGAAGTTGTCTGGTGAAGCTTTAGCCGGGGAGCAAAAATTTGGCATCTCTCAGGATATTCTTGCCCCTCTTGCTTTAGAAATAAAAAATATTCAGCAGCAATATAAGACCGAGATAGCGATAGTTATTGGTGGCGGTAATATCCATCGTGGTGTTGCAGGTATGGATTCTGGGATAGACCGTACAACTTCAGATCACATGGGTATGTTAGCAACAGTGATTAACTCCTTGGCCCTACAAGGGGCTTTGGAGCAAGCAGGTGTCTTTACGAGGGTTATGTCTGCAATTGAGATTCAAAGAATTTCAGAGATATATATTCGCCGTCGCGCAATTCGTCATCTAGAGAAAGGGAGAGTTGTAATTTTTGCAGCTGGAACCGGCAACCCATACTTTACTACCGACACCGCTGCAGCTTTAAGAGCGAATGAAATTGGGGCAGACCTTCTGTTGAAAGCGACAAAGGTTGATGGTGTTTACGATCAAGATCCAGTTAATAATTCTAATGCCAAAAAGTATGAATCTTTAAAATATATTGATGTTATTAAGCAGGGATTAAAGGTGATGGATACAACCGCGATCTCTCTTTGTATGGACAACCAGATCAAAATCCGGGTTTTTAATCTTTTCCAGACTGGAAATATTGCTAAAGTGATAGCTGGTCAGAAAGTGGGAACTCTAATTGAGTAGTTGTTATAAATTAGGAGTGTGAAATGCTAGAGCAAATTAAGAGTGACTTGGAAGAGGAGATGGGCAAGGCAATCGCAAGCCTTAAAAAGCAACTGAGCCGAGTTCGTACCGGTCGGGCAACTGCCAGCGTATTAGATGGTGTTATCGTGGACTACTATGGTGTTGCAACCCCGGTCAGCCAAGTGGGACAAATTAGTACACCTGAGGCGAGGTTGATGCAGATTCAGCCATATGATAAAAGTATGATCACTGCAATTGAGCGAGCAATTTTAGGTGCGAATCTAGGTATCACCCCATCCAATGATGGTAATTTGATCAGAATTCCTTTTCCGGCCCTAACTGAGGATCGCCGTAAAGAGCGGGTTAAGGAGACCAAGAAAATAGGCGAGGATGGCAAAATTGCTATCCGTAATATTCGTCGCGATGAGAATGATCTGGTCAAGCAGGAGGAGAAGGGTAAGAACATCTCAGAAGATGACTCCAAGAGATTTCAAGCTGAGGTTCAAACCATTACGGACCGTTTTATCAGTGAAGTGGATGTGATCATCAACGAGAAAGAGCAGGAACTCTTAACTGTATAGTTGATGACTAATAGTTCCGCAACGATGGAGTCAGCCTCCTCCCAGATAAAACACTTAGCAATTATTATGGATGGTAATGGTCGCTGGGCACAGCGACGTTCGCACCAGCGAGTTTGGGGCCACATTCGTGGTGCGGCCAGGGTAAGTGAAGTTGTCGAGGAGTCAGCTCGTCTGGGACTGAATGCTCTAACCCTTTATACCTTTTCGGTGGAAAATTGGAGCAGACCACGTCAGGAAATCTCAACACTGTTCAAACTATTTGGAAAATTTTTAGTTAGGGAGAGGGCCCGGATTATAAAGAATAATATCTGTTTTAAGGTTATTGGTGATAGCACTTTGCTACCAGCGAATATTCAAAAACAAATTTCTACTTTAGAGAGCGATACTGCTGATAATAGTGGGATGAAACTATCCTTGGCATTCGGTTATGGTGGGCGTGAGGAGATTTCTGCGGCTTGCCGGCAGGCAATTGCGAATAACCCAACCAGTGCGGTTACCTCCCAGGAGATCGAGCAGCATCTATTTCGTCCCGAAAGTGGCGATGTGGATCTTTTGATCCGAACTGGAGGAGATCATCGGATCTCAAATTTTCTGTTATGGCAGATCGCCTATGCGGAGTTGTTTTTTACTGATACTCCGTGGCCGGAGTTTGACAGTCGGGAGCTACGCTCAATTATTGATCAAGCAAAGCAACGGGAGCGCCGCTTTGGGGCAACTGAAGTTAGCCTAGGGTTAGACGTTACCCATCAGATGGCCCAGGAGAATCGTTCCTACTTTGCACAGCAAAAATGTGAAGAGGGCAGACAGGTAGAAAATGAGTAATTCACAACAACGAGTTATCTCCGCATTAGTGATGGTTATTGTTCTAGCTCTGATCTTCTGGTTGGGACACCAATATATGCTTGGACTGTTGCTGTTGGCAGGGGTCATTATGGTGGATGAGATATACACCAACTTCTTAAAAAGAGAGCGACTGGAGTGGAACTACTTGTTTGCTCACTTAGGATTGATTCTTCCATTTACCCATCTGTTTTTTATTGAGCGATCTGATGATTTGGTACGGATGATGACTAATGGGGCAGTTGCATTAAATTTTCTGCTAATTATCTACCTCTTTACCATACGTCTAGAGTCAACTCGGCTGACATCATTCGCACAGCGATTTCCTATACCTACCGGGATATTTATTCTGCTACCCCTCTGTTCTTTAGGTGGGATTATCGACCAAGCAAGTTGGATAAAAATCCTAACACTGCTTTTAGTGGTTAATTTTGGTATGGACAGTGGAGCCTGGTTTTTTGGCCGTAACTTCGGACGTCATAAACTTTGGCCGGCGATTAGTCCTAACAAGACGATTGAAGGTGTTATTGGTGGGATGCTGACAGCAGCCATTTTGGGGGGTATTGTCTCTCATCTCCTGCTAGGGAAAATGGGGGTAACTCACTTCCTCTTTTTTATGTTGCTAGGACTCTTGGCCCAGATGGGAGATCTTATTCAGTCAAAACTAAAACGGCAGTTTGGAATCAAGGACAGTTCATCCCTTATTCCAGGGCATGGGGGAGTCTATGATCGGGTGGATAGTCTGATTTTTCTGGCCCCATTCTTTGCTATCACCTTGGACTTTATCTATAATTAGCTATGGAATTACTAGAAAAAATTCTTATTTTTATCCTCTTCTTATGTCCTTTGATCTTCTTTCACGAGTTGGGACACTTTCTTTTTGCCCGATTGTGTGGCGTTCGGGTGGAGGTCTTCTCTATTGGGTTCGGGCCAAAGTTGCTAAAGTGGACTCGCGGAGCATGTGAATACACAGTATCACTCATCCCCCTTGGGGGCTATGTTAAGATGTTTGGTGATGATCCTACCGGTAAAGAGCAGATTGCTCCTGAAGATCGCCATATGAGTTTTACTCATAAAAGCAAGCTTGCCCGCTTCTGGATAGTGTTTGGTGGCCCCTTGGCCAACTTCTTGATGGCATACTTGATTTTTGTCGTGTTGATGTTAGGAGGAGAAAAGGTTCCAGAGATTCGTTTGGGAGTTATTCCTGTCAATAGTGATCTCTATCAATCCGGATTTAGAACAGGAGATGTTCTAAAAGAGATCAATGGTCGTAAAATCTTCAATCCGTCAGATATTGCCAGTGATGAGGTCAAAGAGATTATGGTTGATCGCACCGGAGAGGGCATTGTGAGCTTTGCTCACCGCTCTTCAGGTGAGGAGTTTATCAACTCTTTTTTAAAGTACACTCCCTTGCTTAGAAAACCAATTGTTGTTGATGCACATGGGAAGAGTTTTGGGATCTCTCTTGTAAAGGATGGGGCAATTACCAAGCTATCTCTCGATCAGTTAGCAGAGAAATTTGGTAGTCTAGATCTCTACTTAATGCCTGATATTCACTCTTCTAACACTGCTAAGGATGCTAAATTTATTCCCATTCGCCTCAACTTTAAGAGTCGTCAGCAGTTTTTCTCTCAATTAAATGATCGTGGATACCGCTCGATTGATTTAATGGTGAAAAAGGTGAATTCTGGCTCACCCGCAGATCAGGCGGGGATCGAGAATCGAGATGTAATTTTGGCGCTTGGAGAGTACAAGATATTTAGTTTCTCTCAGCTGCGCAATCGTCTTCAGACAATGAAGCAAAAGGATATCGCTCTTACTGTTTGGCGCAAGGGAGAAGAGGTAATTCTTCGTTTGACTCCAGAAGAGCAGCTAGTTAATGGAAAGAAAGTTAAGCTGATTGGAGTCTATAGTAGTGTTGAGTATGTTAACTTGAAATTACTAAATCTTCCTTCACGAGGTCTTTTGGGGTCAATTTGGGGCGGAGCAGAGCGTACCTGGAGCACCGTGGTCAAAACGATAGATGGTTATCGCAAATTGTTTACGGCAGAGATATCATTCAAAAATGTTGGTGGACCAATTGCAATCGGCAAGGTCGCAGCGGACTCTTTTAAAACCAGCCTCTCCTATTTTTTTCAGATTATGGCAATTATTTCGATTAACCTAGGTTTGATCAATCTATTTCCCATTCCCGTATTGGATGGGGGACACATCATGTTTATTATTCTTGAGATTATTAATCGAGGACCACTGTCGCGTCGTAAGTTGGAGATTGCTCAGCAGTTTGGTCTATCTCTACTTTTGATCCTGATGTTGGCTGCCCTGTTCAATGATGTCTCCAGTCTCTTCTGAGGGGGATCTGCTATATGATCTCTCTTTTTCTCGACACTACTGATGGCTTAACGGTTGGAATATTGACGGATGATTTTCAGTGGTTAGACCATGAAAATATTCGTCAAGGGCGCTGTGCTAACAAAATCCATCCACTAATTAACCGGATGTTAGATAATCAAGGAATAACGATCAGAGAGGTAAAAGGAGTTTTTTACCTGGCCGGTCCAGGCTCCTATACCGGAATGCGGGTAGGAGAGGGAATTGCCGCAATTGCCCGTTGGCAAAATATTTCAGTTCACTCTTTTTACCATTTTGAGGTACCTCTGATCGCTCTAGGAGTTGAGAGAGGAGCATGGTTGGGCTTTGCTTACAAACAGGAGTACTTTCTTTATCAATGGGTTGGAAGTAATGCCTCATCCTCTCTGGTAACGCCGGAGCAGCTACAAGGATGGTTGATTGAAAATTCTGATTGTCCTATATATATAAATAGTGGTGACCCTCGATTAATAGATCTTTTATCAAATTGTGCAGTTGAACCTCAATTAACCCAGGATATAATTCATCAACAGAGTCAGAAATTATTTACTCAGGTTGAAAAATTAGAGCGGGAGTGTCCATTGCACTACTATCGACCATTAGAGCAGGAGTTCAAGCTGCCACCACCGGTGCTAGGAGGTGAGAGATAAAAAGCTATCTTCCCCCCTCCATTCACCTCTACATGATAATAGTGATAGGACTAGGGTACTATGGTGGAATTCACTATTTTTCGTCGATGGTTTTAGCGATCTATCTGTTGTTCAATCTGCTATTTAGAAAAGGACATCAAGGACTGAGTCATAAAATTGGCGGAGTAAGTGAGGCGGCCCTCTCTCCGATAACCGGAATGGTTAGAGAGGTTGCAGCGATTGAATCCCACCCCCTTTTTGGTAATAACCTAGTTAGAGTATCGATTCAAAAGGGCTGGTTTGATGCGGCCAACCTGTTTGTTCCCCTTACGTCAGAAGTCTCTAATCGGCATATTGTTGAACGTCAGACCGCCACACCGGAAGTTGGTGAGGTACTGATCTTTCGCTGCCCACAAGGGACCAAGGTGGGGCTGCACTTACTTCGATCTCGGTTTGGATATTTCGCAAAGAATTGGCTAGAAATTGGTGATCGAGGGGAGCGAGGAGCAAATTTTGGTTTTTTTCCCTTTCGTGGGACAGTTTTGCTATATCTACCAAATAGCTATAGAATATTGGTAAGTGAGGGAGAAAAAATATTTGGCGATGAGACTGCAATTGCAGTTCCTCCTGCCAGCAATAATCGAGAGAAAGAGTAATTATATGATTAGTGACTCAAAAAGATTTGCCTATTTTTTACCTAACATCTTTACCGCTCTTAATATGGGGTGTGGGTTTGCCAGTATCACTCAGTCTATTCAGCATAACTTCTATCTAGCTTCGATTTTACTACTTTTAGGTGCAGTATTTGATTCTGTCGATGGCAGGGTTGCTCGCTTGACTGGTACCCAGTCTCAGTTTGGGGAGCAGTTTGATTCTATTAGCGATGTTGTCTCCTTTGGTGTTGCACCTTCGATATTGGTTTACCAATGTTTTTTTCTGGATTGGGGACGTAGTGGCTTAGTACTCTCTTTTGTTTTCCTACTCTGTGGAGCACTTAGATTGGCACGTTTTAATGCCAATATTGAGAAGGTCTCTAGCAATTACTTTCAGGGTATGCCCATTCCCGGAGCAGCTTTAGCTTTAGTGGGATTGGTCCTTGGGTTTTTGGAATTTGGCTCACTGCTTGGCCACCCTTTTGTAACGATTCCCTATGTGCTGGTGTTCTCGCTCCTCATGATTAGTAACATCCCTTTTCCCTCCTTTAAAGATTCAGATTTTGTGCGGAAACATATGAAGACCTGTTTGGCCATAATACTGGCGTTATTTGTTCTATTAGTGCTGTATGAGGAGTTGATGCTTGGTTTGATTGTTAATGGTTATGTCATTAGTTCAGTAGTCTACTTTTTACTGCATAAAGGTGATTTTCAAGATATCTTTTTATGGAAGGATGATGATAATTAGAATCGCACTGTTATTACTTGTGGTGGGACTTCTGCCTCAAGCTTTTGCTCAAGATGAAGTTGGGTTGGCCAGCGATGAGGAGTTGCAGGAGATTTGGAGCTTCCCAACTTTTTTATCAGAGCCCAAATCAAAAAAAGCAGTTAGTAAAGATGACGCCCGGTTAGTTTTATCCAAGTATAATTATAGTGAATTAAGTCGCAGGGTTCATGGCAAGGCGGACTCTATTTTTGCTTTCAGTTATGTTGCGGATGCCTACTCTGTTGTCAGTCCGAACTCCACATTTCAAAAAATATTTGAGCAAAGTACAGATTCAACACGGGCCGGATATTTGGAGATCTCCAACGGTAGGTTCTTTCATCGCGGCTGGGCTGACTTTGCGTGGGGGGTGAATCTTTCCGCTAGTTTTTCACAAGGTCGAGGGATGTTTAGTAGTGGCACTCTCAGTGAGACACAGTTTTCCTTGTGGACAGTTCCTGTGGAACCATTTTTGATGATGGAGGTCCCAGTTGGGAGCTGGTTTAAGCTGGGAACTTCTGCTGGGCCATCCGCAGTCGCTCTTTTTCAGTCTAGAAATGATATGGAGAATGGAGAGAAGTATAAGCACCGACGGCAGATGGGATGGGGATACTTTGCTACTCTTAAATTAAAGACCGATTTGGCGGCAATCTACCCCGAACAAGGTTTTAATTTCTTTTCAAAATATAGTATCACTCGCTTTCACCTCGATCTAATTGTTAAGCTCCGTAGCTACGCAAATTTTCAAGATGAAATTTCCATCTCAGGAGTATCTTGGGGCGCTGGTTTCAGCTTTGAATTTTTATAAGGGAGTATTAGAGTACCGAGGTACCGGCTTTCTAGGTTGGCAGATCCAATCTCGCGCGGCAGAGACCGTTCAAGGACAGATTAACCAAGCCCTTGGCAGAATTTGCAAAAGTGAAAGCATTAAGACTGTCGGGGCCAGCCGTACCGATGCTGGCGTACACGCACGCATGCAGTGGGTTCGTATGGAGATCCCCCTTGATATCGACCCTGATGCCCTAATGCGTGGGCTAAACTCCCTGCTGCCTGCCACTATTTCCTTTTTAAAAATTGAGTGTTGCTCACCATCTTTCCACCCGATTAGAGATGCCGGTAAAAAGGAGTATCACTACCTATTTAGCTCTCAGTCACAGCTATCCCCTTTTTGGGTGGATCTTATCGCCCACTATCCCCATGCCCTGGACTTGAGCAAGATGCAGGCAGCAGCGGCGCTGTTTATTGGCCAGCATGATTTTGCCAACTTCTACTGTACTGGATCGGAAACACCAACAACTGAAAGGACAATATATTTATCTGAAATTACAAATGTTTCTTCTTTGGATGTTGGTGGGGTAGTGATCCCAGAGCACTATCTATTCAAAGTTGCCGGCAATGGTTTTTTGAAGCAGATGGTACGCCTACTGATTGGGGCAATTTGGGAGGTTGGACGTGGGAGGGTTTCCTTAGAGGAGTTGGCCCATGCCATTTCATTACAAACTGAGGGAAAAATTGGCGTTGTTGCGCCGCCCCAAGGGCTCTACTTAAAATCTATTGGTGGTTGAGACTCAATAGTACAGGTCTACTAATTTGACTTAACCACCGCTCATTGCTATAGAAACCCCAGTTTTAAAAGCTTTATTCAAACATTGAGGTAGTAACATGTCCTATTCTGTCGAAGAGATTAACTCCTGTACAAAAAAACTTATTTTCACCTTTGAGTCGATGGATCTCACTTCCGAGATACAACAGAAGCTGAACAAAAAGAGGCAGAGTATTAGCATCAAGGGCTTTCGCAAAGGAAAGGCTCCGATGGAGATGGTTCAGCAGCTCTATGGGCGTGAAGTAGAGAGTGAGGCATTGAATACCTTTGTCTCTACTCAACTCTATACTGCTATTAATGAGAGCGACCTTAAGGTTGTCGGTGAGCCAATATTTGGAGATATAGATTATAAGTCACAAGAGAAGATGACTTTCTCTGTTACCCTTGAGCTATTTCCAGATCTAGAGTTAACGGATTATACCGGATATGAGTTCAAACAGGAGAAGGCAGAATTTAGTGATGAGGAGTTAGAGCAGGTTAGGGCCGATCAGTTACGGGCCAAGGCAGAGATGATTGTAGTTGATGATGATAGTGTGAGCTTAGATAAAGGCCACTACGCAGTAATGAATTTTCAGGGGGTCAAACCTGATGGTGAGCGTCCTGAAAATATGCATGGTAAGGAGTTCCTCTTAGAGATTGGCTCGGGACAGTTTATTCCTGGATTTGAAGAGGGTATGCTCGGTATGAAGAAGGGCGAGAACCGTGAAGTAAAAGTTGTTTTCCCGGAGGACTATCAAGCAGCAGACCTGAAAGGGATGGATGTTCTCTTTGAGGTTGATCTACTAGAGATTAAAGTTCAAAAGACTCCGGAGTTAACTGAAGAGTTGGCCAAGGAATTTGGATTTGATTCGATTGAGGACTTTGAAACCAAGACTCGTAATAATGGAGTTCTTGAGAAGCAGCGGGCCAGTGAAGATAAGGTTCGCCAGGAGTTGGTTGAAAAGCTAGTGGCAGATAATCAGTTTGATGTTCCTAATGCCATGGTCTTTCAACAGGAGGACTTTCTAAAGCAGGATTTAGAGAAGACTTTGGGCCAGCAGGGCTTCAACGAAGAGCAGAGCAAAGATTACTTTGAGAAGTGGTCTGAGGATCTACGAACTAAAGCAGAGTTCCAGGTTCGTTCTGGGCTTATCTTGGATCATCTCTCTCGTAAGTTTGAGATTGAGGCCGGGGATGAAGATTTAGAAGAGAAGATTGCTGAGACCTCCGAAAAAACAGGAATTGAGACTGAGCAGCTACGAAAATACTACCTGTCAGATGACAAAATTAAGAGCAATATGCTTTTTGCTATTCGAGAGGAGAAGACCATCAAAAAGATCCTATCGCAAGTGTCAGTAGTTGTTGAGCAGTAAACGCCGCGCGCATACTGCGTAGCGCCACATATGGCATACTGATCAACGTCACCGTTGAACCCTAATATTTATCAGTTTTTTTTTAAGCGGTACCTCTCTTCTCAAATTGTTAGTTTTCTGTATTATAAAGCCCCTTAGTATATATATGTTTATTTTATTTTTTTTTAACAATTGATCTACCATGATGGTGAGGAGAATTAGTATGAGCAGAGTTAAAGTTCTATTCAGTTGTTTGCTTCTCGTTGGGCTTTTGGCCAGCGTTTCAGCGCAAGCAAAGACCACGCCAGACGTCTTAAGTAAGGCGAGTAAAAAGTGTATTGCTTGTCATGAAAAGCAGAAAGTAACGCCATCGATTGTTAAAATGTGGCGAGCCTCTTCTCACAATCGCGCAAATGTTGGGTGTCTTGAGTGCCACCAAGCCAAGTCGGGCGACAAAGACGCTTTTATGCACCATAAGCAGCGTATCTCAATCATCGTCTCCCCCAAGGACTGCTCTAAGTGTCACGCTAGAGAGGTAAAAGAGTTTTCCGAAAGTCATCACGCTGCTGGTGGAAAGATTCTTGGATCACTTGATAATATCTTAGCTGAAGTTGTTGAAGGCAACCAAGGCCTAATAACAGAAGGACACCCTGAAGGTGTATCTGCAGCAGCCGTTAGTGGATGTTGGCAGTGTCACGGATCAGAAGTAATAGTTCTTAAGGGTGGCAAAGGTAAATTGGATCCAGCCACATGGCCGAACACTGGTATTGGCCGTTTGAATCCAGATGGATCTCGGGGATCATGTTCTGCTTGTCACAGCCGTCACCGCTTCTCAGTTGCTCAAGCTCGTCAGCCTGAAAACTGTGGTAAGTGTCACATGGGACCAGACCATCCACAGATTGAAATTTACGAAGAGTCTAAGCACGGTATCGCTTATCACGCTAATAAAGATAAGATGAATCTTGATAATCCTAGCTGGATTGTTGGTAAGGACTATGATGCTGCTCCGACTTGTGCCACCTGTCACATGTCAGCCACCAGAAGCCTACCTGTTACTCACGATATTGGGATGAGAATTTCTTGGAACAACCGTCCGATTATGTCTGTTCGTCCTGAGCTTTCTGATAAGAAACTTGGACTACCTGGAGCGAAAGTCTCTTGGAAGACTCGTCGTAAGAATATGAAAAATGTTTGTCATAGTTGTCACAATAAGAGCTATGTTAACGCTTTTTATATCCAGTATGATGGTCTAATTGATCTTTACAACACAAAGTATGCAGCTCCTGGTAAGGCGCTCTATGCAGCGGCTAAGCCTCTATTAAACCCAGTGAAATTTTCTAACAAACTTGACTTTGTCTGGTTTGAACTATGGCACCACGAGGGACGCCGTGCTCGTCACGCAGCCTCTATGATGGGACCTGATTATACTCACTGGCATGGTACTTATGATCTGGCCAAGAACTTCTATACTGAGATGGTTCCTGAGCTTAAAGAGTTGATTGAGAAGGGAATGCACTCCAAAAATGCTAAAAAGCAAGCAGCTGCTAAGAAGCTAAAAGCTAAGCTAAATGAAGTGCTAAACACATCAGATCACAAGTGGTATCTTGGAAAGATTTCTCCTGCTGAGAAAGCAAAAAGAAAGAAGAGAGCCGCTGAGTTCAAGAAGCGTTATAGTAAGTAGTTTTTTTAAGATTAGATTGTATAGTTAGATTTCCAAGGGAGCTTCCTCTGAATTCTCAAGGAAGCTCCCTTTTTTACAGAGGTAGTGAATGATAAGTGGTAAATGGTTGATAAGTTTGCAGTGTTGGTTCTTACTCTCTGTTCTACCTGTTGCTCTCTATGGCAAGGTGGTTTTACAGAAGCGGGAGATGGGACTGGAAAATTTTCCCTGTAGCGAGTGCCATGATACTTTAAGCGACGGGGCGATTGAGACTCCAATTGAAGGTAATCATGAAGAACTTGCTCTGAAACATATGAAGAGAATTAATCAGTGCACGGTCTGTCATAGCGATAGTAATAGTGATCAGTTAAAGTTGCTGAATGGTACAACCATCTCCTTTGATCAGAGCCATTTGGTCTGTATTCAGTGCCATGGTGAGAAAGGAAGTGACTGGAGGCGTGGAATTCATGGCAAGCAGGTAGGTAGTTGGAAGGACGATAAGATCCGGCTGCTTTGTAGTGACTGTCACAATGCTCATGATCCAAAATTTAAGCAGTTTGTCGCAGACCCACCTCCCGTCAGGCCAGGTAAACACCACTAAACTAATCAGCAATTACCTAATAAACGAGAATGATAATTATGAGCGAAAATAGGACAAAAGAGCAGAGCACCAATAGATCCCTAGAGCACCGTTTGAGTGAAAAGAGTGGCCAGCTGTTGAATCAGAAGGTCAAACGCCGATCTTTTTTAAAGGGGGCGGTTGCTGCCGGAGCTGCTGCCGTCGCTCCAATGGGAACTGCTAGTGCATTCTCATTTGAAAGTTTTTTTCAAAAACACTACCGCGAGATGACTCCAGAGGATAAGAAAAAAGTTTTTGCTCGGATACAACGAGAGCTGAAAAAGGAGTATGAGATTGAAGTCTCTATCTCAGATCCTGCTCCTATCTCTGGGGTGAAGTTTGTCTACGCCTTAAATCTTTCTAAGTGTAATGGTAGTCGTAAGTGTGTTACCGCCTGTCAGCAAGAGAATAACCTTCCTGCAGATATGGCATATATTACAGTTTTAGAGATGCCACGGGGAACAATGAATGTTGAGAAGGGTAATCGCTATTACAAAGGAGAGTCGGTTCCGAAAGAGGGGAACTACTACCTTCCCGTTCAATGTAATCACTGTGAAAACTCCCCTTGTACAAAAGTATGCCCGATTGAAGCGACCTGGAAGGAGAAAGATGGCATCGTGGTAGTTGACTACGATTGGTGTATCGGTTGTCGCTACTGCATGGCCGCATGCCCCTATGAAGCTCGACACTTTAATTTTAAAAAACCCAAGTTAGATGCTAGTACGATCAACACATCTCAATCCTATCTGAGTAATCGTGTAAGAAGTAAGGGGGTAATGGAAAAATGTACTTTCTGTCTACAGCGAACCAGAGAGGGGAGTTATCCCGCCTGTTTGGAAGCTTGTCCTACTGGGGCCAGAAAATTTGGCAATATTTATGATCCGGAGAGTGAGGTTAGTCAGATTTTAAAGCAGAAGAGTGTTTTTGTGCTTAAAGAGGAGATAAATACAGTACCTCAATTCTTCTACTACTTTGATTAATCGTTTGCGAGGGTAACAAGAGATGGCAAGATATATACGATTTTGGTTGAACATGTTTAAAGAGTCTTTTTCCGGTAGTAAAACCTACTATCTTTGGGTAGGGGTTTTAACCGCCCTGCTGCTGCCTGGAATTTATAGCTACTACTTGCAGTTAAGCCAAGGTCTGGTCGTGACCAATATGGTGGATCAGGTTAGTTGGGGAGCGTATATTGCTAACTTCACATTCCTGGTGGGAGTCGCAGCGGCAGCCGTTTTACTAGTAGTACCCGCCTATATCTATCATCGTGACGATGTAAAAGAGATTGTATTGCTGGGTGAGATTTTAGCTTTTTGTGCCATGCTGATGTGTCTACTCTTCATTGCAGTTGATCTCGGCCGTCCGGATCGTTTTTGGCACATAATTCCTTTTATCGGCCGCTTAAATTTTCCACAATCAATTTTGGCGTGGGATGTGATTGTTTTAAATGGTTACTTGTTACTAAATATGCATATCCCAGGTTACCTATTATACAAACTCTATCGTGGTGAGCAGCCGACCAGACGCTACTACATGCCATTTGTTATTATCTCAATTTTTTGGGCAGTCTCCATTCATACGGTGACTGCATTTTTGTATAGCGGGTTGGGAGGTCGTCCATTTTGGAACACCTCATTGATGGCACCACGATTTTTAATTAGTGCA
Organism: Bdellovibrionales bacterium; assembly: GCA_018646675.1. Lineage (GTDB taxonomy): Bacteria > Bdellovibrionota > Bacteriovoracia > Bacteriovoracales > Bacteriovoracaceae > JABGUH01. Next base: position 8,528 of record JABGUH010000034.1, on the reverse strand, counting down.
TTTGCCGCTGGCCCAGCGTTACTAATTATTATCTTCTATCTGATCAACCGTTTTCATCCCTACTTTAGAGTTAAAGAGAGTGTCTCAAAATTATTAATTACCATCGCTTCGGTTACCATGCCAATCAATCTCTTTTTACTTGGAAGTGAGGTATTTAAAGAATTTTATACCAACAGTTCTCACGTTGCTTCAGCGCAGTACCTCTTTTTAGGATTACACGGTCACTCTACATTAGTGCCATATATTTGGACTGCAATCGCTTTTAATATTATCTCAACCATCATTTTTGTTACTCCTGTGCTACGTAGTAAAACTTCATGGCTGTTAGGGGGATGTCTCCTGTCTATCCTAGGCATTTGGACTGAAAAGGGGATGGGATTGATTATTCCAGGCTTTATTCCCTCACCTTTAGGGGATGTGGTGGAGTATACTCCCTCCATTCACGAGTTTTTTATCTGTTTGGCGATCTGGGCATTTGGCGCACTCTCTTATACTGTGATCAGTAAAGTTGCCATCTCAATTGTAAGTGGAAGACTTAAGGAGTAGTGTCCACGCGGAATTTTGATACAACATTTTCTAAATATCGGCGTGGCTTCCTTTATGGTGAGACCGTTTTCACATCTTTTACTACTGCTGATCACTCTTTTCTATATCTTGAGCAACACTTAGAGCGTCTATTTTTAGGGGCAGACTATCTATTTTCACCTGAAGCGGGCGCTCGTAGGATGAAAAAGCAGATAATCTCTCAATTAATTAAGTTAAAGCAGCAAAACCTAGAGAGTGATCTACGCTTTCGGATTACTATTTTTGCGGATAGCGCTGAGGATGATTCGTTAGTATTAAAGGAAGTACCCAATTTAGACTATCTGATTACTAGTAGTAAACAGCAATCAATATTTCAGATGAATCCTAAACGATCCTTAATTTGTGATGAGTCTTTTCCGCTCTACCCGTCATCCCATCCATTATATCTTAAGTTAGGTAATTATGCTGGAGCAATAAGGTTACAAAAGAGTGCTCACCAGCAAGGTGTAGATGATGTACTACTCTTCAATCAGCGGGGAAATATTGCGGAGTGTACAACTAGTAATATCTTTTTTGTGATGAACCGCCGTATCTACACTCCGGCAATAACTTGTAATATATTTCCTGGCATTATTCGTGGCCAGTTGATTTTAAGTATGAGGGCGGCAGGACTTCAGGTGATTGAGGATGAGCTTGCCCCCTCAATACTTCGGGGGGCGCAGGAGGTATTTTGTACTAATTCTGTGCAGGGGATTGTACCGGTGGTAAAAATTGGCGGATGGGAGCACTATCAGCATCAGTTGACTGAGCATATTCATCGAGGTTGGGTTAATCACTGTCATTCCGGTTCATACTTACAGCGATTGTCTGATCTAACAACTAGGGTATAGGTAGGGCAAAGATCTTTCATGCTTGATGGATGGCATAAAGTTGACGTAAATCCGTATAACTCTTATAATTTTAACAAAGTATCTTTCTTTACGGATGAGGAGAGAGCTAAATCTGGTGCCGTAAAAGTGCTGTGCACCTGAAGATTCATTTGAAGTCGTTATTGCCATGGAGGGGATAGTGTCGGAGATTATTGATCTTACGTTGACTAAATTTACCGATGAGTCCATTGCGATCATCATCTCATTGTTAGTCATATTGCTGGTGTTGATGGTTGTTTACTGGCTATATAATCGTCGACAATTCCAGCAACTCTCACATCAGATTCCTGCTAGTGTGCTCAAGAATTATCTCGATTCAATTATTCAAAATTCTAATGCATTAAAATCATCACTTTTTCGTGGTGGTGGACTGGAGCTTGGTGAGGGAATACCTTCAGTTATGCCAGTGGCGGATCTGGGACGTGGAAGTGTTCAGCAAGGAGACCCTGAGGAAGTTAAACGTCTTGGGGCAGAAATTGCTCAGCTAAAAAGTACGGTTAGTGAAAAAGAGCAGATAATTATGGAGCTGGAAGATCAATTGCGCCAGATGGAGAGTGTCTCCAAGGAGAGCGGGAGCGCGGATGACGCCAAGCACAAGAAAGAGATTGAAACTCTTAAAAAAGAGATTGAGAGTATAAAATCAGAGACTGCTGGTGCTGGTGATGAAACAGCGAAACAGCTAGTGGAGATTACAAGTGAGCGAGATGAGCTAAAAGATAAGTTGATAGAGTATGAGATAATTGAAGAGGATTTAGCAAATCTTAAGCGACTGCAACACCAGAATGAGGAGTTAAAGAAGTCTTTGGCAGCGCTAAAGGGTGAATATCCAACGGATGAGCAGCCATCTTCAGAGGATGTAGACCAAGAAGGTGATGATTCTAGTACGGATGATGAGACCGAAAGAAATGCTGCTATAGCTGAGCAGTTGGATCAAGTGGCCAGCGAGGGAGAGGCGGAAGAGGAGCCTGAAGCCAGTGAAGAGGCGGCAGAGGAGCCTGAGGCCAGTGAAGAGGTGGCAGAGGAGCCTGAAGCCAGTGAAGAGGTGGCAGAGGAGCCTGCAGCCAGTGAAGAGGCGGCAGAGGAGCCTGCTAGTGAGGAGGCAGCGGAAGAACCAGCTGCTAGTAGTAGTGAGCTGCCTCCGGAAGTAGTTGCCTTAGAGAAGGAGATAGGCGCTGGTAGTGATATACCAGAACCTGATATTCCCGAAGCAGAGGTTGCTGGTGGCGAAGACCCGGTAGATGTTACGGCCGAGGCAGATGGTGATGATGGAAAACCAGAAGAGGGCGATAAGTCGGCAGAGGAGCTGCTTGGTGAGTTTGAAAAAATGTTGGGATAGTACAAACTGCAAACAGCAATTAAAACTACTGTTCGTTATTGCACTACTAATTGTTATTGAGATTTTTCCTGTTACAGCAATATCCAGCGAGAGAAAATTTTCTGCTGAGCAACTGTTGAGTAAGTTTTCAAAATTATACCAACATAAACATGAATTGACTCAATTACAAAATGAGGTTCTTCAACTCGGAGGTGCCGCAGTACCAACAATCATCTTGGTGATGAAGGATGGTAAGTATCCAGATAAGAATCGGTGGGTGGCAACTTTTCTATTGGGAAGAATCATGGGTAAAAGTGCTTCCCCATTTATTGCTAAATTTTTAGATCATCCAAACTGGGTAATGAGATTGGCAAGTTTAAAAACCATGTTGGCGATTAAGGCAGATCAGTACGGAGTACAATATGCTAAGGCTCTCGCAGATCGCTCTATGTTAGTGAGGTTACAAGCTTTAGAGAATGTTCGTAAGTTGAGGCTTAGTAAGCAGGGTAGGGCCGTTTGGAAGATGCTTTTTAATGGTCAGAACTATTATCAAACACCTAAGAGTAAAAAGGCGAGAAAGCGGACTCCGATTATTGGTAAAGCAATTCGCACCTTAGGTGATCTTAACTACCAGATAGCAGAAAAAGCACTGCTTAAGATGGTAGTTAATCAAAATTATAATGATATCTTCGAGCCACTGAACTACTCTTTATCCAAAATTACCGGCAAAATACCACCCCAGGGAGATAAGCGGGAAGATAGACGTAAATTTTGGCAGGGATTACTTGCGGCAAAATAACCACGACTCCTAAATATCAGCCTCTAACTTATCACTCTCTTTTTTCTCAATTCGCTTTAACTGATTATCAATTTTGATAATACGATTGATGCGGTAGAGGATGGTTTGCTCTGTAATGCCATCAGTTGGAATCTCTCTCCATCCGTGAAGAAAGTCCTGTTGCACTAGTTGTCGCTTGAAAACAGTTACCTTGCTAACTTCGCGCCTAGAGCTAAATCCCTTAACTACATTGATGATCAACCTAAACTTGGCTGCCTTTACAGCATCACTGCGGCCAAAAGAGTCAGCAAAGTTCAGTTCGAGTGTGTTGTCTATCCAGCGAGTCTTGATTACCCCAGCTTCATAGTTTTTTAACTCTAGCTCATAGTGCTGCATAACCTGTAGTACGGCTTGCCATGCTTGATCCTGCGATGACTTAAAGATCTTATAGGGGATCTCAAATTCCTCAGACATATGTTTAAACTGCTTATAGGAGGCACAAGAGCTGGTTAAAAGCACTGTCATAAGCAACAATAAGGAGTTTTTTCTCCAAAGTGGTGCAAATTGATGGAAATAGTATTTAAAGATCATTATGATCATATTTATTATGTTAAGTAAAAAAATACTAAGTGTTAAGTGGTATCTGTGACTAGTTACCATCAAATAGTCAAAGATGTCCTATCATTGGAGGCGGATGCTCTGCTGGCGGCCCAAGTGCGAGTCGGCCAGGAAGATATTTCGCGGATGGTGGAGATCTTTAACCGGCTCAATCAGGATCTAGGGACCCTCTATTTTTTGGGTGTAGGGAAATCTGGCCTAGTGGCCAGCAAATTAGCTTCCACCTTCTCCTCCCTGGGGTTACCCTCCTTTTTTCTTCACCCTACAGATGCTCTGCATGGGGATATTGGGCGAATTCGCCCGATGGATGCAGTGGTATTATTGAGTAAATCTGGAACTACCGAGGAGCTGATCAAGCTACTGCCATTTCTACCCGTTGGGCCCCAGATGACGATCGGATTACTTGGTCAGATAAAATCTCCGATTGGTGAAAGGTGTGGTGTAACCTTTGATTGCTCAGTTGGCCAGGAAGCGTGTGTCAATAATCAAGCCCCTACCGCTAGTTCTACTCTTGCGATGGCGATGGGAGATGCTCTAGCAGTTCTCTACGAGAGTATAACCGGCTTGTCACGAGAGGGATTTGCAGTTAATCATCCTGGGGGAATATTGGGAAAATCCCTCAGAATGAAAGTGTCAGACCTGATGTGGCCGATAACAGAGTGCCCAGTTGCTGCTTTAGAGGTTACTCTGCAAGATGTAATATTGTTGATGACTCAGAAAAACTTGGGAGGGTGTGCGGTTACTGACCCAGATGGTGCCTTCCTCGGAATTATTGTTGAGGGAGACATTCGACGTACCTTTGCTCGGAGTAGTCATGGATTGACGAGCCCTGCAAAGGAGATAATGAATAGCTCTCCTGTGACTGTAACTCCAGACTCTTTGGCCCATGACGCCCTAATTTTAATGGAACAGCGAGAGAGCCAGATCACTATTTTACCGGTTGTGGATAAGCAGGGTAAATTTGTGGGCTTAATCCGGTTACATGACCTTTTCAAAGAGGGGTTCTGCCTTAAATAACTAATAGTTATTAACTGACACTTATTTGTGGCAGATTCTACTTTCTACCAGATTTTCTCATTGTGGCTGAGTTACCTGTAATTACAGGCTAACTGTCTATAATTACAACAATAATATCAGTTAATCTTTATATGTTTTTTTCCGATCAGAGTGTTGAGGCATAATAGTTAAATAACTCGACGTGTCGGGAAGTTTGATTAGGCCTCGATTAGTACGTTTACAGGAGCTGGTTTGAATAATTTTGCAACTATTTATCGCTATACTCTGGTTCTGCTATCAGTTTTAGTACTGTTGAGCCTTACTGCCTGTAAGGAGGAGAAGGGTTTAGGGATCAATGATGAGTATGCCGGCCTTAGTACAGATACTGATAATACTGCCTTTAAAATTATCACTGTGAAATTGGAGAATGGTAATGAATTTGTTGTTACCGGTCGGAAGCTGGATGTGATTACTGCAGTGAAGATTGTTGATGATACTGATGCTGATGTTGCCACTTTAGCTTTTAACAGCAAATCAGCAACAGAGTTTGTGGCTGTTGCAACAGAGGCTTTAACCTTTGCCTTAGGTGCTACCTATCAGATGGTTATCACTACCGCATCTGGTGATACCAGTGTTCCACTAGTGGTTTATGACTTACAGGATAATTCTGTGGCCCCAGCTAACTTAGAAAGTGGACCAGATGGAGTCGCTAACCAGTTTATGATGTGGGATGGAACTGATTGGTCAGTAAAAACCTTTGCTGCCGCTATTACTCAAGTTGTGGATGCTAACAATGAACCAATTGTAGATGTGGATGAGGGAACCGGGATTTTATTTACTAACAACGGAAATGCACTTGGCATTATTGAGAATACAGGAACTATTAATGTCGACGTTGGCACCGAAGTAAACCAAATTGCTCAGTTTGATGCTAACAATAGATATCTAATTTTTCCAGATATATCGGGAGATGTTCGTTTGGTTTTCGAAGATGGAACTGATGCGTTTCATATTTACAACAATGGTGGTGATTTACAGATTGGGCCGGAGAACAATACGTTGTTGACCATAGATAGTACGACTGGTGTACCCAAAATTGGTGGGGTAAATCTATGTTTGGCAGATGGTACCAACTGTGCACAGGTGGGGGATATTTCGGTAACTAGTAGCCAAATTAGTCCTACAAATTTAAGTGATAATCTTGTCTTGTCAGTGACATCAGGCAGTGGCCAAGTCGTTAATGTCGATGGCCCACTACAGTTAACCTCTCTTGGTGGTAGTAATCCCAATGGGGCATCGGGGTTGGTCTTAATGTCTGATGCCAATGGTAATGCCACTTGGGCGCCAGCCACTAGTGCCAGTTCGGATAGCCTGGGAACACATATTGCAACCGAGGATATTAAACTTGGCACAAACTGGATAATGAATAATGTTACAGGTGATGTCGGAATTGCAGCTACTGACACGATCGCTCAAATAACTAGAACAGATACTGATGAGAAAGGGCTTCGAGTTAGAAAGGATACGTCCAGTGGTGCAAAGGATGGCAGAGTTACAATTGGTGATAAGAACTTTACTGGGGATAAGACTGCACACTTAAGTGTGGACGGTGCTATTTCTGCTGTCACATATTTTGGTTCAGGTGCCAACTTGACAGGTATTTCCGCTGACAACTTAAACCCCGCCAGCGACACCGTCCTGGGTGCGGTAAAAGTAGGTAGTGGTCTTCAGATGGGTGATGTTAATGACGAGACGCTATTTCATAAAACATATGGTAGCGCCTTGAGTGATGTTAATTTAGCAGATGGAAATGTCCTTCAAACGGTTAGTTTCGATACGGACAAGCTTGGACACATTACTGCCTATACGAGTAAAAATTTAGATAGTCGTTATTTCACCGAGACCGAAAGCGATAATCGCTTTGTTAATATTTCTGGCGGAGAGACCATGACCGGTTCTCTCAGCTTGCCCACGGATGGATTAAATGTTGGAACCGGTGAACTTGAAGTTAGCGGTGGCAATGTTAGTGCATCTGGAAATATTAATGTCGGTGGAGACCTGGCCACTTCTGGTGTTATCGGAGCCAGTCTACCTCTTGTTACCGCTGCTAATACTAAAATCATAACAACTACATGGAATGCAGTAGAGCGGTTTTCAGTAGACCTTGAGGGTGACATTACTACCAGTGGTGTTTTGGATATTGGCAGCTCTAGTAGTGATGCCAATACCTATGATCTGTTGCAGGTGGGTAATGCCGATGGGGATAAATTAACGGTGCGTGGAGATGGTTTTGTTTCAATTACTAGCAGTACTTCAATTGGTGGTAATCTGAGCGTTGCAGGAACGATTAATGCAACGATTGAGGGGAACTCCGATACTGCAACAGCGTTGGCCACCTCCGGAACGCAGTGTTCAACTGGTGAGTCATTTGTTGGTGTTGATGAGTTAGGAAATGCCCAAGGCTGTTTTGATGTCGGAACTCAAACAGAGCTGGACTTAATGTTACCTTTTGCGGGTGGATTAATGACCGGCAGTATCGATCTTGGCAATAACTCTCTGACCAGTGGAGTGTTAAGCAATATAACTAGCGTTCAGGTAGTAGGAGATATCTTAACTAGCGGTAACCTAGATATTGGTAGTAGTGGTACAGATAATAGCTCTTACGATCTGCTGCAAGTTGGAAACGCCGATGGTGACAAATTAACGGTGCGTGGCGATGGTTTTGTTTCAATTACCAGCAGTACTTCAATTGGTGGAGATCTGAGCGTTGCAGGAACGATTAATGCAACGATTGAGGGTAACTCTGATACCGCAACAGCGCTGGCCACCTCCGGAACGCAGTGTTCAACTGGTGAGTCATTTGTTGGTGTTGATGAGTCAGGAAATGCCCAAGGCTGTTTTGATGTGGCAACACAAGGAGAGTTAGATGATTTACCTCTGACTTCGGGTGGGATTGTAAGTAGTAACTTTGATTTCGCGGGCAACAGTATAGACAATGTCTTGGGCCTTAAGCTGCGAGATGGAGATACCAATACTCTTGAGTTAAAGGCTGCTTCCATGGTGTCCAATTTAAGTCTGACTTTTCCTGGTAGTGCCGGAGGTGCCAATCAGGTATTGGTCAATGATGGTGCCGGCCTGTTGAGTTGGGTTGATCAATCTTCAGGCTCCGTAACGTCAGTGACTGCCACAGGACCTATAAGTTCAAGTGGAGGGGCGACCCCAGATATTAGTATTGCTCAAGCAGATGGAGCGACCTCTGGTTACTTAAGTGGAACAGACTGGACAACATTTAATAGTAAAATTGATGCAGACGGAACAGTACCCATGGCCGCGGCGCTAAATCTAGATGGCAATACGTTAGATAATG
>JABGUH010000033.1 GCA_018646675.1 Bdellovibrionales bacterium | reverse complement strand
TCATCTGCGCTAACATACGTTCCGCTGTAACTTGTTGTAGGCAGTTTGATCTCTCTAGTTTACGTCAAACTAATAAGCTTTAAGTATAAACTTATGCTTTTTCTCGTCTTGATTAGCCACTCAAAATCCTTAAAAAAGGAGTCTAAGTGGTTAACTTTTTTCCACTATAAAATGTTAAAGAGCAATTAAAGTAAACTCAAAGCTGTAAATTGGTGGAGATGACAGGGGTCGAACCTGCGACCTTCTGCGTGCAAAGCAGACGCTCTCCCAGCTGAGCTACACCCCCAAAAATTTTAGCTTAAAGGTGAGCAAAAATTTATGTGAGGAAGGTATCAATGTCAACTTAAAAAATAGATTTTTGAATTAAAAAGCACTAAAATATATACCACCTTTCAAGGTTATTTAATACTGGAGAAAAAGATGATTATGCGCCAAGTAAATTTCCTATTAATAGTGCTGTTAGTAATGGCTTGTGATGTCGGCAATTCTAAACAATCTGTATTTAACAAGAAGAGAGTAAATGACCCAACATCAACTAGCTCTTCTCCCTCCGAAACCGCAGTAAAAGCCATTGGTAAAAGAACTTTTGCCACTCTGCGGACTGTACATGGGAATATCATGTTTAAGTTTTATCCCAATGAGGCTCCCAACACTGTTCATCGCTTTATCCAACTTACAGAGAGTGGATTTTATAATGGAGTAGTATTTCACCGAGTAATCCCCAACTTTGTCATTCAGGGGGGAGATCCTACCGGAACAGGGCGAGGCGGAAGTGGTAAAAAGTTAAAAGCAGAATTTAACTCACAAATCCATATCAAAGGCACTGTGGCCATGGCCCGCTCACAAAGTGTTGATAGTGCTGATTCCCAATTTTATATCGCTTTAAATACTCTTCCTCATCTAGATGGAAAATATACCATCTTTGGGCAGGTGACTGAAGGGTGGGAAGTGCTAGATAAAATTAGCAAGGGAGATAAGATTATCTCCGCCACAATTGAACATCGAAAATAACTTGCTTAAAAGTTTGGGTTAGTCTGGAACAACTTGAGTTCCAACCCTACCGGCCAAAGCGGCATTTAGATCAAATAGATTGGCAATTATGGCTCGTTTACCACCACTACGAACAAAGTCAATTGCCGCTTCTACTTTCGGCCCCATGCTACCTTCTGGAAATTGCCCTGCTTTCAAATACTCTTCCAACTTAGAGGCTTTAATCTTTCCGATAGCTCTTTTATTCGGCCCCATAAAATCCAAGTAGACAGAGCTTGCTTCAGTTAACATCACAAACTGGTCCACACCGATCGTCTTGGCCAGTAAGGCAGATGAGCGATCTTTATCTATTACCGCTTCTATACCTCGCAGCTCACCCTGCTCGTTACGAATAACCGGCACACCACCACCACCGACACCAATTGCAATAAAATTCAACTTCAACAGTTCAATAAATATACTCTTCTCAACAATCTCGACTGGGCGAGGAGAGGGAACAACCCGACGCCAACCCTTGCCAGCCTCTTCCCTCATCTGCCAGTCACGTTCTAACTCCAGCGTTTTTGCTTCACTCTCGCTATAAAAGACACCAATCGGTTTAGTGGGATTTAAAAAGGCGGGATCATTTTGATCTACAACCACTTGAGTGATTACTGTTGAGGCTTTCTTATTAATTCCTCGTTCAACACAGATATTATCAAAAACATTTTGCAGAATAAATCCAATCCGACCCTGACTATCGGCAACACAAACGTCCAAGGTAATCTGTCGCGGAAACTCATCTTGGGTCAGCTCCTGTTGGAGGGCAATCCTTCCCACCTGAGGACCATTGCCATGACTAATTACAATTTTATGATGTCCATCTTCCAGAAGGTCTACAACTCGCTCCATACTTCGACGAGCAACTATAAATTCCTCTTTCTGATGAACTCGTTCATGTCCTTTTAGGTTCAAAGCGTTGCCGCCAAAAGCCAGTAGTGTTGTTGGTTTGTCACTACTCATAGTGAACCTCCCTGTTTCAAGAAAAAGAGCGAACTGGATAGACCGTTTTACCATCAACTTGCTGGGGTCTTCCAACTAAAGCCATCCGTTCCTGCTGCTCAATTCGCTGTTGAATTTTAATTGAAAAATTCTCATCGTCTGCTGGATATAAAAAATCCCACTCTTTTGCCTCTCGGCTAACACCGGATAACGCCGTAAGTAGCCCCGCAGAGCTATAGTTAGAAAGATAGGTCATGCTATTAGCAAAGGTGTGGGCCGGAGTATATGCCGAGGCAATCTCCATATCCGCCAGTTGAAGATGAATATGCAAAGCCTTAGAGTCCCATTGAGTAGCACCATACATCTGCTCAATTTTCATCGTCATCAAGGCTAAGGCTTTTGTTAAAATACCTAAGCCACTCAGCTTCTTGTCAAGTGCCCAATTAAGTGAGGAAAGATTGTGACCAAACCAACATCCAGGCTTTACCATCGGAATTGCAATGTACATGGAGATCGGTACTAATCCCTGATAACCATCCGGCACCTGAAACTCTTTCTTAGCATTGGCTGAGAGCTGGTCAGAACGAACACCAAACCCAAAGATCCCCCCAGGCATCTCCCCGCAATCAAAAAAGACCCACTTCTCCATTGGCATGCCCATGGGGCCAAATGCCAAACCGTCCAGACGATGTAAAAGATCAAAAAATATGGCGTTGCCCTGTTTTACACAAGATATCTGATTTTCAACTGGTATCTCTATGCCCCAAGGTGCTAGATCGAACTGTGCTAAACTATCTGGAAAACAGAAGATATATGGCTCCACCAAAGAGAGAACCTCCTGGTAGCGCGGAGCAATTTTTTCAAGTTGTTTAGGAATCTGCATAACAATAAAAAACTTAGCGCATCAAAGTGTACATTATCGCTTTTTGAGCATGAAGACGATTTTCAGCCTGATCAAAAACCACTGACTGTGGACCATCAATCACCGATGCCGCAACCTCTTCACCGCGATGGGCGGGAAGACAGTGCATGAAGATTGCATCTTTATCTGCCCAACTCATAACCTGATCATTTACCTGAAAACCATCAAATGCATTTACTCTTTTATTTGACTCATCTTCCTGCCCCATACTTGCCCAAACATCAGTATATACGGCATGAGCTCCACTGGCCCCCTCTTCAAGACTTTCTGTCAGGGTCACCTTACAACCCCGTTCATTTGCCTCTTCTGCAACTTTAGCAACTAGGGCGCGATCAATTGTATAATCTGCAGGAGAGACGATACTAATATCAACTCCAAACTTGACCGCACCAAACAGCAACGAGACGGCCATATTGTTCCCATCTCCAATATAGCAAAGTTTATGACGCTCACACTTTCCAAGCTTCTCTTGGATCGTCATCATATCTGCCATAACCTGACATGGGTGATTATAGTCGGTAAGTCCGTTAATTACTGGAATACTTCCGTAACGCCCCAGATCTTCTACATCGCTATGTTTAAAGGTTCTGATCATAATGCCATCTAAGTAACGAGAGAGCACTTGGGCCGTATCTGAAATTGGCTCCCCTCGATCCAGTTGGAGCTGGCCGGGCCCGAAATAAAGTCCAACCCCTCCCAACTGATAGATACCAGACTCAAATGAGATGCGGGTACGGGTGGAGTGTTTGTTAAAAATCATTCCCAAGGTCTTGCCAGCCAAAGCTGACCGATACTCATCCGGAACAGCTTTCATCTTAATGGCCAGATCCACCATTTCATGTAGCTGATCCGAGGAAAAATCGGTCAAAGCGATAAAATCCTTATGCATCACACACTCCCTACCAAATAAAATATTAAAGGAACTTATTACGCAACACAGTCTCTAGATTTGGTGTTCCAATCTCTTGTAGATCATACCCAATTCTTAAGGTTGGCTTGTCTATCTTGATCACTCTGTTCAGATCGATTGGTGTTCCAATTAGCACTAGATCACAATCAGTGCTGTTAATCGTATTCTCCAAATCCTTCACTTGCTCAGTGCCATATCCCATTGCTGGCAACAGAGTTCCAATGTAAGGATATTTTGCAAAGGTCTCTTCGATCTTACCTACGGCCCACTCTCGTGGATCAACTAGCTCAGATGCTCCAAAACGTTGAGCCGCAACAACTGCTGCTCCATACTGCATCTCTCCGTGAGTCAGTGTTGGGCCATCTTCAACCGCTAAAACTCTTTTACCGGCAATCTTTTCAAAATTTTCAACCGTCAATGGAGAGGCTGCTTCAATAATTAGGGCATCCGGATTATTCGTGGAGATATTATCTCTTAGCTCTAAAATATTTTCAAAATCAGCAGTGTCAACCTTGTTGATCACAACAACGTCTGCATCAAAAATATTTGCTTCTCCAGGATGATATGCCAACTCATGTCCCACACGATGAGGGTCAGCAACTACAATCCGTAGGTCAGATTTAAAAAACGGGGTGTCATTATTGCCACCATCCCAGATAATAACATCTGCCTCTTTCTCTGCATCTCGCAGAATACGCTCATAGTCAATTCCAGCGAAGATCACACTACCCATATTAATATAGGGCTCATACTCCTCCATCTCTTCAATGGTGCAGTCATGTCTCTTTAAATCTTCTAGGGTTGCAAAACGCTGAACCACTTGCTTGCTCAGGTCACCATAAGGCATAGGATGACGAACTGCGACTACTTTTTTACCCATACTTTGTAAAATTTCAGTAATCCTTCTAGTCGTCTGTGACTTCCCACAACCAGTTCTAGTGGCACAAACAGAGATGACTGGCTTAGTAGAAGGTAGCTCTGTTTTATTAGAGCCCAGTAACATAAAATCTGCTCCCGCCGTTATTATCTGAGAAGCTTTATGCATGACATACTCATGAGTAACATCGCTGTAGGAAAAGACAACTGTCTCTACCTTCTCTTTCGCTATTATATCAAACAGCTCACTTTCAGGACGAATAGGGATTCCGGCCGGATATCGCTTTCCAGCTAGCTCAGTAGGGTATACTTTCCCCTCGATGTCTGGAATTTGAGTCGCAGTAAATGCTACAACTTGATACTCGTCGCTATCACGAAATGTGGTGTTAAAATTATGAAAATCACGTCCTGCTGCACCCATGATGATCACTCGCTTCCTAGTCATAACTACCTCCCTCACTACTTGTAAATTTATGGTATTTGCACGATATCTGCCAACTCAGGCTTCTACGCACACAGTCTGAAATTTCCGGGAGCATAGATCAAATACTACCATTTGTGAACTATTATTTAGGAATGCTTCTTCTGAACCAATAGACCAACATTATTGCTTTTACTTAAATCACCTTTGTTTTTCTTAACCTGCTCTAGGTCAACTGCACTATTAGCTTTATAAAGCTTATGAATTTCAACACATTTCAGCTTTTTCTGAGCCGCGGCCATCCGCTCCTTCTCGGCTAAGATAAAGGTGTTCATATTGACCCTTTTAGGGGGCGGCTTAACCTGATTCTCCCTTCGCAAAAACTCCAAAGTGCTGGTGGGAGCAGAGGTTTTGGTTTGTTGCTCACTCCATTCCCAATCATTATTAACGCCAACATCTGAGCCCACAGCAACTTTCTGCTGCTCCCGCTCCTGCCTCTGTTCCTGCTCCTGTTCCTGTTCCTGTTCCTGTTCCTGCTCCTGCTCCTGCTCCTGCTCCTGCTGAAATGGCAACACTCTTGCCTCTGCGGTAACCTCCATCTCCTGATCACAAAAAAGAGATAGGTTCTCCCTTAACTTGTCAGTTAATGTTGATACTAGGCAGACGGTTGATGAATCCACCATTTGGCCGATCTCATCAGGTGTAATCACCCGCAAAACCCCCATCATCAAATTATTTTTTGGTATCTCCATCGAAACCCCATGATCCTTTGTATATCACTAACGTACCTATCGGATCTCATTGGATAAACTTGACTAAAAAAATCGGGATTGCCGACGCATCTCTATAACATACTGTTTTTTATGAAAAAAAATGAATTAAGTTAGATAGCAACTACATTGAGGTGACAATTTCTAAACGAATTTGCTGGTATAACTTCTCCTGTTTTCCTTTGGCCATTATCTCCAATCTGCCAAATAGGGCCAACTCCTTAACAATTTCCTCAGTACTCCAGCTCTTGGCCAACTCTGTAATCTCTCGATCATACTTCGAGTGGCGCTTCTTATCTTGCAGATAACTTAAGTCCCCTAACTTAACTAAATGGCCCTGCATAAAGCTAAAAAGTTGTCTTAGATCATCATACCCGTACTCACCTTGGTCCAACTGAGAGAAGAAGGAGGATCGCCTCTTTTGTCCATATTGACTGGCATAAGAGAAGATATCTAGCCGACTACTACTAACCAGTTTTCGCACATGATCCACCTCAGCCTCACCGACAGTTGAATGGTCTGGATAGTGCAGATCAATCCCCCGCAATAGATTAAGAAAATCACTACACTGATTTGGCACTGAATGGATAATATAGTCTCGCACCGAAGATGATAGATTGATCTCTAAATAGGTTCCCAAAAAATTTAGCAGCTTGCCCATCTCCCAAGGCGGTGGTGTCTTCACATTATAAAATTTGCCACCATGTTGCTTAAACAATTTTTCAAACCATGAACACTGTTTGCAACTAGTTAGCAATAGATATCGCTCAGCCAGCTCTAAGGTTGCCCCCTCTAAAAACTCCACCACACTACTACTGGTACCATCTGACTCCATTACAACAAACGAGTCTTGACTACCGAATAGAGATAAAGAGCAAAGATTACTCTCCACCGCATCCCGACTCAGCTCACTCCCTAAGATAACTCGTAACTGTCGCTCGTCGTTAATAACTCCCGAACGCCACTGCCTCTTAAACAGGTCTAAAAATATCTTCTCACTATATGGATCACTAAATGAAGCCAGTATCAATCCACCGTTAGGAGGGATGAGCTCCCTCTCCTGTGCGAGCTGCCAAAGATAGATCGATCCCCTAGAAGGCATTTAATACCACCTGCCGAAAATGCTCTGCTGTTGCAGCTGCCATACTCTGCATGCTATTGACAAAAACCTGATCTGTTTTGGTGAAATTAAGCTTCCCAGCACTATCTGGAGTGCTAGCCTCATGCAATACCGGTGAATAACTACCAGAAAGAGGAAACATTTGGTGAAGAATAATCTTGGGACTCTTAAGTGCAAATTTAGCATAAGGAGAGTTAAGTAGTTTTAGATCACGAGCAGTAGGCCTCTTAACCAAATATAGATCCAAGGTTGCCCGATAACTAATTGCGGTGGGAAAATGGACATCCTGCCGTGCACCTCGTGACTGCCTGACCGCACTGCTGGGAAGCTGACTGCCTCCAATAGAAAAGTCACGATTACGGTGGCCGGAACTACTAACAATCCCAACCATGACTGCATCGGCTCCTGCAGCCTCTCCAACCAAAACCCTTAACCCAGAGTATCCACTTAAAACACGAATCATCTCGGTGGTTAAATAGCGATTGACCCCTTTTAGGCTAGAGTGATTAATAAACATCGGTACTGTAACAGTAGAAATTCCATACTCTGCCAATGGGTTACTATGGTTAAGCACTCGATATCCTGAACATTGGATAACAAGCAGCGAAAAAAGAAGTGGTATTACCCGGAGCATCAAGCCACCTTTACATTTGCATTGCCGCTAAAAAGTAGGATAGAACTTACTACCGAAAATGATCAGTCGTCAATTGCCTACAGTACCCCGTTGATAGAGGATGGCCAATGTTTAAACCTCTTAAAGATCTACTCGACTTTTCGCTGGATAGAAATTCCTCCGGCCAGCGCATTAGTGGCAAAGGGCAGGGAATCAATTACAGTCATAAGAAAAAAAGTCGTTTTGACCATGAGTCATTCAATTTTTTGGCCTTAGTCCAGGTTTGGCCAGAAATTGTTGGAGCTAATCTAGCGCAACACACTCTGCCATTAAAGCTAACCAACCGAAACCTGATTATTATCACCGACCACGCTGCCTACTCAACCCAACTTAGCTTTATCTCAGAGCAACTTAAAAATAAAATTATTAGTAAGTTTCCTCAGTTGGGAAAAAAGATCAAAAGCATCTCATATCGTTGTAACCAACAGATATTTATGCAACAGAAAAAAAAGAAGGTTAAGCCAGCGGCAACTACCTCAAACCGTCCCGGCGGATTACATCCCCTCTCGCCGCAATACCGAACTCTAAGCAGACAGGCAGAGGAGATATTTAAACACATAGCAGATCAAGAGATGAAGCAGAGTCTAATCTCAATTTATATTCAAAATGAGACCTCTTCCAAAAAATGAATAATTTTTTCCGCATAACGACCACCTCTGACTACCTGATGTCCCCCCTCTCTCCTTAATAGAATGATAGTCGATGAGTGGCCAGAACAGTAATCTTGGCCATCGTCAACCAATGTAATCGGAGTCTGACAAGTTGCAATAAATTTTTTTGCACCATCTAAATTAGAGATGGGGGGCTCTCCGGTTCGATTCAAACTGGTCGTAATTACAGGTCCATTGGCGCGTAAAATCACATCCTTGACTGGGGCAATACTTAACGCACGGACAGCGACCCAACTACTTCCTGCTGTGATTTCATAAGGAATTATTTCTCTGGCCCACTCTAACGGAATTCCAACAGTACTCTCTAAACAAAAGAGCCTGTCTAAAAGTTCAGATGATAGTTGCGCCGGTAGAGAGAAAAACTGCTCTACCGCTATAGACGAGTCAAAGAGAATAGAGTGGGGTTTGCCCCTGTCAACTCCCTTGATCGTAGATATTTTAGAAATAATATCACAAGAGAAGATACTCCCTCCCACTCCCCACACGGTATCAGTGGGATAGGCGAATATTTCAGAAGTTATCTTGCGGTCTGCCACAGAAGCCATGGGTCTTGATCTCCCAGTTGAATAAGTTGATAGAGTGAGAAGTGTGAGGCTATTCGTTGCTGGATCAGTCGGCGATAAAATGCTCGCTTCAAGTTATAAATGGGCTGGCGAAATTCATAATCCACCTCCTCCATTATTTTCTTGATAATTGGCTGCTGCTCCATTAGCTCCAGTAAAATATATTTAGCATAAGCAGAGTTATCCTTATTCAATTTCTCCAACTTATATCGTAACTCCTTACGAGCACTATCTGAAGGTGGTATGTGGTAGGCCAATAGCCACATCTCACCTCGATCAAGGTGTTTAATAGCAGGAAAAGCTAAGGCTACTCGCAGAAAAGCTTGAGCCTCTGCCGGATGATTTTTACCCATCAAAACCTTAAACCACAACCCAGGAAATCTTTTACCCCAACGCCCTTTGATTAAAGTTCTAATCGAACTTAACGAGTCACTTTGGGATATATATCCAAAAAAACGGGGTAGCTCTTTGGAGTTCATTCCATATTCGAAAAAAAGCCTAAAAGCTCGAACCAAATTTTTATCCTCAATATATTTCTCTACAAGCTTGAACATCTTAATCATTAACCCGTCATTTCTTTTTAACTCCTTCATCCTTTGCTCTGGGTTTGACACAGTAATTTTACGCATGAAAATCAATTGGTGGTAGTCACTTACTAGAATTTTTTCAATTACTCTCTGGGCCCAAAAAATATTACCACTTTTTAAAGCCAAGACTATCTCTACGATCTCCCTCATTACAGGATTTTCAACAAGTTTCAGTTGCTGCAACAACTGCTGATCAATTAGGATCGTCTGTTCCAGATCTGTCCGCGAACGGCTTCTACTCAATAGTGACTCCAACATAGAAAAACTATTTATGTCACTGGCAGTTGAATTCTCCTTTTTCTTAACAGGTGTGCCAATCGCAGAGAGTAACTGTTTTTGTGTTCTACGATCAATCTCTCTGGCTCGCAAAAGTTGTTGAATCATTTTCACAATCTGTTTGTTATTTTGTCCTTGATGAAAATATGCTAGAAATAGTTTATTGATCCCTGAGCAGTCATTCTGGTTGCGAACTTGATGGATACTTTTATGATCTACCGCTACCATTAGTCGTTGAAAAAAATCATCCAACTGTTGACACTCAAGCTCTCTCTCTCTCTCAATGTTTTGTAACGATAATCCACCCTGTATATTTAGTGAGGATCTAAATCTATGCTTTCCAAACTGAAGTTCACTATTTAGATTAGCTCTTTTTTTTTTAGCGGCACCTCAGCGATCTGAGCACTGGCGGTAGAGACAAAGCTAGTAAAAGGTAGTGGCTGCCCTTGGATTTGAACGTAGTAGTAGAGAAGTGCTGCTAACGATACCAATAATAATATTATCCATAATTTTAGTAATTTTGAACTCTGGCTTTTTTTACGTCGACTCTTTTGACGGCGATCCCCTTGGCGACGATCAACTGCCACTGACCGATTACTCTTTCGACGATCCTCCCCCCTCTTGGGCTGGCGACGATCCCCCCCTCGATTAAATACCCGTCGCTCCTCAAGCTGTAATGAAGATGGTTTTTCAGTGACTGCAGAAGTCGAACTCAGCCGGTCACCCTCCTCGGGATATTCCAAATCTTCAGCACTGGGGGTTTTCTCGACAAACTCTCCTGCCCCACTGTCTGCGGAATCTAATGTTGCTGCTTGGTTGTTATCTAAATTTAAACTTGCTAGATTAATAATTTGAGTCGTTGAATCCTCTTTCTGGTTTGAATTCTCATCCTTATACGAACCAGTTCCCTGGATAGAGCCGCTACTACTTTCAGAAGCCACCGGAGATGGGACCGCATTGACCGGATTGAAGGGCTGGTGCTTTCCTCTTTTTAAAAACTCATCTACTAACATCTCTTCACCAAGATAGAACCAGTACCCGTTACCTTGGCAAATCTCATCCTCATCCCCAAGCTGTCCAATTCCCAGCATGGAAATTATCGCTTCAGCAGAGATCGGCCCCTTTAGGCTAAAATCTTTGGTTCTAATCATCCACCGATTGCTCATAACACCATCAAATAGTTAGAAGAAAAATCCCATTAAACCTTTTAAATCCTCATCGAGGAAGCGCATGCCAACACTTACTGTCCAACTACGATTTTCTGTCAACATATCGTCAAACGTAAATCGTCCATAAAAGACATTCCAAACATGGCTATCCGTTGATAACCGAAGATTGGGGCCAAAGTTATCTCGGTAGTCAAATATCATAAGGCTAACCAGTGTACCCCAATCAGCTTTTTCATAATCAACACCCACGCCACCAGTAGATTCGAATAGTCCACCACGTATTGACCAGTTGTGCACCTTTCTTGCAACTTGAATATCAAACTGATATCCCTCCTTCTGCTCTTCCCGGTGTAGCTGTATACTCTCCACTCCATCGGTAACAGTAGTAGTGCGTCGCTCCCTGCTTAGGCCCCATTCACTAGTAGATAGACCGAGTTGATAAAAACGTTCTGGAGAGGGAAAGAGTTTCAAGGCGACTATACTCTGACCGCCCGACTCTGTATTGATACCACTGTAGACGGAGAGCTCGGTCCTAATTGCATCCACCTTACCAACAATTTTTCTTACGCCGGACAACGTCTCCTTCACCTCGTCAGCTATCTGATCCTCGGTGAGAATCTGTCCCAGGGTTCCTTTTCCACCCTTGATGTCCTGTACTAACTCTCGAACATCTCTCATCGTTAGCTCTAAATCCTTACTTGCCTTCTGAATATTGGCGAGGATCTGATCAACGCCATCCACCTTACTATTAATTTTTCCAAGTGTTCCATCTTGGTTAAGAGGGTCAACCGCCCCCTTCAAGTCGTGGGTAAAGCGTGCCAAATCATCAACCATCTTCTGCATTTTAGTTTCATTGTTAGTTACTAAGTTGCGTAAAGATCTGGTCATCTCCTCTGCATTTTTAACTGTCTGCTTAACATCAGTTAAAATCTGAGTTACCGGTGGAACCTGATCACGCGGTGTGATTGACTCCCGCAAGCTGGCAACAATCTCTTTAACTTCAACAAGAATTTCCGAGGCATCTCTGACAATATTTTCAAATCCCCCTCCTGCATTGGTCTTAATTAAGCTATTGGGCGGGATTACCCGCTCTCCATCTCCCATCTCAATTTCAATATATTTATCTCCTAAAAATCCAACCGTCTTAATCCTGAATGCGCTACCCTCAACCACTTTTACCCGCTTGACTACTTCAAACAGAATTAGGGCATTATCACCTTGCAATTGAATATCTAAAATTCGGCCGGCATTGATTCCGGCTACTTTAATTGGAGTTTTAGGGAATATTCCTGAAGCATCACTAATTATCGAGCGATAGGGAATATACTCCCCAAAACCAGCCTTATTATCGGTCAGCTTGAGTGACATGTAGCCCATAGCAACTAGAGCTATCACTGCCAGTATACCTACCTTAAATTCGTTAATGTTCTGCCCCTTTTTCCTCTAGTTATAGACTACCTTTGGAAGCGCAAGATAATTAAGATCGTGCTAAATATCCAAAAAACTTCTAACCAGAGGATTTGTTGTCTCTTTAAACTGATCAACCGGTAAATACTCAATAATTCTACCATGATCCAGAAATGCGATAAAGTCGGAAATTTCTAAGGTTGCCTTAATATCATGGGAGATAATAACCGAGGTCATTAGTCTGTCTTTGTATTTTTCTGCTGTATCAAGAATTAAGCGATTAACCATCTTAGTTGTAATTGGATCAAGACCGGTGGTCGGTTCATCATAGAGCATGACATCTGGCCCTAAAACTAGGGCCCGCGCCAAACCTACCCGCTTGCGCATCCCACCAGAAAGTTGTGAAGGAAATTTTTCAAAAGAGTCCTCGGTAATCCCAACCGTCAAAAGCATATTTCTCGCCCGCTGACGAATCTCCTCTATCCCTAATTTGGTAAACTCCTGGAGGGGGAAAAAAACATTCTCTTCAGCAGTAAAGGAGTCAAATAGTGCCGCATATTGAAATAACATTCCAAATTTTTGCCGAAACTCTCTCAACTCCAACTCAGAAAGTTGACCTAAATCACTGCCTAATACAACGACACTCCCTTGGTCCGGTGTGTAGAGCCCTAGAATGTGTTTTAAAAGAGTGGATTTCCCTGCACCCGAAAATCCCAATATTGTAGTAATCTTACCCTGGGGAATTTTGACATTTAAATCATCAAGAATGGTATGTGGACCAAACCGCTTAACCAGATTTTCAATCTCAATTGCACAGCTACTCAAACAATCACCACCGCTTTATAGTATTTTAATTAGAAAACTAGTGAGGAAAAAATCCAAAACTAAAACAGTTACCATTCCCCAAACAACCGCTAAATTTGTTCCCTTACCAACACCCTCTGCCCCTTGAGTAACATTGAATCCATAGTAAGTACCAATCAGCGAGATCATAAATCCAAAGAAGAAAGCCTTAATAATACCTTGGTAGATATCTTCCATGAACATAAAATCCCCAAGCTTGGCAAAATATAGAGTCTCATCAATCATCAGCGCCTTAGTACCAATAACCCATGATCCGATATTGCCAACAAGACTAAAGACGGTGGACAACATTGGTAAAACTAGGGTTGTGGCAATGATACGTGGTACAGCTAAATACTGATGAGAATTTATCCCCATTACTTCCAGGGCATCAATCTGCTCTGTTACTTTCATTGTTCCAATTTGAGCTGCCATGGCAGCCCCGGCCCTTCCGGCAACAATCAATCCAGTTAAAACTGGTGCCAGCTCTTTGGCCAAGGTAATTGCCACTACTGGACCAACCAGGGAGTCTACCGAAATTAATTTAAAACCAAAATAGGTCTGATAAGCCATTACCATTCCTGAGAATGATCCAGTCAGGCAGACGATAAAAATACTTTTATTGCCGATAAAATACATCTGCTCAAAAAGCAATTTGAAACGGTAGGGGCGACGAGGAAACCAGTAGAAAAAGTTAAGAATATAAAGAAAAAAGTGACCGAAGTTCTTTACGTTGACGATAATACTTCTGCCCAAATGCTCAATTGGAGCCTTTAGTTGCTGTCTGATCTCTACCCTGTCTAACACTCAATATTCCTTCAAATTAAAATATTACTGTCTCTAAAACAACAAATTTCGAATTAGATATAGTTGCGGGCAACCCGTGAGGTAAGCTGAGTAAATACCTCATATGGAATCGTCTCCATCTGATCTGCAATTGAGAGCACTCTACTACTATCCTGCTCCCAAATTTTCATCTCTTGACCTACTTTAAACTGGTTGGCATCACTCTTACCAGCAAAAAAGATTTGGGCCAAATCCATGTTTACTCGCCCCCAAAATATACCTGGCACTCCATCAAATTGTAACTCAACTCCTTGATAACGGCGCGAGAGTCCATCCCCATAGCCAATCGGCAGGATTGCTACGATGCCATCCTGCTCAATTGGGGTCGCTCCATAGCCGATGACATCCCCGGCACTAACCGGAAAAAGCTTGAGAACGCTACTCTCAAAAGTAGAGATATTCTTTCCCCTCCACCTAGAATTTTGCCGATGGCCAACACTTAATGCAGATGGACCATAAAGCATCAGACCTGGCCGAATATGGCTTTCATCTAATGCAAAGTTCTGCTCAATCGCCCCAGAATTTGCCATCGAGGTTCGCTCAATGGCAATCCCTGCTGCTGTCAGCTCTCGCTTTATCTCTTGGAAAGAGCTGTACTGCTGATGACAGAATGGATGCGGGGAGGCTGCATCTTTGGAATCAGATGCCAAAGCAAAGTGGGACATTAGATGATAAATAGATTTTCGCCCTGCAGATTTGAGAGCTGCTAATACACCCTCTACTTCAGACTGCTCTATCCCCAATCTATTCATGCCCGTATTAAACTTTAAAGAGATGGGAAGGTGACGACAACTCTTATCACCAAGAAGTGCCTGTAAGTCGCTCAAAGATGAGACTACCGGTAATAGGCGGTAGTTTAGATATAGCTCTCGCTTTTCCTGATAGGCAAGCTGAGTATCAGAAAAGACATAAAGTTCATAATGTAGTGAGGGAGTAGCTCGGCGTAGATCGATCGCCTCATCTAAGGAGGCACACCCAAATTGAGTTATCGAGCACTCCCGAAAGCTATAATCCACAATGGACAACATGCCGTGGCCATACCCGTTGGCCTTGACCATAAATAACAAATCATTACTGGGCGCCAATTTGCCCAATTGCTCAAAATTATCCCCTAAGCAAGAGAGAGAGACTGATAGTTGTGCTCGTTGATGCATAACAAGGATTTATTAAAGAGTTGCAACTGGTACGGAAGAGGATCTCAAAAGTGAGTTCTTAATCTGTACCGGCTTTTCATCTTGGGTCAGAATCATATTTAGATGTTTTAAATAAGCTTTAGCTGACATGGGAATTTCCCGAACCTTGGGTTGAATTTTGCAAGCCAGTAATTGCTCTCCATTTTCAAAAAAGCGCCAATAAGAGAAGCTGCACACGACTTGATTCAATGCGCCTTTAAACTGCTCTTTCTCTTCCTGATCAACTAAAAATGAGAGTTGCCACACGCCAGAGCAAGTAATCCGATAGTCAAAACGTCCCTGCTTATCTAATTGACGTACTAACTCTTGATAGAATTCTGCCCAGTAAAATTTTCCACCGGTCTGCTGGTCAATTATTGAGATTAAATCGGTAAGATCGACAGAGAGATGTGCTAAGGAAGCCACCCCTTCTTGCTCACATGACCCATCCCCTGCGGTCAGGGAGTAGCGATCAAGCAGAGTTAAAGAGTGCCATGGAGAGATTGTGCGATCACTACTTGGCGCTAAATCTTTATCTCTTAACTGATAGTAACGATTAGCACTGGTTAAGACGGTCTCAACTGTTGACCAATCAAACTTGTTCATAAAGGTTGCGCTACTTGTACGTAGAAAAATTAGTCGATCGGCAAAGGAGTTAGTCCCATGAATTGCTAACGAGATAACTTCGCCATCCATCAGGTCACCAACCACTTGCGAAGCCATATTTTGTCCCAGTAGTTCAATTCCATTTTGGTAACTCTCTCCCAACCAGAGAGCGGGGACCGAACGATACTTATCTCCTGTCAACTGAGGTGAGACTAGCTTCTGGCCACTGCGACTTAACTCTAAAAGAGTAAACTCTACCACCTCTTCCATCTGACCAAATACTTTATCAGTCAGATCAGCAAAACTATCCTCTCTGCCGATTAAAGAGATGGTCGTGCCACTAACCTCTTGCAGACGTTGTTGATAGTGTTCGCGCTCTTGGAGGTTACCACTACTGACCATTAATCGCTCTAGCTTAGCATCGGAACGTTCCAACTTGATTTTTTGCTCGTCAAGCCTGTTTTCCAAATAGTTAATACGATTAATCCGACGGAGGATATTTTTTATCTGGCCTCCCAGAGCTTGATTGCAATTAACTAAACCAAAATTAAAAACTGAGTGGGCAGAGTTTAACAGAGGCTTTGTTCGCTCTGAATAGATAAATGCAATCGGCAGCTCACCAGCTTTGATGTGAGGATGATTTCTCAGTAGAAGATCCCCTTCACTCATCATCCTAACGTCAACCATTGCCAAGGTGGGAGTATGTTCCAAAGCTCCAGACCAAAACTCTCCAAGATCATCGTAAACATGGGGAATAATCCCTAAATCTCGAAATATTTGACCAATTTTTTTAGCATCTGCTAGGTCAGCTACTAGCAAAGCAACTGATAGCTCTCCACGACTCAAACTCATTGCAACACTCCAATGTCATGGATGGGCCCCAAAAGGCTCATCCTCCCGTCTAACATTGTCCTATAAACCGGGTAGCTAAGTCCAGCTTCTTGAGTATGTATGAAGGATATACCTAACGTGCAGTTAACAATGATGATAGATAGTACACTATCAGTCTCAGAGTAGTTGACCTTTTTAGACTACCTATGTATCAACACCCTAACCTAAGTAACTTATATTTGGAGAATTTAAATGAAAAAGCTATTCATCCATGCTCTATTAAGTAGTGTGATCATCCTGAGCGTTACCAGCAGTCAACTTTTGGCCAGTAATTTCCAGGCTGATTTTACCGATAGTTCAACTCTCATCCAAGAGCTGTGCAAAAGTGAGTGCAGTCATCTAAGTTACGGATATCGTGGTATTTCTCGTAACCTATGCTCTGAAAGAACGCTCTGCTTAGTACGATATTGGGACGATGAATCAGAGGAGTGTGTTGAGGACGGTGTTGTTCGTCGAACTAACTCGATTGAGTGCCGTGATATCCTTCCACTACCAATGTATTAACTCTATCTGTTTAAATACTAATTGATCAGCATAATTAGCTCATCAACAGAGTTAACTCTCTCAATCATCTCCGGCTTTAACCTGATGTCGCTCATGGAGTAGATCTCTCCTCGCTCCCGATATAGCTCGTGGAGATAGTGGTCTCCTCGACGTGCCAAAGGACGAACCACTGCACGATCCTGTCTAATATTTCTTACACACTGCCTAAACGATATATCTAGCCAAAAGAGAGTTGTTTCTGGAACATTAAAAATCAGTTTTCTGGCCTCTCGGGAGAGAGTCCCTCCCCCTAGTGCCACCACTTGGTGGGACTCCTGGTCACCAATATCCAAGATATTACGTAGCAGGGAGTGCTCCATCTCCCGAAAGCTCTCCAGTCCCAAATTATCAATTAACTGATCTAATGTTTCAAATTCCGGGTCATTTTTTAAGATTAGATCATCCATATCAAAAAAAGAGACTCGTTCCATCAAATAGGAACCACCTCTTTCCAATTTCCGCAGTAGACTGGTCTTCCCAGACCCCATAAATCCACAGAGTACAAGATTCACGACACAATCCTCGAAGCTTTACAAAATTGGCGAAAATAGGCTAAGCCTCTCATTCTCAAATAGACATCCCTAAAAGAGCTTTCCTCTTTTAAATGTTAGTTGAAATAAAATTAATTAGGAGAGGTATATTAACACTGGTACTCGCAACTTTCCACAACTTGTTAACAGTGGAGTCATTAGGCTAAGCAAAATTCCCGAGCAACGTGAAGTCTCTGTCGCCATGACTCATAGCGCGCCATGGATCACCAGTCTATTAATTGATCTTACCAATTCAATTTTTGGAGGGGCAGATGAGCAATTAGCAGAAGAGGACTCCCTTCATGTTGAACTCACTTTAAGCCGAGGGCACTCCCCCAAATGGCAAGAGTATATCACAGTGGATGGTCAGATTAAGGGCCGCTTTCATCCGCCATGTATTCGCTGTCTGGAAAGAAGCCGAACAGAGATATCATCTCCCATATCCGCCTGCCTACTATCTGATGATCAGCAGCAACAAGCGGAACTACAAGATATTACAGATATTATTATCAACAATCGAGAACGCGAACTATTTTTTTACTCTGGGCGTCAGGTTGATTTCACCCCACTTCTTTGGGAGCTATTGATGATGGTGATCGATCCCAACCCAATTCATCACCCCGATTGCCAGGGTCTCTGTCCAACATGTGGCCTAAACCTGAATATGAGTAGCTGCTCTCATAAAAAAACTCTTGCCTAACTGGGCCATTCAGTTGTAATTAGTACAACCTTTATTACTTAATTATACTCTGCATATTTTGAGTGTAGATTTTTAGATTACCATTGAGAGGTTGCCATGGCCGTTCCCAAGAAAAAAACTAGTCAATCCAAGAAGGGCTTGCGTCACGCAGGTCAACACCATAAGCTCTATCGCAAGCACCCCATCTCCTGTCCCAACTGTGGAGACCTTGTTCTTCCACTACATGTCTGCCCGGCATGTGGTACCTATAAGGGAAAAGAGGTAATTGAGATTAAAGCAGAAGAAGAAGGTTCCGAAGAAGTAGAGTCTTAAAGCAATTAGTGCAAATTAAATCTACCAATTTAGTTTCTCGTCTTATGCTTTTGTCATAAGGAATTGATAATCTGGGGCGTACCTATGTCTAATATATACTCAAAAATAGTATCAACTGGAATCTATCTCCCTGAGCGGGTGATGAGTAATTTTGACATTGCAAAAATTGTAGATACCTCCGACCAGTGGATCTATGAACGAACTGGGATTAAAAATCGCCGTATCTGCTCCCCAGATGGCGGAGAGTATCCTACAGATATGGCATGTCGTGCTACGGAGATGGCCCTTGAACGGGCCCAAATGGATGTTAATAGCATTGATATGATTCTATTTGCCTCTGTTACTCCAGATATGCAGATCCCCAATAGTTCCTCTATCCTACAAACCAAGTTGGGAATCACCAATCAGTGTGCCTGTATGGACATCTCAGCTGCTTGCTCTGGATTTGTCTATGGGATTAACGTTGCAGACTCAATGATCCGTAGTGGGTCAATGAAAAATATTTTAGTCGTTGCCTCTGAGATGCTAAGCCGAGAGATCGACTGGAAAGATCGCTCTTCCTGTATCCTATTTGGAGATGGATGTGGTGTCGCAATTATCAGCGCCACTGACGAGAGTGACCCATCCCGTATAATTGCAACTCATCTCTCTACGGATGGCACTGGCAAAAAATTCTTTGAAAAACCGATCGGGGGAGCTGTCACCCCATATACTAAAGAGATTCTAGAAGAGGATGACTGGTATATGAAGATGAAGGGTGGCGAGATGTTCAAAGTTGCCACTCGGACACTGGCCGCAAATGCCAAAGCGGTTATAAAAAAAGCTGGCTTGAATCTTGATAAAATTGATTGGATGGTTCCACACCAAGCTAACCAGCGGATTATAGATACTACTGGTAGTCTACTAGGAATTGATTCCAGCAAAGTGATCATTAATATCGAAAATGTAGGAAATACATCAGCAGCCTCAATCCCACTGGCATTTCATGAGGCGGTCGATGATGGTCGGATCAAAAAGGGAGACCTGATATTATTTGACACTTTTGGTGCAGGACTCACCTCTGGAGCAACGGTTTTTAAGTACTAGACACTAGACCAATCCCCCTAAGATTGCGATACTCATACCCTACTCTATTCTAAGTAAGGAAAGGTGCAAAATGGATAAAAACGTCACGCTTCTTTTTCCCGGCCAAGGGTCTCAATATGTCGGTATGGGCAAGGAACTTGCCAACCACTCAAGTTTCCGCTTTATTGAGCTGGCAGATCAGCAACTACCCTACTCTTTAACCAGCATCATGCTGGAAGGGCCTGCTGATCAGTTACAGCAGACACAAAATACTCAGCCCGCAATCTTAGCTCACTCCTATGCTCTTTATAACCAGGTAACCCAACTCCTAAAATTACGCAATGTAGATGTTGCTAGAGTAATGGGCCACTCCGTAGGAGAGTATGCTGCACTAGTGGTAGCGGGTGCAATAGATTTTGCTGACGCCATTAAAGCGGTACACCTAAGAGGCCGTCTAATGCAAGAGGCAGCATCCCCGGGCAGTGGAAAAATGTACGCCCTCTTAAAAGCTCCTTTAGAAAAAGTGGAGCAAGCTTGTGAGGAGTCTTCCAACCCGGCATCCAAAGTGATGATTGCCAATTTCAATAGCCCTGAACAACTTGTTATATCTGGCCATGCTGCAGCCTGTGAGCGAGCAATTACCTGGTTAGACAAGAATGTAATTGGGAAGTATCGTGCAGTAGAACTTAAAGTGTCAGCTCCCTTTCACTGTCATATGATGAAAGGTGCAGCAGCAAAAATGGAAGCGGCAATCGAACACTTTTCAATTCAACCAACCAACACCCCCTACGTTGCGAATATTGATGCCAAAGAGTATCCGATTGGACTAAATCCCAAGATCATTGCAGCGAATTTAGTTGCTCAAATCGACTCTCCTGTACTTTGGTCTAAGAGCATTGAGCAGCTGTCCGATGATACCATCTGTTTAGAAGTCGGCCCAGGAAAAGTGTTAACCGGACTGGCAAAAAAAATTAACCCCAAACTTAGAGTCATACCACTCGACTCTCCAACTGCTATAGATGAGTTGGAAGATATCCTCTCATGAGTATTGTTCACTACTCAGACTTAGAGGGAAAAAGAGTGCTAGTTACTGGTGCCAATCGCGGTATTGGCCATGCGATCGCTGTGAGCTTGGCAAAACAGCAAGCTCACTTGGTCATTAACTATCGACCAGGAAAAGAGGAGATGGCTCACAAACTCAAAAATGAGTTTGAGCAAATAGGCGGAAGATGTGACACCATCTGTTTTGACCTATCTAACGGCGAACAGATCAAAGAGAGTATTACCTCCTACATTAAAGAGCACGGGGCCCTATCCGGCTTGGTTAATAATGCTGGAATATCGAAAGACCAAATTGTCCTACGTCTCAAAGAGAGCGATATCGCTGAAACTTTAAATATCAACCTATTAGGAACCATGTTAGTCACCAGTGCCCTGACCCGCTCGCTACTAAAGGAGGAGCATGTCTCTATTGTCCATATCAGCTCAATTGTTGGCCTGATGGGAAATCCGTCTCAGATATCCTATGCCGCTTCTAAGGCAGGGATGATTGGCTTTTCTAAATCCTATGCTAAAGAGCTGGGATCACGAAATATCCGCAGCAATGTTATCTGCCCTGGATTTATTCGGACAGATATGACTGACAAACTAGAGGATGGAGTCCAGCAGAGCTATATGAGCGATATTCCTCTAAAAAGGTTTGGTGAGGGTGAGGAGATAGCGGAACTAGTTAATTTTCTACTCAGTCGTGCTTCGTCATATATTACAGGGGAAGTAATTAAAATTGACGGGGGGCTCTATATCTGATACCACCACTTTTTTTATCTAATAATTAACATTAACATTTATAACAAGTACTTATAACAGGCAACGGACCATTTAAGGAGTAGATTAATGCAAGAAAAAGTGATGCAACTAATTAGCGATGCCACCAAAGTAGACCTAAGTAAAATAGCACTAGAAACAACATTTGTGGATGATCTAAATCTAGACTCTCTTGATATCGTTGAACTTATGATGAAAATGGAAGATGAGTTTGGCATCGAAATCCCAGAAGAAGATGCAGAGGGCCTAAAAAGCGTCAAGGATGTTGTCGGATATATTGAGAGTAAAAAGTAATTTACTTGCTACCCCTCAACCGATTAAATACTAAGGATTGGAATCAAAATGAATAGAAGACGTGTCGCCATAACTGGTATGGGGGCAATCTGTGGTCTCGGCCACGATCTAAAGACAATTTGGCAGGGAATTACTGAAGGTCGCTCAGGCATTGATTCTATTCAAAGTGACCACCTAACAGATATTCTCCCAATTAAGATTGCAGGTGAAGTTAGAAACTTTACGATTAGTGAAGAGATTATTGCGGCCAAAGAGAGCGCTCGTTTTGATCGCTTTATCCATTTTGCTCTGCAAGCAGCCTTTGAAGCTACAGCCGACGCTGGAGCGACTACCCAGAATAAATTATATCCATTCTCAAGAATGGGAACCATTCTTGGAGTAGGTATGGGTGGCTTACCAGCGATTGAGAATGCTAAAGAGATATTTGATCAGAAAGGGCCGCGGCGTGTCTCACCATTTTTTATCCCTGCGATAATTCCTAGCATGAATGCTGGCCTTGCCAGTATTAAACTGGGTCTAGGTGGCGTAAACTATAGTATCTCTAGTGCTTGTGCATCCGCCTCCCATGCGATCTCTGCTGCTTACGATGAGATCGCCTTAGGTCGCCATGACCTGATGGTGACTGGTGGATCAGAAGGAGCAATCTCCAACTTATCAGTCTCCGGTTTTGCATCAATGAAGGCGCTTTCAAAAAACCACGAACATCCACAACAAGCATCTCGTCCCTTTGATATTAAGCGCGATGGATTTGTAATGGGAGAGGGGGCAGGAGTTTTAGTCTTAGAGGATCTGGAAAAGGCAGAGGCTCGTGGAGCAAAAATCTATGCTGAAGTTATCGGCCACGGATCCAGTTCAGATGCTTATCATATCACTGCTCCATCTCCAGAAGGCGAAGGAGCTCTTTGCTGCATGCGTAAAGCAGTTGAATATGCTGGAATTCCATTAGAAGCGATCGGATATATTAATGCTCACGGCACCTCCACCCCTCTCGGTGATATTGCGGAAACCAAAGCGATAAAAAAGTGCTTTGGTGATCACGCAAAGAAGATCTCTATTAGCTCCACGAAGTCAATGACTGGCCACCTACTTGGAGCAGCAGGTGGTGTAGAGACTATTTTCTCTGCCTTGGCCCTCTATCATGAGATCATCCCTCCCACCATCAATCTTCTTGACCCAGATCCAGAATGTGATCTAGACTATACCGCCAACCATGCGGCCAAACAGAGCATAGAGTACGCGTTGAACAACTCTTTTGGTTTTGGGGGAACCAACTCCTCCCTCATCCTTAAGCGCCATCGATAGGAGTCCGTTAGACTAAGTAATAATTTAACAATGGGAGTAGTTATGTTTCATCCAGACAGCGTTAACCTTAAATCTCTTGATCCCGAAATTGCTGAAATTATTATTTGCGAGCACCGCCGCCAGGAGGATGGTATCGAGCTAATTGCTTCAGAGAACTATACCTCTCAAGCAGTGATGGAGGCATGTGGCTCCCTGTTAACAAATAAATATGCCGAAGGATATCCCGGTAAAAGATATTATGGTGGTTGCGTCGAAGTTGATCGGGCAGAACAGATTGGCATTGACCGTGCAAAAGAACTATTTGGTGCAAACTTTGCCAACATCCAACCTCACTCTGGATCCCAAGCTAACATGGCAGCCTACTTTGCCCTAGTAAAACCCGGTGAAAAAATTTTAGGAATGGAACTATCAGAAGGTGGACATCTAACTCACGGATCATCAGTTAACTTTTCAGGCAAGCTATTTAATGTTGTCGCCTACGGATTAAACCCCGAAACCGAGATGATCGACTACGACCAACTCGAAGCTATCGCTAAAAAAGAGCAACCAAAACTAATTGTGGCCGGAGCTTCTGCCTACCCACGCAAAATTGACTTTGCCCGTTTTCGAGCAGTAGCTGACAGCGTTGGTGCCTATCTATTAGTTGATATGGCCCATATCGCCGGTCTTGTGGCCGCTGGATTGCACGACAACCCAGTTCCTCATGCCCACGTTGTTACCTCCACTACCCACAAAACCCTACGTGGACCACGTGGTGGATTAATTCTAACCAACGATGAGGCACTGGCCAAAAAATTTAACTCCAATATTTTCCCGGGCATCCAGGGTGGACCATTAATGCACATAATTGCGGCGAAGGCCGTCTCTTTCAAAGAGGCGATGTTACCAGAGTATCGCACCTACCAACAGCAAGTGGTTAAAAACTGTGCTCGCTTGGCCAGCCAACTTGAGCAGGGAGGATTTGGTCTAGTGTCCGGTGGTAGCGATAACCACTTAATTCTTGCCAAGACAGACTCCTTTAATCTTTCCGGCAAAAAAGCGGAAGCTGCGCTGGAGAGAGCCCACATTACCTGTAATAAGAATATGGTGCCACAGGATACTCGTTCCCCTTTTATCACTTCGGGCATTCGAATGGGTACTCCAGCAATCACAACTCGTGGCTTTCGTGAAGAGCAAATGGATATTTTGGCCAACTGGATTATCAAAGTGCTAAAAGACCCAGAGAGTGAGAGCAATCTTGAGCAGATCAAGTCAGAGGTCCAAGAACTATGCCGTCAATATCCGGTCTACGAAAATTAAAATAGTTTACGTACTACTTTAGTAATTAAAGGTACGTATAGAAACTACAATTAGTAGCTAGAAAATGCCTGACCGGCAACCACTACCAGAAAGATAAAAACAAGAATCTGAGCCAGATATCGCATGATTTTACAACCTTTTTGCTTCAATAATGTTTAAAAAAGCAAGTGGAACTTAGCGGCCCAAGGTAGTACCGTCAATCCCTTTTGCTATAAAAATTCCTTTCCCCTGTTTGTACTATTTCCCCTTGCCATAAGTTACTGCTTAGCATAGATAATACGCACTAGGAGAGACTTTTTGATGCGATGTCCAAGCTGTAACTACTTTGATACCAAGGTAATAGACTCACGCCTCTTGATGGAGGGGCGGACTGTTCGTCGTCGTCGCAAATGCGACCCCTGCCAACACCGATTTACTACCTATGAGAAGATTGAAATATCACTACCGATGATTGCAAAAAATGATGGGCGAAGAGAGAGCTATAAGCGCAACAAATTAACCTCTGGAATTATGAAAGCGGCCCATAAAACTCTAATCACCACAATCATGGTAGAGGAGATGGTTGACTCAGTTGAAAAAATTCTTCAAGAGGAATCAAAAAAAGAGATCACCTCTCAGCATTTAGGTACTTTAGTGATGTATCGTCTCTACCATCTCGATCCTGTTGCCTATGTTAGATTTGCTTCATTTTATCGAGATTACCAAGATATTCCTCAATTTATTCAGGAACTAACCAAAGATCGTGAGCAGATGGGGGACATCCTCTACCAAGCGAACCAAAGTAATGATTAGTAGCAAAGGGCTTAATAGCAATGGGTAAAGTAGTTGGAAATAAAAGCGCCGCTCGTCAGTTCGCTTTTCAATTTTTAATGACACTCAACTACCCACACAATCAGGAGTTGCTGCTACAACTCCAGGTAAACGAGGTGAGTGACCAACAACTTACCGCGACAGTGGAACAATTTGCAGAAAGCTTTACGCTAAGTGGAGAGCTTGCCCCAATCCCAATTGAAGTAAAAAAACAAGCTCTAGAGATGATCCACGGAGTTGTTTCAAATATTCAAAATATTGAGCAACTGATTGAACAACGGATAACGAAAAGAAATCTATCTGCAATCAACTCTATTGACTTGGCCATTCTGCGTTTAGGGATCTATGAGTTACAATTTTGTCCCCAGCAGTCTCCAATGGCAGTAATTATCAATGAGGCCATAATTCTCTCTAAGACTTTTGGGGGCCAAGAGTCTGCTCCATTTATTAATGGGGTCTTAGATAAAGTTGCCCACCAACAAAATGATATCCCAGCCAATGATAAGTTAACTAATGAGTAGCGCAGATTCAAAAAGTAGCTCGATCGTTAATGATGAGCAACTTCTGCTAGCACTTACACCGTTTGTGATCGGCTGTGTATGGTTACTAGATAGAAAATTAGAGAAATTTATCCATCCATTTGATATGATCAATTATCTATCTGATGGACAACTGATTAATATCTACAACCAATACCAAGAAAAAGGTGAGACGATCACCCACAAGGGACTTTATATCACCAAGTCTTATGGAGAGGAGTTCTTTGTCGCACAGCTCTCACCTAGCGATAAAGAGGGGATACTGCCACAGGATATCTCTGAGCTACTCAAGATTATCAGTGCCAATGCAGCAGAGGGGCGTAACAAGCTGTTAGTGATTGATATAAATTCCAACAGTTGGAACGCAACATACGAAAAAGATTTCCCCCAAATTGAGTTTGAATACCTAAATAACTAATTCGGTAGACAAATTGCCAATTTTCAAACTAGAATCACCACCACTTTGTGATTGAGAATTCTTGTCGGGCAGTAGCGCAGGGGTAGCGCATTCGTCTGGGGGGCGAAAGGTCGGAAGTTCAAATCTTCTCTGCCCGACCAAACTTCCCTCTATCACGTGTTTTCAAGGGTTTGCGTCGCGTTAAGTTTTCGAGTCATTTTTCTATAATTCCGTTTTTTACGGAAAATACAGAAAATATGATTATATTTCTATTTCTTTTTTATTTTTTTTCTTTTTTTTATTATGAGGCTTCATCTAAAGGTTTTTTGTTTGATTTTTGGAGTTTTTCGGACTCCTGGGGTGCTTTACATAGCACCTGATTTCAAGTGCTTAGAACTCCTGGTACACGTACTAGTACCAGAGGTTCTAGGATTATTCGTTGATTCTGTATTTATAATACCGAATTTAAAAAAGGGTGGGGACGTGGAGGGCAAAAACCCTCCCACGCCCTGTCGAACGGACAGATCAAGTCTTTGCGACCTCACGCTACCGCTCATGCCGCTTCATCCTTGACTACCGTCGACGGAGAGGGGGGTTTTGGGTAGTGACTCAATTGATTGTAAATTTCAAAATCAGGAACACCCCTTCGATCTCCATATCTTATAAGAGACAAGTAAAACAGACACGATCTCTTCGACCACAGTGTCGAATCATTCTCGAAATCATTTCCGAACATAAAATCTTCTTTCAGATTCAAAGATATAAAATGAGAATCAAAAAATATCTCTGAAACGATTTGGCAAATTGCATTAAGTGAGGGGTTTAAATAAAGTAGTGCTGTCGCAGATTTACATGCGAATGATTCTGCTGTTGAGCATTGTATTTCTAGCCGCCACACGTTGGGGAGATCAAATTTATAATCTTTTCCATGAGTTTTTAATTCATCTTCTTTCGAGTAATATCGAATAACAGATCGACGACTTCCCGATCGCCATCCTGTAAAATTTGTTTTCGAGAAAGATTGATATGAATATGACGCAGTATTCATTTTCTCAAAAGTTAATATATTTTTATCTAGGGATTGTGGATTTCCATATCTGAAATATCCTCCGCCTCCGGCGATATCTCGATTAATATCAATTCTAGTAATTCTTGGAGGGTGTGTTTGATAGTTCTTAGTCAACGAATCTAATTTTATGATAAAGCCTGATAGAAAAGGGGCAACTTCAAAAAATTCTTTTTGGTCAAAAAATCGACCTTGAAATTGAACCCGGCATCCCCATGAATATACCTCAATTAAAATTCCAGACGGCTTATCAATTAATTTAATATTTCCTTCTTTATACTCTCTAGTCTCTATATTGTCTGAATCTAGATTTAAGAGATTTGAAATTTCTGCGGCTGTCGTAAATTTTTCTGGACGGTCATCAGAGATTTTCAAGCCTCTGAGGGGACATGATATAGTCATCCAGTCTATTTCCAAGGGATAAAAATGAAGATCTTTAGGATTCTTCTGGCGTTTTAATTCTAAGATTCGATTGGGTTCTCGTTCTATGTCTATTGATTCAGGGTTCTGGATCGATTTAAGAAACAACTGTTGATTTTTTTGAAATACAGAAGGCGGGGCCAGCGAGTTATATTTTTTTCCGATTGACTCGTTCAGTTTATTTCGATATTTCTTAAAATCTTCAAGAGAGACTTCGTCTGTAAGTTTTATCATTATTTGATCCTCTTGTTTTTAATTTTGATAATAATTTTTTCATCTGATAAATCTTTTTTGACGACGAACGGTTTTATTCCCCCTGTCTCAATTAACCAATGTGTTTCAAGATATGGTTTCACGTCAGGTTTTCTTTTTGTGAACTCTATTTCAGTCGATATGATTTCTGGTTCGGGAGGTTGACTCATGGGGGTCTTTTGGTTTGACCCCACAGGTTGAGGATCGGGGGTTGGTTCGGGTTCAACTTTGGGTTCTGGAATCGAAGTGCAATCAGATAATAAGACAGGAGAACATTTATTTAAAAGAGACCAGTTAATTTCTAAGTTTTGGAATTGTTTTTTCTTCATCATTAAATTATTTAGAAAAACGAGAGTCACGTTTTCTTCAAAATGAGAATGAGGAATTCCGTTTAAAGTTAATGGGGTTGAGTTTAAATAATTTTTTAAATCTGAAAATGATATTTCGAATGGATCGAAAGTTTCAAGAAGTCTCTTGAGTTGGAGATCAAACTTAGACCATAATTCTTTTTGAATTCTGTCGGGTAGACGATGTGGAGTGTCCAAATCGAGAAGATTATAATCATCAAGAGTCAATTCTTTCTCTTTGGATGAAGGATAATCATTATTAATGACATGATCTTCAATTAGGGGTTGATTTCCATCATAGGGAACATTGAAAACTGGGGATGGGGGATTATTTAAATTTTGCTTAAATCTAGATTTTTTATCTTTGACATAAAATGAAAGTTTTTCACGACACCAAGGGGTTCGACATAAAGTTGAGTCATAATCTGAAGTGGAGAAAGTCCATTCTCCATATTGTAGTTTTCTGTTGGACATTCTTGCGTTTTCGGGGCGATATTTATTGTCCATCTCTTTTGAGATATTACTCAAGACGCGGACAAGAAAATTGTCATATGGAATATCCATCTCGTCCTTCTGAACTCTTTGAGTTGACACGATCATTTTACAACCTGACACTCTAAAGGTTGCTAACATATTTGAAACGACAGTTATGATGTCTTTCTGGATAGTTTTATGATCTTTGTCGGATGAATTCGCTTTCAAATATCGACCAGCTTCATCGAATATTAAAATATATTTTTTCAAGGGAAGGTGGCCGAATTCTTCTCGATAATCATCATAGTCGACAAGAAATTTTTCTTCGATTAATTTCTTAGATTTTGAAAAATCAGAATATATCTCATTGAGAAATTCGAGGGCTTTTGCTTGTTCCTCTTTTGAGTTCATCGGGTAGAATTGGGCGCCGTTTAAGATCAAATCCTGATAATCTAGTCCCTTTGTGTCAAAGATGACAATTTCTATGGGTAGAGTGGAGGACTTTAAGATAGAGTCAATTAGATGAACAATTGTTTGAGACTTTCCTGTTCCAGTGTTTCCTCCCACATAGAGAGAAAAGTCTTTTTTAAGATTAATCCAGAGGGCTTCGGTTTCAGTAAGTAAACCAGCAAACGCGTGATCAGTTTTTGTTAAGATGGAAGAGTTTTTCTTCGGAATCAATTCTGGTTTCAGAAGATATTTCTGATGATCAATTTTCTCGACGGTCTGGAAGTCTGTCTGTAAAAATGAAGATAAAACTTCGAGTTTATCGTTGACTAATTTTTCAGTTATGGCGGCGGTGGGCGCTGTCATCTCAATTATGCCGTTTTTCAATTTCTTGAACGTTGGAATATCAATTTTCTTAATTTTTTTCGCTGCGTCTCCTCCGTTTGTTGAATAAACGACTGAGGCCAGGCCAGCTTCAATGAGTGGTGAATTTTTTTGGATTATTTCATCTTGTCGGGAGGGGGATAATTTATTGCCGAATTTCCTCCATTGAGAGCCACCCAATTTCCTTGATACTGAGCCACCTAATTTCCTCCATAGGGAGCCGGCCAATTTCCTCGATAGAGGGCCATTAAATTGCCTACAACCAACTAAGCAGGTCAGAAGTTACAATG
>JABGUH010000030.1 GCA_018646675.1 Bdellovibrionales bacterium | reverse complement strand
GGGTTGCTGGTGGTAAGGGACTATTGCTACCCCATACTGGTGCATCATCATCGGCATCATTGGTTAACCAATATGATGCTGTTTTACTTCTATCAAAAGAAGTAAAATTTACAGAAAACGAGATATTTTCAGGTGATAGCCGTTCAGGCAGAGTGCCACTTAAGATTCCTGTACTGCTGAGAGTTAAGTAATTGGGTAAACCACTGGCGACAATTCCACTAACTACCGTACCATCTACACCAGAAACAGCTCCCAGATCTATGGAAATAGTGCTTCCCTCTGAATATGAACCAATTGATCCCTCGGACTGCTTTAAAGTTATCGCTTGGATTAAGTTGGAAATATCTATTGTCCCACTGGCATAGGCAATAAACCAGTTACTACCATTGCTAATTAGCTGAATAGTTGCATACTGGCTATATAATCCTCTTATGGCATCTCCATCGATAGTTTCACTGCCAACAGTTTTAATAGTGGTAACATTAGTAGCATCAATACGTTTAATTGTTACTCGAAACCCACTTCCAGCGTTAGAGGCAGCAGGTAAGGTAATAGTGGTTGTTCCGCTGGTTAATAACATTTTATTATTATCAAAGGTCGTAACGGCATAACTACTGCTTATATAATCCAAAAGGTAACCGGTACCTTTTTGCGTAACGATGTGTCACAGAAGATAGCCTGAATTAACACCCCTTTACTCTCTACACTATTATATAGTCGAAGACTAGCGAAGCTAAATACCCCCCCCTTTAAAAAAAGGACAGCCAAAGGCTAGCTTTATAAATAAAAACTCAAAATACTTTTCACATTATAAACATATTAGGGAAAACTTGGAAGACTTCTATATTAAGAAAAGGGAAGGGGGATGAAGCAGGAGAGAGTAATATCAAAAGAGACTCTCTCCCCTCTCATGTAACGATTGGTCATAGCTCTTGGGGCAATAAACCCTTTGAGGTTGATAATACCACCTTAAATATCTACGACTTCTTTGTTCGTGACTAACTTTTTACTCTGATCTGCTCAGACACCTTAATAATTCCCACTAATACCGCAGCACTAATCAATGCAATTACTGCTGTTACACCAGGGTTGGTCCAGTAGTAGGGATTAAGACCGGCAATAGAGAACTGCCCCATTCGCATCGTAAAGTGGACGATCAGTACTGTAAAAGAGCTGGCAATTACAGTCTTATACCCCAGTTTTATTTTAAACATCTTGGCCGCCACAGGGATGAAGGTGGCAGAGAAGAGTGCGTAGACTCCATCAAAGGCAAAAATTGCGACTGAGACATTGGGAGAGGTGATTTGGCCAAGGGCGAGATAGTAGACCGCTACTCCAGTTAGTACCGTTAAAATTTTCCCCCATAGTAGAACACGTTTGATCTCGCGATCATTGCTCATGGTTAGAGCGCGCAGTTTAACCCCGATAGGAGCGATAATATCAAAGGAGAAGGTAACGGTCAGAGAGAGCAGAATCGCCTCTAAAGTTGAAATGCCAGCACATAGGATGCCCAGTGAAGCAATAAT
Source organism: Bdellovibrionales bacterium (assembly GCA_018646675.1). Taxonomy (GTDB): domain Bacteria; phylum Bdellovibrionota; class Bacteriovoracia; order Bacteriovoracales; family Bacteriovoracaceae; genus JABGUH01. The sequence goes on along the minus strand of JABGUH010000030.1, from coordinate 15,022 downwards.
CTGAAATGTTGTCCCAAAGTTTTTCATAATATAGGTTGGTACAACTAGGTCAGGTTTTAACCCCGGCCCTAAAGTCAAAAGACCATAAAAGCCAACCAGCATGACTGAAGCAAATATGGTGCCGATGACCATGGCAGAGATCAACATGCGGTTAACCTCTTTATCGTTTTTTAAAAAGAGCCCCTTTGAGAGGACGTGAGGTTGACAGACGATGGCAAAACCGATCACCACATTGACAAAAATTACCTCAAAGTAGTCACGAAACATGATTGATTTGGCATTGGTCGCTTGGATTAATAGTGGCGAGATATCACCAATCTGTTGAAAGATATTACCACTGCCTAATAGGTGCAGCCCGGAGACTAGTAGTACTGTGGCCACAATCACCATCACAATTCCCTGTAGCATATTGGTGATTACATGGCTGTTGGCACCGCCAACCTGGTTGTAGAGAGTGATAAATAAAATGAGGGAGATTAGTGCCTGTTGGTGGGTGATGCCTAGAAGCTGCACTAAAATGTGGGCCAAACCCACGTAGATTAGCACGATAAAGGCGATTAACAGTAGTGATGTCAGGGCAAAGAAGAGGCGAGTAACCACCCCGCCACCATAGTGCTGCTCAATCCACTGGGGGACACTGATCACTCCCATGCCGAGTCCTTGGCTGCGAAAACCTTTAACCAGAATAAATAGTCCTAATACAATCCCGGTGTTGGCGGCAAAGGAGAAGGCCAGAAATGCCGAAAGACCGTAGTAGTAGACCAGACCTGGATTAACAATAAAAGTTGCCGCACTGGTTAGTGTTGTGGCCAAACTCATTCCCACTAAAATGGGGTTGGCCCCGCTGCCGATAGCAAAGCTTGCGGCCGAGGTGGTCTTGAGTCGGCCATAGATTGCCACCCCCATAAAGAGTAGGGCGAAAAGGATAATTGCGATCCACTGGATGGTCATAGTAACTCCAAATGATTAATTAACATTATTAGTAGCGAAATAGATTGGCCCCAACGGCAAGTCCTGCTCCCGAAGCGATCAAGGCGACTTGATCACCTCGTTTAATATTTCCGCTTTTGACTGCAGCTTCAAATGCCATGGGCAGACAAGCACTGCCGGTATAGCCATAGCGATCCATTACACAGGTGGTATCACTCATGGGGCGACCTAGAATCTCCATTACCTGGGTAATCACATGGCGGTTGATCTGGGTGAAGATAAAATGGTCAACTTGATCTTGTTCAACTTGGGCACGCTTCAGCAGTGACTCTAAAATCAGAGGCCACAATCTAACGTTACGATCTCCAGGGAGTTGTTGCAGAAGTTGGAGGCCATACTCTCCTTGCTGATAGAGCTCTGGAGTAAAGGGGGTCTTGGTACCACCGGTATAGATGCCCACATAGTTCCACTGAGTGCCATCAGTCAGATGGTATCCACACTGATAGTCAGATTGCTCAGAGTCCTCCTTGGATAGAACAAATGCTCCCGCACCATCTGCAAAGATGGTATGTCCAAAGGGATCCTGACTGCGGACATGGGCGCACATGTTGTAGACACCTGTAACTACCGCATGCTTGATCTGTGGGTCGTATTTAATCATCTTGGCCGCTATATCATAGGCTTTGGCGAAACTGGCACACGAGGCGTTGAGATCAAATGCGGCACAAGCGTGCTCGCCCTCCTGTATTCGTCCTTGGACGATCATCGCAGTCGAGGGAGAGATGTACTCAGGAGTGTCGGTGGCAACGATAAATAGGTCGATCTCTTTGGGGTCCAGCTTGGCATTGGCAATGGCATTCATCGTTGCTTTGGTGGCAAAGTCTGCGCAACTCTCATCTACTGCTGATAGCTTGGCAGCATGGCGTTGCTTGATTCCCAACTTATTTTCTAGCTTCTCGGCATCAAAATCAATATTTGCTAGCTCCTTGAGTTGGGAGTTAGTAATGGGGGCGCCTGGAACGTAAGAGCCAATGCCGATAATTTTTGAATTCATAAAATGGTCTCCTGAAAATTGATGGATTAGTCGAGAATAAATCCCATGTCCAAAGCTTGCTTGGTTAAATCATCTCTAAAGTCTGGGTGAGCGATCTTAATTAGTGCGCGGGTGCGCTCCTCAATCGTTCTTCCCCGCAGAGCGGCGACTCCCCACTCGGTAACAATATAGTCACTGTTGCTGCGATGGAGAGTGACGGCGGAGCCATTTTGTAAAGTTGGTACGATCGTAGAGAGAGTTCCCCCCTTGGCGGTAGAGCGACAGGCGATAATAGATTTTCCTTTGCCGTCATAGCACTCTTTGGCCCCCACTGCGGTATCGGTCTGACCACCAGTTCCTGAGTACTGGTGAATACCCACTGACTCGCTGGATACTTGGCCGGTAAAGTCAATTGCCAAGCAGGTATTGATCGAGGTCATTTTGGCATTTTGTCGAATGACCGCTGGATCGTTAACCCAGCTGCCGCGACGAAACTCCACTGCCATATTGTTATCTAGCCAGTCATAGAGCTTGCGAGATCCCATGGCAAAGGTGCATAGAAATTTATCTTTGTAGAGTGTCTTTCTCTTATTGGTAACTACGCCTAGCTCATACAACTCCATCATGGAGTCCACCATCATCTCCGTATGGACTCCGAGATCTTTTTTTCCTTTGAGCGCCATCGCTGCGGCATTGGGGATACCGCCAATGCCTAACTGGATGGTGGAGCCATCCTCAACCAAAGAGGCAATGTGCTCTCCAATCGTGCGCTCCACTTCGTTGGGAGCGACTTCAGGAAGGGCCGGTACCTCTTGGTTGTGGATGACAAAGTGATCTACCTGGTCAACCCGCAGGTGGGTATCACCAAAGGTGCGGGGGAGCTTTTTGTTGACCTCTAAAATCACCAATCCTGCACGCTCCAAAATCTCCTTTTCATAGGTTATTCCTAGCGAGAGGGAGACGAAACCCTTATCGTCTGGAGGGGTGCAGGTGCCAAAAAAAATGTTGGGATCACGGACGGATAGGCGATCAGTTGCCGCGCGATGGAGCATGTTGGGAACAAAGGTGACGGTCCCCGTTCGCTCTTTGATCGCTCGTCTGGAGTGGGTGGAGTGAAACCAGCTACATAGTTTAAAGTGCCCCTTCATTTTGGGGTCAGTATAAAACTGGTAGGCACCAAGGGTTAAAACTGAGAAGACATTAACATTTTTAACACGGTGGCTGGCCAGATGAAACTGGGCCATCACTCCTTGAGGCTCACTGGCACACTGGGCAACCACTAAGTCCATATCGCTTTGGATTAGGTCGACTGCGGACTCAATGGAGATCGTTTTCTGCTCAAATTGCTCTTGGTATCTGCTCATCTTTGCTCCCACTCTTGTGATCTAAAGATCTAAAAACTAGACGATAATGCCGCCATCAACGTTGATACAGGTGCCCGTAATGTAGCGAGCATCATCTGAGCTTAAGAAAGCGTAGACGGCGGCGATCTCTTCGGGTTCTCCTAATCGTTTGAGAGGAACCTTCTCCTCCATCATCGCTACTACCTTTTCAGGCATTGAACGCACCATTGGAGTTCCGATAAAACCGGGGGCAACAGCGTTGACTCGAACGCCATACTTACCTAACTCTTTTGCCAAGGTCTTACTCATTCCAATTAATCCCGCTTTGGTGGCGACATAGTTGGTTTGGCCGAAATTTCCATTGTGAGCAACCACTGAGGCGGCATTTAGGATTACCCCTGACTTCTGCTCCCGCATCTTGATCGCTGCCATCTGTGATATGTGGTAGACAGCGGTTAGATTTACGGCAATTACTTGATCCCAGTGCTCAGTGGTCATCTTACCAATGGTGGCATCGCGAGTGATCCCGGCATTATTTATTACGACATCGACGCCATCGTTGATCCAGCTTTGAATAGCGATTAGATCACTCTCTTTGGTGATGTCTGCTTGCAAATAGGTCATGCGTTCTGGGAACTGGTGTTCAAGTTCACTCTCTTTTAATTCAGGCATATCTACTAGGCAGATATTTGCTCCCTCATCATAGAAACGTTGAGCAGTGGCCCGGCCAATTCCCGATGCTGCCCCTGTAATTAGTACTCTTTTGTTCTCTAAACCACGCATCATATACCTCCTCGAGTGTTACTCAAAAAATAGTTTGCTATCTAACCTCGCCCCATCGAATTACATTCGCCGCCCAGGCATAGCCAATGCCGGCTGCGATCATCGAGACGATCTGGCCATCTTTAATCTTTCCTACCTCAACTCCCAACTTGAGTGACAGAATTTGGTCCACCTGTCCCAGATGGCCATACTCCTCTAGGTAGGTGCTCTGCTCCTCTTTAAGGTGTAGGTGGTCGAGGATAAAGTGATGCATGCTCCTTTTAATGTGGAGGATCGCCAAGTAGTCAATCGATTCACGAGTTAGGTTCGATTTAGTCAAGGCTTGGTCGATACAGTTAAACCAGTTATCCATACTGACCTCATTGAGTCGATCCTTCATGTGGCGCTCACCCATCAAGGTGAGGGAGTGATAAGCCTTGGGCAGGTTATCTTGATTAATCGGGTTGGTGCATCCGCCGTAGACCACCCCTGCATCATGGGCCATGGAGCCATCACTAAAGATGTGGCTGCCCAGTAGTTCATTTCGCCCTAGGTCCTTCTGCAAAAGAATTGCCCCGGCCCCGGCCGAGAGGTTGTACATCATCGACATGCTTTTATCTTGGTAGTCGACAAAGTCGCCATTGCGATAGCCCCCGACAATCAATGTAGTTTTGATTGAGTGATCAGAGTTCATCATATCTTTGGCGATCTTCATCGCCGCCACGGTCGAGCAGCAGCGCTGTTGTAGATCGATCGCCCAAGCTTTTTTTGCGCCAATCTGCTCTTGGATATAGATGCCGGAAGTGGTTAGAGGGTACTCCTTCCACTCCTCGCCCATGCAGAGGATTAGATCGATACTCATGGGATCGATGGCCCCCTCTCTGAGGCAATCTAGTGCTGCCATCACTCCCATCATTTGAGTGCCATCATTTGGCCCGGGTAGATATTTCTGTTTAATTCCCAGCTTATTAATTACCGCCTCTTCACTCCAGTGACCAGCGCTGCCTGCTGCGATCTGTTGGGCAGTTTCGACAACTGAGGGAAGATAGATGCCAATGGCGGCAATACCAACACTCATTACAGGGCCTCAACAAAGCTGGCCATCTTCATGGCGGTGAGCTGTGGTCGCTCAAAAAAGAAGAGGTGGGAGCAATTCTCTATTATTTCAAGCTGTGAGTGATGGATATTACGCTGCATGATGCGGGCATTGTCGGGAATTAAAAATGGATCATTTTCACCATGAATAATTAGAGTAGGGGAGTTGATCTTTTCAAGGGGCTGGGGAGTCTCTAAAAATTTCCAGGATGAGCGCAGTTGAATCAGCGCCTGATTTAGGTCGACGGGATTCTCCTTCGCTCGCAACTCTATCACTCGTTCACACTCACTGCTTCCCTTGAATTGGGGGTGGACAAAGGCTTCGATTGCAAAACGATTTCCGATCTCTGGATCCATATTATAAAACTGAGTAAAGGACGCCTCAGTGACTGCTCCAGTTACCGGGTAGTCGGGGCCAGAGCTTTTAGTTGCCAATAGATGCAGAGATTTGATGCTTTCTGGTTTCAATAGGGCGTGCCTTTGGGCAATGAATCCTCCCATGCTAATCCCGGCCACATGGTAACTTGTCTGCCCAAAGTGCTCCATCACTTTAATACCATCATCGGCCATCTGATCGAAATCATACTCCTGTTTCACATGGCCCGAGCGGCCAAAGCCGCGGTTATCTAAAAGATAGAGTGTAAAGTGGTTTTGTAGGTAGCTGGCCATCGGTAGAAAGTTGTAGCGGGAGCAGGCAAAGCCAGAGTAGCAAAGTAGCGCCGGCCCCTCTCCGACCACCTCTACGTGGAGAGTTAACTCTTTATCTATTGCAATTTCATGTGATTGTGATCGTTTTTTATCTGTTTGTTTCATTGTTATACCTCACATATCTTTGGAACTACCAAGTTTTTTACGTAAAGACAATTAAAATTGTACGCACGGACAAGAAAAGCTGGACTTGAATTCAGGTTTTGGCGGATTTTGCTGTACAGGGCCAATTTTTTTTTCTATACCTTTCACCAGAATCTTGAAGGAGGAAATTAGGGATGAAGATCAGCTTATACATCGTATTTTTTTCACTGTTTATGACCTCACTAATGGCCAGTGGCAAGTGGAGTGATGGCAAGCCATATGCTGGAGAGTGGAGCAGGGGATATGTTTTAAGTAATCTCTCGATCATTGGTTTGGGGCAGTATCAGCTCTACACTCCTTCCAGCTTTCACCGCCAGCGAATAAAGAAAATAGTCGTGATGCTTCATGGTTGTATTAGCAACCCAGAGGAGTTTCTACGCTCCTCGCGCTTTGATCAAAAATCTGAAAGAGAGGGGTTTGCCGTTTTGCTACCGATTCAACCCAAAGGGTCAAACTTGGTTAACTGTTGGAACTGGTATGCTCCACTCAATTTTTTAAAGAATCTAAATCCGCTGTTTGATCTGAATGAGATGGATATTGTCTTGAAAATCATGGATCAGGTGCAGGAGGAGTTGGGGGTGGAAGAGCGTGACACCTACGGTGTAGGTATCAGTGCCGGTGGCGCGATGTTAAGTAATCTTGCCAACTGTTACCCCAATCGTTTTAGTGGAGTTGCCCTCCATCACACCCCAATGTTTTTGAGCACTATCTACTCTTGGCACAGTATGTACCAACTACTGCTATTGGCCGAACGAGGAGCAGATATCTCTCCTGAACAGGCGGGTCGTTTGGGCTATGGTTGTGCCCTCAGTGGCAGTGCTGGTGGAATTCAAACCCCCGTACCGGCGATTATCTTTCATGGTACCAAAGGGCAGATGAATGAGAAGCATGCAGAAGAGGTGGCCCAAGAGTACTACGTCTTCAATGATCTGTTAGATAATGGTGTGCGAGATAACTCCTTAGGTGAGTTTGTTAGCGAATTTACTACCGTGCAAGAGACCTATGACTATGAGGTTTATACCGTTACCTATAATGATCGACCCTTTATCGTGCGTTATCGAATTCATGAGTTGGGACACGCTTGGAGTGGGGGCGATAATAATTGGAATTTTAACGATCCGGCTGGCCCTAGCTCCACCGATGCCATCGTTGAGTTCTTTATGCGGCATGGGCTGTAAAGGTTGTCGTGAGGTAGCGTAGTGAATTTTACCATTACAGAGAACTCTTTTGACCCTGCCCTCTATGAGCTTTTTGAATTTCGTCCGCGCAAAGGGGATATTAAAAAGTTGCAGATTATCGAGGCGGCAATTCACTGCCTGGCCAATGATGGTATCGAAAATACCACTTTTGAATCCATTGGCAAATTAATTGGTACTAGACGTTCACATGTCGCTTACCACTTTGCTGATAAAAAGTTGATCTTCCTTTCGGCGATTAAGTTTATCTTGTCAACCTATCAGCAGACAGTGATGGGCCAGATGGTTGAGAGCCAAAATGGGCGCAAAATGTTGCTGCAATATATTGAGGGGAGCTTTACTTGGGCCACAGATCACCCCACGCACCTCTCCGTTATCTTTTTGCTCTACTACTACTGTCAGCTGGATAGTGAGTATCGTGATCTACATGATCAGGTTAGAAGGGGAGGGATGGAGCGCCTGACCTACATTCTAAGTCAGAAGTTCAACAACAAATTTACCAAGCGACAGGCCGCCTTCTTGGCCAAACAGATCCAAAATCTGCTCTCTGGGGCGATCTTGGATGCCGCCACTACCAACAGTTACGATCTTAAAAGGGCCAAGCAGGAGGCAATTAAGACGACTCTGACTCTGATTGATAGTGTTGGTGGCCCGTAGTCGTTACGTAGTAAGCGCTTAGCAAGGAATTTACTTGGTTCCAAAAACACTCAATGACACACCCACAAGAACGTAACCTAAGATTGTCATGCTATTGAAAATATTGAAGAGATTAACGCCAAAAGGTAACCCTCCGCCAAAAGGTAACCGGTACCTTTTTGCGTAACGATGTGTCACAGAAGATAGCCTGAATTAACACCCCTTTACTCTCTACACTATTATATAGTCGAAGACTAGCGAAGCTAAATACCCCCCCCTTAAATAAAGGACAGCCAAAGGCTAGCTTTATAAATATAAACTCAAAATACTCTTCACATTATAGGCATATTAGGGAAAACTTGGAAGACTTCTATATTTAAAAAAAATAGGACAAATTAGGCACCTATTAATCAAATTTCTATTATACTAGAAATGTCCTCTCTATTAAATGAGCAGACTAACGGCTCTTCCTTTAACAAAAACTATGTTGAAACCACACAAAACTTCTAATTTAGGAAAATATGACAGTGAATTATATGATACAATGGTTGATGGAACCTAGGACATCAGTTAAGTCAAATAGAGGAGGATTATTAAGTGGTGAGAGTGAGAGGTGAGTGGTGAATATAATGATCTTAAAAACAATTATGATTTTTTCCATATCATTTTTTTTTCTTATTCATGGAGAGGCAATTGACACTCAAAATGAAGGATTTCTTCTTGGCGGTAGTGAGGTCAAAATTATTGATGTACACAGTAATTGCATGAAGCTAAGTAATACGAGTAACGTTGATTACTTTGTTCCAACTAAATTAGAGAGTGACTGGAATCACTTCTTAAATAATTTACCTGAACTTGTCACAACCGGTGATTGTTGTACTAATGCTGGAACCTTTTTCAATGATTATAGCACGACTTTGGGCCCTACCAGTCGAGGAGAGGGAACATGGCGCACCATGGCAAGTTATACTGTTACCAACTGTGGATCATATACTGTCCATGGTTATCTTAAAATTAGCTCTCCTGATAGGAGTAAGGGAATGCAAGCTAGAGTTAGAATTAATAGTGGGGAGCGGTATATTTCACTCTATCGTCAAATTGATGGTAGTCTTAAAACATATAATGTCAGTTATTCAAAGACCGTGAGTGAACTTGCTGCTGGTGATACCATTCATTTGCAAGGGTGGGTATGGGGTAATTATGGTAATGATCGCTTCTCAAAAGTACGATTTATCGTAAGTCACAGCAAGTAATTATTAATCCAGCTCTGCTTAATAGGTAAACCCTTCTCCTGAGTTTGTAACAAAGTTTCTCATTCTTAAAAAACCTGATAAGGTTAAATGTTCTAGGGGCGGTGCAACTGATATAGTTTTGACCTATTAAACAGCGAAAAGTCGCCATCTGCGATTAAGCAGTTCTACTTGGATCTCGAAGAGATTATCTCAAGTTAGGTCTCTCCTGAAGCGAATTTCAACCAGTGTTGAAAAGCTGGCTGAGGTCTCACCAGAATCCGCCGTACGGTTTTGGCAGGATTCACGTGGGCGGCACAGTAAGTTCTGAGCTATTCACTATATTTTGTTTTTATTGGCCTTCTTTCTCTTTTCTTCTTTTTTTCTTTCCTCTTCCTCTACATCTATTAAATGAAGCCTTAAATTTCCTTCTACTCCCTTCACTATTTCGTTTGGCACATCACTCTCTTTGAAATATTTTTTCCACTTCCTTACGACTTTCGTTATTTCAACTACTATTGTTCTTACTTTTTGTTCAGAAAGATCAGCTTTTTTTCCAAATTCAATTAAATCATTCAAGATAAAATCGTCTCTTTTTCCATTTATCTTCATTTGGTGCTTGTTTGTCCATGGCCCAGTAGGATTGTAGCTATATGCTACATCATATGCTGGTGACAATTTCCATTGACCTCTCTTATCCATTAAGAAAGCGATATTTTTAGTATGATCATCTTGATTTCTTGCGACTACATTAAAAACGGTTCTTCTGAACTGTTGTTCCAGTGTCTTTTTTTGTCCAACCTTAACTAGCTCTCTGATTACATCAAGTACCTGCTCATAACTATGAGCACCTGCTTGATTAAAGTCATAATGTCTTAAGCCACACAGTGATTGCATATGAAGTTTTTGGCCATTAACTCTATCAAATCTTTTTGTCATAAAGTGAGCACGTTGATTTTCTTCAATTAGTTCGCATGCTGTCATCTCTATTTTACAGTCAAGGGCCATCTTATAATATGCAAACTCTGATCTTCCATATCCAAGAGGATCAGTGATCTCTTTATCTCTATTTTTATCAACACCATCTAGTTTTAAGAGAAAGTAATCAAATCCGTCAGGACATTGCACTTGACCTGATTTAATCTCTCCTGTGTTTCTATTATAGGCAATTAAACATTTTGCTCTGGCCCCACCTGCAGAAGAGCCTATGAGAAGAAGATTTTTTAATGCCTGTTCGGTTTTGGCCTCATCATCTGGATTTATTGTTTCACTTATTTCTTCTCTATTAGATAATACTTTTGATGCTAGCTTGACCATTTCGTCTAAAGATATATCTACACTTTCTGCTTTATCGTCACCTGAAGTTGCTGGAATAAACTCTAACGCCCCCATTCCTCTCTTTCCGATGTAACATAATCTCTCTACAGGAGAGAAGTCTCCTTCTTTTTTTCCATTTTTTGCTAACCAACTATTGATTAGGGCATTTCCAAACTTATCAGGAAGAGAATCTGCTAACATCCCTGGTAATCCTTTGAATGTATCTGGATTTTCTCCAACGAAGCTATATTTTTTAGTGCTTTTCTTCATTAAAAATGGTGAAAGCTCTATTCCTTTCGCAGTCAAAAACTTTCTATCGTATTCAAATACACCAATATTTTGTCCCTCTTCCCAGTAAATGGCACCGATTCTTTTCCCCCAAAGCATTACATCTGCAACTGCTATCTTTTCCATTTACCTATTCCTCCCAACTCCACTCTCCTTCTTCTATTTTCTTTTTTCTTACTCTTTGTGGAGGTGTTATCTCTTTTCTGCTTTTTGCAACCTTACTCATATAGAGGGGAGACAAGGATGGTGCAGGAAATAGATTGGCCATCTCTTTTTCTCTTCCAAGTGCCTTGAAAATTCTTACTAGTACTAGAAATGTTGGATTTGTTTTACCATTTTCAATTCGGGATAGACTTGTGGCACTAATCTCACTTTTTTCAGCAAGCTCTTTCATTGTTAGTTCCTGGGATATCCTGGCGCCACGAATGGATTCACCCATAACTTGCAGAATTTTATATGCGCTCATTGTCTCAAGGTCAATCATAAATCACCATACATGTCATATTAATGTGCTAAAACCAGTATAACATAACATATATGGCGAATAAACCACAATGTGCCATATCTATGATATTAACAGTAAAAAAGGGGATAAACTGACACTCTCTTCCCCAATATTTCCGTGTTTTCTCACCGTTTACAGGAAAAGTCTCCTGGCACTTTTTCGCCTTTCCGGAACAGTGCTTGATGGCAAAGTAGATCTCGAAGTGAATTTTACCCAGCCTCTTGATACTCAACTTCGTGATGGTCACTGGGTTTCTGCTCCCTAATCAATATCTTTAACTCACTCTCCACCAGAGTAGAGTCCTTGGTGCTAAAAACGAGTATTCTTCCAGATCTGAGCTCCACCAGTAGTCCCTTTTTATAAAACAGAGGATTAAAGTAGAAAAAGCTTCTCCACATCTTAGGCCACCACCTGAAATTCAGCAAGATGGCCATCAAACTACAGCTGCTGACACTAGTGATATCGCTCAGCTTAATATGAGTCGAGTAGTAGGAGAGGCTCTTAACCACCAGCCTGTCTTTCAATACAAATAGCTTCCGGGGTAAAAATGAGATGATAAACTGAAAAACTGCCACCACTAAGAAGACTCTTGCTATCGATGAAATATACTCGGCACTCACTCCCAATGCCCTAAACCACTGCTGATGAAAGATCGTTAGGTTCAATAGGTAGTTGATATGCAAAAAGGCCACAAACCCCAAAATACCGACCACAATCTCGACCATCTTTAGCGGAGGATACTTTACTTTTCTCATCCAGCGAATATCGAGATTATTGATCGATTTCATCAACCGCCTTCGAAATCCCACCATGGTGAAGATGGCCACAACCCCCATTATGACAAAGTTGTCATACCGAAAGAGAAGTTCCGGCCCCTTGGTAATTAAAATTCGATAGTCCTGCTGGGCATACTTTTTCAAGATATCACTATATTCACTACTACTGACTCCCTCTAAAATCTCAAATGGATTACCATGATGATTGAAATTTTTTCTAAGAACAAGCAACTCCCCTGCCAAGCGGGACATTCCATCGGCACTCTTTCCCCACAGTCCAAATCTGTTTAAAAAGAGCTCTTTTGCCTCAACGGTCTGCTTCTTAGTTAGACCTCCTCGCTCTGCCTCGTTAACCAACATATCCAAAGCCATCTTCAAATTCTGGTCAAATGTCTCCCGAGTGCTGGAAAAACCGATGCCAAAGTTGCCAAATGAGTACTCCAGAAAGTTTCTCGTTCTGACCGAGTATGTGCCTCCTTTTAAATTTCTCATCTCCTTCAACAACCTGTGTACCAGGTAGTTGGTGTAGGATTGCAATACCACTCTCTCTTTTGCACCAAGGTCCCAGACGAGATGGCCCAGCTGAATGTACCCCATGCCAACTTGAACGGACTGTCTTCGATATGCTCGTTTAGCGGGGGTGGCCTTAAAGTTAATAAATTGCTCCCCCATCCCATTACTTTTAATCGTCCCAATCATCTCCTGGGCAAAGCTTAAGATCTCCTCCCTATCGAATCCACCGGATATAGTGATCCTGATATTCGAGGGATCATAGTATCTCTGGTAGTGCTGCTTCACCTGACTCGGTAAGAGAGAGATGTTGGAGAGCTGCCTATCCAGTTTGGTATATGGAACATGAAATTTGACTCCAAACTCACTCTCCCAATAGCCCGGAGTCTTTAAATATTGAGGATTTAAAATTTGACTCAAATTGGTTTTAAAGATCCTCTCTAGTGGAGATGGATTCCCTATTTCATGCAGTACGGTGTTTTTTTCGGTTTCAATATCTCTCTCATCCAAAGTGGGATCAAAGATCATGCGATGAAATATTTTTAACAACCAAAGAGACTTGTCCTTTTTTATCGAACCAAAGTAGCTCGTCTTGCCAAACCCTGTGGTGGCATTGATCGTCCCTTTGGCCTCTTTAACCACCTGCATGTAGCTATTGTTATCTTTTAGTCTGCTGTCTCGAAACAGGGCATGCTCCAGTAGGTGCGAAACCCCTATCTCCCCCTCTCTCTCATGAAAGTGCCCCACCCCAACATCCACTTGAACTCTTGTGAGCACCGCTTCGCTACTGGGAGCAATTACCAGAGTCAATCCATTGCTTAAGGTGTGAAACTCAATGTTCAAAAATGGGTTGGCACTCAAGGTGTGGGAGTGAAGGGAGAGAGCAATGATCGAGAGAAAAAGCAGTATATAACGCATGTTGCGCTTGTCGGATTATGCTTGGTTATATTGAGCAAATCAATCTTACTGGATAACTTTGGTAGTGATAAACTATCAACCAATTTAATTTATACCACTTATCGCTAATTATGGGCCAAGAAGAGAATGCAGACTACCGGACTATTGACCGCCATTCGCCCTAAAACCCTCCCCGCTGCCCTGGGGGGCCAAGCTGGTCTGATGAGAGTCACCAAGAGCTAAAGATCTCATTTATCTCCACTTTTGGAGTGAAGATAGCCTGAATTAACACCCCTTTACTCTCTACACTATTATATAGTCGAAGACTAGCGAAGCTAAATACCCCCCCCCCTTAAAAAAAGGGCAGCCAAAGGCTAGCTTTATAAATAAAACTCAAAACACTCTTCATATTATAAATATATTAGGGAAAACTTGGAAGACTTCTATATTAAATTTCACCTGCGCACCAGAGCGGGCGGAGAGATCGACCTAATCATCAAGGGATCTTTTGGAACACTTTCGATTGAGATCAAATATGGAAGTCACACCTCCCCCAACAAGGTAAAATTTCTACAGTAGTTTATAACTAAGCATAAGTTGCCATATGGAGTTGTTATCAATAATTCAGAAAGAGTTGAGATGATCACCGATAATATTATCCAGCTACCCGCTACCTATATTTGAGTTGCTAGGCTTTCTAAGATATTACTAAAACTAAGTAACACACTTGGCCCCACAAGTCGGTTGGCACACGCTCTCCCACTCCCGACTAAAAATCACTAATAAACTGTATCCGAGCAAATCCTTTGGTACCACTACCACAATGCATCTCCCAGTGTGATCCACCACCGGCCCCCTTGCTTTCATACCCGACCAATGTCCAACGATCTCCTCCTTCCGAGAATTGACCTGCCGTTGGATTGGTTCTAGAGTTTCTAGTTCCCCCGACTACGCCAGAGATGCTATTGTTATTACTACTTCCTCCAGAGGAATTTCCTCCCCCTCCAAGTGATACATTGGCCCCCATTCCTGTGATAGTAGTTACGCCACCATTCGGATTACCAATGGAAATAGATATGGTACCTCCACCTGATGTATTTAATTCTACTGTACCATCGATAACATTTGCACCTGATCCTCCAGATCTATTTCCATTGCCCCATCTCCCTCCCCAGCATGCACCAGCACCGCCAGCTCCAACTGCAGAAAGTTTTACTTTGCTAACATACTTTGGAATAGTTAGGGTTCCAGAATTTTCAAAGTTATGCCATGTTGTAACGTCAATAGGAACCATTCGTTGTATTGCAAGTGATTTATCCGAGGTATGACCGCCATCACTGGCCCTAACGGTAAAGTCAAATATGGTTCCGTCAAATGGCTCCTGTGTTGTTCCAATTACTTCCCCCTGAGAATTCATCGATAAACCATTGGGTAAACTACCCGAAATAATTTGAAATGTTAAAGACGCACCTTCTGGATCAGATGAATCAAGCTGTAAATTATATGGATCAGGGGTTGCTGGTGGTAAGGGACTATTGCTACCCCATACTGGTGCATCATCATCGGCATCATTGGTTAACCAATATGATGCTGTTTTACTTCTATCAAAAGAAGTAAAATTTACAGAAAACGAGATATTTTCAGGTGATAGCC
>JABGUH010000028.1 GCA_018646675.1 Bdellovibrionales bacterium | reverse complement strand
GGTCCGTACCGGAGACATACTTTACATTTTATACCGGAGACATGGTTTACACTTTTTCCATCCCAAAGGGATCTGTAATTGGCTCCACCTTTCTACACCTATCGTCAAAATATCCTAAATCATAATCTAAAAATGAAACGACCCAAATTCCATCTTCCATTTCTTTTATTCCAACTTCTACTCCAGCAAAAGCTCGGCTTAAAGACACCTTTAAGCCTTTGGTACAAATTCTTCCACATTGGCTTACCGTTATTGTTTGGTCATGAAATGGATAGTAAATCGGGTCCGGTTGCTTAAATTCACGACTAGATTTTTTATAAAGCTCAGCTGGGTATTTATTATTAATTCCAGCATGTGGGCGTTCAAAATTATATACATTAACAAACTTATCAAACTCCTCTTGTTGGGCAATTATATTAGGTCTTGGTGGTCTTGTTGTTTCTTGCTTTAAGGTTAAATGCATTCTTTCATGGCGACCATTCTCTTGAGGGCAGCCAGGTGTGATGCGTTCAACATTTATTCCAAGCCTCATCCACCAAACTGACAACTGTGTTAGATGGTAAAATGATTGACCGCTAGCAAATGGACTTCCATTGTCAGTTCTCATTGCTTTAGGAAGGCCATACTCTTTAAAGGCCCTTTCAAATGACTCAAAAGCAAAATCCATATTTGTAGAAGTTAGAGCGTCACAATGAATAAGAAACCTTGAAGAGTAGTCTGTGATTGTTAATGGGTAACAATATTTCTTATTTCCAGTCATGAACTCGCCTTTATAGTCTGCACACCAAAGATCATTGGCAGCTTTTACGTTAGTTAGTTTTGTCCCTTCGTTTTTGTACCTCTTTCTTCCCTTTCGTTTCTTAACAAGCCCATTGCGATCTAGAACGGCATGAACAGTACTTTTAGCAGGAGGCTTGACGTGTGGGAAAGCTTTGATGATTTTTTCCCTAATTTTAGGAGCTCCCCAATTTTTATATTTTCTTTTAAGATCTAAAATTAGAGCTTCCACCTGAATGGGAAGTTTATTAGCATATCTTTTTGGAGCTCTATTTTGGGCCACTAAAGCCTCTGAACCCATTTCTCGATATCTCTTAATTAAAGCGTGACCAGTTGTTCTAGAAACTCCAAACTCACGAGAAAGAGAGGTAACTGTTTCTCCCTCTAAGTACCTAGCAATAAATTTTAATTTTTCATCCATAATGCTACACTCCTGCCAGCTCATAATTATAACCTCCTGTTATTAGAAAGATTATAACCGACTGATTTATTTAGAAGTGTAAACTATGTCTCCGGTATAAAATGTAAGCTATGTCTCGAGTAGGACAGGCTCTTATCCTAGTTTGTTAGATGAAGCGTAAATTCATTGGTTTATCTCCAACAAGATGCTGCACGATAAGAAGAAATTACAAACAGTTATTGGTTGCTACATACATACTCCCGCCACCTGGAGTAGTCTGCGCTTAATATTGATAATTAATAACTATTTTTGGGAGTTTTTTAATGAAATCACTACTACTATCTCTCTTGATCTCGACTCTATTTTTAGCATCCACCTCAGGCTCTGCCTGCCCTTCGCTTGATCACTCTGATCTGGCCAATGGAGATGGTCCTTGGAACTACATTGAGTTAGAGCGCTACAGTGTGACCTTGACTGAGGCTGAATTTTTACAAGTTCCAGTCTACGTCGACTTTGACTATAATGAGTGCAAGAATAGCCTTGTGATCCAAAAGGTGCAATCAAAAGAGAGTGGGCGCATTTTTAGTGCATTACTGACAGTAGAAGATAATTGCGATGGTGGTAACTCCTATGGCGCTCTCTACAGTGAGAATCGTCAAGCTATTTTAGGAGATATCCGCGACTCTTTCATCTATTGCCAGTAAAAATAGCAAGCTATGTCTCGTACCAAAAGGTGCCACGCTCTTTTTGGTAGCGGAGGTGCGTTATAAAATCAATTTTATAGATAGATGAGCTTATAACGATACCTTTCTTCCCTTTATAAATTAAAGTTTGACTAGCAAATAATAGATTTGAAGCTAATAGAGCGATCACAAAGATGATTATTTTCATAAGAGCTCCGAGTTTACTTTTAATTAAATCGCACTAGAAATCTTCGATTAGTTCAACCAGCTCTGGAATATCGACAAATGGATTTCGATTTTTTTGAATATTTTCTATTAAGTCGTTTCGAATTAACTCCTCCTTTTCTGGAGGGTCCTCCTGATGCCAAAGTCTAAAATGCTGCTCCTGTGATGGATCGATATACTTTTTATAGCGAATACTAAAGTAGAGCATCGCTCTAGCAATGTCGCCTTTATAGAGATCGCGAGGTTCAAAACAACGTCTGTTATCTGAATTTTTGCCGTAATAGCTTCCCATCTTTTCCCACTCAATTGTCTCTACTTGGCAGAATGGGTAGTTACCTCGTCGAGAGTTAACTCGTGAGTTGGCTGGCCGTAGATGGTGGAGATCACTTTTTGCAATACCGGTTGCCCCACGGCTCTGAGGCCACAGATGTTCCGTGTTCATAACGTTTGAGTTGGGAACACGATTGGTCTTGATACAGGCATCAATATAGATACTACAGACTACACCGTCGATATTATCGAGGGTGGAAAAAATATGTTTTCTTGCGTTGGTATAACTTATCCTCTTATTTTTTAATACAATCTTACGTAGTGGATCCCTTAGCTGATCACCACATAAATTTATCAGATCTTGATAGGGCCCTAGGTTGGAATATCTATCAGTGATCTGCTTCCACTTGGTAGCACAATCACCAACCTCTCCATATAGATAAACTGGAGTTAGTAGTGGCCATAAAAGTATAAATATCATGCATCTTTTCATTAACCATCCTTGGTCGCCTAACTATCTATATGATCATATTCTCTTTTAGGAGTGTCAACTGGTGACAATATGTCACCATGAATTATAAAGAATATTGAGGGCTTAGCATATGCCGTCGAGAACCGACTGACAGAGTCAATAAGATAACCGGCAACTTTTTAGCTAGATTTTATAACGCACCCCCGCTACCAAAAAGAGCGTGGCACCTTTTGGTGGTGGTGGTGGAGAGATATTAGAGATAGGTGCGATAGCCAAGATAGATGGTTTTAGAGTATGCCCCAAATTCAGAGTTTATCTCAAGATAGGAGTTGCTACTGCTCCCCAGCCCATAAAATATCCCCGCCTCTAAATAGTGATCCTCTAAAAAATTCCACTCAATTTTTGGAGATAGTAACAATGAGCGATCATTGAGATTGGCAGTAATATGTTGTGACAGTGTCAAAAGTGCGGATAGCTGATAACTGGCCCCTAATGAGAGATACTCTCTACCCAACAGAAAGACTCCCCCCTCTTGATAGGCGGACATTGTACTACGGCTTAAATAATTTTTATGACTTAAACTGCCAGCGCCATTATGATAATACTCAATAAATCCATACCAGTTATCACTAAAGCTATAGTCACTACCTAGAGAGTAGCGAAGATAACTGGCACCATGATTAGGCTTTACGTAAGCTGACTCTAACCAAATACCTGCCCCGGATAGTGCTCCCTGAACATCTATCCCCCACAAGGTGTTCTGTCTAAAATTTACAAACATTAAAGCGATATCCTGGCCAGCAACTGGATAAAGAAGACGAAGAAAAGCAGCACTGTTATCTGCCTTACCATGCTCGCCAATCACCACACCAATATCTAGCTCCCCCATTGCACCAATTGGAAGTTGTAGACGAATAGCATCCACTCCTTCACGCTCCTCCTGATCAACCGCAGTAATGGCATAGGGTAGAAAAACATCTGTCGGGTTTACTAGCCGAGCTGAGCCAAAGCTTATTGGTTGACGACCAACCAATAGATCAAAAGTATCTTTTGACCAAATAGCGATAACGCGATCTAGATTATGATAGGAGTAGAGATCGCTCTCATCACCAAAGCGATGGGCGGCAACCTTTTGATTGAGATCAAAAATTCGATATTTAAAAGTACTAGTGGAAAGGTCGGCGGGTAAAACCTCTATCTGCGAACGATAGCGCAGTGACAAGTCATAGGCAGCCTCCCACGATATCTGATCACTTTGCTGGTAGAGCACTTTTAATCTAGCGCTACTACTCCAGACTTTTGAGTGAGCTTGATGCTTGTCCAATTCAAAAGGAGAGTGGATTGCAAACAATCTTGACTTAAAACTTCCCTGCCAGCTCAGTCGACGGTCATCTTGGGCAGTAATGCCTCTCGACGACAACATCAGCCAAATTGTAATAAGAGTAAGGTTAACTAAATTTTTCATCCGTCTTAATTTTACCATCCTGTAAAACGACAAGTCGCTTAGCGCGCTCCATGATAATTGGATCGTGTGTTGAGAAAACAAAAGTGTGGCCACGGGACTCATTTATCCCTCGCATCATATCAACCAAACTCGTTCCTGTTTTTGAGTCTAGGTTGGCGGTTGGCTCATCAGCCAATACAATATCTGGAGAGGAGACAATTGCCCGCGCCACTGCTACGCGCTGCTCTTGACCACCAGATAACTCTCGTGGAAAACGCCCCTCTTTTCCCTCTAGACTGACATCTTTTAAAATTTCGTAAACCCGCTCCTTTCTTACTTCAGGAGGGACTCCCTGCAAAAGCATAATATACTCAACATTCTCCGCAACCGTTAATACCGGAATCAAATTGTAGGCTTGAAAGATAAAACCGATATGATCTCGTCGGTAATCACTCAACTCTGTTCCACTCATTTTTGTGATATCACGCCCCGAGAGCAGTACTCTCCCCGAAGTGGAGAGATCAAGCCCACTGATTATATTTAATAGTGTAGTCTTACCTGAACCAGAGGGGCCGACCACTGCTACAAATTCACCCTTTTTAATTGTCAAATCAACACCGTCAAGCGCACAAACTTGGTCAACTCCACTATCACCATAGATCTTGCTAATTGAGTTTATTTCAAAAACGTTTTCTGTTTGCAATACATACTCCTAATCAGAGGGTTTTGTCGGTGGCGCGAGCCAATGTCATCTTAGAAGCGTAAACTCCGGGATAGATTGCCACCAGCATTGAAAAAATAATCGTTGCCACTGGATATAACGTAAACTGGCGTAGATTAAAAATAAACTTTATCGGTTTATGCAAAGTGGTTTCACCGATCTCCATTGCTCCGTAATCAATACCATATACCGCCAAAAGTGTTCCAAATAGTATAGCTAAAAGTGTTCCTACAATAACACTAGCAACTGAGAGTACAGCTGACTCTGCAATAATCATAGCAACAATTTGTTGTGGTCTGGTTCCGATTGCTCTTAGTACACCCAACTCAAACAACCGTTCATATAATGACATAAATAGAGTATTCATAATAATTAATCCTACCAGCATGCCAATTATTGCTGAGATCAAAGTAATTGAGATATAGATCATCTCAATCATATATTGAATTTCTGGTGCCAGTTTCCTCCAACTTAGTGCCTCATTTCCATCGACTGAATATTCATCCCAAAATGAAATATCCAAATTACCGGCTCGCTTAAGTTGCATAAATTTCAGCGCAATCTCATGAATATTATTTCCTAGGTTTAACATCTGTTGACTTTTTGCTATTTGAACGTAGACCATTGCCCCATCTAGCTCTTTGGAACCATATGAATAGATGCCAGAGATACGAAATTGTTCCTGCGATAACTCGCTAGAGTTTGCCTGAGCAACTGTTACCACCACCTTATCTCCAATCGTAACCTCAAGTTTACTGGCCAAACGACTGCCGACGAGAATTTCATTTTCAGTTTGGGGTGGTCCTCCTTTCTGTATTGCCTCCATAATTCGAGTAATTATCTGCTCTTTCTTGGGGTCAACTCCTAACATCATAACATTTACATAGTTGTCAGGAGAGGAGATCATTGCAAAACTTATGGTCCGAGGAGCATATGCCTTGATTTCCGAATCATCTGCTAGTATATTGATCACTTGTTGGGAATTTTTAATAACACTCTCTACTTCACGACTCACACGAAACCCGCTACGGTGAATCTGAGCATCTCCCATAAAGGTACTGACGACAGACTCAATCAGATTGTACTTCATGCCTTCGACAAATCCATCAGTCAAAATAATAGCACAAACCCCAATTCCAATCGCCAATGAAGCGAGTGTCGTCCTTCGCTTATTCCTTAATATATTTCTTAATGCCAACTTAAATATCATATCCTTATCCTGTACTAACTAAATCGAACGCATCGCTTGTACCGGAATCACTTTTGCCGCCCGAATTCCAGGCCAAATTGAAACTAAAACAGCGGTGACAAAGGTAACAATAGTAGGGGTCAAAAGTGAATTGAGATTGATGGTGCCATTAATCCGAGAGATAACCATCCCTCCAAAATTAATCGGAGTCGAGTACTCAATGCCATAAATCATAAAATAGTAGTTGCCGGCCACCCCGATTGCTCCACCGACCAAAATACTGATCATCGCCAATAGTATCATCTCCAACATAATTAGCCAGAAGATAGTGCGTGGAGGGGTACCGATCGCCTTGATCACTCCAAACTCTCGGGTGCGCTCCAATACTCCCATCAAAACCGCATTTAATATTCCCACGGCAACAATCACGACAATAATTAGCTGTAAAACATAGTTGCCCTTCTCATCCGCTCGCATAGCGGTATAAAAATCACGCTCTACTACCTGCCAAGGCTGCACATCAATTGTCTTTAGATTGATCCTCTGCTGTAAGTCAGTCGCTAATTTTCTGGCATCAGACGACTGATGCCCATAGATGACATACTCATGCACTCTCCCCTGCATCCCTAAAAATTCCTGCATCGCTTTAATCGGAATATAGGCCATACCGCTACCCTGCTCCTCCATGATCGCGGTTACAGTAAAAAGGTCGTTGGCAATCGAACCATCTACTCCCTGAGAGATTAGAACTAATTTATCCCCTAAACCAATTTTTAACAGATCAGCAACAGCCTTGGAGATCATCACCTGAAAAAGATCACTCCTCTTAAGATAGTTGCCGCGAATAATTCGTCCGCCAATAGTGGTTGCCTTATCCTCCAGCTGCGGGTCAATACCAATTAAACGGATTCCCATACTTTTATTATTAAAAAAAGATAATCCACCACTGTGAATTCTAGGAGCGTAGGTCCGGATCATAGGATTTGTGGCCAAAAGAGACGAAATATTTAGCTGTTCACTTATTGTCTTATAGATAGATGGATTTTCTAAATAGTCCTGATTGTGAATCTGCACATGTCCAACTCTACTTTTGGTAAACGCTTCAATTACTCCTTGATAAGAACCATCGGAGAAACCAAATGAGATCGACATCATAGCAAAGCCGGTTGCCATCGCCATGCCGGTAAGAATGGAGCGACGACGATTACGAATAATATTGCGATATGCCATTTTCAGTATCATGACCTAGCGCCTTCGCTGCAAATTTTTACGAGTAAAAACTGATGCAGGTATTTTGACATCAAAGTTTGCCTCAACATATTTAATAACGGTTCTCTTTCCCTTTTTCTTAAGCGGAGTCAAGATAATCGTAGTTGGGATAGTCTTACCTCCCATTATTTTCGTATCTAAAAACTCCATTTTTCGTACCTCTTCTCCCTTTTCACTAAAGAAGCTCTGCTCAGCAATAATCAGATTAGACTTTTTAACTTTTAAAACAATTTTACCCCATACTGTGACCGTATGTTTTTTGGGAATTAGTTCGATCTGATAGTACTTCGGATCCTCACTACTTACTAACTTTGAGTGGTGATCATCTAGGTAGGTTGCCTCTTTAACCATATCATCGTTGGTAAAGTCAGAGCCCATCCACGACCCCATCATCATTGAAGGTGGAACCTTGATCACCTTGTTAATTTTGGGGAAATAGTTCCACATCTCCTTATCACGTTTGAGAGTGGCCACTCCCCGATCCTTTTTGGGGGAGAGAATTTTAACAAACGTCTTCTCCATCCCCTCGGTCCACATCCTCATGGTCAAAGTTCGTTCCCAATGCTTAGTTTTGATCTTCATCTCAACGTTGCAAATACTAGTATCGCTCCGATAGAGTTGATCCATTTTTTTTAATATTTTTCGAAGAGTATCACTCTCTGCTGCCATCAGGGAGAAAGTTAGGGAAAAACATATAATCAGAGGTAAAATTCTCATTGAGATCCTTTATTCTGAGCAAAAAGATAACCAGTATAATTAATCAATACAAATATTTATCCAGATCTTTTATCATTCTAATTCTAGTAGCACTCTCGCCGCTACAGCCATCATCTTCACAAAGTTTATTAATATAGCACCCTCGTTGACGATCATAATCATAGTCCTCTTCGCCGCGGACTAAAATGCCTTCAACCTCTCCACTATTTCGATTAATAACCGGTGACCCAGAGTTTCCTCCAAAAGTATCCATATTGGCAGTAAAGTAGACCTTTTGATCGGAACTTCTGACATGTGAACCATCGGATATTTTGGAGGGCAGTCCGGAAGGATGTCCAATTACAACTAACGGAATACCGCTTCTCAGTTGACCAGATGGACGAATTTTCAGTGGTTGGCGATCCTCTACCGACCGCGAGAGGCGCACAACAGCATAGTCAAGCCCCGTCTGTTTATCCAAAACTTGATCTAAAATTGTACAAGAGTAGACATTGCTATTTGGAATCACATCATGATTGACAAGAAATTGCTGATTGTAATCAAATACCCACCTGTTTTGCTGACAACTATTCTCTCTCTCCATGCAGTGTCCTGCAGTCACCAGAATATCAGGAGCAATTAGAAATCCAGTACAAATTCCAACACTATTTTGATCTAGATATGGAACATCAGAACAAAATCCTCTTTGATGCCGTAGAGGAGAGTAGACCAGCGTATATCCATTTTTATCTATTGGCCGTAAATCAAAATATTCGATTAATACCGCTGTTGCGCTGGCCATCGTGACAAATTCAGCGATGGGATAATCGTGCATGTTGTAACGGTTGTCCGGTCCGTAGATTACCTTATCTGCTGCAGAGTACCCCATATGAAACATACTGACGACCAGTAATAAATAGGCAGCAACTCTCATAATTACTCCTCCAGTGAGATTATAAAAATCAGTTAAGTTTAGTCACAAATTTATCCTTTGAACAGTTGATCTACGTCATATCATAAATATTACTTCTCTTCGCTTTAACTGAATAATTATGCTGCTTACCAACAAGATGATTCACGAAACATGCAACATCCTGTATAATTGGACCCAAAATAGATATTAACTGGCAAGACGAAATAAGCTATTGGGAGTTATTGACAAAAGATGTCGAACAACCTTGATAACACAGACATTCGCTTAATTTTATTCGGCGGAATACTCGTGGTAATGATACTTTGGGAGCTAATCGCCCCGAAGCGAATACCAACTTATGGCCGCTTGGTTCGCTGGTATTCCAACTTAGGGATAACCGCCATTAATACTCTACTAACACGAATTATTTTCTCCACTTCAACTGTCGCTTTTGCCTGGAATATACAACAATCAGGTCTAGGAGTTTTCAACCAAATCGGGCTGCCAACTCTATTAGAGACCATCCTTTCAATTATATTACTTGACCTAATCATCTACCTACAACACCTAATATTTCACCTTGCCCCGTGGTTATGGCGACTCCACCAAATGCATCATACCGACCTGGATTATGACGTAACTACTGCGCTAAGATTTCACCCCTTAGAAATTATTATCTCTATGGCAATTAAGTTATCTGCTATTCTCTTGCTGGGAATTTCACCATCTGCCATACTAATATTTATAATTATACTTAATGGCATGGCGATGTTCACCCATGGGAATATCAAACTTCCTGACTCAATTGATCGATTACTACGTAAGTTGCTAGTCACACCAGACATGCACAGAATTCATCACTCGGCAGATAAATATGAAATGAATAAAAACTTTGGATTTAATCTCTCCATCTGGGACAAACTATTTTCGACCTATCTGGTGGCATCACGGAATGAAAACCAACCATTGGATATTGGCTGTACGGTTTTTAGAAATCAAAAATATCTTCACCTGCACTGGCTGCTGCTCCAGCCATTTATGCGATCAGGGGAAGATAGCAGGAAAGATGGTAACGCAAACTAAATTTAAGCTATAAATATTTTGCTATCTGCTTGGGATTTGTCGTTGGAGCAAATCTCTTGACAGCAGCTCCCTGCTCATCGAACAGAAATTTGGTGAAATTCCATTTTATATACTTAACTCCCATAACACCGGGTAACTGCTCCACCACATATTTAAATAAAGGAGAAGCTTGATCTCCATTAACCTTAATTTTTTGGGAGATGGGAAATGTTACATCAAAATTGGCCTGACAAAATGCTGAAATCTCGCTGTCACCATCAGGTTCCTGGGAGGCGAATTGATTACATGGAAAAGCGATAATCACAATTTTATCCTGATAGTTTTGATAGAGCTGCTGTAAATCTATATATTGTGAAGTAAAGCCACAATAGCTAGCACTATTAACGAGTAGTATCTTTTTTCCACGAAACTCACCCAGGGATATTTGGCTTTCATCTGACAATGTCACTGTAAAGTTATAGAGATCGCTCAATTGTAACTCCCATCAATAAAGTTTAATGCTAAAAATTAAATTGCAACTTGAGACAAATTTACTTGAAACATTATAGATATTGAAGAACAAACGAACTAAACAGGACATCTCTTAAAATAACAGTTGTACAAAACACCGACAGTTTAGGCACCAGGCATACAGATAAGCTACTAATATTATTAGGGATTAAATTGGTTTCAGCCTTGCAATACTATAGATATGGTGTAGGCCACGTGGACTGACTAACGGCGATAATTTTTCGCTGCTCAGCCAATAAGAGGTAATCAATGATAAAGATAGCATTAATAATAACGTTATTTTTTTCATTTTTGCATGCGGCGGAACTACCGGATGAGCTACTCACCTATCTCAACTCCTGTAAAGAGGAACAAGATAATAAAACTTTCACCTTACCAGAAAATCTAGAATCAAGCCTAGACTGTTTAGCTAAAACTGAAAAATTAAGCCGACTAGGTGCTCAGTGGTTAATGCTTAAAAGGGCCAGATGGAAGATAGAGTTTTACGATGGCCCAACGGCTGTTAAGATAAAAGAAAATCCATACTCTTCTGTGGAGTTCAACCGCCTACTATTCAACCGAGAAACATTTATCAGCAAAATTGATTCCAATCAGATCTATTTTGAGTTGGAGCAACAAATTTTCCCTGCTCTGCTTCGTAAAAGTTTCCTCGCTCTAGAAGCCTCATTTTATCACTATACTGCACTGACATCTAATCTCGACCCACTTAGATGGTATTCAAAATATACATCCGACTACAGTTTTCAACAATTAGGTAAATTCAATCCAATTAATATGTCATTGGTTACATCTGATCCCCTGCGTGGACGATTCTGGCCGGAGCTCTTTAATCTTTACTCATCATTTACTCCATGTAATAGCAATTGCCTCGCAATTATGGAGGGGAAGCTAATTCGCTCCTCGTTGCTATTTCTTGGACATCTGGACCTAGCATCAACGGTCCATCATGCACTTAACAGCAACTACGGCTGTGAAGATGCGCCGTCACACTTCAAGCATATCGGCGTAGATCTGCACCTACTCCGAAAAGCTCAATGGGGTGCTGATGCTCTAGTTGGATTGCCCCTATATTTTAAATCCATTAATGCCTCCCTGCTGGATAATGAGTCATTTATCGGAATGAATGGTATTTTACGAAAGATCTCCGATAATGCCGTAAGGGACTTAGTCTCAATTGGAGGAGCTGGTGCCAATGCCATTGGCCCTAATGAGATAGATAGTGACGGCTCAATTGACGACGAATTAAATTTCCTCTCCGGAGCAAGTGCTATTGTTGGACAGTACTGGAAACTAAGAAGTGAAGGTAAAATGGCTGAAGCGGAGAAACTACTTGAACGTCCTTTTTTCCTGGAAACCTGGTTTGAACCAACAATTGCAGGATTGATATCGTTAAATATGAAAGACTGGGTGGAAAAACTCTATCGCAAAAACCCACGCACCCCTTATAAGTTTTTTGCCTACCGCTACTTCACCCCCTTCTATTTCAATTTACTCCTTGGCAGTATTAATAGGCTACCGACTATTAAGAATCAGACCGAGTACTCAATCAAGCCTGCAGCAACATATCCGGACAACTATCAGCATAATGTCCATTACACCGCATATGAATTCTTTCACGGTCTTTCTAATCTATTTATCTTTTAGTACAACGAGATTAGCTAATTACTTTGCATTAGATCTGACTTGCTCTATGACTTCTATCACTTCATATTTTCGAACTGGTTTTGAAAGGTGCTTGTCGAAACCGGAGCATAAAAACCCCTCAATTTCATCCTGCATGGCGTGGGCGGTCAAGGAGATGATCCACTGGGGATCTATTCCATTTTCCTGTTCCCAGTGTCGAATTTCGATTGCGGCACTTTTTCCGTCCATCACCGGCATTTGAATATCCATAAAAATAACATCAAACTGCTGCTGCTTTACCTTCTCACATGCCTCTTGCCCATTATTGGCCGTATCAATAGAGCACGATATATCCTTAAAATAGTTTCTCATTAAATAGATATTATCCTCAGAATCATCAACAATTAGAATATTTAGACTACGTGACAAATATTTTTCCGACGCGTCCTCACTGCTGCCCAATGAATGCTTGTCCTCTGTTGGACCTGATGTTAACTGTACGGGTACAACAACTTTAAAGACTGTCCCTACGCCAAGTTCACTCTCCAGGGAAATGCTACCCTCCATTAATGCCACGATCTCCTTGGCGATGGCCAGGCCCAATCCCGAACCTCCGAAACGTCGATTGATAAAGATATCGGACTGAGTGAATTTTTCAAAGATAATTTCCTTATTATCTGTTGGTATTCCAATCCCTGTATCCTCAACAACAAAACTTAAGCTTGCATTACTGTCATTGATATCGCTAAAGAGGACAGAAACATGGACACGACCCTCCTCGGTAAATTTAACCGCATTGCTAACAAGATTTGTTACAACTTGAAGCAGTCGCACCCTGTCACCCATGACCCAAACATTTTCTGGAAGCGATGACTCCAATGCTAAGTCAATATTTTTTCTCTTCGCCTGGACCGACATATATTCAACCACTTCGCTAAAAACCAAAAGCAGGTCGAATCTTTCAGCATTTAAAGTGATTTTGCTACTCTCAATCTTTGATAAATCCAACAAATTATTAATCAACTGAAGTAAATAATCAGTTGTACGTTGTAATATTTGAACATATTTAACCTGATACTTATTAAGCTTCTCCTCCGCCAACAGATCGATAATTCCTATAATTGAGTTCATCGGAGTTCTAATTTCATGGCTGATCGTTGAGAAAAATTCAGTCTTCATAGTATTAGCTTTTTCAGCCATCTCTTTTGCTTCGCGCAGTCGCTGTTCATCTTCATGTTGCCGATTAAGTAACTCTCTCATTGGCTTGACTGAAAATAGATAGACAAGGTAGTAAAGCAGTGATCCTAATACCACCATTACCAACACCAAATAAAAATAAAATTTATACGTGAATAGATCCAATTGATCATTAATATTGGAGATATCCCAGTTTAGGGAAACAGCTAATAATTTTTCCGTCTTAAAAATTATATGCCGTGAGTAATCCCTCGTTTCATATTCTTGAAAATCACTTCGAATGTAATCGGTTAAGACGAATCCGTTAGCAGCTACAACCTTCATTTTAACGATCTCTGGATTTCCATTAATAATTTCATCCACTAAATATGCTATTCCACTGTAGTCATGCCTCATTGCCAAATGGGTTGCGGAACTAGATAACGATGAAATAATGGAATTAACCCTAATTCGATTGCTACGAAACATCTCATCGTAAATATAAGACCTACCTAATTGAGCAACAATAAATGCTCCCACCAACAAAACCAATACTAAGCTCAACACCAAATTTCTTTGATTGCTTGGTAATCCCTTAACCTCTACAGACATATTAATCCTTGCTCTCTGTTATAACTCAATTTGACTGCTTGAAAATATCTCGTAATATTTGATACTTTTTTGTATCAAGTATTACTATTTTGCTAGTATCTTTTTTTATCTTCTGCAGCACGACTTTACCCTTTTTTTCTTTATGCATCGTTGTGAGGATATTTTGTAATTTGCCAATCCATCGTTTTGAAAATGTCGAGTTGGCAACAAAAACATGCTCCGGTATATCCCTAGTCTTAAAAATGGATTTTACCCCTCGAGGACGATATTTCTGGTAAACAGCCTCCTTCACTGCACCGGCATCAAAGGTACCAAAGAGTACGGCCAGTGCAACATCTTCATGATTACCCAAGTGCTTGTAACTCTCAAAGAGATCGATCGTGATATCGTTTTTCTTCATTTCATACAGCGGTACAATATAACTCATTGTTGAGTTCTTATCTCCAAAAGCAAAACGCTTTCCCTTTAAATCTGCGATCCGATTAATTTTATTGTTACTTTTTAAAGCAATAATATGGCCGTTAAAAAATGACTTCCCGCTATTCTCTAAAGTACCCAGATAGTGGTGAGGCTTCAAAGATATTTTGTTGGCATACAGGGCCGGGCCAGCGTAGGCTAGATCGAGCTCTCCTTGGAACAGCTTATTTTGATGAGATGCATAGTCAGGGGATATATATAGCTTAACAGGGCAGTTTAACTTCCCTGAGAGATAGATAACCATGGGAGAAAAAGAGCGATTAATAATCGGTGGTGTTTTGTAGGGGTGAACCCCAAAAATGAGTTCATTTTTCCCACTGGGACACCCATCGGCCCATAATATACTTGGTGAGAGTATCGCAATGATAACAACCAAAGACAGTCTCAACATTTGTAATCCCCATTAAATTTAAATCAATCGTGAGAATATTAAGATAGAACTCTATCTCACATTGATAGACTTTAACAGGTTTAACCAGAAGGTTCCGTCTGCTCCATGGGACAATGAGTCATATGGCAACCCCACTCAGTACCAAGGTAGTACAAAATCTGTCGCTACTTCCACTACTTAAACGAGGTAGATATCCAGTTGACCAATCAGGATGCTGATTTCGCTCCTACGGCAGTAACTGCAATTAGCAGAATCTGAACAGCAAAAAATGAGAACAAAAAGATTGCACCACCTTGGCTAAAACCGTAGCTGTGAAGGCCTGATGCTAAAATATAGTTAACTCCAAACCAAGCCATCATCACGCTCATAAAGGCGCCGGCGGTGAGTGAGATAAAGCGCTTAGGTGGAATCCAGTTGGTATATTTTCCATGTAAGATTGCCATATAGATACAAAGAACAATCAAGCTCCAAGTCTCTTTAGGGTCCCACCCCCAAAACCTTCCCCATGAGTAGTCTGCCCAGACACCACCTAGAATGATCCCGGCGGCCAATAGAACTACTCCGTACTTAAGGCAGGCGTAGATTAGATCAGCATAGTATTTCTGATCTTTAGAGCCAATGGAGAAAAAACGCATTTTAATCAAAATGACATTGGCCAGAATCCAACTTAGTGCCAAGGCTCCATAGGAGAGAATAATTGTAGTTACATGAGTACTAAGCCAAAAATTATCCCTTAGCACTGGGACCAATGGACCAATTGCGCTTGGTAACATGTCATTAGCGAAGGAGATCATAAACAGAGTACAAACATTATAACCAAGCCCAACAATCAAA
This sequence comes from Bdellovibrionales bacterium, assembly GCA_018646675.1. Lineage (GTDB taxonomy): Bacteria > Bdellovibrionota > Bacteriovoracia > Bacteriovoracales > Bacteriovoracaceae > JABGUH01. The sequence goes on along the minus strand of JABGUH010000028.1, from coordinate 63,315 downwards.
AAAAGTTTCTCTTTTCTTAAATGGCCAAAAATAAGAGCAAAGACAAGTGCTCCATAACCAGAGAAGAGTACGGTCTCGTACATATTAGTTATCGGTGCTCGCTCTGAGATCATTGTTCTAAATACTAATATCGCGGTCTGAGCTACAAGCGCTAAGATAGCAAAAGAGATAGTCAGATGGTTTTTCTTAAAGACCACTGCGGCAAACAGACTAAGTAGAACTGCCAGCAGTGCCCAATGGGCAAGGTGTAATTTGCTATAGGTTAGCTCCAGCAGGTAATGGTCTCCGGTATCAGCAATAAAGATATTCTTTGAATTATTCAACGTAAGATGAAAAGCAATAACATCTTCCCTACTTTTCAGTTGAGTGAAAAATTCCGAGACCGGTTTCCACTTTACCGCCTTATCCACGGCCGTAGCAATAAACCAGTTACCACCTCTTTGAATCTCCTTGTACGTTTGGATCTTGCCAAAGATAACATTTAGTGCCTTTCGATATGAGTTCTCTTCTTTAAGCCTCATAGCAGCACTTTTAATCAGTCCCTCTTTAGCTGTTAGGGCAGAATAAGATAGAAGTGGATTATTTGAGTCCACCCCAAGTAATTTTCTAACTTCCACATGCTCAATTCGTACTTTTAAATCGATCTTGTCCTTAATATCCAAGGTTCCGAAACTTAACAGACAGTAGGTCTGAGTCGGAGAGCGTTTTTCAAACTTACTCTTGCCAGTAAGATATTTAATCGTCTCTTTAGCATGAACATGTAGTGGCTTGACCCGTCCTCCCTGTAGGATAGGTATGGACTCAAGCGTGTTGGGACATACCGACGAACCAGTGGTCGCAAAAACAGAGAGACTCGATAGGAGAAAACAGATAATAACTAGTGTTTTTTTCATGAGAGAACCTTTGCAGAATTTGCAGGGCGCAGTACCTTGCGATTTCTATTTAATAGATAGTGCCAGATAGCGCCCAAAACTAACAGTAGTGAACCGAGATATTTAAAAATTCTTCCTGGATCAATATTCGCACTAAAGACTGATGCATATCCCCCCTGTTGGTAGGGAAAATAAGATGATTGGTAGAATGTAAAGTCCTGGGTTTTTAACGGGTTGTTCATAAAGACATGATGTTGAGTAACACCTTTGCCATTTAATAGATAGACGTAGCTTTCATAGCTGGAAGGCATCTCTGTACCTGGACTGGTATCCATCTTGAAACGATCCAGAGTCAACGCAAATGGCAGAGTCAGCTTTTTTCTATCAATACTAACGACAATTCTATTTTTACCGCTATTTAAAGTGAGAGGGTTGCTTGATGAGGCCCAGTGTCTTTTGCCCATATACAAAATAGAGAGACTTTTTTCGCCCCCATAGACCAGCTTGCCATTTTTTTGCTTCGGTAGAGTGTATTTGGGTAATAAAGTTGGATATTCTGTTTTTGAATGGCGGTTTAACTCTATTTTTAGTTTCATCCAAGGTAGAGGGATTCCCTGAGGGTTATCTTTAAAGCTTTTAACCACCCACTGTTTGCTCATTTTATCAATATAAGAGACCTGATCACCAAATAGATAAAGTGCTGTTCTGGCATCAAAGCTATCTTTACTAATAACTCGCAACGGTGCTTGTGCATAGAATTGAAACTGTTCATTTAGCGGGAAAGGCGATTTGTCTGGAACAAAGTAGTAGGTTGCACCCTCATGAGGAACTTTAAGAATATTTAGATGTCCTCCACTCTGAGTGACTTCCAGCCCTTTGGATTCTGGATGGTAACACTCATCACTTTGAATATTCCAGATGATCAGTTTTGACTTATTCTGGCTGGTAAGACAGTTCAGAAGCGGTTTAGGAAAAAGATAAACTTTTAACGGTCCCACCCTAAGGCCAGATTCAATTTTTTCAGAGTCAGGGTGCAGCGATAGCTTTATCTCTTCACTCATTGAATCTGTGAATATAGTATAAAAGGCGGAGAGCTTGGAAATTTTGCTAGTAGATTTAAGCCACGTAACTTGATATTCACTAAAAGGTAAGTATTTTTCTACTTGTATCTCACTTAAGCTATGATCAATAATTTTGGGAAATGCACTATATGGTAGGGGGAGGGTTAGAATTTTATCCGTTTTATGGAACTTAACATGAACAATATCTTCTGATAACTCAATCGTTCTGGTTGGCTCCTTGGGAAGGAGAGTTACATGGCCATCAATTCCACTTACGTAGGTAATAAATGCCCCACACCCAATCAATAGCAATCCTCCATGAATTACATAGAATCCCCAAAGTCGTTTTTTAGGAGGCAAACGAAGTAGAGTGGCCATCAAAATACTGAGAAAGAGCAAAAACTGCAATAGCATAAACAAAGGTGACTTATAGATTAGACGGTTCGCAAAATCAGTACCAAAGTAGCTCTCCACAAAGGTTCCAACGATCATGGATATAGTAAATAGGGCAATTAGAATAACGGCAAACTTGAGCCCACCAATAAAACGTTCGGCATCCTTCCATTTTGTTGAGTTGATCATCTCATGCTTCTCATTATAATTGTAACACCTACGTTTAGTTCGACTTGGGCAAACTACACATAATACTTTCTATGAGGCATGGCACAAATTACTGCCTCATATGTGAAACATCTGTATACCTTGTCATTTCATTTGCCAATAAGAAAAAAATGAACCGAAAACAATCTAACTTTCACTCATTTTCCATACTAAATTTCAAGGACTTAGTACAGCAAGATTGAACAGTTTCTTAATTTCCCGTCCCATTAGTCCCATGGCAATCGATGCAGACCTCATAAGCCCGATCATCATCATCAACCAGTTCTAAAATTTGCCGATAGTCCACTATGGAGATCGCGGTTCGATGAATATTGAGAGCCGCGTTGTGACAGACGAGACACTCGGTACGTCCATGGCCCCCTCGATGTTCCTCCTGACCCTCAATACTAATACCTGCAGGGGAACTATTAAGATCTCCATAGTCCTCAATTGTTCTTTTACCACAAGATAGAAATAAGAAATTCATTAAGGCCAGTAGCATAATTAGCTTGATCACTATCTTCTCCCTAAATGGCACTGGACGCAATAACGTCGCTGATGACATTTATCACAGCGTTGTGGGGCCAGGCGGGCTTCAACCGAGTGAAAATACCGATAGTTTCGGCTGTGGTTATTCATCTCCAAATCATCACGTCTAACATGACACTTTACACACTTTGAGACGGTATGACACCGCAAGCAGGCTTGAGTATTGACTCTGGCCTTAAGAGCATGACCGCGCTTCCAGCTTAAACTTTGATGATTGATGGGCTCAATCGCCTTCATATTCTTAATGCTGCGGTGGCAAGAGAAACAGGTTTTAGGAGCACTGTTATTCTCAATTTGTGCACCGCTATGGCACTGGTGACAAACATCTTTAACTTTCTTAACGAACATCTGATCTTTTAAACCGTCAAAATTAGTAGCAACTTTGGTAATTGGATCAATTGAAAAATTATGGCACTTGGAGCAGGAAAATTTCGTTGGGGAGAAGACCTTTTTGTCGTGAAGAGTATGATCAAAGGAGTCCATAATGTTGCCGGCGACAAGAGGGAAGACGTAGAGATAGAGTACGAGAGCAGGGAGAATGGACAAAAATTGCTTATTACTCATAACTCTGTCCAAAGTAGATAGGTTAATTTTACCAAAACCCTAAAATCGTAGATAATGATATTGTTATTATTAAATTCTGCGAACAAGTCTAGATTAAACTGATCGTTAAGCCGCTTCTTTATCCCTAACTGAGAGTTAAATGCAGTTCGCTTAGCCGAAGTCACTTTCTGATAATAGGAGAGATCAATGGAAGCCTCAGCCGAAGTACGGGCAGAAAGGTTATAGGTAACTAGGGAGCGATTACCAAGCACTTCTCCCCCATAGCTGTAAATGTAATAGAGTTCATTGTCCCAACTCAGTTCAGCATCACGATAGTGAATTTCACCTCCAGCCCGAAAGCCATTGGTGTGATCATCTATTTGCAAAGGGTAACGATCATAGGCGATGATCACCCCGGCACTCCAATAGGGGTTTATGCGATACTCTCCTCTGACTAAGAGTTCGTATAACTTCCCTTGAGAAAAGATCGTAAAGATAGGTTGGTCGACCTCTCTTTGATCAAATTGGACGTCATACATTAGCGCTTCAAAGTGCAGTAATGAGTTATAGTCAGGATGGATATCTACTCCAACAGTTGCTCTATCTAGGTGTGATGTAGTGAGATTAGATTCTACCTCACCCATTATCTCTGGTGCAGTGGTCCCCTGAAATGATTGATAAAAACCCATATTGAAATAGTCAATAATAGGATCATTATGTGCTGTTAATCGATCTTCCCGTTGAAAAAATTTTGCTGATACAAAGAGGGGAAACATGCTAGAGGTTAGATAGTTTGAATAGATGCCCCGAATATTGTGAGAGTCCCTAACCTCGGTCGTAGCGTAATCTTTTTCCACACCAAAAATTGCTCCCCATTTCCAGCGTTTCTCATAAGTCTCTAACTCCAACTGCAGCATATCACTGGAGGTGAATCGCTTCACCTTATAAGAGTTAAGAGAACGTCCAAGAGTAACTTTTAGATTCTCCAAAGGGGAAAAGGTGACATCAAGTAGATGGACATTAAAATCATCCTGATGTTTTATCGGATCAGCAAAAACAGCAAAGCTTGAGTTGATCTGAGTTTGCATCTGTTCAGTAACATAGCTAGCATTGAAAAACTGATAAGAAGGTAGTTCAAATTTTAGCTGTTCATCATTACGTCCAGAGGAGAGAGTCTCTGACTCAATTCTCAACAGACCTTGGGCAGAGGAAGATGAGCTAGCGATGAAGGAACTCACAGCGAGCGCATAGAACACCAGTTTCATCAAAAAAATTGAACCGCCGCGAAGAATCATTGTCTCCTCTTTGGGTCAAGGACTGGATCTATCCGGTCATAATCTCTACTTGAATGGCATGCAGTAGCACAACTTCCACCTCGTTTGTTTTGTTTGAAAATGATGGGAAGAGTAATCCCATCCTCACGTTTAAAATTTCTGGTCAGTAAAAAAGGATCTGTGCCAGCATGGACGTTGTGGCATAAACGACATGATCTCTTATATTTTTTGTCATTAAACAGATGTAAAAAATGTAGGTTATTCCTCCCATTTCGAAATTTCGTTACATTTTCACTGACGACTGGAGAGAGAAAATCCTCTCTCTTATGGCACTTAAAACAGAGGCCATTGTCTCTATCTACTGGAGTATATGGGGTCCGAGCGTAGGGGCGGTTTAATAGGTAGTTACCTGTTTTTTGATGTGAGTAGTGGCACTCCAGACACTTTTTCTCCTTAACAGGTTTATGAACATAGGGTTTTTGCAGCTCCTTAAATATATTAGGAATGATACGCCCTTGAGTGGACTCCAGTTGACGAGAATGACAGTCAAAACAGAGCTGTTGGGCACTCTTTTTCATTAATTTTGGATGCCCAGAAGCATGGGTAAAGTGGCACTTGTTACACTCCTTACTTGTCTGCCAGTTACCATGGTGTTGTAATAATCTATTTTTGTCACTAGGTGCTTTTTGATGGCAGTGTAAACATCCATCTTGGATAATTTCATCACGCAGAAACATCTTATCATTAGATTGATGAGGATCATGACAATCTAGACATGATCTCTTCAGTCCCTTAGCATGAATATGAGGTACTCGCTTAACGAGGTCTATAAACCCTTCATGACAAACAAGACAGGCGTTGTGACTGGCCCGGCTATTAATTGGTAAATACTCAATGTGGCGCTCTTTGGTGGGAATGGAATTTTTATCTGGAAAATGGCAGATCATACATCCACTTTGGGATTTTACCGGCCCATGTAAAAATTTTTTTGTACTTAGATCCTGATGACATTTACTGGTAATACAGGTTAGCTTCTTTAGTCTTTGATATTTGCTACTTAACTCAGGTTTTGCCTGTACTCTACTGACCAGTAAAAGAGTAGATAGTGTTAATAGTAGGGTGATCAGCTTGCTCATCATCGTTCTCTATGGGTGTCTTGGTAAACTAGATATAGCTTGATATTACTACCTTGAGAACTAGAGCGATGTTCAAATCAAGTGTTATAAAAAACACACTTCTCAGATAGATATAAACTGTTAAATTACCACCACTTGTAACACATCTCTTACCATTTTAAATTATATCAAGACAAGAAAATTATCTGATAAATTGGCCACAAATAACTCCGATAAAATAGTGGTATGATTTCAATCACACCGCAATATTAAGGCATGAATCTCAACCACTAAATCAATCGCAAAGCGCAATTCTGTGCACAAAACCGCCCCCAGCGCGGCGCAGCAAGCAGTAGGTTTTAAACAGTTGTCCTACGTTTAAAAGCTTTGCAACTACCTTTGAATTACAAATTGATACTAGGTAAATTTACTTGTATTGTAACTGCAGGTTTTATATACAGAGCAAAATTCTGATCAACAATTTTCCCCGGCATGGGATAAGAAAGTCATGTGCTACCCCCAAGTATTAGGGTGGACAATGTTGGGATTTATTTATCAATTTGATTGGAGGAAAAATTGAAGCCGCTGATAAATTTATGCATCCTAGTCACAATTATATCCTTGACTCTTCTATATAGTTTTTATCAAAAACAACATCTTTCATACTTGGAAACCCCTACCAAAGAGTATATTTTAGAGCGATTACCATCATTTAACGCCGTTGATGTATTTAAAAATGAAAAAATTAGCACTGAACTCCTGCAGAGTAAAAAATACCCGGGATTAGTCGTCCATTTCTGGGGGACATGGTGTGCTCCCTGTGAAGCAGAACTCCCCACTTTCATTGCCTTTGCCGCCAAGTTAAAACACAAGGGAGTTAAATTTATCCTGTTGGCAGTAAATGATAAAGTTGCAAAGATTAAGAAATTTTTCACTAAACACAAAATCACAATTCCAAATAATGTTATGATTGCTCTTGATAACAGTACTAAGTCGATGCCGATATTTGGAACAGCCAAGGTGCCAGAGACCTATCTTTTTGATAGCAATTTAAACTTAGTAAAAAAATATACTGGCCCCCAAGAGTGGATAAAACCTTCCTATATGAATGAATTTGTTAGTCACTTATAAGATACTGGTTGATCGCAGATGAACCCTACTTTTCAAATCCTCCTTGCATTAATCTTAGGTTGTAATTTGATCTATGGAAGTGAGCTAGAGCAGATAAAAGTTAATTTCCAAACTAAAATACCGGCCCCCTCTATCATTGAACCATGTGCTGATAAGCTGTGGGTCTACAGCGTAGAGGATATCAGCCTATATAAACTCAATCCTAAGAGTGGAGCGATTTTAGAGGTGATCCCTCTGGCCAAGATTGGCATCGATGGCCCAATAACCGCAATGGGATGTGATAAGAAAAGACTATTGATCGCCTCTTTTATCGAGCAGAATTCACAAGTTTCACTTTATACATACAACATTAAGACAGAGCGTTATTTACTGCCAGGCAAACATTTCATCAAGGATATTTTTTGTGGCTTCGATTACTGCTATCTGATTCGTAATGAAGTGTCGAGGAGTCAAGACCTGACAAACTGGAGTATAGTACCGGTTGAAAAATCCGCTAATATCAGTCGTGTGATTCCCAAGGAAAAAAAACATATTTATAGTCAGTGGCAGGATCAATTTTTAATCGGCAAAGGAATCTATTTTCGTGGACAAGTATCACCAGATGGAGAGTTACTTTTATTGGACTCCGTTCGCTCAAGTATCGTTACAGCCACCCCTAGTAAAGTTACAAAATGGGAGCGCTGGGGATTTAATGAGGGAGACCTTCTTTTCCCCAAAGGGTTGGCCTCAACTGAGAACCTACCTATAGTCATCTCTGACGTCGGTTTGGGAATGGTCTCGATTTTCACGAAAAGTGGTGAATATCAACAAAGTTTTGGTTCTGATACAAAGTCTAAAAGGTTTGGCTACCCCATTGATATCTCAGGAGATGGTAATATCATCTATGTTGCAGATTTTTTAGATAACAAAATTTATTCCTTTAATATTCAAAACGTTAAAGCGCAGACAAATAGAGTCAAAAATAAAATTGTATTGAAAAAGAGTTGGTTTCGTCACGCGAGTGTTCAAAGTTCTTTTCCCACTACTCGCTGCCTTAACTGCCATGATGGATTGGCAACATACAACTTACCGCGATTTATCAACAATAAATCACGATCTCATCATCCGGTTGGAGTAGAGATGAAAGCGAAAACCAAACTCCCTCTAGGGCCGGGGAATACGGTAGTCTGCTCTTCATGTCACAACCCACACCATACGACGGGCAAAGGAGAGGTCGTCAGCCAATTAGGAGATATTTCTACTGTCGCCCACCTACCCTTTCAATTGCGACTCTCTCTAACCAAGCTCTGTGCTTCTTGCCATCAAAAGAGGGCCGAGAAAGAGCGAAATCATATGTATATTAAAAATGAAAATCTTGATGTTAAGGCAAAACAGGTGGTTTCATGTAATCAGTGCCACCAGATGCATCAGTCAGAAGAGAAACTTTTAAAGAACAAGGTCGTTCCTCTCTGCATTAGCTGCCACCGTAAAAGTCAAATCCCCAAGGGCCACCCGATTGCACCTGATAGCAGCAAAGTGACATGCATCTCTTGCCATTCAACTCACGGCGCAAGAAAGAGAACTCACTTCGCACGACACGATCAACTGGATATTGACCAAACCTGTCTAGGATGTCACGAGGATTGGCAAAAGAGGGTTGGATTATCCAAACACCTCGTTAAGAACATTGACTATGACAAAAGTGCTTGGCCAGACTCTGAAGTTGTTTGTTTGAAATGCCATAAACCTCACAAAAACAGAGTTCACATACAATCACTCTGTCTCTCTTGCCATAAGAAAAGAAAAGATGCTCACCACCGAAAGAACCTTTTTGTCCTCTATGGGTCTGCTAATCTTGCCCTACCCAAAGATTTCAAAACTGAAAACGGGATTCTCTCTTGTATTTCCTGCCACGATCCACACGACCTTGCTGGCCAAGAGAAATCCATTCGCACTGACACCGGTGCGATTCGATCCGTCTGCACAACCCTTTGCCATAAATCAGAGAACTTTGATACAATTTTTACCGACTATCATAAAATGTTAAAGCAGAGAAAAAAGAAAAATGCAAAATCAAGATAGTGATAAATTTTTGCAGCTATTACGGAGTAAGAGATGGAGAGTATCTCTTCGCATATTAGCTTTTATTATTGGCGTACTTGTTAGTGCCTTTACTCTTTTTAATGTTCTATTTCTATACCGTGTTTTACCTCATGGGGGATTGTGGTGAAACGCTTAATAGAGTATACCAAAAGATATCTTCCAAGTTTAGTACCACTATTACTGCCATCACTCCTCCTAGGTATGGCGATTGGTCTCTATCCTGGCTATCAAGCGTACAAGTATATTTGGAAAGATGCCGGATTTTGCCTGACTTGCCACCAGCATGACTATGCTCAAATTTCCTGGCAGGAAAGTGTGCATGGCGAGATAACCACATGCCACGACTGCCATCACCAACCACTACGTCAATATGTTGAAGAGATGTTTGTTCTTGCCACTCAAGACTCAAAGCATATTAAGCATATTCCTAATATTCAAAATGAACTTTGTGAGGCTTGCCACATTAGCAACCCTCACTCTCGCTCAAGCCTGTCCGGCCCTCTGGAAGATGAAGATCTTGAGGGAATGCCGATGATTGACAAAACCCAGCTTCATGCTCTACATCTGTCAGAGAAGACCACAGTTCCTCTACCTAAAGAGTTTGCAGTTCATAAAAATAGATCCTTACAACAAAGCTATGGTCGTTTAAATAAACAAAAGAGTGACCAGAAAAAAGATGAGGAGGAACGTTTAATTACCTGCGTAGATTGTCATGGTGGAATACCTAATAGAGCACACAACTTCTCAGCAACGGATGCATCTTGTGCTAACTGTCATGAAAAAACTGCCCATAAACCATCCGAGTTGCAAGAGTCATTTGGATGCAGAATATGTCACTTTCCTGAATTTCTAATTGAGCAATAGAACAAAAAATATATACTTTAATTAGCTTTGGTCTGAGTCATTAATAACTTGTAACCAACCCTGCGAATACTGATAATCTCAATCGACTTGTCAGGGTCAGTTTCACACCATTTACGCAGAGTCACAATATAGTTATCAATAGTTCTATTTGATGGACCAGCATCCTCGCCCCAGATATTAATAATCAATTCGTCGCGACTGACGACTTCGCCTAAATGATCATAGAGATAGTATAAAATGGCACACTCTTTTTGAGAGAGGGACACTACCTTTCCCAAACCGTCAGTAACCTCATATTTTGAAAAATCGATTGAAAGCTTTCCACATTTTATGATGTCCTCTTTTTTAATAAAACTTGCATGGGCCGCCAAGATACGATCAAGCCTTAAAACCAGCTCTTTGAGGGCAAAGGGCTTGGTTATATAGTCATGAGCGCCAATTTCAAGGCCTTCCACTCTAATCTCTGGGTCACTCTCCGCTGATAAAAAGAGTAGGACCGTCTCTTTTTTAATCGTCGTCAGCTCCTTTGCCAATTCAATACCGCTACCATCAGGCAAGCCAATATCCATTAGAATAATAGTGTGTGATAGTTGTTTGAATGCCTGACGAGCCTCCTTACAACTAGCAGCAAGAGTACAGTCATGACCGGTGTTTTCCAGATACTCAGAAAGAGTAAGACCTAAATTCCTTTCATCCTCAACTATCAGGATCTTGCTCAAATTGCCCTCAACTTTTGTTAAAACGAAGAAAAAAGGTAAGTTTAGGATGATGATCAATATCTAAACGACCACCCATCTTAACCATTAATTGCTTACTCAAATATAGACCAATCCCCGACCCCTTGGGCGAGTTATATTTATAAAACAGAGTTCCTAGTTTTTTAATATCTCCATGAAAATGACCTCCACCCTCATAGGTTAAAAGGGTAGTGTCATCTGCTTCAGAGAGAGTTATCGAAATGTTACTTCTTTTAGCGTGAATAATTGAATTTTCAACCAAGTTTCTAATAATTAGCTTAAGGGCAAAATGATCAGCGAGAACAGTATGGGGAGCAGTTTGGTCATCTATCTGTAGTTCAACCCCTTGGGGCAAGAACATGGTAGAAGAGTTTAAAAATTCAAAAAGATTTAATGGTACCGGATTCAGATTGCCCCCTCTCTCAACTCGAGAGAGGTGTAAAATTTTTTCCATCTCCATCTCAAGGTTGTTGGTGTCTTCAATTAGACGGTCGGAAAGCGTGCCAAGCTTACTTTTAAATCCACTATCATCCGGGCCAAAACTGAAATTACTAATTGTCTCTGCTATTACCTCCGTTTGAAGTTTGATACTGGCCAGGGGAGTTTTAAGTTCATGGGTAAGAGAGGCAAAAAAAGTTTGTAGATTTTTTGTCTTCTTCTGGTTTCGAATATAGAAAAACAGAAGAGTTCCAGAAATTAGTAGCAACATGATTAAAAAGAGTGATCCTTCCCATTGAATCATTCTTTGGACGTTAACTCCCCCCATCTGCCCTTTTAGCAGCTCATTTTTACTCAATGTTACAATAAAATAACCCCACCACATCCCGATCGCCAAAATTGTAGCGGCCCAGATGAGTGATAGTATAATTAGTAAGTTAGAAGACAAACCCTTCACATATTCCTTCTTCGTAGATAGTGTTTTTTACGACACGCCACATAATTAACATAAAATTACTAAGAAAAAAATATAAAAGTTAGATTCCTACACTTCCATGACAAATAGTTTGTTCGAGTTTGTTAAATTTCTTTTAAGCAAAGGGAATCTAATATGTTTAACAAACTTACCTTAATCAATTTACCACCTAACTCTGAGATAACTGTTCCCGCTTTAGGCGAGGTTTTTGTACTGGAGACATGTCAGAGGACTATAATTCTAGGCTATAACGATTTGCCGCATAAGTTTGTTGGGACAAATTGTGATCAAGCCGAAGTCTTTAATGGGTCTACAGCATATAATTTTTTGCTTGCGATAATTTGCGGTCTAAAGAGTAAAGTTGTTGGAGAGAGCGAAATTGTCAACCAGTTTAAAGTTGGACTTAAGAGATATATGGGCTCTAAACTTTGTAGCCCATATATTTGTAATGTTTTAGAAAAGCTTTTAAAAGACTCAAAGAGAGTTCGAACAGATCACCTGCTAGAGGTTGGGCAGAATTCATATTCAGGTATCGCAAAAAAACTTATTGAAAAGCAGTATCGAGACGGCACAGTTCTTATTCTAGGGTCTGGCGCACTAGCTTTAAGCTTAATAAAGATTTTGAAGAAAAACCACCAACTATCTATCTCTGCCAGAAACGATAAAAAAGTTCGTCAACTGTGTACTCAATTCAACATTGAGAGCGTTTCCTGGCAAGAGAAAAATAAGTATGAAGAATTTAATGTGATCATTAATACCATTGGTACAGAAGCAGTTCTACTAGATCAGCAATTTTTCTCTAAATGGCAAGTCCAACATAAGGGTTTAGGTTTTTTTGTAGATCTAGGATTGCCATCCTCAATAAGTACACCTCTGGATTCATCCCAAGGTATCTATCGGCTCGCAGATATTCTTGACTTAGGAGTTATGCTTGATTCAGAAAAAACAAAAAGAGTTGAACTGGCATTTGATAAGATTGACCAACTAACTAAAAGCAGAATGATGAACTTTACCTTCAATGTCCCATTTGGCTGGGGCGAGTTAAATTTCACACAGCCCTAATCAGTTATCAATGAGTACTCTATAGTAATAACCTGGCCCTAACTAACCCTGTTTAAAGTGTAGCACTACGACATGCTTCAGGAAGTGAAAAGCTACGCTCAACTTGGCGTCCATCCCGTTGACGCCAAATATCCAATGCCTCGCTAGAAAACCACCACGCGAGTTCACTGCCGCACTGACTTCCCTTGCCAACTGGGTTCTGAACAACACATCGAGATGAATTCTCCGGACAGGCCAGACGGATATGAAAATGTTCATCATGGTAGTACCACGGCCTAATTTTAGATAACAGGACATTGTCTGGATATTTTTTGCATAACTCTTTTTTAATCACTGCATTGACAAAAATACGTTCTACTCGTGGTTCAGCAGCCACTTTCATTAGTAGAACTTCATACTCTTCTTTCCAAACATTAGCGGCGAGACTCAATCCATCTTTGTTTATCATTGTTACCGAAATATTGCCTGCTCCCAGCTTATAATAGAGATCGACGTCTAACCCATTTTGGTGGGAGGCGTGACCTCCGGGGATAGGACCTCCGCGCGGTTGAGATAGATCACCAATCAATAGTTTTGAATCAACCTGTTGGCTGAGCCTTTGAAGAAAACCTACGAGATGAGGGTGGCCAAAGTCACGCTTTCGCTCTGGATGGGCAATAAGTATGCCTGCCCGACTAGGAAGCTGCTGTCCACCCAGTAGACATCCTGAACTATATCCGCCAATACTATCTGCCTCTCCATTTGTTGGCATCGATAGAGTGGGCCAAACATTACTAGGATCAAGATTTGTCCCCTGCAGTGGTGGCAAGATAACTCTATTGGACCGATTGAAAAGCGAACAGGATGAAAGAGCCAACAGCAGTGTAAATAGTAATAGTTTTATCATTTATACAGTCTAACATAACTAACCGGAGGGGTGCCAGAACAACCAAATGTCATGTAACTGTTCACCTTAAAAGAGAACATTGCTAAAAAAGTGAAAACAGTTGAAATGCAATGCTGTCTTGATCTATGGCACGATCAGAGCGCCCCTAACTGATTTTAAGTGATTGTGAAGACAAAAATACCCCCGCGAGGTCCATTTCCACCGAATCTCCTGATCTCAGCTTGATGATTTTTGACATGCAGGGCCCAATATGGCAGATTTCGTACAACTTTTTATTAATTTTCAACCTACACCGGAAGGAATTATTGTTATGAATAAAAAACTGACTCGTCAAGACTTAGGGAATTGGGCGCAAGCGTTAGATGAGACAAATGCACCATATTCGTCAAAAATACAGGAAGAGAACTCTTTTTTTGTCTCTCAGTTAAATGCCTGTTCTGGCGAAAAATTAGAGGAGATTCGTAATTCTGCAGAAAGTGATTATAGCGATAGCCAAAAAGGCTCAAAGCGGTGGAAACATATTAGCTGGGGCAGCCTGGCAGCAGGTATTGGTGTCAATATTGTCACTGGTGGGACCGCCGGGATAGTGGCCTTAGTCGGCGGATTTGCGGGCATGATGTATGGTGGGGCACGCTCTTCAAAGGAAGATCTTAATAGTAACAACAGTATGCACTTCGTCTCTCAATTAGATGATGTTGAGAAAGCCATTAAACAGAAGTCGGAGCGTAACGAAAGGCTAAGCCAAATAGAGTCGAAGCTGGCCGCCAGTAAAGCTCAAAACATCTCCTGAAATTCTAATTAATTTCTAATCTCAGCCCGGTCCCAAAAGATCAACGTAGATAAAATGACAGCAATTAGGCGTCCGGTTCTATTTTGGGTGATTTTTTAGGGAGAGGGCAGAGATAGTAACTCCTATCACCATTAAAAATACAAATGATATGATTGAGAAGTGCATCGCCTGTAAATACTCTGGTGCATGTTCAATGCTAATCTCATTTTTGCCAACATAGAGGGAGAGAAAAATAGTTATCAGCGTCAGACTGATTACCATCCCAAGTGATCTTAACTCTGCAACGATAGCTGATGCCATCCCTAAAAATTTTTTCTCAACACTACTCATGATTATATTCATATTCGGAGATGAGAACATCGCAAAACCAAACCCCATTAATGCAAACTGAACATAGAGGACCCACATCGGAGTCGTCGCATCTACGCTCCAAGCAATCAGTGTAGAGAGTAGGCAGAAACACATTCCAATCAGAGTTATTTTTGCCGGAGATACTGTGTCTGAGATCCTTCCAAACACAGGCGCAAAAACGGCCATAATAACTGGGGAGATCATTAATGTGATACCTGCCTCTTGAGGAGTCATCTCTTTAACTGTTTGTAGGTAGAGGCTGAAAAGAAATGTCATCCCAAAGGTACCGGCATAGTTGATCAACTGAACCAACAGGGCACTTGTTAGTTTACTATTGGATAAAATCATCTTTAAAGAGATTAGTGGGTCCTTAACTCTGGTTTGACTGGCCAAAAACAGCAGCATGGTGATTATTCCTAGAACTAAAAGAGAATAGCCGACTACTCCCCTTCCTAAAGAGCTACTGCCAGCGACCAAAAGAGAGATCGAGGTGATAATTAGTAGCGTACCAACCAGATCGATCGTTACGAACTTCATTTTTTTATCACTCGGAATATTTTTCAGACTTATCAAGGCAGCAACGCCAATTAATACACCTCCCAAGTAGTAGACATATCTCCACCCCAGTTGTGTTGTTATAATTCCTGCAATAAAAGGCCCCGTGGTCAATCCCAGATAGACCGAACCAACAGCAAATCCGATCGCTCTGCCTAGACTTTTTTTAGGAACAAGTTCTGAGAGAATCGCCATATTGGTAGCCAATAACATACCACCAGCAATCCCCTGTAACAGACGTAGACCAATAAAGAGCTCTATCTGTTGCAAAAATCCCAGTGCAAAAGTGATCAACATGTAAAATATAAGCCCTGCTTTAAAAATGGTCTTCTTATCAGTCAGATCTGCCACTCTGCCCATCGGCAGTAAAATTGCTGCAGCTGCTCCAAGATAGATTGACTCAACCAGCCCTAGCTGAACACCAGTTGCCTGCAAATCATGTCCAACTGATGGAAGGGTGATACCAATGCCGGAAAACATTAAAGGCATTACAAATTGACTAAAAGAGATGGTTAGGATCACACTATTTGAATTACTCTGTTTATGCATCAAACAACTATATATGAATAAAATAAGATAAATACATGATTAATTTAGTAAATATGCACATATTGGCTGCCAAAAAATTATTTTGACGTACTGAGCCAGATTGCCTATAAGTGGGAAAACTTTTGCTCATCTAAGGGGAACAAATGAATTCAATTAAAACTGCGCTACTTTTAATATTAATAGTGTCATCAGCAATCGCTCAAGATTTTCCCATATCTAGACAACTGCTGGTCACCGACTTCGATATATTAGAGACCATGGACTTGAGAGGTAATAATGATGTATCGCAAGAGTTTGTCTACTCAATTAATCAGCAGCTCTACAGTGGTCTGGAGGAGAATAATTTTCTCTTCACCTATAGACCTTTTCTACGCTGGCCAATTTATCACGCTGTTATGTTATTTCAAAAAGATATGCTTCAATCGATCACCCGAATCCCTAAAGATGGCTCCTGCTCAAGTATCATCAATATTACTCCCCGGGAGATCACCTATGGTCAGAGCATCAAAAGTTTAACCGAGGGTATCTGCGGAACGATCGCAACAGTTCACTCTCTTTTGAAGCTGGATCTCTACAAAAAAGCGGAGGTTATTAAGGGAACTGCGCTACAACCAACACCAGTAAAAGAGATAAAAAGATATGCCAGAACCAATGCCGGAAAATCTATGACGATCGACGAGATGAAAAAGGCACATGCTCACAGAGGAACTGTTAAGTGTACCAAAACGAAAGAGCATGACTGCAGTAGTGCAACAGATATGGCAAAGTTTGTTGCCTATATCACTGCATATATGAACCACCCCACCAGAACTTACGACTGCACCATGCTTGTTCGGGGAAAAGACAAGAAAGGTAATGTTAACTTGTCACATGTAGAACATATAGAAAAGGTAACGATAAAAAGTGGCACCGCCAATGTTAAAACACTAAATGGTCTTGATCAAGGTGATCACCTGCACACTATTCCATCGAAACCAGGTAGCAATAATTGGTCATTTGGACTCAAAGGTTGCAAGTTTACTGGTGGTGCCAACCCAGGGGTGAATGCTACTTTGGCCGGAAAAACCCCGCAGACTGTCGGTTATTTCTGTTGTCGTAAGTAACAACCACGATAATAGTAGCGTCATCTTGCATTTTCTTCTGTTATGGTTTCAAACAGTGAATCACCTTTTTTCTAGTATATTTCGCAAAATTTGAGGAGAAGAAGAAGAAGAAGAAGAAGGAGGATGATTTAGTAAAGTATAAGATAGAATCATTACGATTTCAGTATCAAGGTATCTAGGAGATTGAATTGAGTCAAACACACAGTACGAAGCTCACACAAGGTGCAATAGCAATATTTGTAATTTTATTCGGTCTGCTTACTATCTTCGCAGGTACCCGGGTACTTCTAGGGTTCGACCCCGGCTATAATGTATTTCAGCCATTACTAATTTATAATACGTTAATGGGGGTTGTATACATCGTAACAGGTATTATTACATGGCGAAATCTCATACAAGGCAAACGTATAGCTGCCGCCATCCTAATATTAAATCTACTTATGCTAGGAGTAATTAGCTATCTTCATATATCTACCAATTCCATTGCAGTTGAAAGCTTATTCGCAATGGGGTTTCGAACTACCATATGGTTTGGGTTACTTATTGGACTGGTGTGGGTTAGCAAAAGGAAGAGATGAGTATGAGCATCAATATAAAAGTTTACCTTTTAAAACTATTCGATAATAATAAGACTCTATGCGTGCCAATCATAAACTCTCTCTTGCAGTAAAAATTATTGCGCCAGTGGTAACCATCTTTCTGGTTGCCCTAATCGCCTTAGTCATCTTTATCTTTATCAGAACTAAAGACAACGTAGTACAAAGTACTGTCGCCCAAGCCATCGATACCATTAAGCAGTACAAGATATTGCGTGGATACTACACTACCAATGTGATTAAAAAAGTTAAAGGCAACAATGTGATTAAAATTGACTTTAATCACAAAGATAAGGCCAATACTATCCCTCTGCCAGCTACCATGATCCACGATCTAAGTGAAGAGATGGCGGAGAAAATGCGTAATGTTAAGCTTCGATTATATAGCGCATTCCCTTTCCCCCATCGAAATAAACGCCAATTAGACCCGTTTCAGCAGGCAGCATTAAACTATCTCCAAGATAATCCTCAGGGTCAATATTTTCGAACCTTTAATAATGGTAAGATCGTGCGTCTTGCGATCGGCGATATGATGCAAGCGGAGGCATGTGTTCACTGTCACAATACCCACCCCCTCACTCCCAAAAGAGATTGGAAACTGGGTGATCTGCGAGGAGTGTTAGAGATAGAAAGTGTTGTGACGACTCAGCTAGAGCGAAATCGCTCACTGTTAGTCGTAATTTCTATGGTGACGATCATAGGTCTAATCCTGCTCACACTGCTACTCTTCGTGATCATCAAGAAGTTTACAGTCGCCCCGATTCAAAACATTGTTGAGGAGATCTTCTCAACAACAAGTAATGCCGCTAAAATCTCCTCAAATGTTACCATCCTGAGCGGCCAGGTAAGCTCAAACTCTCAAAGCCAGGCTGCATTTATTGAGCAGACTGCTGCCTCGGTAAGCGAGCTGACCAATGTGGTGAAGAGTAATGCTATGGGGGCCAATGAGGCACAGGGGGCCTCTGATCAGAATAAAGAGGTGGCCGGTACAGGGTCCAGTGACGTAGCACTACTGATTACCTCAATCAATGAGTTATCGGAAAGTAGTGGTCATATTGAGGAGTTTACCAAAGTAGTTGACAGTATCGCATTTCAAACCAATCTATTGGCACTCAATGCTGCAGTCGAAGCGGCCCGAGCAGGAGAAGAAGGAAAAGGATTTGCAGTAGTCGCGGAGGCAGTTAGAAGTTTGGCCCAGAAAAGTGCAGAAGCGGCCAAGGAAATTAATATTTTAATTGTTGATAATATTCAGCGATCGGAAAAAGGTGTCGAATCAGCTAAAAAATGTGAGGCTTCCTTCGAGGCAGTTATCTCTAAAGCCTCTGAGGTAAATGGGCTAGTAGGATCAATTGCGCAATCCAGTGATGAACAGCTAATGGCCGTTAATAATTTGGCGCAGGCGATGAATGGAATCGATCAATCAGTACAATCTAATGCCAGCGCTGCTGATCAAACTGATAGTGCTAGTACTAGTCTAGATGAACAGGTTCAAAAGATTAATCAATTGGTGACCCAACTTCGTAACTACCTCTAATTATATTCAAACATTGATACTTCGCTATTGTAGTATTATCTCCCGTTAATTCTGCCTATTTTCAGTCCTTTACCTGCTTACTGGGTACAATTGGGTGCATCTTTCTCTTTGGTCTATGGGGGGCCATCAGAGGTTGCGGAGTCCAAATAGTTTATGTACTTGAAGCGAAATGGTTAATTTTACATAATACATTATATCTATTCACTTTTAGCGCAATGTGTGGCACATTGCATTATCGCAGATCTAACCACTAGCGATCCAACAACTAATCGAAAAAGGATTATATGTATTTGAGAGTACTCTTTCTAGCCATTCTTCTTTTTGCTGCAACTGCCTTTAGTGCGGAGATAGACTCATTTACCAGGCGCAACAGTATACTTGTTCCAGATGCTACATCTAGAATCAATAACTACGTTAATCAAAAATTAAAGCGGGCGGTGTTAGAGTTAAATCGAGCTGACTTTGAATGTCCTACAGACCATAGATACGCTGTCGGTGCCTACAAAGTGATTAAATCCAATCTGTCCTCTAGGTTTTTTGGTCACACGATTGCAGTTGATCTTAAAAGAAAATTACCACCATCTGTTAAAATTGTTACTCCCTTAAATAAGTCAATTTACCGTTATATTACTCACTGGCAGGGAATATCTTTAAAAATTAAGGGATTGATGCCAACAGTTGAGATCGGTAAAAATATTATCGGCTTAGATAAGTTAGGGCACTTTTTTGTTGAGGGGTGGGGTTTTTATAAGCGAGCCAATCTAAGAGAAAATGGATCAATCTTTAATGCCATCAAGTGGGGCAGAAGAACAGAGGCGGGGTACTTTGGTCTTGTTACTACGGGTGTTTTTTCTCATGCCGACCTAGTGGCCAACTTTAATGGGATGAGGTTTTGGAATCAGCTTTTAATGTTTAATCCAGATCCAATCGATCAAACCATTACTCCTATTCTAAATTGTGAGAATGGCAACTGGTCAATTGAGAGAACTTTTGATTTTTCTGATTTTGTTGATCCAGCCATGGATGAGGGAATCAACTGCAATTTTTACCGTTCGAAAAAAATCCAACAGCATGTCTCAGACAAAATAATTGATAACTACCGCTTGCTAAGTTTATTTAGTCGAAGTTTTTCCTTCTGTCCAATCTATCGCAAACGGTGTCTAGGTTTAAGTGAGAAGTATGGCGATTACGCCAACCTTCTTCTCCATCCCACCTGTTTAGAGAAGTAGATATTAGTAAAATAAAATATTCATGTATTGAGAGGAGATGACTCCCATTTTAAGTAGGTTTAGACCAAGTATGTTACTCGTCGGGATAAACCTCAAACATCGACCAGTTAAGTGACATAGAGAAGGCGGGGGCCGGTGCAAAAATCCAACTGTCAACGCCAATGGGAAGATTAGCATTAACCCCATAACGTCGAGCCAGTAGCGAGATTGCCATTTTAGCGCTGTTTTGGAATGGTTGCTCCACCACCTTAACCTCATCAGTTTGTGGATTTCTAGTCTCAATTGAGAGAATATGATTTTTGCCAGGATTTGAATTGGCTTCCCCTAACGCGACCGAAAATGAGCTAGAGTATTTTGAAGCCGTTAAATTCTCAGAACCAATCATCACTGGATGGGACACATTAATCAGAGGTGCCAAGAAAAAACTTTCAAGATGAGTGTGCGTTAGAGATGCCTTCCACTCTCCATATTTTTTCTTAACTCTAATATTCCAATAACCACGCTCACTCCAAGGAAAACCATCGGGAACTTGAGAGTCATATTCAAAAGTGTAGTTTAAAACCCCTAAATACTCTGGTGGATTATAACAGACATTCAAATTCAGTGATGTAACAGGCATTAGAGGAACATTTCCATCGATTAAAGAGAAATATGCAAGCTGGCCAGTAGATGCATTAACTCCTGTCGCCATCCACCCAAGTGGAAATTGAGCTGACAACGGTAGACCACCGGTCATAATGCTATAACTGTTACACCCCTCTTCTAGCTCATATCCAACAGTGTAACCACCAGCTTCACTCTGCACACTGATTTGATTTCCGAACAGATTAGTAAATTGGTAAAAATCAGAGGTAGAGGGATCTAACACCCCTACTGTATAGATATTTGACTCAACTTGGTACTGATCTAATGGCATTTGAAAACTTCCATCTTCACTTACCTGAACCGCTAAAGTATGCACCTCATCAGTTGGTAGTTTTTGCACCGATCCAAAAGGAGTAAGATAGTGTTCATTACTGATAGTTTGAAGATTATAGGATAAAACCCCAGGGTAGCTCTCGGCCAGAGTGATCGAGGACAGTAGAATAAGGGCGATAATTAGTGCTATTTTCATTCGCCACGTATATCAATCATTTTGATAGATAAAAAGCTTTACCTAGATCGTTGTGAATAAAATAGTGGCATAAATCTTCCAACCTACTGTAATTTGATCCTGCAGCCTCAATATACCCCCCTACTCTCCGCAATAGTTCTAAATATGAGGGTGAAGCTATCTACTCTCTTTTGGGAGTTGAAGTAGTTACGATTTTTTGATTAAAACTAAAATATATATATTAGGGAATTTGATAGTGTCTAGCTTTAGAATACTGGATAGTGGACGTTTATAGGTTCAAGTTAATTTAAAGGCGGGCGATTTTATGAGACTATCAAAATTTGCGGCCAATCCCAAAAAAGAGCTTGGAACGACCACTCTCCATGAGCTTAAAATAGTGGAGCAAAACCATCGCCTTTAGGCTCTTTTCATACTTCTACATATCACTAGCAACGAATTCTACTGAACAGCTAATCGCTATAAAAAGTGAGATACAGATGGTCTGCTAGAATATATTTATCATCTCAACTAACTTAAAACTCCAATTGACAGCGCCACCGGTAAGAATTGAAAGCATCAATATGACAACTCGCATAACCAGTGCCTTTTGTAGTTTAATCTGCTTGATGATTGCCATCAAATTAGCAACACATGGGCCAAGTGAGGTAATAATGATCAAGCTAACAACAACCTGAACAAATGAGAGCAGATTATTATCCGTTAGAGTTAAGAGCTGTACCGCTCCAGCCTCATGTTTAACAAGACAGAGTAGAAAGGCATCAACAGTCTCTATTGGCAAAGAGAGGAAGGAGACCACAACAGGAGTTAAAGCCTGCTTAATAATAACGAGTGCCCCCGACTGATCTAAAACAAATAGTATAAAAGCACCCACCATAAATAGTGGGGGAATTTCTACCATAAACCACTTTATCCGATAGTAGAGCTTCACTCCAACATCTTTTACTCTCGGCAAACGAATGGGAGGTATTTCAAGGATAAAATCTGTCTGATCCTCCTCCTTCAATAAACTATTTAAGAAGACTCCGGCCAGAAATTCGATTAAAAGTAATACACCAAAGACAATGATAAAACCGGTAAAGGAGTGTGCGGCCAAAATCCCCATGATCAGCCCCATCTGAGGGGAGCAGGGTATTGCGAAAGCGATCAAAAAAATAGCAATGTATCTTTCCCGCTTGGAATCTAAAATTTTGGTGGAAAGTGTTGCCATGGTTTTACAACCAAATCCTAGCATCAATGGAAGAATTGACTGGCCACTCAATCCCAGCCGACGAGTAAACCTAGAGACCAAGATGCATAAATTTGTAAAGTAACCGGAATCCTCCATAATATTTAGCACAAGGAAGAACATGGTTAAAATGGGCATAGCTGTTGCCAGCGCATTTCCTAATCCTGTAGATAAGATGCCATAGTCTCCGACTAGAAACTCTCGTAAAAAATCAGAACTAATAGCTCCCCCTAATAGTTCATACAAAGGGTGAAAAACGACGTCCTCAAAAAAACCAACCAGTTGATTAGCGGCCAATTTTCCAACGAGAAGATAGGTGATATACATCGCCCCGGCCAAAATTGGCCATCCCCAGAAGGGGTGCCGTGAATAGTGCCCTATTTTATCAGAAATTGTATTGCTGGTCATTTTAGCTTCTGTGATAACTCTTTCAATAACTGATTCAACCCAAATGACTCGATCTTGCAAAATTATATTTGGTAAATTTTTACTATGGCGCACACCATCTTCACTTAAGCTTTTTTGGATCTGGGCAACAATGTCTGACCCATGCTTCTCCTCAACCCATGAAGTAATCTGTTTGTCTCCAGTCAATAGCAACATTAAAATAGCCTTGGATGGAACATCTTGATTAAAACATTTTTCTATTGTAGCAATGCCCGACTCAACACTCCTTTTGTAACTAACGGCTTGAATGCCAGAAGATTTTTTATGCCGTGCTTCTGAGTCTCGACTCCCTACTTGCGTAATGGTATAGGCAAGCTGTTCAAGCCCCTGCTTTTGAGTAGCAATCGCCTCTACCACCGTAAGCCCCAGCAATCGCTCTAGATTATCAAAATTTATCCAGATACCCTTTTTGTGAGTTTCATCAATAAAATTTAAAACGAGAATGATAGGAGTACCCAACTCCATCAATTGAGAAGTTAAAAGCAGAGACTTCTCTAGCTTTGTAGAGTTTAACAGTTGAATTATTACATCTGGTTTGTCCTTGATAATAAGATCTCTTGTAACTAATTCATCTTCAGAAATGGCAGTTAATGAAGTCAAGCCTGGAGTATCAAACAGCTCAAACTCTTGACCATCTATCGTAAGATCAGCACTGGCAGCCTCAACCGTTGTATAGGGATAGTTAGCGACGATTGAGTAGACTTTTCTTGACTTATTAGAGTAAGTATTCGCCAAATTATTGAACAGAATACTCTTTCCAGAGTTAGGATTACCTACAATAACAACTTTTTTTTTCATAAAATTCTTCTGGTTAGTAGTTACTAAATATTTCGCAATAGTAACCAACAAATATCTTATTGAATAGAGCTAAGTAGCCAGAAGCCTGTATCAATCGGCCTTTCAGGCAATTAACACTTCGTATACTACGGGGGTTATAGTTAGGACAAATTCTTATTTTTAACAATGACAACCCAATGTCTATCTATCAAACCATAAGCTTTTTGAAACATTGTATTGTTTTTAGTTTTATGAGATACGATAAGGACAAAAAATGAATACGCGGATATTATGCTACCTACCGGCCAGCAAATAAATATATGAAAGGATCTCTTGCCCCCGCTCTTGGCTAAACTTTCCTTGGACGCTCTTCCCGTAGTGTAAATTGGTTAATATAATCAGCAACTGTGTCCATGCCATGCTCAGAAGAAATATTCGATGCAAGCTATAGGAAGATTGCCGGTGCACGACACTCGCCCATTGTTCTATTGAATAAATGATTGAGAATAATAATTTAAGTGGACCTGAATAATTTTGTAACTACTTAGTCGCTTGATTGGCACCTTCTTAGGGTAGAGTAACACCATAAAACAGTCTAAAAGAGCTATGTTACCTCTCTAGATAAGCAGCAGATACTTAAAATTATCCGAACACAATGTCCAATAATTTCAGTCACTTACGCTGAAACCAAGATGGGTACGGTATTGCTCTGGACAATTTGGGCCGAGAAAGCTATTCACTCGACACTAGATGTCGTTAATATAATTGGAGATCAGCTTGAAACATATCACCCTATTATCTCTACTTCTTTTATTAAATTTTCATGCTCACAGTAAGGTCTATTTCTCTCCAGAGAGTATTCTAGATCAGGTCGTGGTCAAGGAAATCACTGAGGCAGATCGATCGATTGATATCGCCATCTATACTTTTAATTCGCCTGATATACGAGAGGCTCTTATTCAAAAATTGAATGAGGGAGTTCAGGTCAGAATACTAACTCATCGTGGCAAAACCGATTCAACCAAGAAATTTGTTTTACCTTTACAGGAAGCAGGTGCCCACATTCGCTATGTCTCCAAAATTAATCACCATAAATTTTTAATTGTTGATGCCAAAAGAATCTACTCCTCATCAGGAAATTTCTCTCAAACTAAAAGACAACGCTCATATGATGAGAATAGTTTTGTTTGTCAACAGGAGTGTCTAGGTATGATAGATGCTTTTCAGCAAGAGTATAACTGGTTATGGGCCCTCTCCCAAGAGGTTGGAAATGAAGTACTGATACGAAATCTTCCTCAAGTTTCAAATCGCCATTTGAGCGATCAAGCCTTTTTTACTTCATTCAACTTTACCCCATATATTCGTCGCCAAGGAATCAGTTTCCGCACTAACAAGGAAGGAGGTGCCATCGAACAGTCTCTAATTAAGATTATTCAATCAGCTCAAACAAGCATAAAAATTGCCACCGGACATTTTCGATCCTATCCTCTTTTTATGGCTTTGCAGGAAGCCGTTTTCAACGGTATCAAAGTCACATTGGTGCTAGACTCACAAGAGTATATCTCTTCCCAGTGGGAGGAGGTTGAAGATAAGAAAATTCAAGAGTGTCTTGAGAAAGGTAAAACTCAACTATTTTGTCACCGTCAAAGTGTTCATTTTTCTCGCAAGGCCAGCAGAGCCGGAATCGATGTCAAGATCAAGTACTATGCTTTTAGATGGTTTTTTCCCAAGGCTCCGCAGATGCACCATAAATATCTTATTCTTGATGATCGGGAAGTCTATACTGGCTCCTATAACTGGTCTTTTAATTCAGAGTATAACTCCTTTGAAAATCTGGCCCGATTGGATCAAGTAGAAGAAGTTGATTCTTTTATGAATAATTTTAAAATGGTTTTGTCCTATGGAGGGAAAAAACCTTTTCGTCATTTTTTATCGCAATTTAGGGAAAAAAATAGAATACCTCTCTTCTTTTCCCCCCGAACTTTGACCATCACTGAGATAGATCAGGTTCGTAATATCATTTATAGTAACTGCCCTCATATAGAGCTGCTCGAATCAGGTGAGTCCTTCTGCTTATAGTTGTGTGCATGATTACGTTTTAGATCACTGTACTCGCCGGGAGTGTGGGGGGGAAACCATTGCTCCCCGCACAGCCAATTGTCTGTTTTTACTTGTATAATTTAAATTATATCCTACACAATTACTTATCATCTAAATATGGAGGCTAATCACAATTAAGGGCGGTTTGGAAAGATGTGTAACTATTTCCACCCCCACCGCGCAGCGCGTTAATTGGTGTATAAGTTAGTAACCACTTTCTCTTATACATAGGGTTTAGAATAGATATGACAGCGGTAATTAGGTTAATGCTTATTTTATTTGTTCTCTCTTTTTCAGCTCTATATAGTGCAACTGGCCCTAGAAATTTAAACGCAAATCAAAGCGCAATTCAAAAAATAGCTATTATTATCAAAAGTAGTATTGATGAAATTCCCGAGGACACTTTAAATAAGCTACTACTTGATGGATATAGGAGAATGTGGCTTATTGATAAGGATAAAAACTGGAAGCACCCAAGGTTAGAAGAGATTTCACATAAGCTTATCTCAAGGATAACAGAGAGAGAAACAAAGGCATTTATTGATCAAATGGTAATTCATGCCAATGAGAATCCTTTTTTAGTTAGGTTTTTAGAAAATGCCGTCCATGAACGTTTTAACCATCTACGCGATGGTTTTTATAAAGATCAGGAAAAACCATTTAGTGATCAAACCAAATTTATGCCTCGGGCGATTGCTTACGCAATCGCTTTAAATCGTTTAACCTTGGCCCAAGTGGATAATTATAGAGTTCTTGAAGCTTCGATCGAGTGCTTTAAAGCGGTACGAAAAAAAGAGCTAACTCTCTCTGATATGAATTTTTTTAACTTTGCCAAACTCTACTCGGTAGAGGGACCGGTACGTAACTTTGTTAAATTTCATCGTCGAAAGTACAGGTCACATCACACGGACATTTCAAAAGGATTTCTTTCTAACCTTCTGCCTTTAAATATTTATGAAGCAATATTAGTAGATAAATATTATAAGCCAACTTTTAAACAGAATGCAAAAGCAGCAAGACCCTTGATGAAAAATAGTCCTAGCTATTTTAGGGATACTATTTTAGATGTTGGTCCTCCTAAATGGTCAGAAGATGAAAAAGAGATTCTGATCAGTCTACCTCTAGCAAAAGAGTGGACAGATCTCTACCAAACTTGGAACATGGCATTTATGTCTCGATTTAAATCCTTTCCATTTTTTATTGTTAAGCTGTTGATTCCTTCCGTAAACAACTATAAAGCAAGGCCCAAGCAATTTATCTATCGAAGAGCTATTTCTCTTTACAACCATCTACACTATTTTTTTCTTGGTGATCTCTATGACCAAAAACATGGAATCCCATCTGTTGAATATAATGATTTGCAGCTGACCAAAATGTGGGGAGAGTATAACTTAAAAGCAGCAAATGAGTACTCTATTAAATTGAAATCAATCAAAGATCAATATCCCGATTTGTACTCTATTGATTTACTGATGGATTAAAGAACAGTATCCACTAGATCGGCAACTTTCCTTTTGTCTTGGCAAGCATATAATTGATAAAACGTGACTGAAGTTGTTTGTTGGCCAACACCTTCTCCACTGGTGAAAAAGTGCACAGGGCCTGCACAACCTTATTTAAAAATTGTGGACCTCTTCCTGCACCTTGATCAAAAATAAAGTGGTGCAACCTTCCTCTCTCCATCGCCATCCTTAAGGTTTTTTCAATTGAGTTTAAAGGGACATGTGGTCGAATAGTTCTTTGTTTCATAGTAATAGCATGGGTTTTTGTACAGGAAGTGGTGCATACACCACAACCAATACAACGATCATGCTTCACCACTGCCATCAATCGATTATTACGCCTTCCTGCTTGCCGAACTGAAGTCATCGAAATGGCACCGATCGGACAGGAGCGGGAGCAACGAGAGCAGCCACTACAGCTATCTCCATCTACTGAGGCCAAGTAGTTACTGGGATTGACCGCATCTAGATCATATTCATTAATTGCCATTAACTGCCCACAGCAGCAGCCACAACAGTTACAGATATAGCTTGGTCTATCTTGAACGTTATCGGCAATTTGCACCAGTCCACTTTGACGAGATTTGACCATGATCTCCATCGCCTCATCACTATTAATCTGTCGACCAAATTTGTTTCTAATGACAAAGTCTGCCCCCATATTGACTGAAAGGCAGGTTTCCATAGGAGCGTCACAACACTTTCCGAGATGCTCATTTTTGTGACGACAGTAACAGATGGAGACGGCAATAGTTTTTGCTTCTAAAATTACATGGGTGGCGCGCTCCCAATCTAAGATATCAGGGCGTTGTTCTGTATCCAGAGCATCCTCATTGACCATTGCTCGCCCGATAACAGTATCCCCTTTGAAAACCTCTGATGCAAATGTTGGGTCGCCATGGCAGTAAGCATCAAGGGCCTGTGCCATTCGTTTTTTAGGAATTGAGTCTTTAGCGCGCATGAGTGAAAATTCAAAAAATCCAACAACTGGAGGCGAAAGTAGATACTTCGCCTTTTTGGTTTTTGGATTAACAATATCCATTACCAGGCCTTTTTCAGCCATTTTAACTAATCGCTTCTCTAGTGCGTCACGAGGGATACCGGTCCGCTTGGAGATTGCAGTTAATCCTGCAGGTAGAACTGGTAGTTTAGCTGCCAGCTCTGCATCTTCAGGTGTATAAAGTATTTCTAGGATTTCACACCAACCCTGTCTGGACTTTTCAGTGGTCGGCTCAGGAAACCCCACGCTATTGGCATCAAGACGCTCAACTAATTCGTGATACTCTGCTTTTAGATGCCCTAGATGTCCCATAGATTTTTCCTATAAGCGGTTTCAACCATTAATATAGCAAGTTTGGAGTGATCCACCTACTAAAATGCTGTAAACATTCCAAGTAATTTCAGTGGGTTATTTGCTGTCTTGAATTATGTTGAGCACTGAACATAGCTAGTATAGTCAGGGATAGGATAATTATGACTGAACAAGCTTAGGTTAAAAGGAGCACATCATCCTGTTGCTAGCATGATCATCCCAGCAAGCATCAAAAGTGATCCACTTTTTCTGACTCTCAGAGTAGACACTTCCATCAAGACAACCTCCCTCATGTTCAAAGTAGAAGTCAGTCTTCATACTCAATGGAACCAAGTAGGAGTCATCTCTTGAAAATGCCTGAAACGAGTCCTGGCCAGCGCCATCGGTCAAACTGGCAACAATGTTGTACTGGTAGGTATTGCTGCCTTCAGTAACTTTAACTGAAATATCATTATCAAATAACATACGAGCAAAAGAGCGATCGTCTATGCTCTCTGTAGCCTCAAATGGTAAACTGCTTCCCATGACTAGAATGTCAAAATCCTGGTTGGCGCATTTGTATAACATATCACTGCCAAATAGTTGAAAACAAAAAGTAAGTGACATCATAAAAAGTAATATTTTTTTCAAAACTGTCTCCAGATTTCAGCTCAATCAACATAGTCTATCAGTTTAAATATCCTAAAAGCCTAAATGGCAATGGATTTTACTGAGACCATATAAAAGGTTCAAGGATAGGTCGGATTTGCCACCGATTTATCCAACTCAATTGAGACTTGGAGTATCATTGACAGTATTATAAATTATTAGGCGAAGTAACATTGTTAAGATGTATTAATCTTTCGTACTGCTTTTTATGTAGGAAAAATAAACCTGATCAATTCATTTAGAAATTTTCTCCCGAAAACCAAGTAAGTGTCAAGCTATCTGGATTGTTCAATATACCACCCTTTTTTGTTATATAATACACTAAAGTCCAGTATAATATTACAAGTTCCGATACAGCTCCAAAAAATCTAATTTACTCTCTGTGCAGCAGACGAGAGAGGTAAGACTAACTATTAAAGTAACCCGTTTATGATTAATGAGGTGTAAAAATGTTTAAAGTGTTTAAAGATAAAAGAGTGACGCTAC
This sequence comes from Bdellovibrionales bacterium, assembly GCA_018646675.1. Classification (GTDB taxonomy): domain Bacteria; phylum Bdellovibrionota; class Bacteriovoracia; order Bacteriovoracales; family Bacteriovoracaceae; genus JABGUH01. The sequence goes on along the minus strand of JABGUH010000028.1, from coordinate 33,308 downwards.
TACTACTGATCATGTTAGTAGTATCTATTTCAATAGGCTTAATCTCAATCGGTACCCTTTATCAAACCTCGATGCAACAGCAACGTGCCAGATTGATCGAAGTTGTCACCAGTCAGGCACGTCTGATCGAAGCGATTGCCCGTCATGATAGTCAGGCTGCAGTTAAGCATCCCCAAAGGGCAGCAGAGGCAACTCTATCTCAAATTCGCTCTGCCCATAAAAACTATGATGGCTTTGGCCAGACAGGTGAGTTCACTCTCTCAAAGCGGAAAGATCAGGAGATTGTTTTTCTCTTAAATCACCGCCACTTTGATTTGGACAAACCACAACCAGTTAAGTGGAACTCTAATCGGGCGGAACCAGCAAGACGTGCACTAAGAGGGGAGTCCGGAACGGTAATTGCCATGGATTATCGTGGTGTTCAAGTGTTGGCCGCCTATGAGCCAGTCTCAGTACTAAACCTTGGAGTAGTTGCCAAGATTGACCTAACTGAAATTAGACGCCCATTTTACAACGCGATTATCTCAGTTGCATTGGTTGGTATGCTACTAATTAGTGTTGGAGTATTTTTCTTTGCACGAATCAGTCGAAAAGTTCTCACTCAGATTGAAGAGAAGAATGAGTTATTAAACGCTGTTTTGATGTCAACAGGTGAAGCCATTTATGGAATTGACATTCGTGGATGTTGTACTTTGGCCAATAACTCCTGTTTAAAGGTGTTGGGCTACAACTATGAACAAGATTTAGCTGGAAAAAATATGCACCGACTGATTCATCACTCCAATGAGGATAGATCTCTCTCCCCTCATAAGGACTGTCGAGTTTTTGAAACAATTACAACAGGGATGAGAACCACCTCTGCTGACAATGAGTTTTTTTGGCGAGCGAATGGAACCTCCTTTCCGGTAGAGTATCGCTCGCACCCTGTTATTCAAAATGGAGTGATTGTTGGAGCGGTGGTCTCCTTCTGTGATATCTCTGATCGAGTTGCAGCCGATAATGATAAAAAGAATACTATTAAACGCCACCAGATGCTTTGGGAGTTAAACCAATCCTCTCCCGACCTAACAGAGCAGGAGCTATGCGAGCAAGCCGTGGAGGTGACAAAAGCCATTACTGATAGTGAATGTGGCTATACACATATGATCGATAGTGACCCGACCAAAGAAGCGCTAGAACTTGGAATTTGGACCGACTCCATTCTTACGCAGGAAACAGTTATACACAATAATTATCACAATGGCATTTTTGAAAACATTAAACGTCATATTAGCGTGCCGATTATGGATAATGGTGAGATCAATTTTATTCTTGGAGTAATGAATAAAAAAAATTCCTATAATGATCTGGATGTACACCAAGTCCAGATGGTCGCCAATGAGATGCAAAAGATATTTTTGCGTCATAGAGCTGAAGAACGGTTACTACAGAGCGAAAGGAACTTTCAAACGATTACTGAACACCTGCCAGACATTATTTTTCGCTACGACCTAGAGGGACGACACCTCTTTGCCAGCCCCAATGTGATTAAAGTTTTTGGACGTAAAGCTTCGGAATATATTGGAAAGGATCATACTGAATTGGGGGATCCACCTGAGCTGGCAATCTACTGGCAGGAGAAAATCCAGGATACGATTCGGACCGGAGAGATTCAAGACGATGACTACTATTATGAGAGTACGGATGGAAGCAAATACTTCTATCTTAACTCTTGCTTGTCACCGGAGTATGGAGAAGATGGTCTAATTCAATCCGTAATTGGAGTTACTCGTGATATCACTGTTAGAAAAGGATTAGAGGAGGCACTAAAACACTCTCAACAGAGATCAGACTCTGCCAATGAGGCAAAGTCATCCTTTTTGGCCCATATGAGCCACGAAATTCGGACACCCCTAAATGCCATTCTAGGGGTTAGTGATATCCTGCTAGAGGAAGCCCAACTTGATTCTGAACAGCGCCGCTTTTTGAGAATCTCCCAAAAAGCGGGCGGAGCTTTATTGGCACTAGTTAATGACATTCTTGATCTTTCCAAAATTGAGGCGGGACAATTTAATTTAAGAAATTCCGTTTTTGTTCTCCCTCGGCTTGTTATGGATACTATTGAGATCCCTCGTGAACTAGCAAAGGAAAAAGGGATTGATCTTAAATTTGAATCTAATCTGCAGGATGATTATCGTGTAGAAGGTGATCCAGATAGACTACAGCAGGTACTGCTTAACTTAACAACGAACGCAGTGAAATTTACCTTCGAAGGAAAGGTTGTTGTCTCCATTGATAAAGTAGAGGGGAAAAATGTCATACTTACTGTTTCTGATACCGGGGTTGGTATTCCAGCAGGAAAACTAGAGAGTATCTTCTCTCCATTCTCACAAATAGACTCTGAGCACACGAGACAAGTGAAAGGTACAGGTCTAGGATTAACTATCTGTTCTCGCCTCGTACAAGCGATGGGCGGGGAGGTAACCGTAGATAGCGCTCCAGGCGTTGGTAGCCGTTTTCGGGTTGCTATTCCGCTACAACAATCTAATAAGGATCTCACATATCCAGAGCGCTCCACATCGCAGAGATTACCAACCAATGCGAAAAGATCCTCACCCGACAAGCTAGGTCTCAATATTCTATTGGTTGATGACTCCGAAGATAATCGAACTCTAATCAATGCTTATCTAAAAAGGACACCACACAAAATCACCTTCGCTGAAAATGGTCAAATAGCTTACGAGCTCGCCAAGACGAAACCAGTCGATTTAATTTTTATGGATATGTTGATGCCTGTGCTTGATGGATATGATGCCACTAGGAAAATTCGCGAATGGGAGCGTGAAACCGGGAGATCTGCAGTTCCAATTATTGCATTAACTGCGCAAGCACGGAAGGAGGATTTAAATAAAACCTTAGAAGTGGGCTGTTCCTCCTGCCTAACCAAGCCAGTTAAAAAGGATACGTTGTTACAGACGATTGCATCTCACTAATCATCTTTATGGAAGGAGATATTTATGAAATTTGATAAATATCGACGTAAATTTATAATCAATGGGGCTCGCACTGCTGCTACTGCTCTTGCTGCTTCCGCTTTACCTTTTCCCCAAATTGCACTTGGACTAAATAGAAAGCCGACGATCAAAGTCCTAGGTACTCATGTCACTTTACAGGAGAGTATCAGAAAGAGGGCAGAGAAGGAGCTGGGGATTAACATAGAGTTCTATCCCGTTGGTAGTGCGGAAGCGATACTTAAGGCCAGTACCGACCCCAGCAGTTTTGATATCTATGAGCAGTGGTCAAATAGCATCAAGGTGCTCTGGCGGGCAAACGCAATTCAGCCCATTGAGATTAAAAAATTGACCTACTGGAATGAGATTAATGATCTAACAAAAACTGGAAAAATCACTCCCAACGCTAAAATTGGCTTAGGTGATGCTCCCCATAAGCTTCTCTATATTCAAAAAGATGGCACGATTGGTGAGAACCCCACCGATCAGATCAGCTTTATGCCCTATGTTCACAATACTGACTCCTATGGATATAACTCAAGAGTCATTCCAAAGGGGGAACCGTATAAAACAGAGAGTTGGGGATGGCTATTAAACAGAGAGTACCGTGGCAAAGTCGCTCTAGTCAACGCACCTACCATTGGACTATTTGATGCAGCATTAGCAGTGAAGGCCAACGGACTTATGGACTTTCATAATATGGGAAATATGACTCGTCAAGAGGTGGATGAACTTTTTAGAATCCTGATTGAATACAAGAGAGGTGGGCAGTTTCGAGGGGTATGGTCAAGTGTTCCTCACTCTGTTCAGTTGATGGAACAGGGAGAGGTGATCATTCAAAGTATGTTCTCTCCCGGAGTATCCATGCTTAGAGGGAAAGGGATTCCCTGTATCTATGCAGCTCCCAAAGAGGGATATCGTGCGTGGCACGGGGTGATGTGCCTATCTCGTAACACGAAGGGTGAAAAAAAAGATGCAGCCTATCGCTTCATGAATTGGTGGCTATCCGGATGGCCCGGAGCTTTTATTGCTCGGCAGGGCTACTACATCTCCAACCCTGATCGTTCCAAAGATTATATGACTTCTGATGAGTGGAACTACTGGTATAAGGGTTTAGCGGCACAGAGCGATCTACCCGGAACCAATGGTATGAATGTAGTTAGGAGAGGTGAGATGAGAAGTGGAGGCTCCTATTGGAGGAGGTTTGAGAATGTGGCGATCTGGAATAGTGTTATGGACACCTATGAGTATAGCCTAATTAAATGGAATGAATTTTTAATGTCCTAAATTTAGAGAGAGTCATGATAAAAAGAGTGATCAACCAACTCCCGTTAAAGAAGAAAGTCTATTTATTAGTAGCTCTATCGGCTATTTTCTCCCTAATTATATCAATATCTAGCTACACCATCATTCAACAAGGGATAAGTAGTCAGAAGAAATTCAACCTCTATCTAATTGAAAAGGATACTAGCAACCAGATCTATACCTCGGCAGTAGAACTCGCCAACCAGGTGCAGATATTCACTAATAAGGGACATAATGCGGCTGCAGAAACGGTCCAAACTATCTATTTAGATATAAAGTCTAAAATAGTAAGCCGACCAACAAGCGATTCTGGCTATTCTGATGAACATTGGGAGTCTGTACTGACTCACTTCAACAACTACTATAAGGCATTTTTATCTGTAAAAAGAAATAGACAAATTCGAATAACTCTAGTTGAGGTTAAATTAAGAGATGTGGCCAACAAAGTTGAATTGGAGATTTTAGAACTTATAACTGCCTTAAATAACAAAAAAGAAAACAGAGAGCGTAAGCTATTAAATGAGATCTATATTTTTCTTTTACAAGTTGAAAAGAGTGCCTATCGCTACTTTGATACATATGACTCCAATGATTTAAAGGATGCTCGTAGTAGTTTGATAAAGGCATCCTTAAAACTTAAAGAGTTATCTAAAATACCACATATATCTAACCATATTCTGTCTATTAAAACACATATGGATCTCTATCAAGCAGTTTTCTCTGAAGCGATACAGAGAACTCTTGGTTATATGTATTTAACAAATGTTGTGATGGCGGCTGAAACCTATGAGGTTAAGTATCTAACAAAGAAGATTGTCAGAGAGATTGACGCTAAGATGATTCAGCTCAAAAATGATGCCGCCACTTCGATGCGCACTTCGATTTTCCGCCTGGTATTAATCACAATTATCATTCTTGCCCTGCTCTACTTTGTAGGTTTTAGAGTGATACGCTCAATAACCTATCCTATCAATAAACTGGCAAATACGTTTCTCTCGTTAAGTAAAGGCAAGACAGAGATTCAGGTTGCGGCCCACCCTGTCTCTGACGAGCTTGGCCAGTTGACTGATGCGGCGTTGGTCTTTAAAGAGAAAAACTGTGAAACAGAGATGCTACTAGATAAGACAAATGCTCTTAAGGTAGAGCTGCAAAGATCTAATGATGAACTCCAGCAGTTTGTCTATACCGTTTCCCATGATCTTAAAACACCAATTGTCACCACCATGGGTTTTGTTGGGATTGCTCAAAAACTTGCCAATGAAGGGAAATTTGAACAGGTCGGTGACAAACTGGATCGTATTGTGGTGGCCAACAAGCGAATGAGCCAGTTAATTGACGACCTATTAATGCTCAGTCGAGTTGGACGTGTTGACTTAGATATGAAAGATATCGCTCTGGAAAAACTCCTGGCAAAATTTAAGCATGAACAGCAGGCTGACTTAGACAGGCTAAATTTCACTCTTAAGTTAACACCTAATCTTCCTACTATCTACGGAAATGAGAGTCGAATTCTACAAGTTTTTGAGAATATTTTAAGTAATGCATTAAAATATGTTAGCAATAATGAGGCTTCATTGACCATCAGCTCTACCCATAACAATCTAGGGAATTACATTCATCTTAAAGATAATGGACCGGGAATACCTGAAAGGTTTCATCAGAAAATATTTGGCCTTTTCTACCGTCTTCGGAATAGATCTGACGGAACGGGAATCGGTTTGGCCGTAGTACAAAAGGTTATGAGATTCCATGGTGGAGATGTCTGGGTAGAGCCAGGCGAAGATCATGGAACTACATTTACCCTCTTCTTTCCATATAAAAATTAACTTACGATCAGGGATGCAAATATATTAGAAACACCAATCCAGCAGGGAGAAATGAGATGAGTAAAACCAAAAGCTTGGTATTTATTGAGGATAATCGTGATCATGCCGAGATTATCTCTTTCTATATTAAAGATTGCTACCCAAATTATGAGATTACTCTCATCACAGATGGCGAGGAGGCAATGATCTACTTTGATGAAGTTATCAGTAATAAAGATAAAAGTCTTCCTGACTTGGTCTTTTTAGATATCAAATTGCCCAAATTCAGTGGTCTTGATATTTTAAACAAAATTAAGAGTGATGAGATACTTCGATTACTACCAGTGATAATCTTTACCACCTCCATATACCATAAAGATATAGAAGACGCGCTGGCCGCACATGCCAATAGTTACATTGTAAAACCTGATATGCCCGATGCATTTGGGCCACTGGTTGATAAAGTTATTTCCTACTGGACATCTAGCCAACACTCAATGCTGATTGATCGTATTAATGCGGAAAGAACAAACTAAGAGGATAATGTTTGTTCCCACATATATTGTGATATTATCCACTCTGCAAACCAGCAGGCATAGCGTGAACTTTGAGTTAAATCATTAATCAACATAAAGAAAACATGTGGTACAGCGCAATCTGATTATTACTTACGCCCCCAAAAGGCAACAGAATAGACTGCCGTTGGTAGAGAAATTTTTAGAGCAGAAAATCCAAACCGTAGTGGTATTCCTCAATACTCTTTCTGACATCAAAAATAATGTTTGCCAGCGCATCTTTATACTCAGTTTTTAATCCATCAATTAGTACCTTTGCATCACTATCACCCATGACAAGCACAAAACTCTCTCGCTCTCCAAGGTTATGTGATCGTATAGTATATTTAAAGTCATCAAGATGTTTGGTATTTTTAGTGACAATATCCTCAAGCTCAAAACGAGATAGAAGTTGTAGGCCATCACCACTTTCATCGGTGACCCTAATCTGCATCTGCATTCCAATTTCAGTTTCCAGCTTGACCGATACTTTGTTACTAACGTTCAGCCCATCTGTCAGGTCATATAGATATGAATCCTTTCTTCGATTGTAAGTTATCATCTTTTTGAGACGATTTTCTGCTCGAAAAAGTTCTAACCGACCAACACTGCCTTTCCCGGTGTAGAGCTTCACCAGCTTATTATAAGTTTGTTTTAACAAGCCAAACCTTGTACTAGAAGCATTGGCATTACTGCCAACAAAAACCATCAGTAACGTTAGACTCATTAATAAATTTTTCATTTGAAACATCCTCCAATTGATTGGAATCATTAATAACTAGCACTTACTTTTCTAGGCATGTGGCAGTGATTATGGCACAAAATTGTGCACCGCTCAATGCTATCTGTAAAAAGGTTATGGTTTCTACTGCTTAGATAACAATTAGTACCAAAAGCGATCTAATTTAGATTCATCCTTAAGTTCCCAGAAATCGATTTTACGAGTCATAAATCCTAAACTAGCTGATCACGGGAGCTCCAAACAATCCCGGATGGATAATAATTACATAACACTACATATTGCATTGCGCATCGCATTATGCGGATTTATAATCGCTTAATGTTATATTCTTTAAGATCAGTTATTACCCTACTCTCCCTCATCTTGTTTTCACTTGGTGCTGTAGGAGCATCAACCTCTGATCAGATCAGTTTTTTAATCGAGCAGCGTAATTTTTTTGATCTAGTCACAGATATTAATATCTCGCATTTAAAGCAATATGCCTTCTGCCTAAAGCAAGTTACTGGTAGCGAAACTACTCACTTTTCTATCCGTTACTTCTCACCCAAAGGATCGGTTGTCAGTAAAACAGTATCCTGCCAGAAGGTGGTTCGCCGAATCTTTGATCTACGTATTAAGCAGCAACTTTCGCAAATGCGAATCAACTTGGCCCTCTCTAGCTCAGTTGCTAGTAATGCGCTGGTTTCATCACATCTCATCGGAAATCTGGCCAGCAATAACCAGCACCATCATAACCTGAAGTTTAATTCACAAATTGAGCATCCCCATAGCACCTCCATCCTATCTCTGCCATTTGAAGTGGAACCATTGACACCGTTAACTACTAGTGAGGTAAAGCAGGCGCGTGGAATTTTTAATCAACAGGTGGCATTTTTATGTACTCACTATCAAACAGAAATTGCTCCACAAAAAATTAAATTTTACCTTCGTTGGCATGGTGTGAATCTTGCTTCAAATATAAAAAAATTATGCCAATCATCACCAGCTAATCAAATTTTAACTCTAAGCAACCATCCTGCCCATCAGCGGGCCCTGACCTGGTTGGTTGATGACTACTATCGCTTTCTCGGACATGAGCTTAAAAAGGGAACAAAAGAGTATCTTGATCAATACTACCAAATTGTAAATCGCACACCATATTTTTTACTACTCACCAGTTCTGATCCTAGGCGAGAAGAACTCTATCAGGCGATTAACAAAATGCTCGAGTTAGCTAAACAACAAAAAGAGAGAACTATCCATTACACTAGGCAGAATGATATTAAGCAACGTGTAGACCATTACCTTGCTAGCTTTTATCAGCGCATCGAGTTTGAATCTGATGATGAACAATTACGCAACGATCTTCTCTTCTATGTAAAAGAGGAGATGTTTCCAAGCTATATGAAATACCTTGGAAATTATCAGGATAATCGCTCCCACCTTAGTGATCTCTCCACAGAAATTGTGATGATGGTGGAGAGCAGGCGAAATCGAGCATTGATAAAAGAGTTTTCAATTATCGGAGGTGCGCTAGCATCCTGTTTCTTACCAGTCGGACGTGCGTTTAAAATACTAAGTGTTGCGAAACAGTTTCAACATCTTGCCAAAGTATATCGCCCCGGATGTTTTGTGGCCCTCGGACTACCCCTTAATAGCTACTTTGTAATTAGTAGTTTTAATCAGTACCAATCTAAGTTGGCTCAAGTGCTCTCAAGCCCAGAGGGACGTCATCGCTATGCTAACTACCAAAGTCTAAGTGCCTTGGAGCAAGATTTATTGATCAACACTCTATTAATTGGTGTGGGGATTGGTCCAATTTCAACTGTTGCAAAAGAGTTACGTTTTTTTATCCACTGATTTCATGGCCATAAATAGAAATAGATAAAATTAAATCATTTTTCTGCAAATTATTACTGAAATGATAGCCCCGATCCATCGAGCCTGCACGACCTTGTATCAGCAGTAAAAACAAAATTGTAGCTACGACCCCCAAAGGCAACAGAATGGATAAGAGTCTATATTTGAATATCGTCTTTAGAGGTTGTGTCCCTAAGACACATTCATATAAAATCAAACAGTTATGTGCCATGAGCGCTTATGTTATGCTAAATTTGTCATATGATTTTACAAATTAAGTCGCTCTGTACGATATTTTAGCGACCAAATATAGTACTATTTTCCCTATTATACTTATAAAAATAGGGTCGTTTTAAATGTTGATTACAAAATGGATTTTGTTATTAGTTCTTATTCCTACAACAATTTTTGGTGCTGATAAGGTTATCTATGGTGAAGATGATCGCTTAGATATCTACCAAGCAACGCACCTGCCACTGCTCACCGCTCTGGCTGATTCGACACTATCTATCGTCGATAATTTTTTTATTGATACCCACTCTGACGGTGACTTTGTCTATTTGGAAAACAGAATTTGGGGTGAGTCTGAGAAAATGTGTGAGAGTGAACGATTTACCGATCAGCCATATATCGCCACATGTTCCAGTTTTTTAGTCGCCGAAGATATTATTGCGACGGCCGGACACTGCATTAACCGCTTAAAAGGTTGTCAACAAAACTCATTCATTTTTAATTACAGCTATAGAAAAGTAAATTCTACACCTACGACTATTGCAAGAAGCGAAGTGTATGGGTGCAAGGAGATCATTGCCAGAACACTGGATTTGGGGAATGGAGCAGACTTTGCGATAGTTCGTCTAGACCGTCCTGTCCTAAACCACTCTCCCCTTCCAATAAGAAAAGAGGAGAAAATTGTAAATGGTGCGACAGTTGCAGTTATTGGAAATAGCTATGGTCTACCAACCAAGATATCGCCGAACGGAGTAGTTCGTACTAACTACCAAAATGCCTTTTTTACCGCCACGCTTGATAGCTATGCCGGAAACTCTGGTTCAGCTGTTTTTGATCAGAAGTCGGGAGTTGTTGAGGGAGTTCTGGTAAGAGGTGATAAGGACTTTGTCTCCGTTGATGGCTGTCTGACCTCTAAAGTATGTCAAGAGGATGAGTGCCATGGTGAGGATGTTGTGCGCTCAACTCAGTTTGCTCATCTAATTCCTCCCAATAATCGCCAGTGGAAAATTAGTGAGTACAACTTCGAAATGCAGAACCTTCCACAAGACATAAAGGATGAAGATGAGGTTGGTCTGACCTTCACCTTTAAAGTCGATCAACCTGGGCGTGTTCATCGACTAAGTCTCTATGTTGATTTTGTGCATGAGAAGAGTGATGAGTTGATTATCTTGCTATATGATCCTAGTGGTAAAAGATCATTTATGATGTGGAAGTATGATAATTTTGACACTGAAGTTAGGAAGTGGTTTGGTGACAAGAGCGGATGGTACCCAGTCTCTTTAAATCTTCGTGGGTACTTAGCACAGGGAACGTGGAAAGTGCATCTTGCCGACTACTATCAGGGAAATGTTGGGAAGCTGCGTGAACTGAAGGTAAATCTAAAGACCTATAAGTAGAAAATTAGTACCATAAATGAGAGAGGCTCTCCCCTGGGACAGCAGAGTTAATTGCTGATATTAATCATAACACACTAAAATAGTGCAGTAATATCTCTGGATACGGCATGCCGACAGCTTTCATATAAATATAAAAACATATTTCCTAGATAAATACTCAAACTAATCCCTAGAATCTCCGAAGGGTATAGTGATGGTAATTTTATTTAGACCAGTCATGTTACTGCTATTCATCTCGCTGCTGCCACATCTCAGCCATGCAGCAGATGGTGAGATTGGATATATCCATTTGGCCAAGAAGTTGCTTGATAGCTATAAAAGATCTGACACTGATAATAACTTTGCCCTTCGACTGCAGGAGAGAGACACGATAGAAAATGTTGCCTGCTACTACTGCCCAGAACACCTTAAGCTGGGACGTCAAGTCACTAAGATATTACAGGCTCAGCTTGCCTCCGAACAATCAGAGAGTGATAAAAAGTTTCAACTCCAACTGGAGCTAACCAAATTAGAGGGATTGAGCTATCTGGCCCAACATGAGTTAAAGTCCGGAGGAGATCAGAAGTGCAATGATACCATGATCAGAGAGCAGATCATCAATAACTGGAAAGAGTTTCAGCATAAACAGGTGAGACTGCTTGTTCATCAGGAAATTCCAATTGAAAACCTCTACTCCTTTTTCCTTAGTACTAAACACAGACGCGCTCTCTACTACCGGGCCCAACATGATGGCAAAAATTATATTATTGAAATTATACTAGAGCAAAATAAATTTCCGGTTATATCCGTCTACAAGCTAATAGCAACTCCTCCCACTCTTCCATCAGAAAAACCGGGGCCACCGCCGTCAGTAACTACGAAACTGGCAGTCAAACAAGAGCAAAAACAATTCATTCCGCCAAGTAAAAAGAAGCGCAAAATATGGGGGAAGCTATACAATCAGTCCCAACGAACCGAAGATAGCAGCAATTACTATAATCTTGACTATGGTATTGCAATTGAACGAGAAGATAATGGATTACCAAAAAGAGTGCTACTAATGGACATGGAACAGGTCAATAACCTAGACCTATTTGGTAGTCATCGGGTGCAACATCGCTCCAGCATCAGCTCTGATGGTGCAAAAATCAATATCTATGTTGGCAATAGTGACTCCAAAAATAGTAGTGATGTCACTAGTGAAATAGTACCGCGAGAAGATGATCTTGCAAGAATCAATATTGAGACAAGGAGTAATGGTAGCAATATTGAGGTAGAAATTCCCACCCACCTATCATTTGTTGAAGATGGTCCCGCTGTCGATGGATTAACTACCGTGAATGAAAATATGATTACGGGTAATTATCATCTGACAAATGGCGCTGAAGACTGGGGAACTCTCAACTTTAAACAAAGATATGATGGCAACCAGCAAACTTTATCCCACTACAACCAACTTGATGATGACAGCTGGATTGCGTTGGAAATCAAACAAACTGAAAGAAGTGATAAATATATTTGGCTAAAATATCATCTCGACCTTCAACCTTGATCCATAATAAATAGATGCCAGCACTGGTATAAAAGTCTGCAGCCGATTATTTTTGACCAATTTTATTTAACTATTAAAATATAACTGTTTTACGTCCTTGCAATGGGAATTCCCTCCCATGAGCTATGAGCGGGTAGATCATCCCCCTTCATAACTAAAGATAGTGGTGCAATTGTCGAATTATCTCTAATCACACTGTCATAGAGCACTACTGACATATTGCCAATTGTACAGTTATTCCCAATATGTAAATGGGATGACTTCATCACTCGATCTTCAAACAGATGGTTTTGAACTACTACACCACTGTTAAGAGCGCAGTAGTCACCGATGTTGACCAGATCAAATTCAGAGAAGAGTGATGTTCCAATATAGGTGTGCTTACCTATTTTGCAGCCTAGCATTCTTAGATACCAGTTATAAAATGGTGTTCCCATTAGAGGAGCAATCAGTGGTGCCCCCACCGTCTCGTATACTCCATTGATCAGTTCGTTACACCATACATAGATTGACCATAACGGCTTTTTAACTGGCCGAAAAACTCCCATTATTATCCATTTTAGAAAGACAACTGCCAGCGCAGAGGTCAGGGCCAAACCGATGGAAACAAGTGGTGCCGTAGCGAGGGTTTGGATCAAGGTTAAATTATAAAAAGCGTAGTATAAAAAAAACATATAGGTCAATGTTGAGACGAGGGCAATAAGACTTGGAACCAAAATACGCAATCCATCAATGAGTAGACGTTGAGTATAGAGTTTTAGAGTTGGTCGATAGATGGTTTCATCGCTAAAAATTGTTACCTGATTGCGGTGAGGAAGACGAAAGGAGGGAGATCCTAGCCACTCAGAACCATCACCGCTATCGGGGAAGTTGCGTGGAGGCAGTGATAGTACCCCCAAGAGACAGTTTGCTCCGATACTCTCACCAACCGGCAACATGGCGTTGTTACCAATAAAGGTTCTTCTGCCAATCTGATTCTTAGCGTAATGAACTTTGCCGTAATAAAAGCGTCGCCCTCCAATCATAGATCCATCGGCAAAGAAGCTCTCGTCATCAATCTCCACCAAGTCAGGTGTCATCTTCATTACGGTAGATATCTCTGTTCGCTTGCCAATTTTTGCACCTAATAGACGCAACCAAGATGGTAGATATATCGTGGTATAGAGAGCATGTAACAGTTGACTACTAATGGTTAAAAAGAGATCTACACTCCAACGCTTTAAATAATATAGTCCATGCGTATTATAGATGCCAGGAGTAGTGCGCCCCATGGTTAATCCCTTCACTCCTGCGACCATTAAACAGAAGTAGGGTGTCCCCAGAATTGCCCAGATAAAAGATGTACTAACCAATCCATTAATACCATATGAGAGATAGGCTGCAATCAGAGTCAGTAAGGGAGGTATGGCAATTAGCAAGAAAAGTATACCAACCCACAGGAGCATTAGATAGTGAGCGGTGGCCATCAATAGTGGTCGCCTCTTGTTCTTACTCTGATTTTGATAACAAGTCAGATCCACCTCTGTCCCAACGGGAGGTGATCCTCGATAACTTACCCCCTCTTTCGCCGTAAAATTATCTGGCAGTGTAGAGAGATCATCTAAGACTGCTCCATTCTCCATGGTAGAGTTTAAGCCAAGTTGAGAGTGATTTCCGATATAGCACCCTCTACCAACTGTAACCGGGGCCAAAATCATCTGACCACTCTCAATTCGAAATCCATGGAGTTGCGTGCCTGCTCCGATAGCGGTATCTTCACCGATTGTGATCAGGTCAACCGCCCCAAATTGAGCACTATCTAAAATAGTGTTTTCACCAACTCTCATTCCCAATAGTCGGTAATAGAGATTAATTATGGGAGTTCCTGTTAACAGCGTAACTCCACTGGCAGCCTGAATACGAAAGGTCAACCAACATCGAAAATAGTACCAACCCCATAGCGGATAGCTGCCGGGTCGGTAGCGGCCAATTATAATCCATTTTAAGGCGATACTGGCTAGAAGCCCCAACGGATATCCCAAAATAGTCAGGGCCACAATCGCAATCCATAAAGTACTACTGGCAAAGCTTGCTTGCCAGGAAGCTACTCCTAAATAGAGCAACAAAACCAAAGGTGCTGGAGCAACTGCGTAGAAAAATAGTACTGCTAAGAACTGCATGAATCCCGAAAGATAGCGCTCCCATCTAGGCAGTGCTGCAAAGCGATTGGCGGAGCTATCTTTTATCTGTTCTGAGCTATATTTTTTTTCTTTCACCTTTTTTGCTAACTGCTCAATAGTAGTATTTCCATAGACATCGCGAACAGAGAGTTGGTGATCATAGGTAGCTCTTAAGTGTGATAACATCTCAACCACTAAAAGCGAGTCACCTCGTAAATTTAAGAAGAAATCATCATCGATAGAGATATTCTGGTGTTTAAAAGTATGCTGCCATGAGTAGAGCAGGTCTGCTTCAAAAATATTTCGAGGTGAGGTCATCTCTCTGGTATGAGCAATCAAAGGGTTGATTGCTTTTGGCAGTGAGTGCCGATCAACTTTGCCGCTAGGTAGAGTTGGAAGCTTCTCCAGAATATCTAAGTAGTTGGGGATCATGTATGGTGGCAGCCGCTGCTGTAAAAATTCAATTAGACGCAGCTCATCTAGCACTCCCACTCCATAATCTAAAATGGCGTAAGCTGCTATCCTCTTTTGCCCCTGACTAATATCTATTTTGGTTACGGCAGAACGAATCTGGTCAAACTCCTGTAAAAGTGAGTCAATCTCAGAGAGCTCAATACGAAAGCCGCGAATTTTTACTTGGTCATCCTTTCTACCTAAAAAGTGTAACTCGCCATCCAACTTTTTAACTTGGTCCCCAGTTTTAAATAGTCGATCATCACACAAACTACTAAATGGATTTAAAATATATCTGCTCTGATTCAACTTAGGGTCATCAAAGTAACCCCGGGCAACTCCTACCCCTCCAATATAAAGCTCACCAGCTACGCCCTCTTCCACCGGCCCGAACTGCTCATCCAAGACATAGACTTGGTAGCCGTCCAGTGGAGTACCAATTGTAACAGGTGCTCCGGGCAGACACTCTTTGACGGTAGCATTAACCGTTGTCTCTGTTGGCCCATAGACATTTAGTACTCTTCGCTGACTGCTTCCCCAGCGGTCAACAAGCATCGGAGGACAGGGTTCCCCACTTAGTATGATCAAGCGGTTATCAAGCAGCTCCTGTTTGATCATACCTAGAAAGGTCGGTACAGTGGAGAAAACAGTTACTCGATGCTGATTCATAAATGCCGCAGCTTCATCACATAACGTTGAAAGTTCCTGTCGTCCAATTACCAGTGTTGCACCACTACCAAATGCCATCCAGATCTCCTCCACTGATCCGTCAAAGACCAGAGCAAATCCCTGGTAGATGCGATCACTAGTGGAGATCTGGCATAGTTGATTAAAGGTATGAGAGAAACGCACTACATTGCGATGCTCTGTCATTATTCCTTTGGGGCGCCCAGTAGTTCCGGAGGTAAAAAGAGTGTAACAAAGATCGCTACTACTTAATCCATTTTCACGATTAGTAATGCGCGCAGTGGAGTGCTCCTGTAGAAGTGAGTAACTGTCAAATATGGTCATCATTTTCTGATGATTAATAGAGATGTTAGCGAGGAGGCTGCTCTCGGCCAGGAGATGATATGCATTAGTAGAATCTAGAATATAGCTGATCCTCTCTTGTGGATATGACGGATCAAGTGGAACATAGGCCGCACCTGCCTTTAAAATTCCCAATATTGAGATGATTGGCATAATACCGCGATTAAAATAGATGGCCACCAATGACCCCGGACCAACCCCTAATCCCTGTAACAGATGTGCCATCTGATTGGCATAACTCTCTAGCTCACCATAACTTAAAGCATTGTCGTCAGTGATAATTGCAGTGGATAGTGGATTGAGATCTACTGAGCGTTCAAAGAGCTGATTAAGTGTTAGCTCTTCAATCGGTATATCGTGGGTGGTCAGCTGGAATGTGCCTTGAGGGCAAATCTGACGATCCACTTGGATGTGGGGCACGTTGATCTTGTTCATACGATAACTTATGATTAAAACTACTACCTGAAAGTAGCCTAATTGTCTCCTAACTCTTTAATACATTTAGGTTACGCCGACTGTTAACCATTCACATGATTTCGAAGAATTCATAGCTATTTTAAATATTTAAGTTAGGTAGAAGGTAATGAAATACAAAATAATACTATTATATCTGGCCGGTATCAGCGTAATCAATCCCTAGAGTATCATGCTTACTCATTTTACAGCTTAAATCACCTACCTTTAGACTGACTCAACTCTGAATTTGATCTGTAGGCCCATAAGAAAATTTCGTAAGACTTGAGCTTTGCATACACGATAATTTTTGTGATCTGGCTTTCTGAAGAAAGCACTCAACTCATGTTTACTGATACTAAAGCTGGCAAGTTTTAGCACTTCAATAACATCTTCAGCCTTAAGATTAAAAGCGATTACCAATTTCCTGAAAATAATATTATTTGTCAGTCTCTTTTCTGGCTTAGGCTGCTCTCCATCTCTTTTCCCACGTTTTTTAATAATTAATCCATTAAGAAAGATTGCCAGTTCAACATCACCACAGCGCTGATAATCTGGATCTTTGTCTTTTTTAAGCCACTGACTCAATTGTTCTCGCGATACTTCTAAATTTGCTAACCCAAAAATTTCCATCATCCTGCGATCGCTATAATCCTCGATGTAGCGAACTTTTCGTATAACATCATTATTCATCGTAAAAACATCCTCTTAAATATCTATTGGACCGAGCAATACCAAATATCATATTATCACCCAGTAGCGAGTCGTTGCATTAGTAAGCGGTGGGAATTGCTAAATCAGATAGAGAGGGAAATATCTATCCATTTATATTTTAAGATAATCAACCATATTTTATCTGTTTTTCTTCTTCTTCTCTTCTTTTAGCTTCTTCTTCTCTTTGATCCCTAGCTTCTTCTTATCCTTATTTTTAGCTTTATCTTTGCCGCCCTTATCCTGTCCTTTGGCCATCTCTCCTCCAAGACTAACTGTTTGATCTGGCCATATGTAAAACAATAACCAAATGATAAGATATACTCTAACATAGTTAATATCAATTAGCTTTAACTGATAAGGATCATTTAAACAATTATGAGCAAAAAGAGAGTATCACTGATTATTTTAGTCACTAGGTAATGTCTCAAATTCTTTTTTCCTATTTTCAAACCAATTTTTCATCGCCTCTGGTTTTTGCACTAGTTCTTGCATTTCATTCATTGCTTTAAGATGTGCTTCATCTCTTTTTTGAAATATTTCCATGCCATGCTGTTTACTCAATTCTGCAATTTCTTCAAAGGAGTTGGCATGATATAGTACCATCCGACTTGTGTGCCACAGTGCGCCGAACGCACAAAGTCCCACAAGTGTCAGCTGGCACTAATTCCTCTCTCATTAAATATCGCTATTCCAGCCAAATCCAAAGTAGTTTTTAAACTTGACCTCATCTGCATTATTCGGCTTTCCAATTAGACCGCGCAAACCTCGATAGTTATACTGTCCACGATAGTAGGACCACTTAGAGATAGGTTGACCTCGAGCGACTGAGAAGGAGGTGTGGTATTTTTTATCCATATTATACATTGTGATTTGCATCTGTTCAGCTTGGCCACTATCTTTTTGAGTAAGAACTCCTGAGACCTCTACTTTAAAATTACCTATCGGGGTTTTAACTCTAAAGGTCTTCTGATTCTTTCCCTCAGTCAACGGCATAGTTCGATCATATTCTAATGGTATCGTGGATAGTTTCTGAAATTCTAGGAGCGATATCTCTGGAAGTTTTGAAATATCTTCCGCAAAGATCTCTTTCTCGACCTCTCTTTGTAGTTCAACTCCCAGCAAACGACTATTTGCATCCACTAGAATTTTTAAAATTGCATCCGTTAAATTACTACATTTAGAGTTTGTCAAACGATCTAGTCTACTTGCAACAAATGGTAGGCTCAACAGATCAAAATTATCAACAAGGCTATTCCAAGATATATTGTAATGATTTACCTTATCGAAATTATGGTATCCTGATTTATAATTACACTTCTCATTACCATCCGCCTGACATCGACGATACGCCTGATAGTCTTTATAGTTTTGTTTAAGAATCTTCTTCACTCCACCTAGTATTGCATCTCTCCTTTTCACCTGCTCTGTTTCACCCTCCAAGGATGTAGCAAGCTCTGCAATCATTTCACTATTTCTAAAATATTTTTTCGGAGAGCATTTAGCAGTTTTGGCCAGACACGTCTTCATCTCTCCAACCTTTATGGGTAGGGCGGACAACAGAGCAACTCCACCACCGATAGTACTCGAGTCAACTTTTCCGCACTCCCCTCTATACAACACTTGAGCCTTAGCCACTCTGGCATTACAGGAGTTTGAGTATGTTTGGGGTTTTGATATCATTAGCTCACACTTAACTCCCGGAGGACATTTTTGCATCGGCGGTTGACCACAGACTGGAGCGTACTGCTCAGTACAAATTTGTAGTGGGTTCTCTTCACCACCAAGGCTTGGACACTTTCCATCATGTAGTACTTTTGCCTTCTCTATCTTGGCCACACACAGGTTGGAGTAGGTCTGTTTTTCAGGCATCCTGCAGTAGGAGTTAATAGGACATTCAGGCATTGGAGGTTGTGCACAGACTGGAGTATAGTCAGTCGGACAGATTAGGGCCAGAGCGGTAGTTGATTGAAGGAGTGCTACAGTTATAAATACAAGTAGTACAAAAACTAATTTCATGCTGCAAAAAATAGATTTCATAAATCACCAATCTACGTAAATTATCTATGGCAGAACACATATGACGTATCGGAATTTATTTCGTGAAAATGAAATGATATCTTTATTTCACAGGACACATATTGAAATATAACTCATTGAAATTACTGTTGGAAAGATAAAGAGAGAGAGAGTTTGGGTTGTATTGAGCTTATTACAGCTTAAGACACCCTCCTGTTGCGGATTCATGATAGTAACCATCAGTGCACTCTTGAAGACGGATATTTTTCTTAACAAAATGCTCATATAGCCACACCATCCCATCTTTATCATCATCTGTTAATTTAAAGCTTTTATAAATTAGATTATTCATCATTGAAGGACCCTGGCGGCCGAAAAGTGCTGAGTCCCCACCAGTTGACCTATCAATCTCATCGCTTCCGTCGCCTAAAATATAGGTATCAGATAGTCCAAAAACGTGTCCTAGTTCATGTACTAACGTTGATAAGGAGAACCTACCAGCTAGAAATGGAATTTTACTATTAAAATATTTTCTGTCTTTATCTTCTGGGTAGAAAAATATGGTGTGAGGCCCAGAGTAGTTTGGCAACATATTAGCAACATCATCATCGTTCTCTAAGTTACAAATTAGATTGATATTAACATCTGGATTGTCCTCTACTGCTCCTATATCGTAATTTACATCATCAGCAATAACTAGATCTCGATCATCAGCTCTTTCAGTTAAAGCCTTTAGCCAGATAGTAAGTGCCCTATTGATAAACTTCTCTGCTTTGTACTCAGATACACAGCCGCCTTTAATTGACAGCTTGTATTTGATTCCATCATGGACTCGATTGATCAGATAGTTATCAGAGAATTTATTAATATGTACACCGTAGTATTTTCTCTCTCTTAAATCCTGAACCGATGCTACGTATTGATTGCCATCATTGAAGCCAGAAAGATCTACTGGGTACTCTTTTTTTATTTTTGATATTTGTGAAGTAAGAGCAGTACTAATACCGAGATGCTGCTTGCCCCCAACTAACTGTAGGCTTTCCTGGGCGAGTAGATTTAAAGTTAGTAGTGCACTTCCCAAAATACATAGATATTTCATCTTCATCGTAACCTCGACTAGTTTGTTAAATTGTGATTATTTGAAAGATAACATATGGCTAACGCAACGCGCAACACGGTGAGAAATATCTACTCAATACATTAATATTTATTCCACCTGCTAATTACAAAGATATAAGGCTGTTACCAAGAGTAAACCTATGTAGAACACCACTTAACCTACTGAATTCACTCTCATTAGACCAGCTCACCTATTGCGATAAAACCCGTGAAATTTCTAGCCTAAATTGTGTATGACAAGCCACACAGTTTTCCATGATTACACTATGTTTATTTAGAATTCCTGCCATATCCCTTTTCTTGGCCAGCTTAGCAATATCAATCGCAGAGTGATGAACCTTACTATCTGTGCTCTTAAATTGAGGCATTCTAACATTTAAGGTTTTAATAATAGTTGGTAGCTGTGACTTAGGTTTTGGATGAGAAGCCACCTCTAGAGCTGCCTTCTCAATTAATGTAAAATCCTCCAAAAAAATCCCTTGATTTAGATTATTCATAGACCTGCCAAGACCCTGCATAACTGATTTTAAAGTTGGTGAGCTGTTATCAGCAGCAAAAGAGGACAGCCACAAAAAGGCCAATATAGGTAGAAATAATCTATGTTTTCGTATCATGTCGATGCTCCGATAAAAAAGTGATAACGCGAGATTATTTTTGCGAATTATTCTCTATTTTTAGCTAATCTAACTTAGTAACTATTCTCCTTAGACAAGATCCTTAATTTGGTACCTATCAAGCTCTTCAATAAAAGAGTTTGTAGCGCCTACTAAAATTTTCTTAAATTTACAGTGCGAATTCAATGAGCAGCTCTCTCCTTCAACTTCAAAACACTCTGCAACCTCAAAAGCCTCAATCTCCGTCACAAGCCTAGCAACAGAGACTCCTGCAAGTTGTGGATTAAATTCAATCCCTCCCTTGGGCCCTTGGTTAGAGAGAATATACCCTAATTCTGACAACCTATTAACTGCAACACTAAGATGGTTTTTTGAAACTCCATAACAATCTGCAATATCCTGAATTTTGGATTTTCCACCTCTCTTTTGTAGATAGATAAGAACCCGCAGACAGTAATCAGTTTTCTTATTTAGACGCACAACTTTTTCCAAAATAGATTTTCTAATTTACAAAGATATATATTATGTATATTAATATATTTTAAATATATCAATCTAAATATCAGGGGGCAAGAGATGAGTGATGAGAAAAAAGAGGATGTAAAACCTGAAGTAAAGCAAGACGCAGAAGGGGAAAATAAAGAGAAGGCCAAAGAGGAGAATAAAGACGAGAGCAAGGATGACTCCGATGGTAGCTGCTGCGGAACTTGTAGCTAACCAATATTTTAGTTAGAAGATTATGGCCCAGGTTTCAGCACTTTTATCTGTAGGGTTTCGACCATTTTTTATGCTAGCAGCACTGATTGCTACGCTTAACCCTACAATATGGATTGCAAGCTACCTTGGCCATACTCCTCTTGATTTGGTGACAAGTAGTACCTTCTGGCATGGCCATGAAATGATCTTTGGCTTTTCCGGTGCACTTCTAGCAGGATTTCTTCTAACGGCTGCACCTGGCTGGACCAAATCAACCCCATACCAGGGACGCTGGCTAGCCTTACTGATCGCATTGTGGTCGATGGAGCGACTGAGCTTTGTCATTCCCATAAACCGCGAGTTAACCCTCATTTTAATGAATCTGTTTTTTCCAGCTCTGGCGATAATGTTATATTTAACGCTACAAAAGTTCCCCAAACATAAATATGTTTTTATACCAATTTTTTTAGGAATTATTGCGGCAAAGCTTTTCTATACTTTCGGTCACATATACCAAAATTCAAATTATCAGCTATATGGTCAACAAATGGCCGTTGGACTAATCCGATTTATCCTATTGCTGATGGCCGGAAGACAGATTCCACTCTTTATGAGAAAAAAATTCAATGGAATTAAGATATCAATTCCAACCTGGCTAAACTCTTTGACCTTAGCCCCTATTATAATTTTAGCTTTTTTACCCTCAGAGATAACACCAAAAGCGGCGCTGGCCGGCATCTATCTTTGTGCAATTATGATGGGTGTTGTCCGTCAAGCGAAATGGCTCCCCCATAGATCGATTAAGACTCCAATTATTGCAATCCTTCATACTGGAGCTGCTTTTATCTACTTGGGACTAATTCTAGAACTCTTAGCACTATACTACCCACAAATTAGCTTATCAAAGGTACCAATGCACGCTCTAATGGCAGGGGGATTGGCGACACTCGCCATTGGTATTATGACAAGGATTTCATTAGGACATACTGGAAGTGTGGTTAAAGCAGATAGACTTATTATCTTGGCATATCTAGCTATTATCCTAGGAGCACTACTGCGTATTACCACCCCAATCTTTTTGTTAGAGCTATATATACCTAGTTTGTATCTATCGACTCTCTTATGGGCGTTAGGTTTTCTATTTTTTCTACTTAAATTTACACGAAAATTTGTTACCTTATAATCGGAAAGGATCGTGCTGGCCAACTAAAGTGGCAACTCACCTATTCTGGTAACGTCAGCCCCCTTACAGGAGAACCAACCAAGACCAGAGCAATATTTAACCTCTGCGCAGCCACGGCCACGGTTAACTTTATAGTCATCTCCACCACGCACTAGAATACCCTCAACAATACCCTGTTCAAGATTGATCACCGGTGATCCTGAATTTCCACCAAAAGTATCTAGAGTTGTAACGAAAAAATTTGGTTTACGATTCTTATTAACCCCATAGGCCTTGGCAAACTTTTGAGGAAGTCCTGAAGGGTATCCCACTAAAAGAAGTTGGGCACTATCTTCAACTTTGCCATCTGTTCTCAATTTGAGTGGAGTTCGATTGGAAACGAGGCGGTCCAGTTTGATCAGCGCCCAGTCATCTTTTTTTCTAGAGTTATATTTTCTGGCAATAATTTTACCACAACGATATATATCATTTGGGGTCACTAACTCCATCTCATCTAATCCGCGAAGGTGGTAGTTAAAAACCCAGCGGTAGTTATCACAATCAGCTTGATGACGGATACAGTGGCCAGCTGTTGCCAGCAGGTCAGGGCCAACGAGAAAACCAGAGCAGGTGGCGACAGCTCGCTGCTGTGAGAAGCGCTCATCTGGGCAGATTAGTTTGTCCACCAGTCGTTTGCCTGTAATCTCAATACGATCTTCACTCGTGATTAATTTGAGGTGTTCAGGCAGAATCATTGCGGCCACTGCTTGGCCATACTCCCAGTAGGTGGGAGTTGGAACATCAAAGAAGTCAAGGCGATCATCCTCTCCAAAAACAATTTTATTGTTACTGGCATGGAGTTTTGGAGTAATTACCGATTGTGTGAGTAGAGTTAAAAGTAATACACCCAAAAATAATCTCATTTTTATCCCCCTAACTTTAACTATAGTGAGATAGAAGGATAGAACATGTTTGCCACTTATTCAACCAACATCGACACAAGCAAATCCCCACCCATATTTAAGGTCTCGCCTTTTGCCCAAACACTAATTTAAAATAGCTCCAACAGGATGTTATTTGAGAAAATGTTTATTGAACTACTATAATAAGGGCACCTATAGTGCTCCATGGCCTTTACGTTTAGAATCAAAGATAAATTTTTTGCCTTTATAAATACGCCAGCAATTATCCTCGGGCAGCCGTTTAATCACACATCCACTAAGTGATCCGTAGGTCCAGTAGCGCGAACCATCTTTAGGAAATTGAGGAAAACGCTTAGGAGAACCAACGCCAACATGAAGCGTTTTACAACCGATTCCCACCTGTAGGTTAAACGGTTTTTGCTTGTAAAGCTGGCAAAGATAGAGCTGAGCTTGTACACGTTTCTCTGCTGTTGTGAAATCAAGATCGAAACCGCGAGCTTCCATATGATCACTGCGCCTGGCACCGCCAACAGCTCGATTATAGCATTTTGGACGCCACCAATTTCGAATAGAGATGGAATCTTCAATAATTTCTCGCATTTTTCCAGCGATAACAGCCTGAATCATTCCACTAGGCCACCTACATTGAGGAGGAAGTAGGTAGTTTGAATAGCCACAACTAACTGCATCTGCAGTATGATGTGCCAGAGTGACCTCTTCTGCACTGAAGTGAAAAGAGACCATTGAGTCATCAAGATAGTTTTGAAATCCCTGTATTGAGGGAGGATAGTCAACAGGAGAGACAACTTTCCCACCGAGTTCCCGAGAGAGGCGATAGATAAGATCAAGCTCTGGACGCCCTAAATCATCACACTCCTGACTATATTGCCTACTCAAAATAAGCATCAAATCCTCCTTTGATGCCACCTTTCTATTTGGGCTTACTGCTCCACGAGGAATAATTTTTTGAGGAATATATTTCACAAATTTTTTCCCTGGATAATCACAGAGATCGCTTTCATTTTTACTATTGGCCCAGAGCGGGAGAGACACAGCGCAAAGCAGCATTACAAAGAAGACTTTAATTATCATTTATTGATATTACTATCATCATTTAGTGAAAGCAAGATTGGCAATTTTATGTACTAGGACTAATTGGTACCTTATTAAAATTAACAATGAGGTAAACCAACCCTCCACCTGTAAAGTATGTCCAGAAAACTAATATTTAAAAAATAGCTCCAGCAGGGTGTTTGGTTGGCGAATTGTTATTGAACTGCGAAGATAACCAACTACATATGTCATTTCAATCCTATTAACATAAACCTATTATAATTGGATAGATTCAATGTTCCTTCAAAATAACTGACTGACATCGGTGCCTGTTCTTTAAACTCTTCTATCGATTCTACACAGTTTATATGTCCGTCGCCTTCTTTGAAATTATTGGATTGTAAAACAACTAGTATACCATCAGGTAACATCAATAACGATAGGTCGATTAAAGCTATAAATCAAAGGCGAGAATTGTAGCGGACTGGTTACGGTTTAGATACGTTCCTATCAGACAGAACTCCTGACCTTTATTTAGCTCACTCAATGCCTGATAAACTCTACCGTTTAGCGGAATAACTTGATAAACCAATTGACCGCTTAGATCGTCTCCTAGCGGCTTAGCAAAAAAAGTGTGATGTTCACCTCGTCTTAACTGGCGATCTGAAACGGTCGCAGCATTAAAAATGCGCTGCTCTCGGTTTGAAAGTTTTAAACAGTAGCGACCAGTTGAAGGGAAATAATCTGCATTAGCTGGAATAAAAGCCAACCAGATAAGGGTGCTAAATAAAATAGTAGTTAGATTTAGTGAATGCATCTCTAAAACCTCTTTTTTGTTAAATTTGTGAAACTGAAAATCGATTTAAACTAAGGGTGAAACCCTCTAGTTGACAAGCCTCACTGAAAAAAAGACTCTATGCGCGGCGCACAAGCCCCTTTCCTCTTTGGGTTTTAATCTATTTTGGCAGCGTGGGTATAAACCGCACCAAAGCTATAGCCTCTAATCATCAACTTACCGGTAAAGATAACATCCGGTTGATAGATCCTCTCCTGCGGCCGCTCTAACACCTGACCATCCCACCTGGTGACTAGACGTCCGTGCTTATAGCGAAAAGGAAAGGAGATCCGATTTACCAGATAGACCATTGGGGCCGTACTATCAGCAGTAAAAATCTTACAATCGGGGCGATTTTCAACACGAAAGGTTAATTTCTGACCATTTGATTTTCGATGAAAGGTATTTAAAGCACACTCTCTGTTTTTCTCTACGCCCTTACCGTCTCTCCAAACAAAACGAAGTGCTAATCCATCAAAAAGTACCTTCACCTTGCCTACAGGGTTTACAATTTCTTGGTATTTAAGTTGCAAAGAATTATAGTTGGTCACCTTGGTCCATTGATCTTCATAACGTTTACACTCCTTATCCCACAATATGCAACGTCCCCCAAATTTATTATGCTTAGATCTATTCGTCCTGCTTTTAGGTACTCGGGGATTATCCTCTGAAATACAAATTGGTCTAGTCTCAACGCATACATTGTTATTATTGGTTATAATCTCAGGGATATTTAACTCCCTTACCTCTTGTAGTATCCTAGTTGGCTTAATCTCAAATAGATCACCTGAATTGACAGTCAAGCCACTCTCTTTCCAATCACCACCTCTTTTGAGCGAAGTAATCTCAACTTCATCGTTTAATCGACTAAGCTTAGTCCAAGTGAGATAGTTCTGGCCGGTCAGCACTGTCTTTGACTTCCCCCATTCAAAGACAAAACTGTTTTCATCGCTAATTTTTGAATAACTGAGACGTAAGCAGACCGCCTTCTTGGAACAAGCACTGTTGTCATCATCATGCTTTATATAAGGTTCAAAAAATAGGGCCGTTGCATCAGCAACAATTTTATCCATCTGAGATGTTATTTCTCCCACCTGGCTAACCTTCATCGCCTGGCGACGAATCACCTTCGTTACATGACTTTTAATGTCTGCATCAAGATAGCCAACATTGACTTTCAATCGCGCCTCCAATTCAGAAAAAATTTTCTTTTTATCAAACTCCACGCGCATCTTGGAGACAGTTAAGCGAGCCTTGGTCTCAAATGTTACTCTAATGTCCACACTATTGTTGTAGATTGCCTCCTCCAACATATAGCGGGCATCCTCTTTAGGTAGAGTAATAGAGACAGTAAATGGAGTATTGGAAGCACAGTAATCACCATTTTTTAAATCTAAGGAGGAGGCATCAAATTCCATATTAGAGAACTTTAAGTAGATCCTTTTGGGGCAGCCAGGCAATATTGCGAGGTTCTGTTTTGCTCCATAACGTTCGCTTAAGTTCTTCTTTAGCTCTTCTATGTGTTGTACTACCATTGTTTTAGGCAGATTAATTTCATCAGATCCGTTATGCGCTGGAATTACTGGCAACTCACCGGTTGTCAGAATAACTGGAAAATCTAATGTGACGGTGCCATCATTATTCATTTTAGGAGAGATTCTGGCCCCATCCTGTCCCCCGTAAGCATAGATCTTTGGAGCGAAAAAAACACTGTTCTCATACCCATCTACATTGTCAATTTTAAATAGTGTCGCGTTGTGTTTTGGGTCAACTGGAATTTGCAGAAGATCATTTTCACTATAGCGTTTTCTCTCCTCCTCAACCTGCTCCGAGGCAAGTTTATATTTTAGAATTCTGATTGATCTATCGTCAGACTCTGCAATCAACTCCCCTTTTGCCTCTTGAAAAGTTTTGGTCTGATCTCCTTCGATTGGTATGATGGGGACGCTACTATTCTGGGCCCCATTACGGCCACATCCGATACTCATTATTAGTAGTAAAAATATACTGGCGACTAATTTTTTCTTTTGCATCTGGCCTCTCCTGGTGACAAGTGGTTACACACTTTTATTCATTTGGTAGCGGTAACAAACACCGAAATAGTATTATTTGCAATAATCTATTAAATCATCGGCTGGAAAAATGCATCGTGCAGTCAGGCTCTTAAGGTGCAGAGCACTCCTTCCAGTCTAAGTGACTGTTTAAACAATTTCAAAAATGGCCGGTCGAGCTTTTATAACCAACATCATGCACTTTAGATGCATCGGATATATTGCATATCCAAAGATACTTGTAAAAATGAAGTGGGGATAAGTCAAAGCATTGTCTTGAGTAAAGAAGAGCTAACTATCTACCTGCACCAATCCGTCTGAACAAATTGACGATTGATAATAACTCCTCTAGATCTTCTAGGCAGATCAAACTTGATCAGTTGAGTCTAATTTTTGTCAATGTCATGCTAAATTTACTTTTTGTATTATCGCCATCTGAAGAAATCCAGAGACCAATAACTCGCATCTTCTGATTAAGCTGATATTTGTGTGAAAAATATTTTTTATTTTTATCGTAAAGCCATACCCTATTTTCTATGAAAAGATCACTTAAAGGGTGGACTCTCTTGGTATTTAGAATACTCCGATCAGATACCATTATATAAAATTCGACACGCTCAACTCCGATATTGTTGGGTAATATATTCTCCATCTCTATTACCCAGTTGGGAGCAATCAAACGTTGGGCAAAATTGAGTCTTTTCTCTCCTGCGATAATTAGTCCAATCTTAAAGATGTAATCGTCAGCATTACTTGTTCCTTGCTGCTTTCCTCTTAAATTAAGAACGCCTGTCATACTCCCTTCAACGAGTATTGAGCCTATCTCATTTATATCTCTAAACGGGTAGATGTAGGTGGAGTTGGATGAGTCTACTTTAAATGTTAATCCCTGCTTGAAATGAATTACTTTGCTCGCAGGGATTCCCTTAAAGCGAATAGTTTTAAAAAGAGTCTGCTCTGGAAGTGGGACAAGCACCACCGTACACAGTATGGAACTTGAGATGAAAAGTTTTTTTAGATTACTAATCATTTACCTTCCTCCATACCTCAGCTTGGGTGGGAGTGAAAAACTTGTAAATATACCTCATGCTATCGTTTAACACGGCAAGCTATGCCTGTTCCAACCATTTGATTTCTAGGCAGCTTTTGTATATGGACCGCATAAGTTATATACTTTACTAACATTTTGTAGATTACTACTTTGGAGCAATAAATGACACATAATAAAATGAAAGCCGATTATGACAAAAATCTAGCGACTTGGATCGACCAGGAGAAGACCGCAGTAGAGTTGATTAATGTTGTAAGTAATCTTTGGCTTAATCGTTCAATCAAGTTAAAAATTTTCAAAAAGCCTCTATTCGATTTAGGCTCTAGTAGCATTATCAAATTGCATGAGTATGCCAATAATGTCGTCGGACATCCGATTACTATTTTTGATACTCTTACGGTTGCCTTGGAGCTGCTTAAGTTAGACTTAGGCCCGTCAAAAATAGATATTGGTCGTCTGGCCAGTGAGTGGTTGATTGAGAAAGAAGAACATAATGGAAATCCGAAGAGCTTTGTTAAACAACAGTTAAGAGATTTTCTTATCAATAAAGATACTGAAGATTTGGCCCCCAAAGATGTTGTTCTTTATGGTTTTGGCCGAATTGGGAGACTGTGTGCACGTGATCTGCTATCACAGGTTGGCAAAGGATCTCAGTTGCGGTTGAAGGCGATTGTCACTCGTAGTAATAGTGATGATGATATTACTAAAAGGGCAAATCTGCTACGTACCGACTCAATCCATGGGCTATTTCCTGGAACGGTAGTAGAAGATGTTGAAAATAAATCACTGATTCTTAATGGTAATGTTGTTCGGATGATTGCCACCAGTAATCCAGCCGAAGTTGATTATACCAAGTATGGTATCAATCATGCGATCCTGATTGATAACACTGGTGTTTGGAGAGATAGGGAAGGTTTGGGGCAACATTTAAATGCTAAAGGTATTAGCAAAGTATTACTAACGGCCCCCGGCAAGGATGACATTCCCAATGTCGTTGTTGGTATCAATGACCGAGACTCCTATTGCCATCAAGAGAATATCTACTCTGCCGCCTCCTGTACTACGAATGCGATCGTTCCTATTCTCTCTGTAATTGAAAAAAACTTCTCCATTGAGAAGGGACATATTGAGACTATTCATGCATATACCAATGATCAGAATCTGCTGGACAACTTCCATAAGAAACATCGTCGAGGAAGATCTGCCGCTTTAAATATGGTTCTAACTGAAACCGGTGCGGCAAAGGCAGTGGCAAAAGTGATACCTAATTTGAAGGGAAAGTTAACGGCCAATGCGGTAAGGGTTCCCACTCCCAACGGATCGCTGGCAATTATGAGTCTTACCTTGGCCAAAAAAACTTCGGTGGAGATAGTTAACAACGCTATCCGTGAGGCAGCACTACAGGGAAATTTGGTGGATCAGATTCGTTACTCAGTCTTTCCTGAGCTGGTCTCTTCTGATATTGTTGGAACTCCCACTGCGACTATTTTTGATTCAAATTCTACCATTGTATCTAATGATGGTAAAAATATTGTGCTGTATGGATGGTATGATAATGAGTTTGGATATACTCGCCAAGTGATCAGGCTATCTAAGATTATTATGGAAGTGAATCTTAAAGAGTACTAGCTATGACTGTGGAGAGTAATTGAA
The DNA here is from genome assembly GCA_018646675.1 of Bdellovibrionales bacterium. Taxonomy (GTDB): domain Bacteria; phylum Bdellovibrionota; class Bacteriovoracia; order Bacteriovoracales; family Bacteriovoracaceae; genus JABGUH01. Next base: position 2,933 of record JABGUH010000028.1, on the reverse strand, counting down.
CCGTAATAAGATCTCTTTTAATCAGGGCCATATTGATAATTCGATGACCTTCATTATTGTAGCCATTTTGGGAAGTATCGCCCTGTTTTCCTCTAAATTAAATTTTCCGGATTGGCTAAAAATTGCCGGCATCATTTCTATCTCAATCTTTTTATTAATTGGTATTATTAGCTTCTTTTGGGGATTTAAGGGATTAGGGAGAAACTTAGATGATAAAGATTTATAGAGTTGCTATTGGGATTTTTTTTTGAAATTGGTTAATATTGACCAAACTCCAAATAGGTTGGATATTCATTAGTTCCTGTTCACTGCGTATGTTGATCTTCCAGATTTCTAAATACAAGATAGCGTCTTTGCACATTTCATCATATTATTTTAATGCTTCGAAAACTCTCCTAATCAAAAGATAGGAGAGTTTTACAAAAAATGAATACGACTAAAGACCGCTAACGTTCTTGATATAGGTGACATCCTCACCTCGGCAACCACTATCGCTACAGCGGTTAGAGACATAACAACTCTGCTCACTATCATAGACGTAGTCACGATCTCCTCTAACCAGAATACCTTCAACCTCTCCACTATCCTCGTTGATTACTGCAGACCCACTATTACCTCCATAGGAGTCAAGATTAGCCTTAAAGTATTTCCAACTCTTCTTGCGAACGGTGGCCCCATCAGCAATTTTTGTTGGTAGACCGGTGGGATGCCCAATAATTATCAGTCGAGCGTTACTATCTACTTTACCTCTTCTGCGAAGCTTCAGTGGCTTACGTCCCGTTACAGCTCGATCGAGCTTAACAAGAGCATAGTCATTTTTTGTTAACCGAGAGAAAGAGCGTGAAATAACTTTAACACACTTATAGACATTAGAATTATCAGTTATAAAGGTAGTCATAACATCACTACTAGCGTGAAAACCAAACATCCATGAGTACTTATTGCAGTCACTAAGCTTGGTAATACAGTGGCCCGCAGTTACCAGTAGATCTTTTCCAACGAGAAAGCCGGAGCAACTGGCAGGAGTCATCTGCTCTGCAAAGCGCTCTGTCTTGCACTTTCCTCCAAGGGCCAGAGTTTTTGCTCTAACGTAGACTCGCTCTCCATCATTTGAAAGTTGATAATTTGAGATCATCGCTGCAGTAGAGTCTGCCCAAGCGGCAAAACGAGTTGGGGCCTCCGCTACCTCCATCCGGTTATCATCTCCATAGATAACCTTATTATTTGCGTAGGTAGTAATAGAAACAACGGTTAACGCCAGCAATAATAAAACGGTTCGAACATCCATATTTCCTCCCTTTTTTTAACAAGATAGGAAACGGTAAGAGAAGTTGACAAAATTGGCCATGAATCTTTTCTGACATATTCTTGCAAAGGGAGCAATGTGATGACCAAAATGGTTAGATGCTGAATCGGGATCGTATAATCAACCCCTCAACAGATCTCAACATAATATTTTAGTATGGCTTTTGGGCTAAAATTTGATGATGGCGTATAGTGCCCTAAGAGCAGTTAACTTATATATATACCCTGCAAGATTGCTGCTTTTATTACTCTTGGCGACCTGAGCAATCTTCGAGACTCGACTCATCTCGCGATCAACAACTCTCTCAATCATCTCCCGCTGATCAGCATCACAGTAATCAAAATCAGTACGTGATGAGATCAAGGCATTCTCAAGAGTCGCAGGACAATCTTCAGCAGCCACTAAGAGATGAGATTGAACCAGCAAAGAAGAAATAAATAAAATAGACAGCAAAATTTTCATTAATACCTTCCAAAAATATATTAATCACTCTTCGTAGCTAGGACAAAATCCCTAGTATAGGATTACTACCAACAGAATGATCCACTCAAACTACTCGTGCCAATATCCAAATTTGCATGTGGCGGTATAGATTGACCCATCACTATAAATGGCCTGCGCTATACCGATATTATAAATAACCTTAGGTGCCTGATAGCGATAACGGTACTCAATCTGATTGGGAATAGTAACGATAATTTCAACCGGTCCCTCAATTAATGTAAAGATCCCGCGCTCCAAGGAGTATTGAGCAATAACAACACTATTATTTGCATCAAATATTAGATCTTGATGAAAGTATTTTCTGACTAGTTCACGATCGTAGCGAAAGCTATCCAATGGATGATTACCGGTATGACCGGCAAAGGAATATCTCTCTCCTGTTCTAGGCCCATACCCTAAATCTAGTTGTTTGCCATGCAGCATATCATTGTTGAGAGTAGCTGAAACTCCATCCCACATAAAACTAACTTCTAGTAAAACTCCACTACCATTATCAGCATCGCAAACTAAACTCATTCCACTTTGCAGCTTATTATCCGCAAGAGTGATAGAAGAAGTGAAAATTATAAGCAGTATTATCAAGCTCTTCATAAATTATTACTCGTTATTTGAATATATTGTAGAAATTTAAAAGTAGCATCTTGCTCAAGAAGATGAGAAGCAACCTAGATTGGTAAAGGTAAAATTTACATATGATCATCAACTTGTCATAGCTCTCTTTTAGGGATCAAATCGGAGGGTATTGTCCACTGATACTTTTAGCTCCTTCACGCAAGTTTTGATACGCAAAAATAGAGATCCGCAGAAAATAGAGATCCGTAGAAAATAGGGAATTGTAATTTTCGAACTAATGGATTTTATTAAGGTGTAACTTTGAAAGAGTAAATTATCTACTTGGACGTCACAGTAGAATAGATGGGAGCAGGAGATGAGGGCAACAGACGGGAACGGAAGCAGGAACGGGAACAGGAGCGGGAGCGGAAACAGGAGCGGGTTAGTTTAGCAGGATGCTAAACTTGGTCGCCGTAGGCGCCCTACAGAGGTGAGCGAGCAGAAAGCAAGGGCAACAAACTGGAATAGCTTTAAACTCCCACAGACAAAAATAGAGATCCGCAGGAAACAG
>JABGUH010000029.1 GCA_018646675.1 Bdellovibrionales bacterium | reverse complement strand
CCTTACCTTGGCCTCGTTGGTATTGGAAAAAATCGTTCTAATACCATCAAATAGGCCGGTATAGGTGGCAGTATTTGATTTAGGTGTTCTACCAATTGGCGATTGATCTAACTCAATTACCCCCTTGATTAACTCTACTCCAGAGATGGATTGATAGTTTGTATCTGCAGTAATGATATGACAGGCGCCCTTTTTAAGCCGCTCTTTAACTGCTGGCACCAGTAGATTGTGAATAAGTGTTGTTTTTCCAGATCCACTGACACCAGTGATAGCAGTAAACACTCCCAGCGGAATTGAAAGATCAAGGTTGCTGATATTGTTCATCGTGGCGCCACGTAGCCAAAGATGTTCATCTGTTTGGCGTCTGTTGATGGGGGGAAGAATTTGGCGTCGTCCTGCCAGATAGTCACCAGTAATGGATGCAGGTTTTAGTTGAATATCCTGTGGCGTGCCAACCGCGATGATTTCACCACCCTGTTCACCTGCTGCCGGCCCCATATCTATTATGTGGTCAGCAGCCAAAATTGTTTCAAGATCATGTTCAACCACTAGAATGGTATTTCCCTGGTCACGAAGATTATTCATTGTTTGCAGTAGTCTAGCGTTATCTTTTTGGTGCAGTCCAATACTGGGTTCATCTAATACATAGAGCACTCCGCTCAATCCGGAGCCAATTTGAGTGGCGAGACGAATTCGTTGTGACTCTCCGCCAGAGAGGGTATTGGCACTGCGATTAAGATTTAGATAGTCAAGTCCAACATCAAAGAGAAAGCGTACACGATTGCGAATCTCCTTTAGTAAATTCTTACCGATTAATTGTTGCTCGGTGGTTAATTCTAATTGGTCAAAAAAGTGATGAAGTGCCGAGATCGGCAGGGAGCACAACTCCATAATGTTTTTGCTGCCAACTCGGGTGGCAAGTGCAATAGGGTTGAGGCGGTCACCATTACACTGTTCGCAAGTTTTGATGGTCATATATTGTTCGAGATCGGCGCGTATTTTCTCAGAGCTGCTCTCCAGGTATTTTTTTCTCAGCCACCGATCGATACCGGAGAACGGTTTAGTTGTATTGTAGCTAGAGTTGTTTTTATCAAAGGTGAAGGAGAAGTGGTAATTTTTTTCACTACCGGCAAATAGCATTTTGTAGAAATCATTGGGTAGGTCTTGTAGTGGTGAATTAAGATCTATGTTTTCATCCTTGGCAAATGATTTGACCATCTGATAGAAAAATGATCTTCGCCTAGATAAGAGTGGAATTGCTCCTTCGTTAATCGAAATGGTCGGGTCAAGAATAATTTTGCTATGATCAAATGATTTTGATTTCCCTAACCCATTACAGTTGGGGCACGCCCCCACGGGAGAGTTAAAGGAGAAGAGAGGAGCCTCTAGGGAAGGTAAGAGTTTTTTAGTAACAGGGGAGATATTATTCTGACTAAAAAAAAGCTCGTCGCTGTCAGTTAGAATAATCAGGCTTCCCTCTCCCATCTTTAGTGCCAGCTCCACTGAGTCGGTAATTCGTTCATCAATTCCGGGGCGAATAACCAAGCGGTCAATAACTACTGCCAAGCTCTCATCACTACTCTCCCATGAATGGGGTTCGTCACTTAACTGGACTATCTGTTGATTAATTCTGATTCGTGAGAATCCTTGTGCCATTAAACTGCTTATCTCTCCTTTTAGCTCACGGTCAGAAGATATCTGAAATGGTGCTAGCAGATGTATTTTGCTTTTTTCGGGTAGCTTAGTGATCGCTTGAGTTATTTGAGATGGTGAGTAGGTGTGAATTGGTACACCACTCTCTGGACAGTGGAGTTGGCCCAAGCGGGCAAAGAGCACTCGCATATAATCATAGATCTCAGTTATGGTACCAACGGTTGAGCGTGGGTTGTGGCCACTACTCTTCTGATCGATAGCGATGGCGGGGGATAGTCCGACAATCGATTCTACATCTGGTGGTTGGTGCTGTCCGAGAAATTGTCGGGCATATGACGATAGGGACTCAATATAACGTCGCTGTCCCTCTACGTAGATGGTATCAAAGGCCAGTGATGATTTTCCAGACCCAGATGGGCCAGTAATTACCGTCATGCTATTTTTAGGGATTGATGTACTTACCCCCTTGAGATTGTGTAGTCGTGCTTTATTGACAGTGATAAAATCACTCATTGTTTGATCCCCTGGAGCCTAAGAGCATGCTTTAATAGGTAGAGTGCTCCCAACATAAATGCACGGTCCTGACCATATAACTCAAATGCGGTGCCGTGATCAACACTCATTCTCAAAAAGGGTAAGCCAATTGATATATTTACTCCAAGTAATCCGTGTAGTGCCTTAAAAACCGGCAGTCCTTGATCATGGAAAGCGTAGACATGAAGCTGTCTCTTTGTTTTATCATTTTTAAACAACTGTAGTGTATCTCCAGAGAGTGGGCCAGAAAATATAGTCTGACGGTACCGCTGACGTAGTTCCTTAATTGCCTTTGTTATATGAGACTCTTCATCTCCCAAAATACCACCTTCACCAGCGTGAGGATTGACTCCGCTAAAGACTACTTCGTTGATTGGTATCTGATAGCGAAAAAAATATTGTTCCAGCGCAGCGGATGTTTTTTGGATTACCAGATCAGATGTGATCGCATGGGTAACTTTATTGAGTGGAAGATGATCTGTTAGTAATAGGGTGTAGTTATTATTGGCAGCAAATAACATCCCAATATCTGGATTGTTAAAATACTGTCTGAAAAACTCAGTATGTCCAGCCAGAGGTTTGCCATTTAAGATTAGTTGATCCTTGGAGGTTGGCATGGTTAGTAGAATATCTTTTGAGCTGCACTGTTGCATTGCCTCTAACATCGATAGTGTACTATGAGGGTCGCTATTACCACTTCGCATGATGGGGATGAGTTTTAATTTACCGCCGGGTAGCTGTACTTCACTTGAATTTAGTTGACACTCCCAACGTAGTGTTTGGCAACACTGTTCTACCAGTTGGGGGGCAGCGGCTAAAACAAACAGCCCCTGCTCCTTAGGGGTTAGGGAAATAAAGCTTTTAAGAAAAATTTCTAGCGAAATAGATCTCTCATGTCCGCTGCTGACAAAAATCATCGGATCGCCATCCTACCATTAGTAGTGAGCTAGAAGAAATATTTGATATAGTGTTTATTTCTCTCTCGTTTCACCCATATCTTTGTCATTTGCTGTGCTTTTTCCTGCAGTAACTTCCCGCGAACCAAGCCCTTTTGTTCTTGAAAAAGTTCTGACTCAGTCAACTCCTTCTTCTTGATATAAAAGACGTGATACTGGTTGTTTAACAATACAGGAACAGAGAAATTCCCTTCAGGGGTTTTCTTTAGGATTTTCTTTAGTTGGGCCGTAAGTCCCTCTTCGGTAATATCATTGATTGCGTTGGTAGTAAGGTTTTTATATTTAGAGGGAAGTACTCCGTTTGTTTTAAACTTTTTCAACATGGGTTGAAAACCCTTCAACATCCCACCAGAGAAATCTTTTTTATCAAGATAAAAATCTACCAAATTGTACTTAAAGGCTAAAGTTTGGTTAGAGTGATTATTTTGATAAAAGGTATTTTTTATCTCTTGGTCTGAGATAGAGATAAGTGTTCTGATAATCCTGGAACTAAAGATACTAAACTCGATTGCTTCCTTCATAATTTCAAAATATTCATCGAAGGTTAGGTTATTTGATTCGAGGAATTGTAGTAGCGATGCACGAGTAAGGCCAAGTTGCTGCTCTTTTGCTTTAATCTGCGCTTGGACTTGATCGTCAGTAATAGTGTATCCAATTTCTGCAAGTTTCAGTCGGATTACATTCTTTTGAATAATTAGATCGGCAGCATCTTTTTGCTCTATTTTGATCTTGTTATAGACCATTGGGGAGATATTATTTCTGGCGGCAAGATTACCTTGTACCCTTTTAATCATTGATAGGGTAATTACCTGATCATTAATTACTGCCATGATTTTATCTACTAGGGTGGCACTAATCGCAGGCTGGATTGAGAGTATTATGGCAATAGAGAAGGTTAATAGCATTGAAGCCATCGGCAAGCTCCTAATTTTAAGCATTAGAAAAGTTTATTAGTCGTCTAACTTTTGTAGCGGCTTATTTTAGATACTTTTTTGTGATTTTGATAGAGGCACCACGTTTTAAATCTTTAAAGTACTTGGCAAGTGCCTTGTCGCGCCTTGTGTCATAAACGATCTTCTTATAGAGGGCCTGATTAACCTGAGTGAATTTCTTAATCGCCATGATTTTAATGATGTGGTAGCCAAAAGCAGTTCTAACTGGAGATGAGATATAGCCAGGCTTCTGTCCATTAATTGCCTTAAAATATTGGGGTGCAAGTTGAATTGCCGGTTGAAAGCCAATATCGCCTCCGTTGGGGGCAGCACTTGTTTGAGAGAACTTATTTGCCAGTGATGCAAACTTCTGAGCATCCTTTTTCAAGGTGTTGTATATCTTTAAGGATTGCTCTAGGGCAGCCTCACTCTCTTTAGGAGTGGGGGTATGCTTTAGACGCACCAAAATGTGCGCGGTGCGATATTCGGGGAATTTCTTGTAGTAAGCCTTTAGATCATCTTCTGTTACGGCGATCTTCTTTAGTTCCGGCTCTAAATCTTTTGAGATTTGAGCATGATAGAGAACATCTAACATTTTGTTTTTAACCAGAGAGTTGTTGTCCAGCTTACTTTTTTGGGCCCGTTGAATTCCGAGTTCCCTGTTAATTAGATCGTTTAATACACTCTCGCGGGTCACACTTTTATGAGAGATAAAAAGTTTATTTTGTCGGTAGGATTGGTCTAGTGCTGACTTGTAGATTGGTGTTCCATTTACCATTGCTACTACCGCATCACCTTTTTTAGCTTTGGCAAGCAGTGTGCTGGAGAGTAGTAAAAGGGCCAGGGAGATAACTGTAATGGATAGCTTATGCATCATTATATATTCCTATTGAAGAGGTAAGATCAAAAGTTGCACATTTTAGACAATATACCATATAAAAACGCTAACATGTATGGATTTGCTCTGCAATATTTTTTGAGAATTCAAGCAGAAATTCTTGGGTAATCGTACTTTTTCCACTAAAGATCACCTTGTAGTCTGGGGTTAGCTGAAAAATTTTCGGACGGGCCATGAATGTTGTAACGATTCTATCCCTTAGTTGAGTGTTTTGTTTCACTATATTGCGATCAAATTGCAAGGTAATGATCGATCCAACCACTTTGACACTGATTACTCCAAGTGGTTGTAAGGAAACTTTAGTTGCCAGTAGTAAGAAGAAATTTTCCACCTCCGGTGGAAAAGCGCCAAAAATATCTAGCAGCTCATCTCGATATTGGTCTAATTGCTTTTGCTGATGGCAGTTGGCCAGTTTTTTGTAGGTTTTTAGCCTCTCTGGAGCGTCGCTTATATAGTGATGGGGTATATTGGAAGGAAAGGGGGTTGAAATTTCGACGTTGGTGCGAATTATCTTCTCCTCCCCTTTGAGCTCATTGATCGCATCCTTAAGCAGATCCATGTAGAGCTCCAGTCCAACGGCTTCAATATGTCCAGACTGTGATGCACCAAGAATATCACCTGCACCACGAATCTCTAGGTCGGAGGATGCAATATTAAAACCACTGCCCATGTCGGCATAGGTTTGTAGCGCCGCTAGTCGCTTGCTGGCTAAAGGTGTTAGTGAGCGATTCTTAGGGACAACAAAGTAGGCATAAGCTTTACGGTCAGAACGCCCAATCCTGCCTCGCAGTTGGTGGAGTTGCGCTAGCCCCATGCGATCAGCACGATTAATGATCATCGTGTTGGCAGTAGGAATATCAATTCCGGATTCAATAATAGTGGTAGATAGGAGAATATTATTTTCACCTTGATAAAAGCTTTGTACTCTCTTTTCTAAATCCTTCTCTGCCATCTGCCCATGGGCCACAACAATCTTTGCCTGTGGTACCAGCGTCTTAAGCCAATCATAAACAGAATCCATATCCTGTACTCGGTTGTGAACATAGAATACCTGGCCACCGCGGGCCAACTCCTTGTCGACAGCTTGCTTGATGGTGTTGTCATCCTCTTGAATAAGGTAGCTTTTAATCGACTGTCTGCGGGGCGGGGCAGTTTGAATGATAGAGAGGTCTTTTAATCCTAAAAAGGCGAGTTGCAGTGTTCGGGGAATCGGGGTGGCGGTTAGAGTGAGAAAGTCTACGGAGCACTTTAAAAGTTTTAGCCGCTCTTTATGAGCAACGCCAAAGCGGTGCTCCTCATCAACAACCACTAGTCCAAGATCCAAATACTCAATATTTTTGGCCAGCAGCTTGTGGGTGCCGATTACAATATCAATTTCACCTTTTGCCAATCGTTCACGAATCTCCTTGGCTTCAGAGGTAGTTTTAAAACGGGAGAGGAATTCAATATTAACTGGGAAATCCTTAAAACGGCTCAGAAATGAGTTGTAGTGCTGTAGTGCTAAAATAGTGGTAGGAACTAAAATGGCCACTTGCTTTTTATCCAGCACTGCCTTAAATGCTGCTCGCATTGCAACTTCCGTCTTACCAAAGCCGACATCACCACAGACCAGGTGATCCATCGGCTTGCTCTCCTGCATTGATTCAACTACCTGTTCTGCAGCGGTAAGCTGATCTGCAGTCTCAACAAATGGAAATGCTAGTGTGAATTCTTGGTAGTGATGATCGGGGGGGGAAAAGGCGTAAGCCTCGGACGATTTACGGGCCGCTTGTAGCTGTAATAGATCAAATGCTAACTTCTTGGCTGCCCCTTTTGCCCGTTCTTTTAGCTGATTGAAACGATTTTTTCTTAACGAGGCTACTCGATGGTTACTATCACCATCAGCATAACGCTGGACCATATCCATGCGATAGACCGGGACATAGATTTTGTCATTTTCAGTGTACTCAAGTACTAGGTAGTCTGCGCTTGTTCCACCGATATTCATCGATTCAAGGCCGAGATATTTTCCGATTCCCAGGTCATTATGGATGACAAAGTCACCCTCTTTGATCATTGATAGTTGTTCAGCGAACAGGTCGAGATTTGGTGCCATCTTTTTAACAGCATGACTCTTTTTACGGCCAAAGAGGTCTCGGTCTGTTAATAGCAGTAGATCTTCTGAAGGATAATAGAACCCACTCTCGGTGGTTGCGTCGATAAAATGCACTCGTCGTGTAAGGCTGGACGAGAAATTCTGCCCTTCAATTAGATACTCCAGCTCCTGCTTTGAATGTTGACTATGAGTAGCAAGCACCACTGTGCCACTCTGCTCAAACTTGGATTTGATAAAGGTTAGGACTCCGTGGACATAAGAGAAGCGCTCTTGGGCCGGGTTAACGTGAGCTGCAAGGTAGCTGTTAACAGGTTTGAGATCAAGGTCTATGCGGTGTTTAAAGTCGTAATCTAGATGGTGGTTAATAGTGCAGCCAGGGTGGTTAACTAGAATTTGGCAAAAATTGGCAGTAGCATGTTCTAAGCTGTCTCGATAGATATATTCAGGGGAGGGTAAAAGTATCTCTCCTTGCTGGTTCTCACTCTCCGTTTCGAAATCTACCCGCAGCTCTTCGCGCCACTCTAAATCACGTTGAATAATCTGATCAAATCCTACCATGGAGATAATGGTATTTTTCGGAGAGAAATAATCCAGCAGAGTGGAAGTACTCTCAGGCTCAAAGAAGAGTGGTAGGTAACGTACATAGTCGTGTGGTAGCTCTCCTCGGCTAAATGATTCGAATAGATCAATTCGCTTTTTATATCTCTCTTTTTCACCCGGTGATGGCATGGGAATATTATTACGCAGTATTGTGCTGTATAGATTGTCTACTAACACACCTGGCGAGACAGATATATCCACACCTTTAAGTGGAGTGCTACGATCACTTTTTCCTGTAGTTGGATTGATCGGATGGATCGCTTCAATCATCTCATCAAAATAGTTAATTCTCACTGGCCCTGATGATATGGGATAGAGGTCAAAGATCTCACCTTTACGAGAAAATGTTCCAGGTTCTTCGACGGTGATGTTCGAGGTGTAGCCCAGTTCGACCAACCTTGATGCTAATTCCAGTGGCTCAATAATATCATCAGGGTGAATCGAGAAACGCTGGTCGGCGAAAAAATTTGGCGGTGGCCCTTTAAGGAGTAGTGATTCATGGGTGGCAATAACGACTAAATGAAGGCCATCTTGCTCTTGGCAGTAAAGTAGCTGATCCAGAGTTCGAAATCGGGTATAGAGATCTTGAATTGAAGGGAGAATTGAGTGGTAAGGCGAGGCATCTAGACCGGGATATAGATAGATTTGGTGTGCCGCCTCTCCATTCTCTATTTTACTTTTAAGCCCCTGATAGATCCGTTCAGCACTGCTGACGGATGGAGTGACAATCAACTGATTCTTATTTGCGAAAGATGTTTGATGGCTTAGTAAAAATTGCTGAAAAAGAAATGGCCAGTGCTCCTCTTCTATGCCAGTCAGCAGTAGGCGCTGATTACTACTTTGTTCCCAGAGGGATAGTTTTGAGATGATGGGGTTAAAAAAGGTCATAACTACCATTTGCCACACAATCACGTAGTAGGCTAGGAAATCTTGTCAATTTCATGACGCTTAATTGAATGTTACTGGCACATAATGGTCAAGATTTAATTAGCTAAAAGTAGTTATAGTTTGTTTCCAGGTAACGATATAGATTTTTGGGTTTGGACTTGGCCAGATACGATCTTGGCTTCGGGCAAATATTTTCGTTATCTTGTATTAGCTTGGTGGATTGAATATACTGGTTTTGGAAGAGAAAAGGTCTGGATTAACACCCTCTTAAGGACTAATCACCGGACATATATCTAACGAACGAGTAACCTTGATATGGCACCAACTAAAATATTTACGTTTAAAAATATTAGAGCCAGGAGCAGATCGGGATCTCTTCGCCGTAAAATATTTTGGGGTGTATTACTATCTTTGCTGGTCTCCATTATTGGGGTTGGTGGTCTCCTTTTACACAATACCAAAAAGGATCTTAATGTTTTTATGGAGCAACATGCGAAAAGCGTGCTCTCATATTTACACTACGTAAGTCGCAAAGACATTATTAATATGAACTATGACGCCTTAATCAGTATTGTAGAGAAACAAGGTGATGACCCAATGATTCAATTTATATCATTCTATGACTATCAAGGTAAGCTGATTGCTTCTAATCGTGGAAATTTGGATGATAAAGCATCCTACAAACTATATGAAAACAAGGTCGGCGAACAAAATAAATTATTTGGCACGATTAAGGTTGCAATAAAAAATGAATTGCCTCAGCAGATGCTACGGATATCAGTCAAAACATTGTTGATTAATATTGCCATACTGTTAGTAATCTCGCCGATTATCAGTCTTCTAATATCAGGTACCATCGTGAGGTCGCTAAACTCTATTTTGAAGCCGATGCAGACTATCGGTAAACAGCTTTCACATACCAGTGATGAGATTAATCACGGCAGTAGAATTTTATCCACAAGTGTTGACGAAACGGCAATATCACTTCAACAGAATATTAGTGCGATCGAAGAGTTATCTGAACTGATTAAATATGATTCGGAAAATGCCGTTAAGGTATTAGAACATTCTGACCACAGTCATGCGACTACCCAGAAGGGACAATCGGAGATTGTTCAACTCGATCAGGCGATGTTAAAAATAGACGTAAGTTTTCAAAAGATTGAGAGTACGGTTGCACTGATTGAAAGCATTGCCTTTCAAACTAATTTACTGGCACTTAATGCGGCGGTGGAAGCTGCCCGAGCGGGAGATAGTGGTCGTGGGTTTGCTACGGTGGCAGAGTCTGTCCGTGAGTTGGCGGAGAAAATTTCTATATCAGTCAAGGAGATTAAGGGATTGATTGCAGTTAGCCGCCAGGAGGTAGCTCAAGGTGAAGTAATTGTTCATCACAGCGAAAAAATATTGGAAGAGATCGTTTGTTCATCAGATTTAGTCAATAATCTTAACAAGGATATTGCGATAACGGGCAAAGAGCATCTCGCAACATTTGCTCAGATCACCCAAGCGTTAACACTGATTGATAGTGCTACTCAACAGACCTCATCCATGGCGGAGGAGGGTAGTACCCAGGCCGGTCAGTTGAATCAAAATGCATTAAATATACACAATGCGATCAAGGAGCTGCACAGCATTATATCGTAATTCTAGGTATCGTCTAACACTGTTTCATTCTGTTTAGAATCCGGTTCGCCGCGCCGCGCTGTTGCGGGGGTCATTTGATCTACGACGATAATTATTGATTAACTTCTCGGGTGCTATATGGAAAATTTTAGGTGGTAGGTTGTAAAGTCGTTTTTTATTCGCTAAATGGTGCTAGCTAGGCAGCTAAGTAGTCTGCTTATTTATCACCCTGACGGAGAACTAAATGATGAAATCAACCTTTCTAATTACCCTGCTACTCTCCCTCTTACTGACCAATTATGCCTTTGCGACTGGTGGCACTAGTTGTGCGATCGATGATAGTAAGATCAAAATTACAGTTAATCTTGCCAATGGGCATATTTTTGGTGCCCCGCTGGTTGCTAATTCCACTGTCCAGATTAAATTTAAGCGTCGCACGGTTAGTGGTTTCTCAACATACACTTTTGAGAAGAGTGGTAATCTAAATGAGATCCCCTACTGGTTTAACCTCAACGATGAGCTAAAGCTTGGAGCTTATGCTGAGCCAACACAGTATGCTAATGGCAACCAGGTTAACGGCTTTGTCACGCTTTCCGCTGTAATTGAAGCTAAGTGGTTTTCTGACGAGAGCGATGAGTATGGTGGTTATTACGCTGGAGTTTATACTGTAACTGAGAGTCGCTATCTTGCCCCCTTTGGCCAAAAAGAGCAGAAATTCCAGGGCTTCATTAAGTGCTATACAGAGTAGTTTAGCTCACCTCCTCCTCCTAACGCCGCATGGCGTTGGGAATTCTCACTCTCTCTTTATATTCAATTGCTAATACCTTGGCAATGCTAACGTAAATTCATATACTAATATCCTTATTTTAACACTTTATTCGTTTAATAGGAGGTCCGTTTACGTGGCACTTGATCTATTGAATATCTATATGCCAGTAGTACTTCTGCTGGCGATTGGTGTGTTGGCCGTTCCGATAACGCTACTAATTGGTCGACTAATTCGTCCCGCTAACCCCTCCCAGTTAAAGGAGACCGCTTATGAGTGTGGTGAGATGCCAGTGGGTGGTGCTTGGTCCTCTTTTAATATCCGTTTCTATGTAGTTGGTTTAATCTTTATAATTTTTGATGTTGAGTCAGCGCTAATGTTCCCAGTGGTAGCTGTCTTTAATAAGTTTAATAGCTTAGGTATGGGAGGATTGATATTGGTAGAGATTTTAATCTTTCTACTCGTATTGATTGCTGGACTCGCCTACTGTTGGCGTCGTGGAGATTTGGATTGGGTAAAAAGTTATTCGGCAGCAAATCGTAGTGATAGTGGAGTAGAGAATGAATAGCACTGTAGTCCACTATTTATCCCAATTTCAGTTTTTCCATCAACTTCTTGCCATGATGGGCAAAGAGTACTTGCCCTTATTGAGTTTGATCATCTTTCTGTTAGTGGTTCTTATTATGTTGGGTGCTCTCTCATTGGTCGGTGGATTGGGAACCTATGCGGAGAGAAAAATTTCAGCAGATATGCAGGCGCGCTATGGCCCTAACCGGGTTGGCCCATTCGGTCTGCTCCAGTTTTTGGCTGATGGAATTAAGATGTTTTTAAAGGAGGATACTGTTCCTCGTAGTGCAGATCGTCTGATTTTTACTATCGCTCCCATCTTCTGCCTGGCTGGAGTATTTGGCACAATTGCAGTTCTTCCATTTTCATCAGGATTTATGCTTACTGACCTTAATGTGGGAATTTTCTATCTGCTAGGAGTCTCATCGTTAGTCGGAATCGGTGTCTTTCTTGGGGGCTATGCCTCAAACTCTAAATGGTCAATGTTAGGAGGGATGCGAGGGGCATCGCAGATTATTAGTTATGAGATTCCAGTTACGATTACCATCCTGGCCGTAGTTATGTTGGCCGGTGGACTATCTCTTCAAACCTTGGTTAATTCACAAGGAGCAGCTATTTGGCACTGGAACTTTCTGCATAATCCATTTATGTTTGTTGGCTTTTTTATCTTTTTCATTGGTGCGCTAGCCGAGACTAATCGCGCCCCTTTTGATCTACCCGAAGCTGAGTCAGAGCTGGTCTCTGGCTATCACACCGAATACTCCGGAATGCGTTTCGCTTTTTTTGCCCTGGCTGAGTATATAGAAATTTTTGTGGTCTGCGCAGTTGCCACCGCCCTATTTTTGGGTGGCTATCATGTCCCCTTTGGGTTTGGTGGAGAGGCTCCTTTGGGACAGGTATTGCAGGTAGTTACTTTTGCTTCCAAGACTTTCGCTCTTTATTACGTGGTAATTTGGGTGCGTTGGACATTGCCCCGCTTACGGGTGGATCAGCTAATGACCCTTTGTTGGAAATATTTAACTCCCATCGCACTATTTAATCTGATTGGTACTATTATCTGGCTCTATCTAACAAATGGTAGATCTATCGTCGCCCTAATCTTTGGTTAGGCTTAAAAATAGGAAGAGGTAAGGTGTTCGCTCAAATTCTATTTATACTTTCCGCACTGCTGGCCGTCGCTGGTGCTCTGATGGTGGTTTTTAGCCGAGATATTATGCATGCTTGTATCTATCTCTTAGCCTCTTTGGTGGGGGTGGCGGGGCTCTATCTCACTTTGGGCGCAGATTTTCTGGCAGCAACTCAGCTCGTTGTTTACGTGGGAGGAGTAATTATTCTGATGCTCTTCGCTATTATGTTAACTGGGGGAGGGCGCGAACCTAGTGAAAAGATGAAGTTGCTAATGCAGGTGCCGTTAATGGGTAGTCCTCGGACCTATGTTTTATCTTTTCTTGCACTACTGGTGTTATCTCTGACGGTCGGTAAGCTATTTGTTAGAGTGATGGAGGGTTTTACCTCTGTTGATAAGCTTCCTTATATGGGGACAGTCGATAGCATCGGTACTTTACTGGTTACGAAGCATGTTCTCGCTTTTGAGATCTCTTCTGTTTTGCTATTGGGAGCATTAGTGGGAGCAGCGGTAATTGCTCGGCCAAACAAAAAGCGAGGTGCCAAGTGATAACACTTTCAAGTTATCTAATCGTCAGCTTTATTCTCTTTTTATCTGGAGTCTTGGTGATGTTGGCTCGCAAAAATATTATTGCCATATTGCTGGGAATTGAGCTGATTCTGAATGCTTCAGCGCTCAACTTTGTAGCGTACTCAAAATTTTTAGCTGGCAATATGGATGGTCAGATTTTTTCACTTTTTATTATTGTTGTTGCCGCTGCAGAGGCTGCTGTTGGCTTAGCAATTGTGATCAGATTTTATCAAATTAATGAGAGCATTCATATTGATGATGCGGCTCAACTTCAGGGATAACCGGGGGTAGGATGGATTACACCGTAGGCGATATTGCTCCAATTGTGCTGTTGCCATTTTTTGCTTTTGTACTGAACTCTTTCATTGTTAAGCCGTTTACTAAAAGTGCTGTGGCGATTAGCGTATTGGCAATTTTTGGATCATTTATCTACTCCTTACGAATTTTTAGTGACTTTATATTTAATGTTCACTCTGCAGATTATCACGTTCATAAGTATTTCAACTGGTTTGATTTAAGTTATGCTGATTTGGTATTTAAAGTTGATTTGGGTGTCTACCTCGACAATATGACCGCTGTAATGCTGTTAATGGTCTCTGGGGTGGCCACTTTAATTCACGTCTTCTCTACTTTCTATATGAAAGAAGATGCTCGTTTTGGGCGATTTTTTGTCTATCTCTCCCTCTTCTCTGCAGCAATGCTAGGATTGGTCCTTGCTGATAATCTGTTATTATTCTTTTGTTTCTGGGAAATTATGGGCTTTTGCTCTTATAGCTTGATTGGTTTTTACTACGAGAAAGAGGAGGCGGGGGATGCCTCCTTAAAGGCGTTTATGACCACCAGAGTAGGAGATGTCTTCTTTCTATTCGGTATTCTCGGAATTTGGTCTGTCGTTGGTAGTGTAAATTTGGTTGATATCTATGCTGGCATTGATGCTGGGGTATTCGATGGAGTTACTGCCTTGACTATTCCTTTGGCCACGTTGACCGCAGGAGCAATCTTTATGGGGACAATTGGCAAGTCCGCACAATTTCCACTACAGGTATGGTTGCCTGATGCGATGATGGGACCAACCCCCTGTTCCGCTTTGATCCATGCCGCGACCATGGTTGCCGCAGGTGTCTACCTCTCTTTGCGTATGTACCCTCTGATGGTTGCTGGAGAGTTAACTACATTTATCGCCTATATAGGAGCGATAACTGCTTTTGGTGCAGCCACCTTAGCATTGGTACAAACTGATATTAAGGCGGTTCTTGCTTACTCTACCATCTCCCAATTAGGATATATGGTGCTGGGAATTGGCGTTGGAGCCTATAACGCCTCCTTTATGCACTTGATTACCCATGCTGTTTTTAAGGCTTGTCTCTTTTTGGCTGCGGGATCAGTTATTCACTCTTTACATGACCACCATACAGACTCTCACGTACAGGAGATGCCTCGCATGGGTGGCTTGCGCCACAAGATGCCCTATACTTTTATTGCCATGGTAGCCTGTACTCTTGCCATCGCTGGCATCCCGCTATTTTCTGGTTTTGTCTCCAAAGACAGAATTTTAGGAGATGCTCTACTGGCAGCGATCCATGATCCGTCATATATTCCAGTAGCAGCTTTAGGATTTATTGCGGCCCTATTAACTGCCTTCTATATGTTTAGAATGATCTTTCTAACCTTCTTTGGTCAACCAAGGGATAAAGAGCTTTACGATCATACCCATACTGAACATCTCTCTTGGAATCAAAATGTTCCACTGTTAATTCTTACTCTGTTTACGCTTGGCATTTTCTTCTCTGGATCAATCAGTGGCCAGGGACTAGTGAAGGTCTTCCCGTCCAAGGGGTATGAGTGGTTTAATACACTAATTGCTAAGCCCAAGTTGGAGAAATTTAAGTACTACACCAAGCAAGCTTGGAGTGAGCCGCACCAGAGTAAAGTTTCTGATTATACTCCTACCCTCTATGATCCATCCCATGGGATGGATCAAGAAGCAGCTCACCATGTTCACCACGTTCATATGATCGGAGCCATCCTCTCGATAATTATTGCTTTTAGTGGGGTATTTTTAGCTTATCTATTCTACCATCGTCGGCGTTTTGATCCCGCTTGGTGGGCCACAACATTTGCAGGTTGGTATCGTTCATTGTTGAACAAGTACCACTTTGATGACTTCTACATTAAGGGAGTTATTGGCAAAGTCCTGTTGCCAGTCAATGCTTTTTTAGGCTGGATTGATCTTGGGATCTACGATCGCTTCTTTGTCGATGGCTGGAAACAGGTAAATACACTTTTCTATAAAGCCGCTAGGGTTTTTGACGATTTGATGATCGATCGGATATCGGTCGATGGCGTTGGTTCCAGCGTCAAACTATTTAATGTAGTTTTAAGAACGGTTCAGTCTGGAAAGATTCAGTTTTACTTTATTATGATCTTTTTGGTGTTGGCTGGGTATGTTTGGACACTTTAGATGATTAGTTTAGATATTTAGGGATAAGGAGCAATCAAGGTGGCGTATTTACTAAATTGGATTTTATGGATGCCGGTATTGGGTATTCTGGGGCTGTTCGTTATTCCCGGTCAGAGCAAGGGGGCAATACGTTACTGGTCTCTATTAAACACCGCAATAACCTTTGTTCTGACAATTATACTCTATATGAATTTCAACACTGAAGTGGCAGGTATGCAGTCGCAGTTTGATATTCGCATTCCTTGGATCAGTCAGTTTAACATCTACTATGCGCTCTCTGTAGATGGAATCTCGTTGCCGATGATTATCCTGTCAGGGCTGTTGTTTTTCTTGTGTATCTTAAGTTCTTGGACCATTGAGAAAGCTGTTAAGTCATACTTCATCCTATTTTTACTGCTGGAAGCGTCAGTCATGGGCGTCTTTATGGCGATGGACTTCTTTTTATTCTATCTTTTCTGGGAGATTATGCTAATTCCCATGTTCTTTTTGATTGGAATTTGGGGTGGGGAGAATCGTGAGTATGCTGCGATTAAGTTCTTCCTGTATACCTTCTTTGGATCGATTATTATGTTGATCGGTATTGTTGCTCTATATAATCTTTCTGGAAAGGGGATTGACTCGTTTAATATTGTTGCCCTTGCCGGTGGACATTTTCGTGACTTGACACTCAATATTTTTGGATATGATCTCCCATTCAACAAATTCTTTTTTGTTGCTATGTTTATTGGATTTGCCATTAAGGTTCCAATTTTTCCTTTCCATACTTGGTTACCCCATGCACATGTTCAGGCTCCAACCGCCGTCTCGGTTATTTTGGCAGGTGTACTGTTGAAAATGGGTACCTATGGTTTCTTAAGAATTGCTTACCCAATATTTCCCTCAGCTTCGGTCTATTTCGGCGAAGCAATTGCATGGTTAGGATTAATCAATGTTATCTATGGGGCAATGTGTGCCATGGCTCAAGATGATATGAAGAAACTTATCGCTTACTCTTCAGTATCTCATATGGGTTTTGTCATGTTGGGTTTAGCGGCAATGACAGTTCAAGGTATGAATGGTGCCGTGTTGCAGATGTTTAATCATGGAACTTCCACTGCGATGATGTTCCTTCTGGTAGGAATCCTCTATGAGCGTTCTCACCACCGTTGGATTGTTAAGCCAGATGGCAGTCGGGGATTTGGAGGTCTCTATACCCAGCTACCTCGTTATAGTATCGTCTTTATTATTGCCATGTTTGCCTCCATGGGACTGCCTGGTCTCTCCGGCTTTATTTCTGAGGCATTAATCTTTTTGGGAATATACGAGAAATTTACTACCATTACCGTTATGGCGCTATTTGGCTTGTTAATTGGTGCCGCCTACCTCCTGTGGATGTTCAAGCGAATGTTTTTTGGAGAGGTTAATGAAGCCGTTACTGGTTATTCCGATATGAATTGGCGGGAGCTCTCATATATGATTCCACTTTGTGTGGCAGTCGTTGTGTTTGGAATTTATCCAGCACCGGTTTTGGATGTGATGAGAGCATCGGTCGGAAAATTAGTTGTGATGTTGTCCCTCTATTAGGGTAAGGGTATTTTGATATGAATATAGTGATGATAACCAATCTGTCATATTATCTGCCTGAGCTGGCATTAATTGCGGCCATGGTTTTGGGGCTTTTTGCCATCGCCTTTAGTGGTAGCCGAGATCAAAGTGATAAGATCGTTTTTGGTCTCACGATGTTGTTATTGATGGTGTCCTATATCTTGCTAAACAATATGATGTTTGCCGTTCCTCGAACTATTTTCAGCTCGGCTTTGGTGATTGATCGCTTTGGAACACTGTTTAAAATTATTATGGTGATTGGGACTATTGCGGCAATCTATCTTGGAAGATTCTCTCAAGATATCCTTCCAGAGATAAAATCTGAATTTTCTATTATTGTAATTGGAGTTTTGGTTGGAGGAATGTTGCTGGCTTCGGCGAATAATCTTCTGATTGTCTATCTGGGCGTGGAGACGCTTTCAATCCTCTCCTATGCTCTGGCATCATTTAACCGTAAAAACAACAAATCATCTGAGGCTGGCCTAAAGTATGCCCTTTATGGTGGGATTTCAGCTGGATTAATGTTGTTTGGTATGGGACATATCTATGGAGTATTGGGAACGATTCAATTTGAAGGAATTGCCGACGTATTGTCAGGATTGACACTATCAGATATTTCTATTTTACTCCCCTCCTTTCTACTGTTTTTTGCCGGACTGGGATATAAAATTGCGACAGTCCCATTTCATATGTGGGCACCTGATGTTTATGAGGGATCACCTCTGCCGGTGACAACATTTTTTGCTGTAGTTCCCAAAATGGCTGGAATGGCTGTTATTATGCGTATTACCATGGTCTTCTTCTCTGCGGAGGGAGTGTTACAGATCGGTTGGATAGGTCTCTTAAGTGTAATTGCTGCATTGACTATGACTGTTGGAAATGTCGCGGCGATTGGTCAGCGATCAGTCAAGCGTATGTTGGCTTACTCCTCAATTTCTCACGCAGGTGTAATGCTAACAGGTGTGATTACTTTAAACCACCTCGGAACAACTGCGATTCTCTTTTATGGAGTAGCATACCTATTTATGACTCTGACTGCATTTTATGTCACAACATTTGTTGCTGATGGGTGTGAAAATGACCACTTTGAGCGTTTTACTGGGCTTGTCAGTAGACATCCATTGATGGCAATTCTAATGTCGATCGCCATGTTATCACTGGCTGGAATCCCTCCCTTCTCCGGTTTTGTTGCCAAGTTTAATATATTGGCGGCCCTAATTGAGAAGAGATATTTTGTTATGGCGGTTATACTGGGTTTGAACTCAGTTGTTTCGCTCTATTACTATATGAAAATTGTCCGTCTGATGGTTTTAAAGTCACCAGAAAGTAGCGCGCCAGTTGGCGGCTTTGGACTACTAAATCAGGCTGTTATTGTTGCCTTTACTATTCCCACCTTGGTGTTAGGTCTTTTTTGGCAGGAGATGATGAGTGTCGCCAGTAGTGCTTCCCTGCTGGTAAAGTAATCGATAACCCCGGGGTGGCACGATGGATTGTGAGCGGGTAGATTGAACTACGTACTGTTGATAATATTTTTAATTGTGGCTTTCTGTTTAGGCATGGCCATTTTAGTAATACCTCGTCTTTATGCACTGTTTACTCTCTCGCATAGCGAGAGTTTGGCTGAGCAACAACCTCCTGCCCTCCAAAGAAAAAAAGCTAGAGAGACAAACCGTGAATTTTCATTTGGGTTAGTCGGAACAATATTTATTAGTAGCGCATTTTTGATGATGTTAGTGTTACTGGTGCCACTTATATATATCTTTGCTCAAAATACAAATACCTTAAGGACAGAGTTTGTCTATAGCGCAATTATCCTTCCAACGATAGCAATCGTGGGCTATCTAGTCGTAACTATCCCTGAATACATTAAGCGGGACGGACGATGAATCAATCATCAAATCTCTACTACGGGATACAGCTAATAACGCCATTTATTCTAGCGATGGTAACTATTTTGGCCATAAGGGTGATCAATTTAGTGGTGATTGCCCGCCTTGCAGGGACTGCTACCCCTTGGAGTAAACTATTTCGAGAGCCAATTTTACGGTCTTTGGCCAGTTTTGGTAAAACAGATGAGAATAGCATCCTATCAGATGGTAGTAAGTTACAGGTCGGAAGAGTGGTCTCATATGCTGCCTTAATTCCAATTAGTTTGTTGCCATTGACGATGATTCCTATTTGTGAGCCTATTTTGCAGCATGATGGAAGAGTGATATTTGAGATTGTCCAGTCAAATTACACATTACTACTGGTGGCTGGAGCAATCATAATTTCTAGCTTATATCATTTTATCGTTGAATATTTTGCTACGCCAGATGCGTCCAGTAATCCCGCTGTATCGAAAATGGGGTCGGAATTTATTTGTTATCAGGTGGTGTTTTGTTTGTTGGTTTTATCGACAGTCGCAATCTATCTCGGATTTGATCTGCATGCTATTGTTCAGAGACAGATGGGCTTGTTTACCTGGCGTATTCCCATGTGGGGAATCTGGCAGCAGCCACTTGGAGCACTACTTTTATTTATACTGATAGTTATGCACCATGATGCAAGCGGGACGGGATCTAGAAGAAGATGGGAGACACCACTACACTCAGCTGGCAATCCTTCGATGTTTGAAAGTGTGATAGTCTCATTGTCACGAGAGATTAACCTAGTCGTATTGTCAGCTCTCTTTGTAACACTTTTTTTAGGTGGATATGACCTGTTGCCAGGAATGTGGTGGTTGTCATCAAAATTGGAGATATTGTATTACCCAATGCAATTTTTTTCTTTGTTGATTAAGGTAGTAATAATGACTGTTATTATTCAGATAAGCAGCATTAGTCTAATTAAGGTAAAATTATCAAGCCAGATTAAATTTTTCTGGCACCATCTAATCCCATTAGGAATTATTAATTTGATGCTTGTTGTCGGGATGATAATCATTCGGAGTACAATATGAGTGCGATGTTCTCTGCGATGCTGATATTAATGTCATTGTTTGGCGTTGGAACCTACCTCTTTTCTACAAATAGACGTCATCGTATTGCTGGTGCCTTATCTTTAGGACTAGCTCTAACCGGCATATCGATTCATCTGGGATATATATATTTAGCATTGGTTGAGTTTCTAACAATTATTTCTATATTTACCATATGCTTTTTTTTGAATGGCCAACACTCTATAGTTGATCAGGAGAGCCAATATGGCACTAAGCTTGGAATAACGAGCGGACTTTTACTGCTAGGATATATATTGGTGCAAAAAGGACATCTCTATATATCTTTTGATAAAGAGATATCTATTCATCGCGATTTGATAACTATCTTCGAGCAAATCTCTAGCACATACTTTATTTCAATGTTAACTCTAATGGTTTTCGGGCTTGTTACTATGACCACACTATTATTCTTATTGTCCCGGTATGCTCCATCGGCCAGCAAAGTGAGTAAATTATGACCGGAGACTCGGTCCTATTTTTGACACTATTACCACTAACAATGCTGTTGTTGGCGGGTGTAATTGTTTACCGC
This sequence comes from Bdellovibrionales bacterium, assembly GCA_018646675.1. Taxonomy (GTDB): domain Bacteria; phylum Bdellovibrionota; class Bacteriovoracia; order Bacteriovoracales; family Bacteriovoracaceae; genus JABGUH01. Next base: position 9,807 of record JABGUH010000029.1, on the reverse strand, counting down.
GAGATGGTCGACAAAATTATTGGGATCTACATGCTCCTTTTGGTTACACTTAAAATTTTTCTGATTGGGTCATCAGGTGAGAATAGAGGGGAGATGGTTGTATTTGTAATTTTTGTGCTTTTTATTATTTTTTTTCAATTACTACTGGTTTTATCCATGCACTATATTCAGACAAGAAAGAAGAAGGCTATTCGATAGGGAGTGTGGAGTCGCGATGACGATTTTGGGGATACATATTATAGACTTGTTGGTAATTATCAATATTGCAATATTGATAATTACTATCTCCCTAGCTCGTTTTTCAATCTTGCCTGCCTCTAATGTTAAAACATTTATCTATTTATTGGCCCCACTCTTATCTATCTTAATAGAGTTCTATGGGATTACTTCTCTTTACCGCGGTGCGAGTGCTGTTGCTGAAACATCACTGATTCCTAGTATGATAAAACTGTTGGTAGTTGATTCACTCTCCTTGTCCCTCTCACTGATGGCTTCACTGCTTTCATTAATTATATTTATGTATAAAAAAATGAATGTTCAGCACTTCACCGCTCTATCATTATTACATTTTGTAACCATAATATTGCTCTTTTCCGGAGATGTGGTTGTCTTTTTGGTGGCATCACAATCAGGAGCTTTATTGTTGGCATATTTTTATGGACTATTAGTAAAGAACAAAGAAGTTGGCTTTGGCTCGATAATTGGATGGGAGGTGGTATTACTAGGTGGCATGAGCCTGATTGTTCATCTGCTCAATGCGACCAGTTTTAATAGTATGGCGATGTTAATTGTTGCCGGTGGCGCTGTCCACTTACAGTGGTATATAGTATGGGCATTGGGGTTGGTTATTTTTTCATTGTTAGGAAAGATGATCTCTTTTCCGCTGGTCAACAGCTCATACCAGAAGCAATATAATAATAACAGTCTATTATTGATATCACACTTGGCATATACTGCTCTTGGTGCGTCGGTATTAATTGTAAGGATTTCGCCAATTATAAATAGTGTTGCTACCAGTTTGCTGCCCGCACTTCTCGTTATTCTTTCCGCTTTACAGATCTTATTATTGTTAGCTTCTATCTTTCAAACTAACATTTGGAAAATCATCTATTTATTGTCGTTATCTCAGATACTTTTTGTTTTTAGTGGGATCATGGTTGGGGCGGTACCGGCTGCAATATACCACTTGCTGTGCACTGCTCTATTGGTGGCGCTGCTTCTGGAGATCTGTTTTTGGGTTGTAGATCATCATGGTGGTACTACAGAGATCACAAAACTCGGCGGAATGTATTATAAAAATCCCAGAGTGCTATTGCTGGGGACAGTGCTTTCACTGGCCATGCTGGGGTTTCCTATTTCTCCACTGTTGATTAGTAAGGGTGAGATTATCGGGGCAATTCATACTCACTCACTAGGAAATAATTTTTATGTTATTACAAATATTTACTATATTATTATGGCATTTAGTATAACCCGCTTTATTTCATTGGTCTTTTTCACTAAGGACTACCGTCTAGAACCACAGAAACAAAATGAACGCGTCAACAATCATTGGTCAAAATCAGAGCGGTTGGTGTTGGCTGGTACTTTGTTTTTAATTGGAATGACAGCACTTTTTCTACCATCGGCCCTAGTTGAGGATGGCAAGATGATCTTTTCTGGATTTCTCTTGTCATCTATGTCACCAGCTGTTTTACAACACGTGTTAACGGTAGAAAGTGCACCTTGGAGTTCACTGCTTTCACTTTTTTTAATGGTGCTGACAGTTGCCTTGGGTTTATTTCTTTACCTTTATCTATCTCCGATGGAATTGATGAGCAGATGGAAATATCGCAACATTAATCTATGGACAACTATTCATCATAAATTGGATCTGTTTTTCAGTGATGATCATCATATAGCGGCCAAGTTAATTAATCATCTATGTGCAATAATCCTTTGGTTCGAAGATGTATTTTTTATTAGGTTATTTGATGGGTTAAAAGGAGTAGTGGCTGAGACCTCAATCGAATTACGAGTGTGGAGTGGAGATAATACTGATTATTATATAATTTCAACGGTGATAGCATTGCTGTTAAGTGTGATAGTTGCCGTTACATTGGTGGTCGTATTGATATGACTTTTATTGCTTGGCACCTACTGTTACCATTTATCATTGTCTTGTTGTTGCTTGTCTTCAGGGTTGCGGGCAATCACACCAGGGTGATCGCTATCCTGTTACAAACGGCATATTTGTTTAGTGCGTTGGCGTTGGCGGTAAGTAGTGATGGATATGCAATTCCACATTTAGGTAGCGCAACCTTGGAGGTACCCTACCTTCATCTTAAGTTTTCTGTTGGGGGGCTATACTATCTTTTTTCCACACTGGTTGCCATTGTGTCACTATTTGCGCTTGTCTCTTCTGATCGTCAGAACCACCGCTACAATAATACATTATCAATCAGATTAATTCTTCTCGTTGGTTTACTAAACCTCTTTTTGGCAGCAGATAATGTTATTACGCTCTATCTGTTCTGGGAACTGATGATAATTCCACTTTTAATGCTGTTAATATATAATCTGCCTGTTGCTGCTAAATCTATTTTACGTAATTTGGTCACTTCATTTTTAGTATCTTCTTCTGCTTTATTATTTGTTATTATAATATTAATCAGTCGTGGTCAGTCATTTAATGTTCTATTCACAAGTATTTTAGGCTTGCACTCATCTCTTCCCTGGGAAGAATTAGGGGGAATGACTTCAATTGTCCTCATCTCCTTAGGGGTAGTTGTGCTAATAAGATTCGGAGGGTTTCCCTTTCAGTACAATTATATCCGGGTTAATAGCTTCCTTTTAGATGTCCGATCTAGGGTGGGATTAGCTCTTTTTAGCATCAGTGGTGCCTTTTTCTTTTTAAAAATTGTAACACTCACCCAAAATCTAACGCCGTTTGTTTGGAGTGTCAGCCTCATTTGTATCTCAATCGGTCTAGTTGTTGCAGTTGCACACCTTCTGCATCGAGGAGCTACGGCCGTTGGTCATGGGCATTTTTGGTCGTTAAATGTTCACTTGTTACTGTTGGGTGGCATAACTAGCAACTCTTCAGTTATTGGATCTGCACTATTACTCTATATTTTGGGGATAGTTGGGTTTTTGGGCCTACATTTAATTGATGACGCCCTGCTTGCAAGTAAGCGCCATGATTTAATGGAGGTAACGTCTGAAAACGTTAATCGTGAATTTATGTGGTGGTTAACACTGTTTGTGCTGCTGTTTGTAGGAGTACCGACGTCAGCCATTTTTATCGGCAGATTTTTTCTTTTATCAAATCTTTTCGGCTTTAGTTTGGTGATTGCAGTTTTTACAACGATTGCTTCTGCTTCACTGGTATATTATCTATATACTATATATCGAACTCGAAGTGTGATGGCCAGGCAGTGTGATTTGGTATGGGGAGGTTATCAGCGAGTCTCCTTAGGCATTTTGGTATTATCTACTGTGCTGGTAACTATTTTCCCACAAACTATTCACAATATTGTTGAACAACATTTATTAGTGTTTATTCGGTGACTGACTGTGATTGAAGTTAATCTACTCCACTACCTCCTTACCTATATTACATTATCACTGCTCCTGTTATTATTTTCGGGTGGCACAAATCGTCCTGCTCGCCTAATCTTTGCTATCTGTCTGATACTGCCATTAGTGACAGGTTATCTCTTCTTTTCAGATCAAAAAGTTAGCTGGTATGGGCCACTTATACTAACTAGATTTTCTCAGCAAGCAGTATCCATAATCTCCCTGGGCTGCCTACTCTCAGTATTATATTCTGGTTGTCAGAACCTGATGCGATCGATTATGGCAAACTTAATGCTAGCTTTTACTCTGGTATTATTAAGTGCAAATGACTTTATAACATTTTGTTTATCACTGGAGCTACTTGGACTTCTTACAACAGTGATTTCAGTACAATCACTGATGGGAACTGAACCCTTGCAGCGAAGAATAGATTTTGTGTTAATCAAACAGTTACATTTATTGCCATTGGTCTTGGCAGTTCTACTTTTTTATCTTGCAACAGGAACTTTCTCGTTTCGAGAATTCACTATTTTAAACAACTATTACTATATTATGGCTTCAGTCGCTCTATTGACAGCATTGGTTGCTAAACTAGGATTACCTCCATTCCAAGCGGTGGTTGGTTTAATCTTCAAGCAAGATGAACAAAATCCCAACTTGCCTCGGTTATTAATAGAGGGTGTTGCAGTAATGGTCGGTTTTTTAGGGCCGATGCACCAGATAGTACAAAATATGCACTCAGAGGTGCGGGAAATATTTATTATCATAACGCTATCTGTGGCCCTTATTGCTACACTATATGGTGGGTTAATAACGATTAAAGAGCATACGGTTGAGTACTCAGTGGCGTTTCTTTATATGGTTAGTAGTGCTGCGGTTTTACCACTTCTTACTATTTACAATGATCCCAGAGTGCCATATATCGTTCTTTTCTACATGGCATCAATGGCGATTAGTTTTGCCCTATTTTTAATCGGAATGAAGCAGTTAGCACTCGGTAGTGGCTTGCTAAGGCTTTGGGCCAAGAAGGTGAAGAGACAGCACTGGATTTGGTTGGTATCAGTAGTAATCTCGCTGGGATCTATTAGCTATTTTCCTTTTACGCCAGGTTTTACTATGCGACTTGCACTTTATGCTGCTCTGGCCGAAAAACACCCTGCTTGGGCATTTTGTATGATTGTGGCGCACTTGTTTACTACGATCTTTACAGTCAAGCTACTGCTGCCTCTTTTTGATGGTTTAAGTGCCGAGAGCAGACGTGACTCTGCATTGGATAAGCTGCAGATATCTGATACAATTTCTTTGGGGGTTTTTAGTTTAGTTATCATTATCGGAGGGGTTATTTCACTTGCGTTAATTGAGATATTAGTATGAGTTCTAGCTATCGAATAAAATTCAACACGGGAAGAGTTATTGGTCCTTTGACTTTGGATCAAGTGGTGGAGCTATATTCGAAGGGGAGGCTAGAAGGCGACGAATTAACTCAAGTTTCGCCGGATAGTGAGTGGAGACAAATTGATACGATAGATGAAATCGTCTCCAGTGTTGCAGATTACATTGCTGCCGGTGAGTATCATCAATCAGAGCAAAGTGATTTTGATCAGGGATCCTCATTTAATACCGAGACTATTTCAAAGTCAGAGCTTGTCAGCGACAGTAACGTCAATCGTGCCATTGGTGGAGACTCAAATAAATCTGCTGAGGGAGGATTACAGGAGTTCACCTATCGTAATAAGGCTGGGACAATGCGCGAGGAGGACTACCTTCCGGATGAAAATGCTGCGTCAACCTTGGAGGCAACAAAGCTGATTGATCGCACAGTATTGGCTAATAGTGCAAAAGTACAGAGGTCAGAGAGTGTCGATAGTTCTGACAAAACTGTGATCAGTAGTAATCCCTTTCCAGAGTTAGAGAGAGAGAATTTACCAGAAGATAATGGAGATTCTACAGAAGAGATGAATATGGAAGCGGCCATCTCGTCAGACAAGACTAGTGACGAGAATGCGCTGATCACAGTAGATCATGATGAACAGACTCAAATGGTCGATCTCGAAAGTGCTCTTGGCTCGTTGGCACAGGAGGCTCAGAAGTCTGAGCAGGAATTTCGGGAGTTAGTAGCTGCTAGAGAGCGTGAAGATGGGCAGGATATCGATGACCAAGATGTAGAAGAGTTAGATGACGACGCTGATCCTTCATGGAGATCTTTTTACAAAAAACATAAGAAGAGAATAATTATGGCGGCCGGAGTGCTGCTTTTGTTAATGTTCATGTTCCCAGGCAGTGATTCAAGTAATAAAATAATTAAACCGGTGTTTCCTAAAATACTATTTCCGGTTACAGATGAAGAAGCAGACCCAGAGTCTGCGCTCAACCTATATAAACAAGCCATGGACCTCTATCAACATGGCGATTATATTAGCAAGCTTAAAGCGGCGATTAAATTCAGAGTCTCACTGGAACGAAACTTTAAAGATAATCCGGCATTAGGTATGTTGATTCTTACTTATGCCGAAGTTCTTGAGAATACCTCTCATCCTGATAAAGATCCGGAGACCGTTTTTCGTTTGCTGGAAATTGCTAATCAACGGGTGTTGACAGATATCAATGTGGCGATGGGAGCATCAAAGTTTTTTGCTTATATGGATAAGAATTCCACTGCAATTAATACCATTGAAAACTATCTACGCCTAAGTAAGCCATCGGTTAAGCTCTATGCCTACTATTTGGAGCATTTGGTTAAAGATGGGCAATATGTACGTGCACGCAAGGTATATGACAAGCTTCTCAAGGTTAAGGGCCCATCTCCAGATGTCGATCTAGCCATCACTAAATTTTTACAGAGTGATGACCAGTTTAAGGCGGTCGAGCAACGTTTACGTGGTGCAATTAAGCGTCATTCACGCTCAGTGTGGTTGCGATTGATGTATGCAAATAACTTGGTGGTGACAGAGAATATTAAGCCACTTGCCAAAATATTAGATTCGGTTAAAAAGCTTAAAGCGGAACGTTCCCCACTCTACTACGCAAAATATCTGGAACTCAGGGCGATGCAGAGTATTTATGCTGGAGACTCGAAGAAGGGCGCTCTCTATTTTCAAAAAGCATTAACCTTTCATGACTCTCCAGAGCTAAGATTCAAGTTGGCATCTCTGGAGTTAGGGGGAGATGATCGCACAGAGAGATTGATCAGGGAGAGTAAGATTATCCATCATCTTGAGAATGCCAAAATGGCGATGAAGGAGCGTCGCTGGGATGATGCTTTTCGCTATGCAATTGAGGCTTCTGATATCTCATCAAGTCATATTCCATCCCAGCTTCTTTTGGCGAATATTCAGGTAGAGCGTGGTTATTTTCATGAAGCGATTGAGACACTTGAGGAGCTTAACAAACGATATGGAAATGATCCCAAAGTTAGTTTCGCCTTGGTTGATGCTTATGTACATGCGATGAAGTTGGAGATGGCCAACCGTAAGATTGCCATGATCTCGGCGACCAAAATGATTAATTTGCCAGGATATGCATCTATGTTAGGACGCTACTATCTTAGACGAAATAACCCTTTGTTATCAATTAAATGGCTACAGGAGAGTTTAAATCGTAATCCTTTGAACGATCAGGACTATTTTTTATTAGCTAAGCTGTTTGTCAAGCATCGTAAGTATAAAAAAGCTAAATTAATAATTACAAAAGCGATTAGCCTTGAGCCGAACAATGTGTTCTATCGATCACTCTTTGCCAAGATTTTATATGAGCTGGAGGGCTCAGATGTGGCAATCGGTTATCTGCGTGATGAATTGAAATCATTTCCAGATAATGCCAAAATTATTGGTGATATTGCGATTTACTATTATCGTGATGGGAAGGCTCGTTCATTTAATCGTTACTTGAAAATGGTGCAGGATCTCCCACGACCAGATATTCATTTTTACCAATTTTTGATCGAGGCTTCAATTTTGGAGAATAAGGCTAAAGATGTTATTAGCTACTCAAGGAGTTTGATTAAATTAAAGCCAGGAGATATTGAGGCAAGAATGAGGCTTGCTGCATTTCTCTTTGAAAATAATCGAGTAACGGAATCCCTAAATGAACTTCATAAAATTAATGAACGTTTCAGCTCCTATCCCAAACTTCACTACTACCTAGCACTCATATATATTAAGCAGAAAAACTATAAGCTGGCTCTGACACATGGGCAGTTAGAGATCAAAAATCATCCCACAAAGGAGTATGGTCACTACATCGCTGGCGAGATTTATCGGTTGACACAGGATTATCTAAAGGCAGTGCCAAAATTAGAGAAGGCACTTTCACTAAATGGAAAATTTAAAAGGGCTCTGCTATCTTTAGCGTGGGTTAAATTTCGTCAAAATTACTTAGAAACATCTAGGGAGCTATATTTGAGAGCGCTGAAGCAAGATCCAAGTGATGGTAACATTCACAAACAGCTGGGAAATATCTATCGATTAATTGGGCAGGGTGGGTTAGCATTAGAATCGTATAACACATACCTGCAGCTTGTTCCAAATGCTGTTGATAAGCGTAAAATTCAACAGCTAATTAAACATCTTCAGTAGAGAGGGGGAGTAGAAATGCTAGATATTAAGACAATTGTGGAAAAGCATTCTGCAGTTGTGGAAAACTTAAAGAGACGTAATTTTAATACAGATGTTATAGATCAACTGGTGAGTTTAAATACGACCAGGAAAGAGCTGATAACGGAAGTGGAGGGCATGCGGGCTGAAGTAAAGAAGTTGTCTAAAGAGATTGGCCCTTTAAAGAAGAAGAAGGAGGACGCATCAAAATTGATGGAGCAGGTCGCAACGATTAAGCGTTCCATGGAAGGAAAAGATAAAGAGTTAGAAGATATCCAAACAGAGCAGAACTCCTTGTTGATGGTAATTCCTAATCTACTAGCAGAGGACGTACCAACTGGCTCTGATGAATCTGAAAACCATGAGCTAGCTTCTTGGGGGGAGCCTCGTCGTTTTGACTTTACTCCCAAGGATCATGTGCAGCTAGGTGAGGAGTTACAACTATTAGATTTTGAGGCAGGTGCTAAACTGTCCGGCTCTCGCTTTGTGGTCTACCGTGGAGCATTAGCAAAAATGGAGCGTGCCCTAATAAATTTTATGATTGATCATTTAAATGAGCATAGTTACGAGGAGATTATTCCTCCTTTTATTGTGCATAAGCGCTGTTTAGAGGGAACTGGTCAGTTGCCGAAATTTAAGGAGGATCTTTTTAAGCTGGAGAATAGCGATTGGTATCTGATTCCGACTGCTGAAGTTCCGCTAACCAATTTAAAGCGTGAAGAGCTTTTTTTAGAGCAGGAGCTCCCTTTGAAGTATTGCGCTTCAACTCCATGTTTTCGCAGCGAGGCAGGATCCTATGGCAAGGACACCAGAGGTCTAATTCGCCTACATCAGTTTAATAAGGTGGAGATGGTAAATATTGTACGTAGTGAAAACTCCGAAGAGGCTCATGAGGAGATGATCAATATAGCTTGTTCTGTTTTGGAGAAGTTGAATATTCCATATAAAAAACAGCTACTTTGTAGTGGAGATACAGGATTTGGCGCAAGGCGCTGTATTGATCTTGAGGTGTGGTTGCCAGGTCAGCAAAAATATCGTGAAATCTCCTCAATCTCCAACTGTGGGGATTTTCAGGCCAGGCGGGCGGGAATTCGCTATCGTAATTCCGAGCGCAAACCAGTTTTTGCTCATACATTGAATGGATCTGGGCTTGCCGTGGGACGTACTCTGGTTGCAATTTTGGAGAATTATCAGCAAGGCGACGGGTCAATCATTATACCTGAGGTTCTACAGAGTTACAGGGGTGGAATGAAGCAGATCAGCAAAAAAAAGTTGTCAAGCCCTAAGCAAAGTGATTAATATTCATAACAATATTGTCTTCGGAGGATTGGCTGAGTGGTCGAAAGCGGCGGTTTTGAAAACCGTTGAGCCGAAAGGTTCCGCAGGTTCGAATCCTGTGTCCTCCGCCATTAATTCAATTTTTGTAATCTAATCAGGTTCTTCTTCCTTCTTTGTGTAACCCACTGCACTCAACCAAATATAATCAGGCATTCAGGACTCTCAAGCGATAGTTATTGAAGTTCCTAAATCCATAACTCCTTTTAATTATAGACTTTGCGACATTGTTATATCCCTCGGTTCTAGCATTTGTAATCCTTGTTTTAAAATAATTCAAGATCTCTTTTCTCCATTTCATCAATGTTTTTCTAAGTCGCTG
>JABGUH010000040.1 GCA_018646675.1 Bdellovibrionales bacterium | reverse complement strand
CAAAAAAAGCCTTTTTCATTATGCAGGGCCGTAGACGCATGGCCGCAAAACCCTCAACATGGTGCAATGTAAAAAACTGTCAATAGGCAGGTTATCACTACGTATAATTCAGATTATCTTGTGGCAGGGTGCGGATTGCCTATCAAAACTATACATCACTGCTCTTCTTCCTGATCCCTCTAAAAAAAGTCCATCAGTGTTGTTATAAATCATCAAATCCTTCAAAATATCGGTTGGCGGTCATCCTCTTTTTTAAGTTAGAAGTTTAGCCTATTTTTGTCCCAAATAGCTAAAATCTAGAATGTTATTTGATAAAGTTCCGCCGTCACTCCCCCCCTCCCCAACAATATAGTATTAACTCTCATGCTGTGTTTTACGTAAAATCAATATTTTGGGCATGGTGGCACTGTGGTTATGCTAAGGATTTGGATTAATATTTCACCTCTAAGTATCCGATAATAAAATGACCTATACCGGGAGAAGCTAAGTGAAAACAATTTTAATCCTTCTAAATTTTATAATACTTGCCAATATTTCAGCCTTTGCAGATACCGGAGAGGTTACTGGTCTGGGGCAACATATCTCTACTGACCATTTTGTTCAGAGTCTAACCGTAGAGTTGGTTCCAACCATCGCAAAAACGATCAACCAGGAGAGAGATCTTAATAAACTGATTGAGAAGATGCACATCCATGGGACCAGAGACGATAAGAAGCTACTTCAGCAGTTAATAGTTGATAATGGTCCAGACGAAACCCCTAAGCTATCGGTCAGGGGGAAAATTGTCACAATTTCGGTCAAGGATTCCAACCTAACTGTCAAAGTTATCGACCCAGTCACCGGACACTTTATAATCAATGGTAAAAGCTTCCACTATGGTCAAGAGAAGAGTTTAAAAGATGAGATTCTAAAGTTAACAGGTGGTAGCAAGAGTAAGGGCGTCCAAACCTCAGGGCTGATTGAGTTGCTCATTCCAAACGCACACGCGATTGCTCCTTTGCTTGTCGCCGGACCGCTAGTAAAGTTTATGAGTGTGGGGTTAGGGGTAGTAGCAGTAAAAACTGCCTCTGCTCTGGCCTTAGGGGCAATTGTTCTAATGGATATGGCAGTTGCCAGCTTTAAAAGTCCTGGAAAGAATTACCAGGCCCTTAAACAATATCTAGAAGATAGTGTTGTTCTCTGCAAGTCAGATCTGGAAGGTATATCGAGTGGCCATGGAAAAAGTACCGTAGTTAGTCAGACCATGCAGTTAATCGGATATGCTGGCCAGCACCGTCCCAGTTTACGCTATGAAGGCCACAGCAATCTTGATCTTAACTGCCGAGAGATGAAAAATAATCCAGCCGTCAAAAAGAGTGGTCTATTCACAGATTACTCTTTTACGGGCGAGATCTGCCCAATGATTGATGACTTACATGGCTGTCTCGTAAGTATGGAAGAGCAGATGAGTAAAAAGAACATCCGCATAAACGATGTCTCTCGAGATACAATTAATGAGACTCACTATCGCCACCTAGTGGAAGAAGCGTCCAAAATGGCTCCTACTGCTCAGGAACAGTAAAGTTTTATTCTTGTATATCCCTGTGATGGTTGAGATGTGCTTTTTAGCAGTTCAATGAAAAATAGCAAAAAAAAGATATGATACAAGATGCCTAATTATTACTATACTTGCATGAACTAGGCACTTTGTAACTATACCCAAATTACGTTTAAGAAATCATCTGCTTGAGATAAGGATATTTTCTTCTGATTCTTTTTGCCATCTTCCACAGACCCTCTAATATCGGCTCATCTTTGCGAGTTAACTTTCCTGTCGCTTTGGACTTTCCTAAATAGTTTAAAGATCACCATCCGTACAGGCTTTGATGGCTTCTATCAAATTTGTATTGCGATAAATAAGCGTACCTCTATTTGCCCGGTAGAGGTCTCCACAACCACTTCTGGTATGAATTCCAATGATTTTATTTGAAGAGCGACTAATTATTGCTGATCCAGAACTGCCGGCCGCAGAGTCGGCGCGATGAGAAATAATAGTCTTGGAGTATTTTATCCTTTTAACCTTTCCCTCTGAGTATTGTTGGGCATAGCTTCTTTCCGCTATAGCTGAGGCACCATATCCAGTGATGGAAATCCTTAGCCCTCTTTTTATTTTACTATAAGAAATTTCAGCAAATCCCTGCATTACACCTGGAAGTTTATTGGTTAATGAGTTCGGCCTTAATTTAAATACAGCAAAGTCCTTTCCAAGTCCCCGGGAGGTAACTATAGAGCTTTGATCAATTTCATAGATATCTTCTAAGGAAGGGTGCTCAATGGTATCAGCATTTGATCTGGGAACATTAAACTCTACAATGTTCAGCACAGGAGAGCAGTGGCCAGCGGAGATTGCACAACTGTTACTAATAAGTGTTACAGTGCAGCCGTGATGAGAATTTATTTCTTTCAATGTTCTCCCAATAAAAGAAATATTAGAAGGTATTCGTTCATCTTGAGTGCCACAGATATCTTTATCCAAAGCATAAGCACTGATAGAAATAAATAGAATAAGGCACAATAGTAGTACTTTCATTATATATGAATGATAAAATTTGCTGTAAATTAAGTAAAGAAAACAAAATGTTTACACTAGTATTAGATCTTGGCGCAAGCCGTTATTGTCTGCCTTCTTGAGTATACTTATTTAGCATCTTAATTGAACATTACAGCGCGGTTCCTATTATTTGATATTTTTTCATTTTACGCCAAAGGGTACTTAGGCTGATATTTAAATGTTGGGCCGTGGCCTTACGGCCATACATATTTAACTCTAACGCCTGTTTTATCTGCTCGAGCTCTGAGCTATAAGCTGTGTTCGAAATTTTGGCTGGTTGCTTTATATTTTCAGTTGGAGCTTGGGTGATAAGGTCTTGAGGGAGATGTTTAACTTCAATAATATCACCAGGGCAAAGGATAAAGGCATATTCGATAATATTTTTTAGCTCTCGAATGTTTCCTGGATAGCTATAGTTCATCAAAAAATACATTACTCCCTTGGATACATTCTTAATCTCTTTTCCAGTGATATGATTCTCTAATTCTAAAAAGTGGGAGACAAGTAGGGGGATGTCTGAGTTGCGTTCCACCAGGGAGGGTAGGTTTAGTTGAACCACGTTTATTCTATAGTACAGGTCATCTCTAAATTCACTCTTTTTAACCATCTCTTTTAAATTACGGTTTGTTGCAAGAATTAGTCTGGCATCCATCTGGACACTTTGTGAAGAGCCAACTGGATCAAACTCCTTCTCCTGAATAACTCTTAAAAGTTTTACCTGTAAACGGGGGGAAAGTTCACCAATTTCATCTAAAAGGATCGTTCCACCTCTGGCAAGTTCAAACTTTCCAGGGCGGTCGCTTCGGGCATCTGTGAAGGCTCCCTTCTTATGTCCAAATAGTTCTGACTCGAGTAAGTTTTCTGGAATGGCACCACAGTTGACAGCGATAAATGGTGAGTCATTACTCTCCATCTCTTTATTTAAATTGTGAATAGCACGTGCAAATACCTCTTTTCCGGACCCGCTGGGTCCTTGAATTAATACAGTACTCTTGCTTTTAGCAATATCTGGTAGAATGGCCATTATATCTTTGATCTTTTTACTTTTGCCAATAATGTCATCTAGGGTATAGGACTTCTCAAGTTGTTTTTTTAAGCACTCAATCTCAATACAGTCGCGAAATGTCTCAACACCACCAATCGTCTTACCACTAGAGTCACTCAGTAGAGCAGTATTTACAGAGATTGGAATGACGTCTCCATGACGATTTTTAATATTGATTCTTTGGTCAAATATATTTTCACCACTTGCCATCGTCTGTTTTAAAAAACAGTTTGATTCACAGCGATTAGTCTTGAAAACTTCATGGCACTTACTTTTAAGTGCCTCCTCTTTGCTAAATCCAGTGATTTTCTGAGCGGCGCGATTAAATGATGTAATATTCCATTCAGAGTCAACGGTGAAGACTCCCTCAGTGACACTGTCCAAGATAATTTCAGAATAGATCGATTGGCCTTTTATTTTAGACATAACTACTTCCAAATTGATTTGATGAAACGTTTCATTGCTGACATGTTTTATTTCACGATGAGATTAAACATGTCAATATGTGAAAGATAGATGGGATATGATTACATGGATTTTTGATACTTCTAAGATGATTAGATTAGTGTTTATAGGGCATTAAACGACAGTGCGCCGTGCGTCAGTCGGGGCACATTCACCAGATTAATTATTGGCACGCAGATTGCTAACTGAAAGCAACTATCGACAACCAGTGTAACTGATAATTTCAAGAGGGGAGTAATGGCAGGGTTAGAAACTAATTTAACTAATAGTAGTAGATGTCCAAAATGTTTAATGCCTTCAATCGCCGTTGAGCAGTCCAGTCAAGGGTGCAGCTACTGTTTGCCAAATAGCGAGCACGATAAGGTCACCGTTGGAGATACATTTATTGCAAATGATAATAGTGATCTTACGATTGAGCAGGTGCGTGAGTTAACAGCAAAATCTACAGGAAAGTACGACTGCTTAGTTGGTATCACGGGGGGCCGTGATAGTAGTTTTCTACTTTATTACACAAAAAAGGTGCTGGGGTTGAATCCTCTGGCAGTTAATTTCAGCACTGGGTTTCAGACACCAGAAGCTGTGCATAATATGTCAGATGCGACCACTCGCTTAGGTGTCGATTTTATTAGATATAGTATCAACCGCTCATTTATGCAGAAGATCCAGAAAGGATTTTTTACAAAATACGGAGAATTTTGTTCTCCATGCCACAAGGGACATCATTATACTTTAGCAAAATTTGCTAGAGAGAATGGAATAAAAGTGATCATCAGAGGGATTTCATCAAAAGTTGATCTAAATAAAATTAACCCCGACTACTTTAACTACTTTTGTCAGAACGATCAGGAGTTTAGTGATCGCCTAATGGATATTGCGAGTGAGTTTGGGATTACTAAAGATGAGATAGAGTTCCATCAAGATATGATCCATCTCGATAAATGGAAGAGTCACGATGTTTTAACAATTGATCTTCCCGATATGTTGGAGTGGAACTATCAGGACATTCAATCGATATTGGATAGTGAATTTGACTGGAAATACCCAGAAAAGCAGTTTTTCCACTGTGATTGCAAATTAAATCCGACCCTCTGTTATATGGAGTATTGTGATCACGGGTATAGTGAAAAGCAGATTGTTATTAGTAATTTACTGGCCAATGGTGATATCGATATCGATAAGGGCCGCTACTTCCTTGAAGAGGAGGAGGTTAGTGAGACTCCCGATAATATTGATAGTGCTCTTAGTTTGGTCGGGGTAGATCGGGGTGCCTTTAAAAATATTATTGAAAAATTTTGGAAAAATGGCAGAGAGTCATGTCAAAGCTAAAAATTGTCGTTATCTATGGAGGGCGCTCCACGGAGCATGAGGTCACCCTTAGAAGTGCTGCAAATGTTTTAGCAAATCTAGATAGAAATAAATATGATATATACGCAATAGGGATCTCCCCTAGTGGTAAGTGGATACCACAGAATACGAATGAGCTGCTAGGGCTTAAATGCGCGGTGTTGCCTCCAATAGTAGAGCAACCGGGATGTGAACCAGAGAGGGAAATTCTAAATACAGTTCTCTCTTTTGATGGAAATTATCGAACGAAGGAATCGATAGTCGTCATTCCGGTTTTACATGGAACTTATGGTGAGGATGGTTGTATCCAGGGGTTACTAGAGATGGGAGGTATCTCATATGTTGGTGCAGGTCCCAAAGCATCAGCCATCTGTATGGATAAAGTGGTAACTAAACAGTTGGCAGAATCAGTCAGTATACCAGTTGTTCCCTATATTACTTTTAGGCAGGATGAGTGGGTCAGTAAGAGTCTATACCTAGAGGCGGAGATCATTGAATCCTTGGGATTTCCTCTGTTTGTCAAGCCTGCTAGTTTGGGAAGTTCTATTGGGATCTCTCGAGTTACAAAATATGAGGACCTTCGCAGCGCTGTAAATGCTGCGTTAATGCTGGATGATAAAATTTTGGTTGAGCAGGGAATGAATGTGCGTGAGGTTGAGTTTGCAGCCTTAGGAGGAAACATTCCAGAAATATCTGGAGCAGGAGAAATAACTTTGGACCGGGAATTTTTAAGCTATCAAGTTAAGTATTATGGTCAGAAGTATTGGGATAATATTATCCCGGCTGCCTTGACGGATTTAGAAATACGTAGAGGGAAAAAAATATGTCTTAAAATATTTGAGGTGTTACAGCTCTATTCGATGGCCCGGATAGATCTTTTTTTAGAAAAAAAGAGTGGTCGCTTCTACCTTAATGAGGTTAATACCATGCCAGGTTTTACCTCTGTTTCTCAATATCCAACATTATGGCTACAAGAGGGAATGTCGGTAACTCAATTGCTAGACCGGTTAATTGACTTGGCACTAATTCGTAATAAATCAGTTGTGGCGCTCAAGAGGTCACTATGAAGACCATCGGTCTAATCGGAGGAGTTAGTTGGGTCTCCACAGCCGAATACTATTCTCGCCTAAATAAGCGTATTAATCAGTTATATGGAGGAGTCTCATCGGCAAGAGTTATAATGTTTAGTTTTAACTTCGAAGAGATACTACCTAGTCAGTTATCTGAAGACAAGGAGAGAGAGCATGCCTTGCTTGTTGATGCTGCAGCAAAAATAGAGCGTTCAGGGGCAGACCTTCTCGTTATCTGTTCGAGTACCACTAATATGTTGGCAGATACCATTCAAAGCAGAGTTAATATTCCAGTTATCTCAATGACGGACGCTATCGCTGACTACTGTGTTGAAAATAGATTATTTCGTGTTGGGCTCCTTGGTACCAGGAGAGTGATGTATGGTCAGTTTCTAAGAGATGCCCTTGAAATGAGAGGGATTGAGAGTGTAGTCCCTCCGTTAGAGATGGGTGATGAGGTTAATCGAATAATTTATGAAGAACTAGTTATTAATAAATTCATCAAAGAGTCTGAGAAGAAAATTGCAGCTTGCGTTGAAGCATTGAAGCTTAGGTCAGTAGAGGCAGTTATATTGGGATGTACCGAACTACCTCTTCTTGTTAAAAGTAAACGTTGTGGCGTTGTGATGATTGACTGTATCGATGCTCATATTAACAAAGCAATCAAAATGATAGGGAGTATACAGTAATGAGAAATGTTAGATGTGCCAACTGTGGCGAGACAATGGAAATTATTAAAATAGATAAGTATAGCAAACCCCACGGTGTTGCTCTCGTCTCTGCGGGGCTACTATTTCTTGTCGCTATGCCTCTTGAGGCCTTGTTGGGATTAGTGCTGATTCCATTTGGACTAGTAGTCTCATTTTCAAAAAAAGATGTATGGAACTGTCCTGCTTGTGCTGCAATGGTTGATCGCAGTCGATAGAGAACTTTAGATATATAATGGCAAACTATATTGCAGAGGTTCTATGGAGCCCTTTATTATCATTGATTTACTTAGAAATAGGTATTTTACTGCTATTTTCAAGTCGCTTTATAGTGTGGAAGAGGGCCATTCCAATCTTTCTTACTTATATAAATCGCAGGGAGAGTGACAGTAAGGGAAAAATAATATCTCATCGTAAGGCAATTTTTACTTCTATTGGTGCTCAGATCGGTGTTGGAAATATTGCAGGTGTTGCAACAGCTGTTCATCTGGGAGGGCCGGGTGCCATTTTTTGGATGTGGATTTCTGCCATGTTGGGCATGACATTTAGAATGGTAGCAGTTCACTTATCAATCAAAGAGCAATCAACAGTAGATGAGTCATCACCTCTCTTTGCATCGCCATTTGGGTATCTGGAGAGGTATCTTCCAAGGTCATGGGGGTGGATACCTAAGGCATTTGCAGTTCTGACAATCTTAGGTGGTGTCATCGGGGCCAATCTTATCCAGTCGAACTCAGTATCCCATGCCCTACATGGACAGTTTATATTTCCCAATCTTATTGTAGCCTTGGCCCTAACTATGCTGGTAGCTGCTGTTATTATTGGAGGATTTCAAAATATTGTTAAGTACTGCGCCGCAATTGCCCCCTGGATGGTCTCTCTCTATCTACTGGCCGGATTTGCCATTATCGTTTTTAACCCAGGTAAGGCGATAGAAGCCTTGGGCTCAATTATCTACTATGCCTTTACTCCCTACTCGGTTGGTGGAGGAGTTGTTGCTTACTCCTTACAGCAAACACTGCAATATGGAACAGCTCGTAGCGTCTTCTCTCATGCATCAGGTACAGGGATGTCGACTTTTTTATTCACTGAGGATAGTAAGGTAAGTGCCTATATGGCAGCGATTACTCCAATTATTGATACCCTTATTATTTGTACCACTACGGGTTTGGTTATTCTTATTGGGATGTCTTGGCAGTGGGAGACTGGTGCCAATTTAGCAACACTATCATTTGCTAGTAGCTTAGGTCACATCGGGCAGATAATTGTGGTGATTTCACTCGTGATCTTTGCTTTTACCTCAATCATCGCCTACTACTACTTCTCTCAAAGATGTTTCGAGTATCTTGGTGGTGAGAACATTCTTCTGTTTAGAACTCTCTACTTAGTACCAACCTTTATGGGGCCATTTCTATCTGTAAGGTTTGCATGGACTTTGGGAGATATCATTACTGGATTAGCGCTACTATTTCACCTTGTACCTCTTACTTACATTTTTCTTTTCAAAAGAAGGGAGATTATGGCAGAGCTGAGTGCTTGACAGTACATATTATTATTTAACGAATGGTCCTATCTAGCTGATATTATAATCGACTGTATTGTAAAATATAGTGCAAATCGTGGTTAGTATTGATTATTTTCATAGACGGAGTAAACCATAGATAGATGGTCAGAAACTTCACTTTCATGCTGATTTTTATTACATCTTGGGAGTTTTAATTGAGAGAGCTTAGTCGATCGACAGGTGATGCAGCAGTAGTTCGAACAAAATATTTTTTTGTTCTCTGTCTAATGTCGATGTCATTCCATCTTGTTGGACTGGATTATTGGAGTGGGACAGACTTTTCCCCATCGATGGTGGTTGCTGAGTTATCCAAAGAGGATTGTTATAAAAACAGGCAAAATTTAAAAGGGTGTCTAGCTGTTGCAAAAGCACTTGGTGATAGTAATCAATCTATTAATCAATGTGATGCCAATATCAAAAATTGTTTCGATCGTCACTCAAAATTAGACTCTATAAATTTTAATAAATTGTTTGAAAAATTGGTTGGCGATGATCTTAGTCTATCTCGCTGGTCTAATGCTTACAATCGCTACCTCTCGATAGCTAAAGATGCTCATGCATATATATATCCATTGCCACAATTTATTCACGATATGACTGCAGGTGGTAGTTCATTTGTTGGAATTGGTGTGGAGATTGAACAGGTTGAGGAACAGATTATTCTGACTCCAATTGAAAATAATCCGGCCCATATTGCCGGTGTTAAATATGGTGATGTCTTGATAGGTGTTGATGGACAAAGAATTGATAAGTTAGATTTCAATACGGTTGTAGGAATGTTTGATGGTTTAATCAACTCTACAATCAAACTACGTCTCTCTAGAGCGGGAGAGATAGTAGACCTTGATATTGTTCGTCTAAAGATTGAGAGTTCAAATGTTTCGTACAAGATAGTAGAAAATACTGGTCATAAATTTGGACTAATTAAAATTGATAATTTTGAAAGCTCTACTGCCTGTAGCGATATTGAAAAAGCCATTACATTTTTGGAAGATGCCGGAGCTCTCGGCTTGATTATGGATCTGCGTGATAATCTTGGCGGTCAGATAGCTCAAGCTCAATGTATCGCCGGACTCTTTTTGGGTGAAGATGAGCTTTTGGTTAGAACTGAAAACCTAACTGGCTTAGGTGGTTTTAGAGATGAGTATCAATATACAACAGCGTTATTAAAAACGGAGCTACCACTTGTAACTATTGTTAATGCTCATACCGCTAGTACTTCGGAGTTAATTGCCGGGGCATTTCAGGACTACCAGCGAAGCTGGGTTATAGGTAGTCAAACTTTTGGAAAGGGGAGTGCTCAGTCACCAATAATGTGGGGAGGCAGCAAAACCATTATGTTATTCAGAACTGTACGCAGATTTTATCTACCTTCTGGTAGATCAAATCAGCGCATTGGCATCACTCCTGATTTTTTAGTGCCAGCTATGCCTGGTGGTTCCTTGATCTCAACGATTCAGCGAGAAGAGGATCTCTATTCAAATGCCTTAGCCGCAGAAGGGGCACAGTGGGTAAACAGCAGGAAGTGGGAAATTTCACAGATTAATAAATCGTTAAGTGAGGGCCAGATTGCCTATAATATTTTTGAAAGTCAGAGGAATTCTTCATTACGGCCAGATTTCCAGCTTTATAGTGCAGAGTCTATTTTAGCAACGGATGGTCTAGGGCTTTAGGCTATAAAGATAGGTCATCTTAAAGCTAAAAGGGCTTGATTTCATTTTTTTTTATAAACCAATGATAGCTAAAGAGCAGCTTCGTGTGGTCTCTCCTTTTCTGTAAATTTCTCCAGAGATGTAGCGAAAAAACCTTCAGGTGTATCTACGACTTCCACGGAAACTTTATCATTGTTTTTTAAATTCTTAAATGAAGTGTCCCTATAATTAGTCTTGGAAGAGAAAAAAATCGCTCCAATATCTAAATTAACAATAAAGCCATACTCTGACTCTTTATTCATAATTAATACTTCTCCACTGACTTTTGGCATTACGACCTCCTTGTCTGATATGATTTTATCTTGCTAGCTTTGCTGAGTAAATATATTTTATTATGGAGTTTATTTCTGATGTAAATAGTCTGTAAACAGCTATAATCTTATCAGCTGCTGCTAATACTGGGTGGTAAGTTGAGTTTCAAGGTTGTTCTAATATATAAAATTTAAAAAGTCATACATCAATACTCAGTTAATTTAAAGGTGTTGCCTCAAAGTAGCGCACCCCATTTTCTTTACATAATTAATTTATTGGAGCCGATCAAATACTGCCTGCGCTCTATTTTATTTCAACTATTTCTTAATAATGCCGTAATGCTCTATGATCCATAAAATATTAAAATGATGAGGGTAAAATCGATGGGAACACTACCAGAGAAGGGTACAAAGGGAAGGATTGGAATATTGACCGGTGGAGGGGATGTTCCTGGTCTAAATCCTGCAATTAAGGCAGTAACCATTCGAGCATTAAATGAAGGGTATGACGTTGTCGGTATTAGACGAGGTTGGGACGGGCTACTCTCCGTCAATCAGTGCCAAGACTATGATGAGCAGAATGACTATTTGGTGTTGGACTCTACTACAGTGGCAAAAGTCGGGCGTACCGGGGGTACATTTCTTCACTCTTCTAGGATTAATCCCGTCTCGGTACGGCAAGAAGATGTACCTGATATGCACAAGGATAAGTACACTGAAGATCGCAACGATATGACAGATGTCATTTTAAGCAATTTAGAATTTTTAGGTATTGATATTCTTATTCCGATTGGTGGTGATGATACTTTAAGCTACGGAGCGCACCTTCATACTGTTGGCTTTAAGGTGGTGGCAATTCCCAAGACGATGGATAATGATGTTCCTGGCACGGACTACTGCATTGGTTTTAGTACTTGCATTACACTTACGGTTGAGTTTGCCAATCGTCTACGTACCTGTGCTGGCTCCCATGAGCGGTTTTTGGTGATTGAGGTTTTTGGTCGCTATGCTGGTTTTACCGCACTACTACCCGCAATTGCTGGTGCCGCTGATCGCTGTGTTATACCGGAGCATGAATTTGATATTGGTAAGTTGACAGAGTTGATGGTTGAGGATCGCAATCTCAATCCTAGTAAATACTCAGTAGTATTAGTTTCCGAGGGAGCAACATTTAGTGGTGGTGAGATGTCTTTTCAGGGCAGTGAGCAGGACGGATTTGGTCATCGCAAACTTGGAGGTATAGGAGATCTCGTTTCCGCTAATCTTAAAGATCTATCGGCACAGTATAACAATGGACATACCATTGATGTGGTTAATCAACGCCTGGCATATATGGTGCGCTCTGGTGATCCAGATGCCATCGATTCGATTGTTCCGATTGCTTTTGGTAATCAGGCGATGAATTTAATTGATAGTGGTAAATTTGGTCGGATGGTCTCGCTACGTAATGGTCGTTACGAGAGTGTGCCGATCAGCATTGTTACCAGCTGTAAGAAGCTGGTAGATGTAAAAAAATACTACAGCACAGAGCGCTATCGACCGCTTTATGTCAATTTTGAAGACCGGCCGATGTGGATTATGACTTCTGATTAGCCTCTTGTTCGAACAGGTGATCATCGTTGAAGAGTTTTCCCCAGTACCATAAAATGGCACAAAAAACGAAGGAGAAGGGGATGATCATCATCGCTTTCTTCATGCCGTAGAGATCGGAGAAGTGCCCGACAATTGGAGGGGAGATAGCATCTCCAAACATATGCATTACTAATACCGCCAAAGAGAGAGCGGTGGCCCGCTTGGCAATTGGCACCGACTCCATTAACAGTAGGTTAACTGGCCCTGAATTCATAAATAGTAAAATTTCACCTGCCAGCAAACAGCTCCACATTAGGGGGATGTTATCTGTCATTAGCGTTATGAAAACAAAGGGCAGAGCAAGAGCACAGGAGGCCCAGCAGAGTGTGAAATAGGGATTTTTTACGCGTCCTTGTAACTTGTCATTGATTACTCCGCCGGATAATGCCCCTACAACACCACCAATAATTGTTATTCCTCCCAGCATCATTCCAGAGTCCTTAAGTGGCATGTGGTGTACTTCATAAAAATAGGTGGGCATCCACCATTGAAGAGATCCGATACCAAAGGAGTAAGCTGTATATCCCAGACAGGCAAAGAGAAAGCGCCGGTAGGTAAATAGTTTAAAATATCCTTGAATCGTTTCAGATAGGGTCAGTTTATCAGGGAGTGGTGTAGTCTTACTATCACTCACACTTTTGGACGCCTTGGGCGGCAAGGTAGATTTTGCATGTTGGCTGGCATCATGCTTAATCGGCTCTTTAAAAAAGAGAATCCAAACGGCCAGAAATGGTCCGAGTACTCCTGCTAATAATAGGGTGTAGCGCCATCCAATTGCTGCTCCCAGAACACCGCCAATGATGAAGCCGAAGGCGGCACCGAGAGGGGTTACCATATAGAAAAATGCCATCATTCGCCCATGCATTCTTTTGGGAAAGATATCACTAATTAGGGTTGGTGCAATCGGTGCGTAGGCGGCTTCTCCAACTCCTACCATTGAACGCCAGAAAGCAAATGCTCCAAAGGAGTTAACCAAACCTCCCATCATGGTTGAAATACTCCAGAGAGTTGTACCGAAACTGACCAGATACTTACGGGGGAAGCGATCGCCCAGTGTTCCAAAAATAGGACAGGTCATTGAGTAGACTACTAAAAAAATTGTTTTTAATAGTCCTTGCACACTTTTTGACATGGGGAAATCTTCATTAATTAATGGCAATAGTTGAGAGATGATGTAGCGATCAAAATAATTTAGTAAATTAATTCCTAAGAGAACAAAGAGTAATAGATATGATGTTTTTCTTGCTTGACGGTTTATATCAAATGGGTGCTCGTGGGCCATTGTAAACTCCAAATTTTATGGTAACGGATATACTCTCTCCAACTATAACCATAACAATACATTTTTTTTTAGTTTTTGGGAATAAAACCCGATATGGCTGCTAGCTATCATTATTAGGAGTTGTGATTGAAGTCTGAGAACGGGAGTCTACGTCAGTTAATTGAGAAAAACTATCGGTTACTAGCTGTACTTATAACTTCTGTCTTAATGGCAATCATCATCTTTTCCAGTTACCAAAACGACCAAAGAGAGCGATCCGATCTGTTGATGCGGGATCGATTGTTTTCCCGGCTTCTGAATATCGAGAGAGGCGAGGAAGGGCAGTTCAGTACCCAGGCAGGGTGGTATCAGCAGGAAATTGAGCGGATTGATCAACGGCGCAAGCAAGAGACTATTATTAGCATTGGGCAATTAGTTTTTATGATTACCATCTATGTAGTGCTAGTTGCTACAATTTGGATGAGGAGTAGAGTTTTAATTCGTCGGGTAATAGACCCGCTGGTTCGAATGAATGGTCTAGTCCGCTTGGTGGATAAAGAGCAATTTAAAGAAGCCTACCTCTCTGCAGGGAGGTATGACGAAATTGCAAAGCTGTTGGGCACCTTTATCAAAATTTCTCAAGATCGGGAGAGTGCTGAGATCGAGATGCAAAATGCGGTTTTAGAAGCCATGCAGGCAAATAGCTCTAAGAGTAACTTCCTGGCGACAATGAGTCATGAAATTCGCACACCGATGAATGCAATTGTGGGAATGGTTAATATATTAGAAGAGGCTGAAAATGGGGAAAAGGTACTCAATCGCTGTGAAATGCTTTCGGTCATCAAGCGAAACGGTGATGCCTTGATGACAATTCTGAACGATATTTTGGATTTAAGTAAAATTGAAGCAGGAAAAATGGAGCTATATCAGGATGGGTTTGATCTCTATCAACTTTGCTCTGATGTTGTTGATACTTTTCAAGTTGTGGCAAATGAGAGGGGTTTGGAGATAAAGATGCTTTACGGAGAGGGGGTCTCCTACTCGCGGCTTGGTGATATTTCAATGGTCCGGCGAGTAATCATGAATCTATTTAGTAATGCCGTAAAGTTTACCTCTCAAGGCCATGTCATTTTAAAGGTCAAGGCTTTACCAGGACAATCTGATTGGGTCAGAATTGAAGTTGAAGATACTGGTAAAGGAATTAGTCCCGAGAGGATAGATGATATATTTAATCCATTTACGCAGGAGGATGATTCGATCACCCGCCAATTCGGTGGCACTGGATTAGGTCTAAATCTGTGTAAAGAGTTAGTGAAATTTATGGGAGGAAAATTATCTTTAACATCTGCAATTGGACGGGGGAGTACTTTTTGTGCCGATATTCCTTTAGCAATTGAGGTGATATCTACCGATGCCTTGGTCGCGATTAAAAAGGCTAAGTTGAATTTTTTAAGCATTAAAGGTGTCAAGATATTATTGGCCGAAGACTCTGAAGATAATGTGTTACTGATTAAAACATATTTGGAGCGCTACCAGGTAGAGCTAGATCTAGCGCCAAATGGTGCTGAAGCGGTTGAGAAATTCAAAACAACTCAGTATGATTTGGTCCTTATGGATATGCAGATGCCGGTGATGGATGGGTATACGGCAGTGGAGACTATTCGTAAAATAGAACAAGATATGTCCAAAGGCCATACTCCAATTTATGCTCTGACTGCCTATGCTTTTAGAAGTGATAAGGAGCGTTCCCAAAGGGTTGGCTGTGATGGCCATATTAGTAAGCCAGTCTCCAAAGAGCTACTGGTTGGTACTATTAAGGATGCCATCTCTCCTAGTGATATGATTACTTCATCATCTTAGGGCCACATTCTTAGTCAAAATGATCTTCTTAATGCTATATTTGGATCCTTGCAGCAGAATAACAGATAAATTTAGTATCTTTGTAAGAGGTTAGGGGCGTGAAGAAAAATAAAGTGGGAATTATTGGTCAACGAGGAATGGTCGGCTCCGTTTTAATGGAGAGGATGAAGCAGGAAGGTGACTTTAAGCTTTTTGAAGCTTATTTTTTTTCTACCTCACAAATTGGCCAGGATGCTCCTGAGGAGTCATATACAGCAAAGCTGCTAAGTGCAATGTGTACAGACGATTTAAATAAAATGGATATTATTATCACCTGCCAGGGCTCAGATTACACTAAAGAGGTATACCCCAAGCTACGCCAATCTGGTTGGAGAGGTTACTGGATTGACGCCGCAAGCCATCTGAGAATGGAGGGTGACTCTCAACTACTTTTAGACCCTCTGAACTCTCAAGAGATCAGTAGTTATATAAAAAGGGGGGGGAGGTGTTTGGTTGGTGCCAACTGTACGGTCAGTCTTTTGTTGATGGCGATGGGGGAGTGGATTAAAAGGGATCTAGTCGAATGGGTTAGCAGCATGACCTATCAAGCAGCTTCAGGAGCGGGGGCCAAAGCGATGGCCGAGCTGATTTCTCAGATGAAATATATTACCCAACAACTGGGAGATGCTTCTGCTGCTCAAAGTGGAGTTGAGTTGGATCGATTGGTAACGAGTACTCTTAGCTCGGGACAACTTCCGGTTAAACAGTTTGGAGCACCTCTGGCACTAAGCGTTCTACCCTGGATTGACTCTGCCCTTGATTCTGGCCAGACACGGGAAGAGTGGAAGGCGGAGGTTGAGGCAAATAAGATACTTGGACTTGCTGGAGAGAGTCGGGTGGCAATTGATGGTTGTTGCGTCCGAATTGGAGCAATGCGTTCTCACTCCCAAGGAATTACAGTAAAGCTAAAGCGTGAGTTGCCTATCGACGAATTACAGGACGTATTGGTAGAGTCACATCCGTGGTTAAAATTGATCTCCAACAGTAAGGAGAGGACGCTACAAAATCTAACTCCAGCAAAAGTTAGTGGCAGTCTGGATATTGCAGTTGGAAGGGTTCGTACCATGACATTAGGACCTGAATATATAACGCTATTTACAGTTGGTGATCAGCTGCTATGGGGAGCTGCAGAGCCTCTACGTCGAGGTCTCAGAATTATTTTAGAAGAGATATAATCCGTGAGGGCCATTTAATGAGTGAACATAATGAGATGACAGATGAGCAAACACCTCTGGGGGAGTTGGCTATCCAGACGCTGGCGATGCCGGCGGATACCAATCCTTCGGGTGATATATTTGGTGGATGGGTACTTTCACAGATGGATATTGCCGGTGGAATTGTGACACGTAAGACAACGCGAGGTCGTACTGTTACGGTTGCGGTTGATGCCATGTCATTTTATCTGCCGGTAGCAGTCGGAGATACGATCTGTTGCTATGTCAAACAGGTCAAAAGCGGAAATACGTCAATAACAGTTTCTATCGAAGCTTGGGCATCACGGCAATATGGTGGTGAATCTCTTAAAGTAACAGAAGGGTTATTCACCTACGTAGCAGTTGACCAAAGTGGTCTACCGGAGATGATTAATAAGAGATAGTGTTATAGTAACAATATTTGATCAAAAAAGTTTGATCAAACTTAATATAATATTAAGCTCCATTTTAATTAGTAAAATTTTAGGTTATAATTTTCAAACAGTAAGAATGTAAGCTATTTAGGTATGGAGAGTTAGTTGTAGTGAGAAAGAAAGTACTGTTGGTGACAACTAATCAAACGTTTTTGCGAGATGCTATTAATGTCTTTAATACAGATCGCAGCTATAAAGTTATTTCTGCTTCTGATGGCAAAGAGTTACTATATCGAGTTCGTAATGAAGCATTCCACATTATTCTTATGGACTATGAACTGCCCAAAATTGGCGGGCAAAATCTGATATTTAAAATACGTGACACCGAATTTAATGAGGGAACTCCACTGCTGGTAGTAGAGAGTGATGTAGAGCTTATTCGTAGCCAGTGTAGGCAGGTTCGATCGGTCTATCCTGTTGGCGTACCATTGGGTAGAGATGTTCTTGCACATGTTAATAATATTTTCACTCCTAAATCCAAGACCTCCATGGCCAGAGGGGCCAGCATGGTTTTGGATGTCAAATTTATCAATCCATTTTTAGAGGCCCTGAATGAGACACTTAAAGTCATGTGTGGGGTGATGAAAGTATCATTTGGTAAACCATTTTTACTAAAACCGGAGCAAGAGAGAAGCTTAGATATTGAGATTAGTGGTGTTGTGATTGTGGATACAACGAACTTCAGAGGTGGTGTTTACCTCTCTTTTTCATTGGAGGCATACTTAACAATTGCAGAGGTAATGTTAAGCGAGAAATATCAGGAAATATGTAAAGACAATGTGGATTTGGCGGCAGAACTAGTCTCGATTGTCTATGGTAACGCTAAAAAAGTACTAAACGAGAATGGTTATACCTTTAAAAAAGTTATCCCCGAAGTGAAGGCTGAAAGTCACTCCCTACTAGAGGTTGATGATCGCTTTGTGATGGTCGTCCCCGTGATTAGTGACATGGGAAAAATATATCTATCTGTTGCAGTTAAAAACTAGGTGTCATTGTTATATTAAATTGATGGAGGGATAGTATTGTCAATAGATGGTAATGGGTTAAACATTGATCGCTATCTGTTTGGTAGTGGTTACTCTATTGGCTTAAGCCTTTCATCTTGCAACTCCCTATCTTTGCATTGGGGGGACTGCGCAGATATGGTTGCCCTACAACGCAAGTTTTATAAACAAAAGAGTAAGTTCCAGTTTCAGTTAATGGGCTTGCGTAAAGATATGGAGTGGGTGCGGACGAAAGAGGTCCATATTCGTAGTGATGATAACTGTATCTTTACAATGACATTGATGGATATTTTTGAGATGTTGCTTAAACAGAGTCATACGGTATCTGTTGTTGCCTTTTCCCCTGATACAATGGTTTCGGTTAATGGTGTTGATGGCCCATATCGTCCGTTTGTAGCTCATGACTGGTTTTCATATCACTCATTTCAAGCCTACGTTTATCAGCGCTTACTGATTGGCAAGTTAAATGTTAGAAAATTTAGACTTCGCACTGATGTTGTCCTTAGTTGTCTTCTTGATGATAATGACAAATTTGAAATCCGTTTAAAGCAGTTATCTAATCTCGGCTTTCTATTTTACTGTAAGAATGGAGACGATTACCATCAGATCTCTCAGGCATCTAAGTTTTACGTACAGATAAATTTGGATGACCTAATTGGGCTACAGCATTGTGTGTCGGTTAACGATGTTCGTAGTTTTGTTAGTGGCTTGGAGCAGGAGCTATTTACTAGTGATAAAGAGGAACATCTAATTGAAGTAGATCTAAGCGCGATTGCTTTTGACGAGCGCCAATTGGCCAGTCGCGAATATATTTTTATTCCATATTGCGCTTTTAAAGCACAGGATAATAAAGATGTGGGTATCTCTACCATGGTTAATAAGCTTCTAGGTAACTTGGAAGTGGCAATTAGAGATATGGTTGATAAGTACTACGGCGAACATGGTTTAGAAGACGTAGAATAAAATTCTAGAGGCTATAGTGGGCTTAAGTAGATGTACTACCGTTCCATATCACATCGCAATTTTGCTTGTTTTAATTCTTTCCAACGCCCTCGATTTAAAGCTTAGTGCTAGTGAGGTAGATGTTAATTATCCTTGGCGTACTAGTTACCCTCATTTAAAGGTTATTAAGACTAAAGAATTAAGTAAGATTTACCAACACACAACGATTATCGATGTTCGTAGTTATTCAGAGTATCAAACATTACATATAAATTTTGCCATAAACATTCCGTTTCATAATAATAGATTTGATTATAAGTTAGGGATTGCAGTTCCTAGATTGAGTTCAAAAATTATATTTTACAGTAATGGCTTTCAGTCTCCCTACCCTCACATTGCGGCCAACAGGGCCAGTAAGGCCGGATATTCTAATGTCATGGTTTATGACGATGGGGTACATCGTTGGGCAAAGGAGTTTCCAGATTATGCAACATTATTGGGGGTGAGTCCTATTAAGCCTAAAATGCTAATTGTTGCAAATCAGTATAAAAAACACCTGCTTAGTTATAATAAATTTGTTGAACGTAGCAAAAATAGGGAGAGTGTAGTCATTGATCTTCGTCGTAACTCACTGAAAACTGGTACTAGTGGTGATAATATGGAGCTGACAAAGCTCAGTAAAGTAGATCGCAAACGGCATTTACCACTAAGTTTTGAACGGCTAAGTAATCTGCTGGCCAAAGGGAAATTTAAGGCAAAGGAATTACTAATTTATGATAGCACAGGTGCGCAGATTCAACTATTGGCTTATATATTGAGGTATAATAAGTATAAGAACTATTTTTTCTTAAAAGGTGGAGCACTAGAGGTTTTGGGCATAGATAAATTTAAGTGGGGTGAAAAGTGAACTATATTCTTAGAACTAGCGGCTTAGTGGTTTTGATGTTTATCGTGATGATTTGTGGCAGTAGTTGGGCCGAGGAGCTCGCCCCGTTACGTAAAAAATTTAAAGATGTCAAAACGATCTCGATAGAGCAGCTTGCAGCTGAATTTAGCAGCTTCTTGATAGTGGATGCACGTAGTAGAGTTGAGTACGATATTATTAATATCAATGGAGCAATTAATGTTTCTATTGCAAATCATGACTTCATAACGAGGTTGAAGATCGCAGCTCCAGATATAAATAGCAAAATAGTTTTTTACTGTAATGGCTATACTTGCTCAAAGAGTTACCGTGCTGCTCGAAAGGCTAAGCGAGATGGAGGCCATGATAATGTTTATGCATTGGATGCCGGTATTTTTTTATGGGGCACAGCATTTCCCAACAAGACTTCTCTGCTGGGAGAGACTCCGCTTCACAAGAGCAGTTTAATATCGAAGGCAGAGTTTAAAAGTCATCTTCTGGATTATAAGCAGTTTAAAGTACGGGCAAATTTAACAGATACCTTAGTAATCGACATTAGAGACTATCAGCAGCGCAGAAGCACTGATGGAACAGTTCTGGAGTTACCCAATATGCCATCCCTGCCCAAAAGCAGAGATTTGAAAATGAACTTTGATTTGGCAAGAAAAAACCTTGAAAATAGTAGGTTTAAGGATAAGCAGTTGCTGATCTATGATGCTGCGGGAAAGCAGATTAAGTGGTTACACTACATTTTAAAAATAAATGGATATAAGAAGTTCTACTTTCTTAAGGGGGGAGTCTACGGTGTTACCAATTTGGTACACATTTAGAAGCTGGTTTAAGCTAGAGATTAAACTCTGTTCTTGCAGTGGTATGATTTGTTGGGCCCTTTTGCTACCTGTGCTAGTATCTTGTTTTAATGATTTAGAGTTAAAAGAGGGGAAGTATGGGGCAATTACTATCGATGCTGAACTCCACTTAGACTCTGTAAAAATTGTAGATTGGGGAGTTGGTCGCGGATTTAAAAATATATTATCCAAGGGATTTGTTGTTAAAATTGATGTTCCTACTATGTCCAAATCGGATGTGTTACTACTACACAAACGATTTAGTATTGATGCTTGGCTGATACGGATTCGGCGTAGAGGCGATTATAGTAGTGGTGGAGTGGAGGGATACTACTTTGTTCCTCTAGTTCGTAATGATCATGTTCGTGGATTAAAGGTACAGTCGATTAGCAGTAGTAAATTTAAAGTCTATTACGCGTCAGCTTACATGTCTCGGCGATTTGAGAATTTTTTCTGTCCCGCCTTTCATCATCGATTTTATTTGACCGATGTTTTAATTAAGGATGATCGGATAAAACAGCGGCAGAGATTTAATATTTTCAAGTCAGATATCTACCAAGTCCAGGGCAAGGTGGAGCCATTTAATATGACAGCGTTTAAGTTAAATGGAGGTAACTCTTTGATTGGGCGCTATCAGGTGGATTTGGCATTTTATAACACTATTGAGAAGCGTCGAAAAAGTAACTATCTGCCATTTCAGGAATTCCTTGAAGTAAAGGATGAGCGGCGACGCGAAGTAAAAGGGTGTGCCAACTTTAAAATTCCCTCCAAGGCGGAAAGTTATGACGTATTGAAGAGTCTGAGGAGAGGTTTTTAGCTTATATATTATCAATAATTAATATTTTGTGTTTCTACTTTTCCCGGTGACAATCAACTGGGTAGATGATCTCATGTCCCTTAGAAGAGCGAATGGAAATAAAATCATCAATAGAGTTAAAATGATTACGGTTTTCAATATGTAGTAGATATCTATTGCCTTCAAAGTGAATCATTTTATTAAGGCCATTGCCCTGACCGCTGGTGGTGGTAGATGCAATTTGTCGACCGGCATGGTCATCGCCTCTATAATTGTAGATAACAATGCCCTTTTTTTGAATAACAAATTTTTTATCGATTCTCTCTGTTAAACAGACAATGTTTGTCTCGCTGGCCCAGCAACTCGGTCCTGCAATTATCTGGATATACACTAAAACACCAAGTATTAATGTGGTAGTTGTAAGTTTCATCTCCATCTCCCAATCTGATCAGTGCTATCTCAATAAGCACCTATTGCTATTGTTGGTTAAAAATGCAAGATACCGGCCATTTTTCTGGAGGATGATTGTTAAATAATTCAATAGCTTATAGAGAGGAATGGCTTACTGATGATCACGTAAGGTATGCATCTGACTATAATTTAGACAGTAGAGTAGAGGTTTAAAGAGACGTGAATATGATGGTGCCTAGTCTTGTAATTTTTAGTGTTTATGTTGTGTTAGTCATTTAATTCTAAATATTGATAAGAATAATCCGATAAGAGCAGTAGGGTTTAGTTCCCATTTGGGGGAGTAACTGTTTTATCATGAGGCATCGCTATGGGTGGATTAAGTAGTTTTTCCGAGTATAAATTCTATCGCTCTTTTAGAATACCGGTTCATCAGTCTGATAACTTGCGATTTATTGTTCAATTTGCTGAAAATGATGAGGAGCTCGATGACACGACATTGATTGATATCAGTACTAAAGGTTTAGGGTTCTCTACCAAAAATAGAATTTCCAACGATACCGAACTTAATATTTCATTACAGTTCAAAAAGAGACATCTGGATCTGACCGGTCGGGTGGTACGGGCATTTTCAAATATAGACAGTAAAAATGAGATTATCTATGGAGTGGAGCTAGAAGAGGAGGCAAAATTTCGTAAATTTTTGGAGCTATATCTTGCTAGTTTTTCCGCAGAGAGAACGGCTGGAGTGGTGACAGATGTTATTTTAAAAGAGGATTATATTAAACCATCAGATGGTTTTGAGATGTTCTCCCTTTTACTGTCCTTATTTAAAGATATTACTAATTTTGGAAATAGAGAGAAGTTTTTGGAGGATATTCTAGTCGAGGTTGTCAGGGTGCTGGGGGCAGGAAGGGCATCACTTTTTCTAATTAACCCAGAGACCAATAAATTGGAAGCCAATATGGCGATGGGATTGGATAAGGACTATCTCAAATTTGATTATCGAATGGGTATTGCTGGATCGGTTTTTACTACCGGTGTCGCGCTAAATATTGACACAACTAGTGATTACACTCGTTTCAATGAAGCGTTTGACAAAAAATTTGGTTATAAAACCAAATCAATTATCTGTTATCCGTTTATCAATCGTGAGGACAAAATTGTCGGCGTTGTTGAGGTCTTAAATAAACGTAATAAAAACCGGTTTACAGATGAAGATGAAAATATCATGAAGGTATTAAGCTTGATTTTTTCCTCTGTCTTTCAGGACTATAACCCAATATCTGAGCGTTCACGAGTTAGGAAGTTTAGCATTCCATTTAACAGAGAGTTTGCTTTGATTGGGACCTCCTCCAAGTCCTCAGGCTTGCGAAGAACAATTACCCGTCACAAGGACCTAAGTAATCATATGTTGATTCAAGGGGAGCCAGGGGTTGGAAAAACCCTCTATGCCAACATTATTCATGTGGAAGGACAGCGGGGTATTAACCATCTGGAGCACTTAGATATCTCCCAGAGTACAGATGAGGAGATAGATAACCAACTATTTGGAGATAGTAATGTTAACGAATCATTACTCATAAAGTGTCAGGGAGGGACTTTGATAATTAAGGAGATTGCCAGTCTGTCTCGCTGTAGACAAGAGCGTTTGCTAAAAATATTGGATGAGAAAAGGCTAGCAGGTAGTGTCATTAGTCTTGATGTCAGAATTATTGCAACCAGCTCATTAGAACTTAGTGAGGAGGTTGAGAAAAAAGCCTTCAACCGTGATTTATACTGCATGCTTAATCAGGTCTATACCTTTATCGAACCACTACGGCGAAGGGCGTCAGACATACCACTTTTGATCGACTATTTTTTGAAGGAGGAGTGTCAGAGACAGGGACTATTATTGAAAAACTTCTCTCCTGAGGTTGTGGATAAATTTGTAGAGTACGATTGGCCAGGTAACATTGAAGAGTTGAGGGTCGCAATTGAACGTGCTGTTCTATATAATCCTCGTACTCATATTATCACTAAGACTGATGTTGCAAGTAATGCCTCTCCTCTATTTAATCTAAGCATTAAAAGACGGCTATTGGGAAGTATTCCTCACTTATCAGATTTTGAAATATCACTTAAAGATCGGATGGCATTAGTGGAGCGAGAGTTGATTTTAGCGGAGCTGCGTCGTCATAATGATAATCGTTCAAAAGCGGCTAAGTCGATGGGCATCTCTAGAGAGGCGCTGCGTAAAAAGATGCTAACAAGTACTAAAATTCTTGAGTCGATCGAAGAGCAAGAGAGGTCGGCAATGGATAAAAAAGCAGCATAGTACTCTCTGCTAAGCTTGTTTACTGGGGGTCTGGTTGGAACTTTAGTAGGATGTCTCGTTGTTTGCTCCCGGTACGAAATTCTGCTAGATAGATACCTTGCCATCGACCTAGAACCAGTTGATTGTTGTCGACGATGAGAGCGATACTTTGTTGGAGCAGGACAGATTTCATATGGGAAGGGGAGTCATCAATACCCTCTTGGGTGTGGGTGATAAATGGAAGATCAGTAGGAGCAATGTGTTTCATAAAGTTAACAACATCCATCGCTGCAGATGGATCGTAGGACTCTGAAATGGTCAGGGCGCAGCTAGTATGGCCGGTAAAGAGATGGAGAATACCAGAGCTAGCATCACTGCTGGAGTGTTCCATGAGGATTGTGAGAGAGTTTTTTATTTGTGAGGTTATATTGTAAAAGCGCTCACCGTTGGTTGTGATCGAAAAACTGGTATGAGGAGATGATATTAGATGGCTCAATTATTTTACTCCTTAAATGTGAATAGATGATTGATACTCTCCTATCAAGTGTTGGTTGTTAAGTAAAGATTGAGGAATGAGTGAAATATTTGTCGAATTTATATAAATTCTAATATATTAAGATTGTTTGATTATTAATTTATCCAAGCACTTTTAGAGAAGGATGGAGGTTCACAGTGTCACAACGTAATCTTTTTGGAACAGATGGTGTCAGGGGCAAGGCAAATGTTCACCCAATGACAGGTGAAGTGGCAATGAAGTTGGGGCGGGCAGTGACATACTATTTTCAACAACGCTCATCAGTGAAAAAAGATGAGCCGATAATTGTGCTTGGGAAGGATACACGCCTAAGTTGTTACATGTTAGAGCAGGCGTTCTCTGCTGGGGTCTGTTCTCAGGGAGGAAGGGTTGTATTGACTGGGCCGCTGCCCACTCCCGGAGTGGCTTTTGTTACTCAATCGATGCGTGCTGATGCTGGTGTAGTGATTTCAGCCTCTCATAATCCATATTCAGATAATGGGATTAAGTTGTTTGATGCCAATGGATACAAACTGCCGGATAGTGTTGAGCTTGAGCTAGAAAAAATGGTGGAATCTCCTGATATGATCCCAACTCCTACCAATGATAGTTTAGGGCGGGCCAAACGGCTGACGGAAGTATATGGCCGTTATATTGTGCATACAAAATCTGCATTTAGTCCGCAATATGATCTGGAGGATATGCGAATTGTGCTGGATTGTGCGAATGGGGCAGGATATCGAGTGGGGCCGATGATTTTTGAGGAGCTGGGGGCAGAGGTGATTACCATGGGGGTTAGTCCCAATGGTCGTAACATTAATTTGGATTGTGGCTCTCTCTATCCTGGTCAGTGTCAGGAGATGGTACTTCAGTATCGTGCAGATCTTGGAATCTGCCTAGATGGAGATGCGGATCGGGTTATTATTAGCGATGGTTTTGGCAAGGTGATCGATGGAGATCAGCTAATCGGACTTTGTGCGAAATTTTTGCTGGATCAGGGATTAATTTCTAAAGGTCATGAAGTAGTTGGAACTGTAATGACCAACTTTGGTCTAGAGCGCTATTTGGAGAAGATTGGACTAAGTCTTCATCGCACTAGTGTTGGAGATCGCTATATCATTGAGCGGATGCGTCAGCATGGATCTGTACTTGGAGGAGAGCCTTCCGGACATATTATCTTTAAGCAGCACTCAACCACCGGAGATGGTATTTTGGCCGCTCTAAAGGTGATGGAGAGTATGCATTACTATCAGAAAGATATTCGTACTTTGGTCGATGAAATTAATCTTTATCCAAATATTCTTGTAAATGTTAAAGTAGATCGAAAGCCACCTTTGGAGGAGTGTGCCACGCTCCAGCAAGCTCTAAAAGATGCCAGTGAGATACTAGGCAGTGGTGGTCGGCATCTATTGCGTTATTCCGGGACTGAAAACCTATTACGAGTAATGGTCGAGAGCGAAGATCCTCAGCTGGCCCAGCAGGTAAGTGAAAAATTAGTAGCAGTAGTTCAAGAGGAATTGAGATGAGTCAGCGAGCAGCAGGCCCCAGTAAGGGAGATAAAGCTATGCCGCGCCTGGGGATAAACATTGACCATGTTGCGACTCTACGAGAGGCGCGGGGAGAAGATTATCCTAGTATTGTCGAAGCTGCCAATACCTGTTTTATCAATGGGGCGGATCAAATTACTATTCATCTTCGAGAGGATCGTCGCCATATTCAGGATACAGACGTTGAGGCCGTTAGCCTAGTCTGCAAACGTCATCTTAAGCTATTTAATCTGGAGATGGGAATTAATCAAGAGATTCTAGAGATCGCAGTTACGGTGGCACCCAACTGGGTCTGTATTGTCCCAGAGCGACGAGAAGAGATGACTACCGAGGGGGGAGTAGATCTACTTGATCCTGAAACATTTTCAAAAGTGAAAAGTGGAATAGAATATTTAAGGGAGAGAGTGCCTGATTTAAAAATATCTCTCTTTTTACAAGCAGATCCATCGATATTGGAGAAAGCAGTACTGTTGGAAGCTGATGCAGTGGAGATTCATACTGGTGATTATGCCCGCGCCCATCTTAATGGAGAGAATTTTTCTAGCTATTTAGATAGCTTTCAACAGGCAGCAGACTATCTGAACTCCAAAGGGGTTGGTGTCCATGCTGGTCATGGACTTACTGATCAGAGTGTAGTGCCACTTTTGGCCGTCGGTGAGTTTGTTGAGTATAATATTGGTCATTGGATCATCTGCCGATCGGTCTTTGACGGTCTGGGAAGTGTTGTTAAAGATCTCAAAAATCTATTTGGGCAAAAGTTCAGCTAGCGCGCCGAGATATTTGTCATTTATATTTAGTGTCAGGAGTAAAGGAGCTTATTTGATGAGAGTCGTTACGGTAGGGGAGATGCTAGAGTTAGAACAACGATCTAGGGAGGAGTTTGGTCTAACTGAATCTTTGATTATTGAGACCGTTGGTATTCGGGTTGCGGAGCATCTTATTGCGATGTTAACACAAAATGCAAGCCAGATTGGTGAGCGGATAATCATACTAATCGGTAAAGGAAATAATGGTGCTGATGGATTGGCAGTGGCCAGACATTTAGTTCATCAGGGATATGCAGTGGATACCTTTCTACTTTTTCCGGAAGATGGTTACTCGTTAGAGCTTAAGAAGCAGATGAAGATGGCAAAAGCTTATGGAGTATCGTTAGATCTTTTACTCGATGATGCTCCCCTAAGTGCTATTTTAGACTCCTCCCCTCAGGGGGTACTGCTGGTGGATGCAGTTTATGGAACAGGGTTTAGACTGCCACTACCAGATAATATTGCTAAAATTTTTGCCTCAATCAATAGTTATCAACAAGGAATCTATACTATCTCCCTCGATATTCCCTCTGGAGTTACTGGAGACACAGGGGAGAGTGATAGTGATGCAGTTATTGCTAATCAGACGGTAGCGATTGGGTTGCCCAAGGTTGGCCATCTACAGGGGAGCGGTCCTGATTATTGTGGAAATATTATTGTAATGGATGTCTCCTTCCCTTCAGCCTTAACTACCACTGGCAATCGGCACCTACTATCTAATTCTCTGTTAAAGTCGTTTGTACCAACTCGTAATCAAACAGGTTCAAAGCGGGAGTTTGGACATCTGTTAGTTATTGGAGGATCTAAGGGAATGAGTGGCGCAGCGGTTTTGACCGCTACCGCTGCACTGAAGAGTGGAGCTGGATTAGTGACCGTTGCAACTTGGGAGGATAGCTATCAGGAGTTAGTGAGTCGGTTGGTCCCAGAGGCAATGTTGACTGCTATTCCAGACTTTCTGTCCATAGATAGTTGTACCGAAGAGAGTAATTCAGAGCGGAGAGATTTTTTTAAGCGTTTTGATGGAGTGGTTATTGGGCCAGGTTTAGGACGAGATAAAGCAGCTCGGGTGGTTGTGCTGAATACCCTTAAAGGCTTTGATGGGCCAGTAGTAGTAGATGCGGATGGAATTTTTGCTTTGGACTGGCAAAAAGATTCAGCTCTACTTCAAAAGCGTAGTGGAGATTTGGTATTAACACCACATCATGGAGAGTTTCTTCGTTTTGCCAATCAGCAAGGAAGGAAAATTCTAGACTCTCCTGCCACTCTGTTGCAAGAGAGAGTTGCTATGCCACTGAACTGTTCGCTAGTGCTTAAAGGGCCCACTACATTTCTGGCCTTGGCAGATGGGTCTACTTATATTAATCACGCACCTAACGATGGTATGGCCACTGCTGGCAGTGGGGATGTTTTAGCTGGGATGATTGGCTCCTTACTGATGCAGAAACCACACCATATTGATGGAGTGATTTTTGCTGTTGGTTGGCACTCATGGGCCGGTATCGTCGCAGCAGAGAGTGAGGAAGGGATTGCTATGAGTGCTGGTACTATCATTAGTTATCTAGGGCGAGCCTTTGGAGAGATAAATAGTGACCGAGAGAATGACTAATATTATCAGAAATTGGCAAAGTGATAGTTTAGATCAGCTTTCTACTATTGCACAAAATCTACAACATCATCTCTCACTTCCTGCAGTGATAATCATGGATGGTGAGATGGGGGCCGGTAAAACTACTTTTGTGAGCTATTTCCAGCGTAGCTGTTTTCCTAATGATCAGAGAGTAGTTTCTAGTCCCACTTACTCTTTAATTAATGATTTAGGAGAGATTTTGCATGCAGATCTCTATCGCATTGAAGAGCAAACTGAGATTATGCGGTTGGAGTTACCACTATATATTGATGGAAAGAGTTATCTATTTTTTGAGTGGGGAATAAATTATCTTGATGAATTGCAAAGGGAGCTAGGAGCAGGATTTAGTTACTACCATCTGAAGATCGAAATTCTAAAGGATGAGTCCCGTTATTGGACCCTAGAGAAGCTATAATACCTCAGAGATAGAGTACTCCTACTCATTTGCAGTGCGTAAATGAGGTCCAAATGGCAAAATTGTAAAAAGAGATCGCCTATTTTGGTCGGAAATTATTTCCGACCAAACCATTTCAACCAACCCAAGAGGCTGCCAACCCCTCTTTTTTGTGTCATTTTATTAAAAGGTTTTTAATAGGATATTTATGATTGACTTGCGGAAAGTAAAGGGGTGATAATTATGATCAAGGAAATACCAATCAAATAGATTCGGTATTAAACTCGTAAAGAAGACAGGGACGTTTTCTTTCAGTCAACAAAGCAGACGGCACACAAGAGAAGATGTAACTTTAACCGCCCTATACGCTTGTTAGGATTTATGGAGGAAGAGCAATGAGATTGACATCTAAAGGACGTTACGCAGTTCGGGCAATGCTTGATTTAACCGCTTACAGCAATGGTAATCCAGTCAGATTGCAAGAAATTTCCACAAGACAGAGCATTAGTCTCCACTACTTGGAGCAGCTTTTTCGCAAACTAAGAAATGGCCAGGTAGTTAAGTCAGTTCGAGGACCCGGTGGTGGATACGTGCTTGCACGTTCCATGGATAACATCACGGTTAAAGATGTACTTGACTGTGTTGGCGAGAACATTAACCCTGCAAAGGATATTGTTGGAACTGAAGCAGAAACTTCAAGTACCAAAGAGTATTTCCTTTCTCGTGACTATTTTCAAAACCTTGGTTTGATCATGCGTGAGTATCTAGAGACAACATCTCTAGGTGACATGATTCGTAAGGCGAAGGATGTTCAGAGTCAGGTTGAGCAGGCTGATAGTTTGGCCACTGCACCTACGGCAGAGATTACTCCTACTATTGATGAAACGACTAGCCCTTTTGCCTCTATTATTAGAGCACCTTTGGGCGAAATCAATCAATAACTGCCTTGAATTGTCCATTTAGATGGACTTTAAGTTTGCGGTAACTGCTGCTAGGATGTTAAGTATTTAGTGTGAGCAGTTACTATTTAGACAGCAATTCCAAGTCCCCCTTAAGTGATAGTGTTAAGCGCTTTCTACTTAAGGGGGATTTTGATTTTAGTAATCCCGGTAGTATTCATAAGTCGGGCCGGAAGGCCAGAGAGCAGGTTGATCTGGTCACTGACTATCTTTACAAGTTGTTCAATCTGAAGCGCTCATCCTATCACCTTTTTTTTCACAGTGGTGCTACTGAAGGGGTTAATACCTTTATGCGTGGAGTGGCAGCTAAGGCGGCCAATCAGGGTGACCAGATTGCCTATTTTTACTCATCGGTCGATCATCCAGTATCGTTTGCAATTGCTAGGCTACTCAAAGAACAAGGCCATATTACTTGTCAATTTCCTGTAGATCGTAATGGAGCATTTGATCTGGATCAGCTGGTTGGCAATATCACTTCTACGCGCCGTAAGGTTAGTGAGGTCTTTTTAAATTATCAAGCTGTCAATGGCGTTACCGGGGTGGTTTGGCCGCTTTCTTGGGCAAATAGAGTAAAAAAGGAGAGTGGTTGTTATATAAATGTTGATTATACTCAGGCACCAGGAAGAGTTGATCAGTGGGAACAGCTAGATGACTCTTTGGATGCTTACCACTTTTCAGGTCATAAATTCGGAGCACTGCCTGGAGTTGGATTTTCTTTTATAAATTCTTTGATTACCATTCCTGCTTTAGTGGTAGGAGGAGGACAGCAGCAGGGAATTAGATCTGGAACTGAAAATGTTTTGGGTATCTATACCCTCCAGCTTGCTTTAGAGGACTTAGTTACAGGAGCAACAACGGATCAAATACTTCTATATCGAAGTGAACTGGAGCAATTACTACAGAAAACACTCGACAATAGAGGAGAGGTTATTGCCAATAGAGCATGCTATCGTGCTGCTAATACAACTTATTTTGTTGTAAAGGGAGTAAAGGCACAGGAATTGGTTGTCGCTCTGGATATAGCGGGATTAGAGGTGAGTGCCGGTACTGCTTGTTCCTCTGGAGTTGTGATTGATTACTATATTTTAGAGGCAATGGGGTATAGCAGTGCCGACTATCCTGGAGGAGTCAGAGTTTCGCTTCCTCCGACTATAACGTATGATCAGCTTCATGCGGCCAAAACTGTACTATCAGGCGTTTTAGAGCGTTATTTAGTTTGAAAAGCGCACCAAATGGGCAATTTCGAGCTTGCCAACATCTAATTAATGGGTCTAGCATGTCTCTATGGTAATAACTTAAGGAGGAACTATGAACAAAAAAGAACTACTAGAATCAATTTTAAAAAGAAAAGAACTAAGCCACTTGACTAAGAAAGATGCCGAAAGCTTCTTAAACGGAACTGTTGATATTATCAGAAAAACAGTTAAGAAGGGAGAGGATGTCTCTTTGATCGGTTTTGGAACTTTCTCTAAAGTTAAAAGAGCAGCCAGAATGGGCGTTAATCCTTCAACAGGTGAGAAGATTAAGATTAAGGCCAAGAATCTTCCTAAGTTTAAGCCAGGAAAAGCATGGAAAGAGATGTTCTAGTTGTGGATTATTTTTACTTTAAGTAATCTATTCGAGCCGCCCTTTGGGGCGGCTTTTTTTATCTGTAGGATTTTTGCTAACGCTGTCTTAACTTTGGATCAAGTGAGTCACGCAGTCCGTTTCCCATCAAATTAAATGCTAAGACGACTAATAAAATTGACAAGCCTGGCAGGGTAACCATCCACGGTGAGCTTTCGATAAATGGTCTGGCATCACTTAACATAACTCCCCACTCTGGTGCAGGAGCTTGTACTCCTAAACCGAGAAATCCAAGTGCAGCACTATTTAAAATAGCATCACTAAAACCGAGAGAAGCTTGAACAATCATTGGTGAAAGAGAGTTGGGAAGAATCTCTTTGAACATTATACGCAAGTGGCTTGCACCTATGGCTTGGGCCGCAACTACGTACTCTTTGCCCATTTCCTCAATAACTGCACTTCGCATGATGCGGGTGAATCCGGGAAGGGCAACAAATGAAACTGCAATGACTGCATTGGTGACACCTGGCCCTAATACCGAGATGATAACGATTGCCAGCAGTACACTGGGGAGGGCCATCAACATATCGATAGCACCGGAGATAACTCTATCGATAGTTCCACCAAAATATCCAGCTAACAATCCCATAATTGACCCCACCAATCCGGAGATGGTAACCACGGTAAAGCCAATTCCTAATGAAATGCGAGCACCATGAATTAGGCGGGAGAGAGTATCACGTCCTAGGTCATCACTACCGAGTAAAAAATTGGCATTTCCCAGTGGATTCCATGCCGGTGGTAATCTTAATGTATCGGTAAATAGCTGAGTCGGATTATGGGGGGCCAGTAGGGGAGCGAGAATAGCGATCAGTGCAAC
Source organism: Bdellovibrionales bacterium (assembly GCA_018646675.1). Lineage (GTDB taxonomy): Bacteria > Bdellovibrionota > Bacteriovoracia > Bacteriovoracales > Bacteriovoracaceae > JABGUH01. The sequence goes on along the minus strand of JABGUH010000040.1, from coordinate 114,818 downwards.
AAGCAGAATAAATAGCATAGATATTAGTGCACCACGGTTTTTATAGAAGTGTTGAAGTGATCGCCAAGTTTGAGAGGTGGATGAAGGTCGAGGTATCATGCTGCCATCTACTTGCGGTTGGGGCCAATCGAGGCGCGGGGGTTTAAGATGGAGTAGGTTAAATCAACTAGGTTGTTGATTAGCACGATCATTGAGGCAATCAATAGAATTCCTCCTTGGATGACCGGATAGTCGCGAGCATTGATACTTGCCACCATCCACTTGCCAATTCCGGGCCAGGAGAAGATGGTCTCGGTTAGTATTGCTCCAGTGATAATTGAACCCACCATTAGTCCGATTACTGTGATGATAGGGATCATGGCATTTTTAAGAGCATGAAGGAGAATTACTCTCCAAGGAGGAATCCCGCGGGCCCGGGCAGCAGTGATATATTCCTGCCCTAAGACTTCCAGCAGGGCAGATCTAGTCATGCGGGCGATGACTGCCAGTGGGATGGTTCCCATGGCAATTGCTGGTAAGACAAGGTGTTGCAGGGTACTCTTGAATGCGTCAAAACCCTCCTCACTTAAGAGTGAGTCGATGGTAAGAAACCCTGTGACAGTTGGAATATCATAGATGATGGAGATTCTTCCGGCGACAGGAGTTAATCCTAAGTTGACCGAGAAGATCAAAATTAAAATTAGGCCCCACCAAAAAATTGGCATAGAGTAGCCGACCAAAGAGCCGGTCATCAACAGATGATCCAGTATTGTCCCTCTTTTAATCGCAGCAACAATTCCGAGCGGAAGACCTAATATTATTGCTATTATCATCGAGGTCATACCGAGCTCTAACGTAGCAGGAAAACGGGCCATAAACTCTGTTAGCACCGGAGTCTTAGAGATGATTGATCGTCCTAGATCGCCTGAGATTGCGTTGGATAGGTAGTTCCAATATTGGGTCATCCAAGGTAGATCCAGACCTAAGCGCTGTTGCATCTGGGCATATACCGCAGGATCGGCGCCGCGCTCCCCGAGAAGTAATAGTACTGGGTCACCAGGTACCATTCTGATTAGCATAAAAGATAGTAGGGAGATAATTAACAGTGTTGGAAGCGTTCCAACTAGTTTTTTAAATAAAATTTGAAAAAAATAGATCACTTTAGGTCTACGTAGGTGAAGATATCTCCCCCTAGTGGATCTATCTTGTATCCATCGACATTGGTTAGCATCGCCCGAAATATTTTAGAGTGAGCAATGGGAATCCATGGGGACTCTCGACGAAAAATCTCTTGTGCTTGATGATAGAGTGGGATACGTTTTTTGCGGTCACTAAGTCGTTTTGCCTTAGTGAGAAGTCGATCAAACTTCTTGTCACACCATTTGGCGACATTGGAACCGGCCAATACCCCAGCACATCCTAAAAGATAGAGAAAATTATCTGGATCACCATTGTCGCCAGTCCAGCCAAGCTGAATCATTTGGTGTTCACCTTTGCGTGACTTGGCCAGATAGGTCGGCCAATCATAGCTGACTAACTTTACTTTTATTCCAATTTTTGCCAGATCCGCTTGGATCATCTCCCCCATTTTTTTGCCATTGGGGTTATAGGGACGTGAAACCGGTAGAGTCCAAAGAGAGATGTTGAAACCATTGGGATATCCAGCTTTTTTTAATAACTCTTTTGCCTTTTGTAGATTATAACTGCGGGGCCTTATTTTATCATTATATGACCAAATAGTTGGAGGGAGAGGATTTTTTGCTACCATGGCATTTCCAAGGTAGATCGCCTTGATGTAGGATTCACGATTTAAGGCGTGGCCAATTGCTTGGCGTACCATACGTCTATTTAATGGTTTCTTTTGGACATTCATTGCCAAATATCCAACATTTAGTCCTGGGGCACTCATTAGTTTAATGTAACTGCTTTGGGCCATCATCCCCTTTAGATCTGCTGGCGCAGGCTCCGTAATCAGGTGGCACTCTTTGGTTTTTAGTTTTTGATAACGAACGCTAGCATCTGGTGTAATGGAAAAAATAAGCTTGTCTAGTTTGGGTTGCCCTTCAAAGTAGCTCTTATTTGAGCGGTAGCGTATAAGGGTGTCTTTGACGTAGCGGCGAAAGACAAAGGGGCCGGTTCCAATCGGATGAGTGTCAATTTGTTCCATCTCTCCCTTCTTTTGTAGATTGGTCGCATACTCAGCTGAGAGGATACTCATAAATCCCATCGCTAGGTTTGCCAGAAATGGTGACTCTGGGTTGTGGAGTGTGATTTTAACCGTATAGTCATCTACACTTATAACATTTTTAATTAACTTTCCCATCTCCATACCATTGAAGTACTCATAGTTTCCTCCCCCAATATGATGGTAGGGATGTTTTTTTACTCTTTGGCGATTGATTGAGAAGAGAACATCCTGGCCGTTAAACTCTCTGGTTGGTTTAAAGTACTTAGTGGTATGAAACTTAACTCCACGGCGAAGTTTGAAAGTATAGCTTTTGCCATCAGGTGAGATCTTCCAGCTTGAAGCGAGAGATGGAACTATTTCAGTTGTACCATATTTGAACTTTACGAGACGGTTATAGACGGTATGGGTGGAGGCATTGTTGGAAGTACCATCTGTGGTAATTTGAGGGTTAAAGCTTGAGGGACTTCCTTCAGAGCAGTAGATAAATATTTTGGCCCATAAAGTAGTGGGTAGAGTAGTGCTTAATGAAAAGATCGTAGCGATAATTAAGTGCTGCCCTAGTTTTTTCATTATTTAGATCCCCAAAAATTGTTGAATTTATAACCTTATACTATCTCAATCAACCTTACTTGGTTGACCTATCCTGTCAACCCCTTTTAAGGTGCTAATATTGCTACGATGTCTGCTTTTGCCGCACTAACTATCTAGGCCATTTTACTTCAGAAAAATAGTATTGTGGCCGATACGCAGTGTAGATGGAAGAGCATCTTTATAAAACCACATTAGAGCGGACGAGAAAGCTGCGTGAGCATGCGCAGAAGATCTCTGCCGAAAAAAGCCTGAAGCGGCTTCCAGAGTTGGTCCTTTTAGCAATCAAGGATATTACTAACTCTGATGGAGGGACTCTCTATCGTCCCGGGGAGAAGGATCTACATTTTGAGATTATAGTTAATTCCAAGTTGAACATCTATAGGGGTGGTAGCTCTAATAACAAGGTTAACATTCCTCCCATCCCTTATACCAATGAGGATGGAGAGAATAATTATGCAAATATCGCAACTAGCTCATTTATAAACAAGCGGATTATCTGCTTAGATGATGCTTATGAGGATAGCTCCTTTGATATGTCCGGTGTCCATAATTTTGATGTCAAAATGAGTTATCGCACGAAAGGTATGTTGACTATTCCTCTCAAAAATCATGAGGAAGATGTTTTAGGGATTATTCAGATGATTAATCCGTTAAATGAGGACGGGGAAATTCGTCTGTTTAACGACATTGATATTGAATATGCATCATTTTTAGCTTCTAGTGCTGCGATGGCCCTCTCCAATACCAAACTGATTGGCCAGATGGACAACTTGTTTAAATCCCTGGCTCGTTCGATTGCAACGGCAATTGATAATAAGTCTCCTTATACTGGAAAACATTGTGATCGAGTTCCAGAGATTGCCATGATGATCACCGAAGTGGCGATGCATGCGCAAAAGGGGGTGTTTAAGGATTTTGATCTTAATGCTGAGCAGTGGCAAGAGATGGAGCTAGCCGCACTACTTCATGATTGTGGCAAGGTTAGTACACCAGTTCATGTGATTGATAAGGCAACTAAGTTGGAAACTATTTTTGATCGGGTAGAGTTGGTTAGTGGCCGCTTTATCGAGCTAAAAAAAGATAAGGAAATTGATTTTTTGAAATTAAAAGTTCAGTTGATCCAAGATGGTCGAGAGGATGAGATTAGATTGCATGAGCACCGGTTAAAAGCGGAGCTTGAACAGCTAGATAGTGACATAGAATTTATCCGCAAGTGTAATATTGGCGCTGAATTTATGGCCAAGGATGATCAGCAGCGAGTAGAAAATATAGCTCAATATCAGATAAAAAATGCTCTTGGTCTATATGAAGATATTCTGACTGCGGATGAGGTAAGAAATCTTAGTGTATCTCGTGGCACTTTGAATGATGATGAACGTAAAATCATTAATGATCATATTGTTATTACTTTGAAGATGCTGAATGAACTAGACTATCCCAAGCATCTCAAAAATATTCCAGATATTGCTGGGTCCCACCATGAGCGGATGGATGGTAAAGGATATCCTAGAGGCCTGACAGGAGATAAAATCTCTGTACAAGCAAAAATTATTGGCATTGCAGATATCTTTGAGGCGTTAACTGCGATGGATCGTCCATATAAAAAAGGGAAAACCTTAAGTGAGTCGATTCGTATTTTAGGGTATATGAAGGAGGAGGGGCACATTGATGCTGATCTCTTCCATCTATTTATTGAAGAAAAGATATATATGATCTATGCCAATAAGTACCTAGCACCTTATCAGATTGATGAGGTAGATCATAATGAAATCCCTGGTTTTACACCATTAGTTCCAGCTGCAATTCAAGCTCCTGCCTTAAAAAAGAAGGCTTCGTAGAGCGTAGTTTCGTACTTTTTTTTAAATTAGCTATTAATCTTTAAGCTTATCCTCCGAGCAGTATAGTATGAAAACACGACTAACACACACTCTTATAGTATTGATACTCTCCTGTCACGTTACGGCACTGTTCGCCTGGGGATCACCGCCCCCACCAAAACCAGACCCCGTGGCAACTCCCGCTCCAGAGCCCGATCCCATTCCTGATCCAGTTCCTGAGCCTGATCCCATTCCTGAACCCGATCCTGCTCCTGAGCCTGATCCTGTTCCTGAACCCGATCCTGTTATTGAACCCGATCCTGTCGTAATCACTCCCACCGGCCAGGGTGTATTTTTTAATGCCTTTTCGGATATGAATATTAACACCCGTGGCGACTACAGTAGCCATACTATAAATGTTGTGCAGCAGATGGTGAATTCTGCTCCAGACCTTATTATAGGTGTGGGAGACTATATTGATGGTGAGAAGCGTAAGCTATCAGATAGTAGTTACCGTCGCATGTGGAACTCATTTTTCTCCCGTGTATTAGGGCCAATTACCGAGAGTGGAATTCCTTTTTTGCCTAGTCCTGGCAATCATGATGCTTATTATCAGCAAGAGCAAAAAATATATCAAGAGCAGTGGGAGCCAAGGCGTCCGGTAATCGACTTTGTTGATGCTACTCATTACCCATTCTATTACTCCTTCATGAAGGGTGGGGTTTTCTTTGTTTCGCTGGATGATGCCCGTTACTCATCACTTAAAAACCATGGTGTACAAATTGACTGGCTAAAGCAACAGCTAGGCTCAGTTAAGGCACAAAAAGCAGTTGCAAAGGTAGTTTATGGACATATTCCACTTTACTCAGTTGTCAGTAAAAGTAGAAATAGCAATACTATCTACCACAATGGTGCTCTAAAGAATGAACGACGCAGTCGACGGGGTGATGATTCATTAGAGGCAGTCCTAATTGATCATCAGGTTGATCTAGTTATTTTTGGCCACTCTCATGCATTTTTTAGTGGCCACTATCGCTATAGTGATGGAAGCGAGCTAAAAGTGCTATCTTTACCCTGCTCCGGAGGGACAAGGCGTTATTTATTGGGCACAGATATCAAAACAAACTATGGATATTTGGAAGTCTCCATTTCCGCCCAAGGTGAGATAGATCATAGGTATCTGAACTCTCGCGGAGAGGAAGAGAGTAATGCTCACTTTCCAAATCGTCTGGCAATTGATCCTGCTCATGATGTTTACTATGATAGATAGTCGTTAAAAACCTCTAGTAGTTGATAGTGCAAAAGGACAAACTCCACCTTCTTTAGGTGGAGAGAGGTAGCAAGAAAACTCCTTGATGCTTGGATGGCAATGTTGGCTGCCTGTGGATGAGGAAAACCGTAGATTCCACAAGAGATTGCTGGCATTAGAAGGTGGCGACACTGCTTCATCTCTGCTAACTGATAACATTTGAGATATGCGGAGTAGAGAGTTTCACTCTCTTGATCACTACCGCCTCGCCAAATTGGTCCTACTGCATGAATCACCCATTTAACTTTCAGCTTACCATAGGCAGGGGTGATAACTGCTTCACCCGGGGCAACACCTTGAGGATAGCTCTTTTGTAATTCGGTCAGTAGTTGCGGCCCCGCTGCAGAGTGAATGGCTCCATCAACTCCGCCACCTCCAACCAATAAGGCGTTGGCAGCATTTCCCATCGCATCGGCTTGAAATGTTGTAATATCTCCTTGAGTAGTGACAATCTGATAGTGAGATGAGGTTTGACTCATATTCCAGTTAAGCCAATGTTAGGACCAAGTAAAGCTGGTCCCCTGCTTACGACATAGTTCCTCATAGTCAACAAGCATTACCTGTTCTTCTGAGGTAAGCATTTTATAGTCGATTAGTTTTGGTTCAAATCCGATACAGGTTAATGGTACAAAATGGAGCATACCAGAGAATTTAGGATGAGCCTCTACTAAGACAATATTTTCTAAGCGTACCCCGCCCTTCTGGGGTAGGTAGATTCCTGGTTCGATAGAACCAATACTGCCTTCAACTAAAGGACGATTGCTTTTGGGAGAGATACTATATCCAGCCTCGTGAGCATTTACCCCAATGCCATGGCCGGTGCCATGAGCATAATCATATCCCAACCTCTGCATGGGAGTACGTGCCAAGGCATCGATGGATGCCCCCCAGGTTCCGACTGGAAATACGGCATTTTGAGCTTGAAGTAACCCTTTAAGTACTAGGGTGTAAATTTCTCGTTGCCAAGGAGCTGGCTCCCCGGCAATAAAAGTTCGGGTAGTGTCAGTGGCAAATCCATTTTTATAGTAAGCACCGGAGTCTAATAGTAGCAGATCGCCGTCACTAATAATATTTTTAGAGCTGGGCTGCCCAAAGTGAATGATTGAACTGTTCTTGCCAACGGCTGAAATAGTTTTAAAACTTTGGGTTATGGCACCGCCATCGCTATAGTTAGTATTGGTCTGATTGTAGAAATCTTGCTCTGACACCCGCTCTTCACATTCAAAACGTCTGATAACATCTTTAATTGTTTTGAAAATTGCCTGGTTGGCGCGGGCAAAGGCTTCTTTGAAAAGAACGATCTCGGTTTCACTTTTCTTCGCCGCAACATCTGCCACCATATTCTCTTGAGGAGTTAAAATGCGTTCATTAAAGACAGTGGATAGGTAGTGATAATCTTCAGCGGTAACTGATGATTTAGAGTAGAAAATACGATCGATTTGATGGTTTTTGCGTAGAGTTACCAGTTGCTGGAGAGTTCCTCCCGACTTGACATATATAAAAGTAAGAAAGGGATGATTCTGGAGTTTAGGCTCAATCGGGATGCCCTCTGGAACAAAAATCAGGGCCTGCTCTTTTAGTGCAACCATGCGCGCTAAAAATATACTTTGATATGGAAGGTGAAAACCACGGCAGTTAACCAGCCAGGAAATTTGATCAAGCTGAGAGAGGAATAGCGCCTCATTATCACCTATGATCTTTGATATTTTATCTTGATAACTCTCTTTGCTCTCAAACTCATCAAGTGCATAGATTGGATTAGTGGGCAGTTCGCTCTTGCTGCCAACGATTTGGGCCACCTCATCGATGGAGGGGAATAGTTCGATCTCAAGCTCTTTAAACTGCTCAACGGTTAATTGAGATGTTCTATCTGACTCATATCCAAGGCGCTTGATCTTCAGCTCGAAAATATCACTTAATAACTGTTTGCGGTTGCTATTTCCATGTTCTACTTTTACGACCGTCAGTGCCTGATGAGTTTCACTATCAGCCTGTTCATGGTAACGGCCATCAACATATAGTCGTCCACCGCTGGGCAGGAGAAGTAGATCACCTGTAGAACCAGTGAATCCTGATAAGTAGTAACGGTGATTCATCGATCGTTTTACATACTCATTAAGGTAGGGATCACTGCCAGAGATGTAGTATCCATCCAATTCCGCTTTGGCCATCAGAGCACATATTTTCTCAAGGTTTGATTCAATTTGCTTGGAGGTTAAAACTACATCCAGTCCATCACTCATTTTTATTTTCTCCTGAAGCTAATAGTGAGATGAAATGCTCTCCTCTTTCTACATAATTACTATACTGGTCAAAAGATGGAAAAGCCGGAGAAAAAAGTAGGATTGACCGTGCTTGTTCATCTTTGGAGAGTTGATCAAGAAAGGAAATTGCCTGTTCAACCGTTTCTACTACTTTGTGTGCCAGCTGATCGCCAATCTCATTAGATAAAATTTGTGCCATATCACCGATTAGTAGTATTGTGGTGACACTTGAATTTAGCCTGGAAAGGTAGGGTAAAATAGAGTCTCCCTTATTTCTGCCCTGGCCTCCTAAAATTAGAAAAACCTGGTCTCGGCTTTTATCCTTCAAGGTGCCAAGAGTCTCTAGGGCGGTCAAGGTGGCATCCCAGTTCGTGCTTTTTGCATCATTGAGTGCTAAATACTCTCCTCGCCCCTGTTTTACTGGTTGTAGGCGGTGAGGGACACCTTCTAGTAGGTTAATTGCTTTGCCGATTTTCTCTTTTTGTGCTGGTGTGTTATCCAATTCTAGAACTTCAAGAATCTTAGTAGCACAGTATAAGTTGACAATGTTATGTCCACCGACCAGCTGATAATTATCCAGTGAGTAATTTATCTCAATTTTATTGGCCAGTGCAGAAAAATTATTATTAGTAAACCAGTGTTTGGTTGGGGAGATGGTTTTACCCCAGGTTGCAATTAAATCAATGTCATTTGGTAGTATAATGTGATCACTCTCGTCCATATTCTTTACGATATTAGTTTTGGCCCTAAAGTAGTCATCAATTTTTGTGTATCTCTCGCCATGATTTTGGAAAATATTTAAGAAAAGAACAACATGGGGGTGAAAGGTGGTGATACTTTCTAATTGAAAACTAGAGAGTTCTAGTACCATGTACTCTGCACTCTTACCATTAGCGATATATTCTGCCATCGGTATGCCGATATTACCTCCGACAAAGACACTTTTTCCGGTCGCTTCAATGAGTTCTCCGACAATTGTCGTCGTAGTGGTTTTTCCATTGGTGCCAGTTATCGCTACAATTTTGGGTCGGGGGATGGGTAGGAGTTGATAAGTTAGCTCAATTTCGCTAATTACAGGGATCTGCTCTATCAGAGCCTGTTGAAGCAGGGGATGCTCGCGGGGGATACCCGGGGAGAGAATAATTACAGATGAGCTGGCAATAGCACTGGCCGCCTGTTTACTCTCTTGATTTAGACAGTTGTCGTTGCCAATTAGTTGATAGATCTCCTGACAATTGGGCCACTGATTAGATTCTCCTTGGCCAATCATCGTTATATTACTAATTTGCTGTTCAACCAGCATACGCAAAGCGGAATAACCAGAGCGGGCCGGCCCAAAAATAGTAACTCGGTTTAGTGATATCTGATTCATAAGATTTCCTAGCGAATGAAAAGGAGGTCGTAATACTTGGGTACTCCCCACAAATCATCTGGGATCAGTGACTCAACTTGATTACAACTGGAGGCAAGTTCTCTCATCATCGGCAGCGCACTATTTGCCAGCATTTCACCATTAACTTTCTGGTCATCACTCCATCTATCTTCTAGCTTCTGCAGTTTGTTGTGTTGTAAGTATAGATCAGTAGTTAAAGTTTCCAGGGTATCAATTAGCTTCTTTTCTACTTCAGTTTTAATTTTTGCCTGTTGTCCATTACAGACAACGGTCAGTAATTTCCCTTTATAGTTAATTGCAGCAGGGAGAACGTACTGTCGAACCATATCTAAAAGAGTACGTATCTCAATCTGTCGGTGAAGGTTATAGTGTTCCAACATAACATTAAAACGCATTTCAAGTTCTTTAAAGTTAAAAACACCCATATCTACCATGAACTTGGAGGCATTTTTATCTTGCAATATTTGTAGCGCTTCTGGAGTTGATTTTATGTTGGGAAGTTTTCTTTTTTTGGCTTCTTTGGCCCACTCGTCAGTATATCCGTCACCATTGAATACTACTGCAGATGAATTTTTGTGCCAATGTTTAATTAGCGTAAGCAGTGCTTGTTTCTGCTCCATACCTTGAGCAAGGTAGCCTTGAAGCAGGTCGCTTGATTGGTGAAATACTTCTGCAACGGCACTATTTAGGACAGTTAATGGAAAGCCAATGGCTTGCGAAGAACCACAGGCGCGAAACTCAAAACGATTTCCAGTAAATGCAAAGGGGGAGGTACGATTCCGATCAGTATTATCTTTAGGTACATGGACTAAAGCATTGGCACCCAAATCGATCATACCCAAATCACTGGATTTGAAGTCTTTCCCAGACATAATTGCCTGGTAGATATTAGTCAAAGTATCTCCTAGAAATACGGAGATAATACCTGGAGGGGCTTCATTTCCACCAAGACGATGATCATTACCATGGACAGCAATCGACATCCTTATTGCATCTGCATGTCGATGGACTGCTTCAATAATAATTGCCACAATTGCTAGAAAGCGATAGTTGCTTTCAGGGCGATCTCCTGGTGAGAGCAAGTTGCGACCTGTATTATCACACATTGACCAATTAAGGTGTTTACCACTTCCATTGACTCCGGCAAATGGTTTTTCATGTAGAAGCGCGACAAAGTTATGTCTCTCTGCTACATCCTTGATTAGCGCCATGGTAATTTGGTTGTGGTCAGCAGATAGGTTGGCATTAGAGAATATTGGGGCAATTTCAAATTGGCCGGGGGCAACTTCATTATGTCTTGTTTTTGAAGGAATGCCCATGCGGTGTAATTCGTAGTCTAATTCCTGCATAAAGGCTAGAACTCGGTGTGGTACTTTGCCAAAATAGTGATCATTTAGCTGTTGGTTACGATTGGTTAGTGAACCAAATAGTGTGCAGCCTGCCATCACTAGATCTGGTCGCAAGTGATAGTAGGATTTATCAATTAAAAAATACTCCTGCTCGGCACCACAATTTACTGTTACCTTGTCGACATCAGATTTGCCTAGCTGGTGTAGAAATTTAACCACTTCAGCACTTAGTACAGCATTACTTCGTAATAAACCGGTCTTAATATCAAGAGCCTCTCCAGTATAGGAGACAAATGCTGTTGGAATGCAGAGGATTTTCCCGCTCTCTCCTTCTTGTAGAAACATCGGTGAGGAGATGTCCCAGGAGGTGTAGCCTCTGGCCTCAAAAGTGCTACGTCCGCCACCATGGGGAAATGATGAGGCATCGGGCTCTCCTTGGATCAGTTGCATCACGTGCAGCTTATTAATCGGTTTGCCTTCACTATTCAAAGATAAAAATGAATCGTGTTTCTCTGCACTTCCCCCAGTCAAAGGTTGAAACCAGTGGCAAAAGTGGGTGGCACCATTGCTGGTTGCCCAAATGGTTACTGCTTTTGCGATAATTTCGGCATGTTCACGGCTGAGTTGTTGTCCACTTTGAGAAACCTCAATCATTCGCTCTTTTAGTGCGGAAGGGATGCTATCCATTTTATTAAAGTCGAAGACGTTGGCCCCAAAATAATCGCTAATATTTGGATGGGAAGTATATTGATCTTTAGGTGTAAATCCGCAAGGGATTCGGTGAGATGCTGTTTGTTTGGCATGTTTTCTTGCTTTTGAGTTAGACATTTTCTATCTCTCCATTATTTGCACTTGAAGTTATAATTTAGCGGCGCAGGGGGAAGTATCGGAATTTATTTCTTTCTAGCATAGTGAATTGATTATTTACTCGACAGGTTAGAGAGCTGGAGCTCTGTTTACAATCTTTAATATCCTGCAGTAGCCAATCGCGAACTCGTCCCATAAGTCCACTGACCAGCGCAGAGACTACCAGTAGCATCAGCACATACTCGACGGCCGTCTGCCCCTGCTCAGTCAATAATTTTTCTGTTCGTGTTATAAGTGGCAGTCTTAACTCCCTAGACTATAAATTACTACCTTTATAATACCTAGATTGTGAACAGTTCGAATAGTAAAATCAAGGTAATAGTTTGGTCAGATTCTAACTTCGAGTTATATAGAAGTTAGAGTTTCTAGTAGTAATGAAGTATTGCCAAGAGTTAGGTTGGCCAAGGGGCCATGATAAAAACAGTTAATTAGGGGATCACTTTTAACCAGGTTGGCCGGTGAGATCTCAATGACTTGTGGCAACTCGTTGCAAAATTTGTGGCGTTGGGGAATAGCTTTTTTGGCAGGAGAGATAGAACGGGACTTTAGCTTACTTGAAGGTATCCCCCAATTTTTCCAGAGTAGCTGGTCGAGCATGGCCGACAACTTTGGTTGGATAAAGTCTATTTTTCGTCCCTTGCGATATGGCAGATAACAGCAAGCTTTGATAGATGAATTGGTGGGGAACGTTAATGTTGTTAGTGGGTAGTTGCCACCCCCATCCCAAGAGAGTTGATCCAAGAGAATATGCTCACCATTGGGGGGGAGCCTGATTGATAGGTCATGATAGTGACTTAAAACGATTACTGACTCGTAAGATGGTAGCTCTTTGGCAAAGGAGAAAGGTGTTTGACTCAGATTACTGTCAAAAAGGTGGAGATATTCTGGATGATAGAGACCATCAAAGCTATCTAGCTCTAATGCCCAGACTCGTTGACGATGAATAGCGCTACTTTTAATTTTACTTTTTTTATGAATACCACCACTCAGGACAAACTGCTTCATCAGGTCATTGGTTAGAGATAAGGTGTCTAGCTGGTAGATGGGAGAGAGTAGAGCGTAAGCGTGTAAGATTCTTATTGTTTGGTTGTCTCTATGGGGTGGATAGAGTGGCATGCCCATAAGATGTGAAGATGTTGAGTTTATCAAGCTGGCAAATTGTCCATAGTTTAGCCAATCCATTCCATAATGCATGATTGCTTTTTCCAGCTTGGCCACTTCTCTGCCGAAAGGGAGATCAGGATTTGTCAGTAGGGTAGAGAGGTGATTGTTATCACCGTCTCTTTCCGATTTACTGAAAATCTGTTTGGCGGCAAGGTCGGCAATCTCAATATAGATACGATTAAAATTCTGCTCATCTCCCTCTTGCTCTGTTGGAAGAGAGGCAGAGGGCCATTTTATAATAGAGCTGATTTTACGCCGGATCTCTTGAATGTTCTCCCAGGGAGTTCTTCCTAGTCGTAGATGCATGTTATTTTGCAGAATATATAGTGGATGGGGAACAAGGTATCGTTCTATGTTCTGCAGGGGGGCCAGCGCATACTTTTCTCCAATCGTGCGTAGTAGCTCAACTTTAATCTGGTCGATTGAGGTAAGGTTCTCCTCGTCAAGTCCAAAACGAGTGTCATCGAGAATCAAGCAGCTCTGCTCTCGATCCAGTGCAACCAAGCCAAATATAAGGGAGAGATAGTTACAACCAGCGACCATGTGATCAATTTTTTTTGATAACACCTACTCTCCTAAAAATTCTGCCGCGATCAGTGGGAATTTTTCTTGGTGTTGGCAGATTAGTTCCTGTCGAAAAGCTCTATCTGAGTTTCGGATTAGAATCGGTTTAAGCAAATGATAGAAGTCTGGTAGGGAATCGACAACAGTTATAAAGGGGGATGAGTGTTTTTTTACAATATCGTACTCAGTAGAGCGAAATGTCTTAGGTCCGCAAAAAAGGTTCGCTCCAGCTAAATATGGTTCCAGTAGGGAGTGGATAGATCTTCCATGTCCTCCTCCAACTAAAACATGGCCGTAGTAGATATATAGTTCGCATAAAATTGCAGGCACGGTAGTGATAACTGGGCCAGGTCTATCTTGCAACTGTTGTATAACGGAGTGTTGCTCTTGCTCGGACATTTGTGGGGTAAATATATAGATAGGATTTTCAGGACCTAAATATGTTCGTATTGAGTTGATAATTGTTGTAATCGATTCGGAGGACAAATTATGAGGAGCAATGGTTAGCTGTAAGTTGCCGGCAATAATCTGCTCCACTAATGGGCGTGAAGCGAGAATATCCATCTCTATCGGCCAAGCACTACCCACTAACACTCTTTGTTCATGTGGGATACTCTGCTCCAAATATTCAATCAAGCTTTGCATTGGGGTCTTCTTTATTGTGCTTGCAGAGTTCATAATTCTAGAGGCGACCTGTATGATACGAAAATCAAAGTTCTGGAGTGGGTGTGTAGTGATACCAAGCTGATAAAAATACTCTTCATCTTGAGGAGTTGCTACAATAATGCGAGAGAACTGGGAATAGATTCCGCGCCAGTATACTCTCCACCACCAGTACTCTCTCTTTTGTAATTTATGAATTTTTCCTTTGAGGGTGGCAGAGACTAATATTGTGGTTATAGTTGAACGTTGCATGAATAGCAGCAGTTCGGAGTAAAAATCGTATCGGCACATGATTAGCTTGTTAGACGATATCCAATCGGCCAGAGATTGACCGCCCCACCATGAAACAGGGAAGTATGAGAGCAGTGGAAGTCTTAGAAGACGAATTTGAGCCAGATGAGTTGAGTAGATCTGTTGACATCGATGTTCAACACTAGGGGAGCTATAAATGATCTCCAAGCGGTTGCCCTTTTGAAGATAATAGTCAATCAATGGACGTACTTGTTCTAGCTCCCCCTCACTTGAGATGTGAAAGGTGACATCCGCCTGTAAGCCGCTCATTTTAAAGGAGCAGGACGCTGGATCACTAAGGTTTTTATCTTCGAATTTTTTTCGGTTTTTCAGTTGCCAAGATAGGGGAGTAGTAATCCTTAAGGGGATAAAAAGAGCGATCCTGATAACCAATATTAATCGATGTACCAATAGAACGGCACTAGAACTAATCGTTACTCTGCTAAACTTTTGTTGCATCGCTGTTATTCGGTAGAGGGCTACTCCCCAATCACCATTGACTCCTCCGCACTATTTTGTTGAGCGGTCGGAGATAGTTTTGGAGTGTCTGCATTTAGATAGTTATCAAGAGTATGGGCATGATCTTTTAGGATCGCTTGCTTAATTTCATCTTTAGTAATGTCCAGAATATCAGTAACCTTTGGCAACATCTTTAAAGGGATATTACAAAGTGCCCGCTCAACATTGCTGATGAATTGTCCATTTTTGTAACCAAGTAGATGGGACAGTTCAGATTGAGAGTATCGCTTAGGATGGCCCAATCTTTTACTTCGAATCAATTTAGCTATATTTATGAAGCTTCGCATTAACGAATCCTCCCTTATGTTCTCGTTCAATACAAAAGAATATACTTCACAAAATAGGAAAGATACAGGGGTGGAAAAAAATAAACTTCTTGTGACAAGCCACGTTATCTTATTTAAAAGTAGTAAAAAAATTATCCAATCATCTTTCCACGGTAGTAGCGGCCCTGAATCAGTTGATAGAAGTCCGATCGCGATTGCTGCTTATTGCCAATTAAGCTGGATAGAACTCCCTCTCCATCTAGTTTAGAGTTTAAGTTGGGACCAGAGAGCATTAACCAGTTGGCCCATTTCCCAGGAGCGAAGCTACCCAGTAGATCTTTTTGGCCCATTATTTCAGCTGAGGCTAGAGTGCTACGAAAGAGTCCTTGAGTGTAAGTTGGGTTGAGACCAGCTCTTCTATTTTGCTCTACGAAAGAGCGAATTACATCAAACATTGAGAGGTGGGGGCCAGCACCAATATCGGAGGCGAGACCCCACTTGATATTGTAGTGATCTGCCATTTGATAGTTAAAGAGCCCTGAGCCTAGGCCAAGTTCTTTGAGTGGGGCATTAGATGTTGGACAGTGGGCGATAGCAGTACCAGTTTGGGCCAGCAGTTGCCACTCACTTTCATCTAAGTGGATCGCGTGTCCCATAATTGTTTTCGGAGTGAGAAGCTTGCAGCGATGATAGATATCGGTATAGCTGTTAACATCACTAAAAAGTGGAAACTGACGAAAAATTGAGAGTACATAATCAATCTCATCTTTAGTTTCTGCAAGATGGGTTTGGATAAATGACCCATTCTTCATGGCACTTTCACCAATGGCAGTTAGGGTCGCAGGGTCTACCGTCGGTGCAAAGCGTGGTGTGACAGCGTACTCCGCTTGCAGTTGTTGGCAACGTTTAGTCACCACTCGTATCACTTCATCTGGGTCCTGAGTCAGATAGTCAGGAGAGTTGATGGTCATGATTACAGTCCCAACGATAAAATCTCCAACAAAGCTATTCTTAATGTGATCAATCGTATGGTCATGGATTGAAGAGTAGCAACACCCTGCCATCGTTCCATTCTTAATTAATTCAGCGGAGAATTTCGCGGCGCTTAGTTGGGAATAATCTAGATCGGCAAATTTCGCTTCGGTTGGCCAGGTATGGTTCTTTAACCACTCAAGCAGTGACTCTTTGGGGGCAGATCGGACTGCATCCTGAACCCAGTGAAAATGAAGGTCAATTAATCCCGGAATAAGTATATAATTTCGCAGATCAACTATCTGATATTCGCTTTTTGGGTGTAGGTAACTAGCTAATTCCTCTTCATTGCCCATTAGTTCAATCTTATCACCGGTGTCATCAGCTGATGGTGTCAGTACTAAAAGAGTATCAGGCAGTAGATCGACTTGCTGATCACTAACTGGATTAAGTAACGATGCCCTAATCACTTTTTTTTTGCTTGGTGCTTGCAAAATGGTGCTCTCCTGTTCTTTAATACTCAACGGTGAATACTTATCGTGATCACATTAACCTCTTTTTGGCACTTTGGATGGCCATTTTTCTCCCTTTTATAGTAATAGGGGGAGAGGTAACTTCCTATCCGGTAAGTAAGATATTAGAGTTAACCATTAACTCCTCAATTAATCCCGGAACGTTAAGTTATATCAAGTCTGGATATGCCCAAGCTACGCGTGATAAATTTAATCTTGTTCTGATAAAGCTTAATACGCCAGGTGGCTTGGTCTCCTCGACCAAAAAGATTTTGGCTACAATCGGTAGCAGCTCGTTGCCGACGGTTATCTGGATAACACCTGAGGGAGCCTCTGCGACAAGTGCTGGAGCGATTATTGCCAGTGGTGGACACCTACTGTTTATGTCTGAAGGGACAAATATTGGAGCAGCTACTCCGGTGGAGATGGGCAAAGATATTGCCAGTAAGGATATGAAGAGCAAGGTGGTTAATGATCTGACTGCTCTGGTCACTAGTCTAAGTGAAGCGAGAGGTAGAAATGGTAAACTCTTTGGTAAGATGGTCTCGGAAGCAGCCTCTTATAATGCTCGGGAAGCAGAGAAATC
This sequence comes from Bdellovibrionales bacterium, assembly GCA_018646675.1. GTDB lineage: Bacteria > Bdellovibrionota > Bacteriovoracia > Bacteriovoracales > Bacteriovoracaceae > JABGUH01. The sequence goes on along the minus strand of JABGUH010000040.1, from coordinate 97,524 downwards.
TGGAATTATAAATCGGATTGTTACTAGTAATGAGTCCCTATTTAAGTCACTTAAAGGGGCAGAGGTCGCAATTCGAGGAAGAGTAGTAAAATTAGAGTTAGATGCTCCTCAAATAACTATTCATCCAATGGATTTAGGCCAGAGGCTGCTAAATATCTTGGGTGACCCTAACACTGCTTATATTCTATTTTTGGCCGGAGCGGCACTAATCTACCTAGAGTTTCAAGTGGCAGGATCTCTGATCGCCGGCAGCCTGGGAACCATCGCACTAATATTAGCTGCGATTGGATTTCAGGTCTTGCCCCTTAACTTAGGGGCGTTAGGGTTGATGTTGCTTTCGATGGTACTGCTAATTATGGAGATCTACATTACCAGTTATGGAATTTTATCCCTTGCGGGGTTGGCCGCGTTACTGACGGGATCACTTTTTCTCTATCGCACAGATGATGTCTATATCGAAGTTAGTCGCTCTCTGGTCTATTCGACGGTGGCGGCAGTATCTTTGGTAGTAATGTTTCTCGGTATTTTTCTTTATCGAGATCGCATTAAAGGTAAAAAGCAGGGAAGAGATTTTTTTACCCACCTCGGAAAGGAGTGTTGTATCATCTCATTACTTGAGGAACTTGATAACAGTGACTACTGTTATGTCTATCAGGTAAAACTGAAAGGTGAGATCTGGAAAGCAGTTTCAAACAAGAGAGTTAATCCAGGAGAGTATTGTATTATTACTGGCGAGGATAAGAGCCAAATGACCTTGACCATATAGATTAATTATAACCAATCGAAGGAGTTACTATGTTTCTTTCTGTTCTGCCATTTCCATTTATCATTATTATATTGGTACTACTTTTTAGTATGATTAAAATTCTGAATGAATATGAGCGGGGAGTGGTCTTTCGTCTTGGAAGGTTTACTGGAGTAAGGGGCCCGGGATTGATTATCTTGATCCCAGGTTTGGAAAAAATGCGACGAGTGGACTTGCGTACAGTCACGATGGATATTCCCTCCCAGGATATCATCACTCGAGATAATGTTACTTTGAAAGTAAATGGAGTAGTCTACTTTCGTGTCAACAATCCGGAACTTTCAATCGTGGCCGTGGAGGATTTTTTACTGGCGACAGGACAGATATCTCAAACTACTCTTCGTTCGGTTATCGGACAATTTGAGTTGGATGAAATATTATCTCAGCGGGATGAGATTAACGCAAAATTGCAAACCATTTTAGATGACCAAACTGAGCCATGGGGAGTAAAGGTTAGCGCAGTCGAAGTGAAGGCAATTGATCTACCAATTGAGATGCAGCGGGCGATGGCCAAGCAGGCTGAGGCAGAGCGTGACAAGCGGGCAAAAGTTATTTCAGCTGAAGGGGAACTGGAAGCATCAATTAAGCTAGCGGAGGCAGCTGAGATATTAGGTAAGCAAAAGAATGCTATTGTCTTGCGTTACCTTGATACCATGAAGGAGATCTCCAGTGGTGATAATAAAAGCACCACTTTCTTTCCACTGCCGGTTGATTTTTTAAACAAGCTTGACTCCTCCTCTCGCTAGCGCGAGAGGATTTCCCCTTTAGATATTCAAGGGTAGTAAACTAAAGCGATCTACTTTTATATTATTTTTGCTGGCAGCATAATGATTACTCCTGCAATATGATGGGCAAAATAGTTGAACAAAATAGTTGTTTTATTGTTCAATTGTTTGGTTATCATTACTTAGTGACCAGTCTATTCTCGATGTTGCCAGCGTCCTAATTTACCTAATGTTTTTACTTGAAGCTCCGACCAATGGTGCTAGAATCAACGTTCTACACTAAAGCATTGTGAGATTTTAAACAGACATATAAATTTGATCCTCAATATTTAACAGAGATACCACTTTTACGACGTAAGGTTAAGGAGAGTAAATTATGGCCGCAAAAAAACCAGAAAATAAAGCGAGTACAAGAAAACTTAAATCCAAGAAGCTTGAAGAGAGAATTGCCCCAGGTATGGTGGGGGGAGGCTTAGTCGATCCTGGGATGGCAGAATCGATTGATACCAGTGTAGATCAGCAAGCAGATAGCAGTGAAGGTGCTGTTGAGCAGACTCAGACTGAAGCGGGAACAACTGGTAGCTCCGGTACCTCCGGTGGAGAGTATCTAGATGAGAGTGCTGATACTGCCAGTTATGAAACTGATGGTGAGCCGGCACCAGCTGATGGGGAAGATGGCCCCCAGATGGAAGCTGACAGTGAAGATGAGTTTTATGAAGGGGACGAGCAGTATAGTCATGATGCTGGAGAGGGTGAGACTTGGGCCGAGCCGGATTGGGTTGAATCAAATGCCGATGGCACCTTTACTATTACTCCTCCTGAAGGAGTGACAATTGATGATGGTGTTGCCAACTTCCCCGTTGAAGTTGCCAATGAAGAGTTGCCCTTGGGTGATGATGTTACGATTGAGAGCAATGGTAGTATGACAGTTGAACTTCCTGAGGGCTCAACCTATTCCGAAGGATTAAATGCGATGATTCTTCCTGCTGAGAGTGTGGAGTTAGAAAAAATTCCAGAGCAGTTTGAGGCTTATGCAGCGCCAGATGGATCGATTGCAGTTCCGATGCCTGCCGATGGGATGGAGTACAATGCCGATGCTGGGACAGTTAACTTCTCAAATGAGATTGCTAATATACTGGTTGAAGACAATGTATCGATTAATCCTGATGGATCAGTGGATGTTACTCTTCCAGACAACGGAGTCGAATATAATGATGATGGTACTATTACGATGGAACCAGAAGCGGCCACCTTTATGGATGCACCTCCACCTGAGTATATTGATCAGATGGATTGCGCAGAATATAACCCAGATGGATCGTGTACCTTTACTCCTCCTGAAGGGGTAGATGTTTCGGGAGGCATTGCTGTTATCCAAACAGATGCAATTGAGCAGATTATGCCAATAGATGATAACGTTAATTTTACAACAGAAGGAACAATGGAGTACACCCTACCTGAGGGATGCGACTACAATGTGGATTACAATTATGTAACAGTACCTCCTGGTGAGTTCTCGATCGAGCAGCTGCCAGATAATATCGATGGCCACATCAATCCTGATGGATCGATGACCGCGACTATGCCGGATGGGTGCGATTATAATTCTGATGCCAATAGTGTTACTTTTGATAATTTTACCACCAACGAGATGCTGCCTGATAATATGCATATGGCAGATGACGGTACTATGGTAGTCGCTCTGCCAGAGTCCACGGAGTACTATCAAGATGGGACATTATCAATTCCCTCAGAAGATCTAGATTTTGTCGAGCATGATGCCCCCAACTATGTCGCTGATGTTACTTGGAGTGAGTATAATCCAGATGGCTCATATACTTTTCATCCTCCCGAGGAGTGTAACTGTTACCCTGAAGACAATATGGTGAAGTTTGATCATGAGTTTGCTCAAACTGAGTTTGAGGAGCACATACCTGAGGATGTTACAATTAATCCAGATGGCACGATGAATATAAAACTGCCGGATGATATAAGTTTTGATGCCACTAGTGGCACGCTAAGTTTTCCTGTAGGGTCGGAGGGGCCAGGTGTTGATGATGTTCCTCCTGAGTTTAACTTTACTCAAGGAGAGGATGGCAGTGTAACGGTTACACTTCCCGCTGGAGTAGATTATCTTGCAGACAGCGGTGAGGTTCACTTTAATAACTACTGGACTAACGAGTTGACTCCAGAGCCGGTCGAGATCTATCCCGACGGACACTATGAAGTGCAGATGCCAAACACAACTGAGTGGCATGAGGACGGATCATGTACTGTGCCGGAGTACTCCTGTGACTTTATGGAGAATCCTGAACCTCCAATGGTCAACGGTTGTGAGATGTTTGAGTGCAACCCTGATGGCTCTTACTCTGTTCCGGCCAATGATGGAATGACTTTTAATGGCGATGCCGGAACTTGTCAGATGAGTACCGAGTATATTCATGAGAATTTTGATAACTATGTTGATGATGGGATGCATTTTCATCCAGATGGCACTATGAGCGTCGACCTACCAGAGGGGACAAGTTACGATCCAGCTGCCGGCAGCTTAACCTTTCCTACTGGAGAGATGAACCCGGCTGAGATTCCAAATCAGATTGAATATACTGTTAATCCTGATGGTTCTGTTGTGGTAACTATTCCAGATGGAATACAATATGATGCTGATGCTGGCCAAGTACATATGGACAACTACTGGACCAATGAGGTAACTCCCGAGCCATGTCAATTTGATACTGAAGGTAATTGTACTGTTAACATGCCGTCGGATACCTACTACTATGATGATGGTTCTTGTACCATCCCCGAGCATCAGGCTGAATTCATGGAGCATCCAGAACCAGACTACGCAAATGATGGTGGACCGGACTGGGCATCATCAAATCCAGACGGGTCGGTAACTGTTGAGCCACCTGAAGGTATCGTGGTTAATGGTGAAGCAGGAACGATCACTTTTAGTCATGACCAAGCGATGGAGCACTTAGGAGAGGATATTCCAGAAGAGGTGCAACTTAATGGTGATGGTACGATGAACATTGGTGTTCCCGAGGGAACTACTTACAACGCTGATGCTAATAGCTTAACCTTCCCGGCGGGGGATATGCATAGCGATGAGATCCCTCCCGGGATTGACTATACCCTAAATGATAATGGGTCGATGACGGTTAATTTGGCAGAGGGAATGGAGTGGAATGCTGACAGCAGCACAGTTCATATGGCCAACAATTGGGTTAATGAGTTTGCTCCGGATCCAATTAATATTGGTACGGATGGATCATTCACCATTGATCTGCCAGATGATACTCAGTACTTTGAGAATGGTAGCTTCGTTATCTCTGCCGAGTCTGCGGACTTTATGGACGGTGGCGAGCATCACGATCAATACCAAGATCCTAACTACAACCCAGACGGGCCTAACTATCAAAACTAGTTAGAGAGTGAAATCTAGGTTTCGCGGTCTGACCGTGAACCAGTTGTAGGCGGAAAAAAAGGCATAAAGAACGGGGAGGGTAATCTTCCCCGTTTTTTTTGCTATAATGGTTGGGATGGTGATAATTAGGCACGTTACTCTTTTGACAACTCTGTTGCTTTCATTTGCAGTCGCTGCAAACATTCAATACTTGGATTCATTGCAAGTAGTTGAGCTGGTAGTGAATAATAGTACCCGAGTGGAGCTTGCACGTATCAACCTCGCGTTGGCCAAGAGTGAAATTCCAGCATCACTCTATCCATTTGATTGGAATCTTTCGGTAAATATAGGGCAGAAAAGTGAACATCTTCCTTCCGCCTCTATCTATGAGAACCAGTCATATCGTCAGAGCACCTTCGGCCCATCGGTGGGGGCAACCAGACTGTTTCAAAATGGAGTAGAGCTGGATATGAGCATCCAGTTTTTAGAGTATGATACCAGTTCTGCTACGACACTTTTTACCCAGAGAAAGCAGATGGGTGCATCTTTGAGTTTAAATATACCGCTGCTAAAAGGGCGTGGTCAGAGTGTGAACACTACTGATTATAATCTGGCACTATTAAAGCAGGAGAAGTATCAAGCCAAACTGGCAGACCGGCTAGATCAGAGTGTCTTAAAGGCATTGGAGTATCTGCTTAAGCTCTATGAGTTAAGGAAAGAGGTGGAGTTAAAAGAGCGGGATATGGAGTATTCAAAGTCGATTCTCGATTTTGATCACGCGCGCTATAAAACTGGGAAGTTAAGCCGAGTGGATTACTTAAACTCACAGGCACTCTATCAGAAAAAGGTGGGGCTTTTAGAAGTGGCCAAGTTAAAAGCATATAATCAGGATATACTGCTACAAAAAGAGATTTTTCCGCCACACATTGCCGGCACAACAACTATTTTACCAAAGGTCACACTTACTGACCGTCACCCCCTATCTCCCTTCGCTCCGATGGATCTGGGTCATCTGCCGTCCATTATTGTGGAGAAGATTGGTTATCGAGAGAGACAGGTGGAGTTGTTTGAGGCAAAAAATGGTTTATTGCCGGAGCTAGATTTGGAAATAGCGCTCTCTAATAGTGGACTAGGAAGTGAGGCAGCTACTGCATTTGACCAAGTCGCAACCAATCGTTATTTTAACTGGGAAGTTGCACTTAATTTCAGTTGGATATTTGGTAATCACCAAGCGCTTGGAAGTGTTGCAGCAAAACAGGCGCGACTAAGAAAAGCAGTCACTACTCGTAGATCTCTTTTTCGCCAAAAATTGCAGAAATGGCGCTCTACTAGGGCCGAGATGAAGAAGTTAGAAGAGGGGCTGGCCCAAATTGATGGACAACGAGAGGTGGCACACGCCCTATTAGAGTTTAAACTTGAGCAGTACAAGTTACAGCATGTATCGTCTTTGGAGTTAGCTCAAGCACAACAGGATCTATTAAAGATATCCCAGGAACGTAACTCCAAATTGGTTAAACTGGGGCAGACTTATAATCAGTTGATGGCGTTAAATGGAAAATTATACAAGTCACCTGTTAATGGAGACTCCAATCATTGATAGCAACTTACCAGTGGCCGATGCTTTAGCGTAGTAATTTTTTATATGGCCAACTTTTGCCTTAAGTAGTGATACCTCGGTATTTTGCACTGCTTGGAGTCCTTGGTTTAACTCGTAGGTAGAGACCCTTCCCTGTTGATGACGTATCTTAAGCTCTGCATACTTCTTCTCTTCAGCTGCCAATGCAGCACTAAATGCCTTAATCTGAATCTTGCCACTGGCCAGTTTTCTTAGAGATTTTTGTACCTCTAGCCGTACATCCCGTCTTGCCTGCTCCATGCGAATCATCTCTTGTTGATGTTTCAGCTTTTGTTGCTGCCAGTAAGCAGTACTGGCATATGCCATTAAAGGCTTACTGATGGTTAAAGAGGTATTCCAAGAGCGGTAGCGTCCATCGGTTAAATGGCGATTGGCTGAGGAGAGTGAACTACCGAGCCCTTTATGGGTCAGATCTGCTGCCAGGTCTAGGTCAGGTAGACGGTCGCGTACAGCATTGGCCAACTTAAATCCCGCCTTGGCGAGTGTTAATTGGTATCGCTTAACTTTGTCTCGATCAGTAATTGCTTGCTGAATTAGCTCTGTTACCTCTTGATTGGCGATCAAGGGAGGGAGGTTGTGTAAAAGCTGAGAGATGTTGATAAAATCAATTTGGTGATTGGAATCACCAAATACTAGTAGCGCCAGTTGATCTCGTATATTTTGATAGTCTATTTGTGCTGTTAATAGTGAATCTTCAGTCTTTTGAAATGCTGTTTTTGCCTCAAGATACTCGATCTGTGAAGCTTTGCCGAGCCGATGTTTTTCAGTAATAAATGCCATATTTTGTTTGGCATTTTTACTACCTGTTCTACGAATTCCAATTTGCTCGTGCTTAAGAATTGTATCAAAGTATAGTTCCAGTGCCTCCTGTAGCTTTTTGTTTATCGCTTCCAAGTTCTTGAGTTGCTCGATCTCCACATCCATCCGCGCCTCTTCAATATCACGTGCGACATAGGTTGCGTCAAATCCTTTAAGTAGTGGTTGTGTTATTGAGAGTGTCAAGGAGGGCTCATAGGTTTTAGCAATTGTCCGAGTAGTAGAGTTTGATTTGGTAATTGTAACGTTATAGGGAATAGATATCTCAGTCCCAGTATTAAACTTCTTGGCCAGGGTTAATGAAGAGGAGGTCGAACTGCTTTTGACCGAAGAGGCATTTCCGGCACCATCAAGCGAGGATGAGGAGGGAGTATTGTTTTTTGCACGGGAGTGAGAGGAGCTAAGTCGGTAGTCATAGTCACCAATCTCCTGCTCAATAACAGTCTTCTTTTCATCGATTGCTATCTTGGATAGCTTGAGATCAAAGTTATTTTTTAGTGTTGCAAGTGCCAGTTCGCGAACAGTGATCGGGGCCGGTGCGGCCAAGAGCTGGTGAAACAATCCGATAATAAAAGTCAGGTATGTCAGGTTTTTCATCACCAATCATAACTTAGATTTGCCATTATTTCCCCTAAAAAAAGTCCCCCTTAAATGTCAAAGGTTCGATAAGATATATGCTAAATCAGAGATAGTGGGTGCTTTAACTATAATGAGTGATATTCGGGGAAATTCAAATTACGATGAGGATGTTGTTCTACGTCCACGACTGCGCCATGATCTTAAAATTTCACGTATGAAGCAGGTGGATCGCATCAATTATGTGGTCAAAGATCCGCTAAAAGATCAGTTCTTCCGTTTTGATCACGAAGAGTGGAAAATTATTGAACTGTTTGATAGTAGATCAACGATGCAGGAGATGGTTGAAAAATTCAATAGCTCTCATACTCTAGATCCAATTGACTTGCAAACGGTTGAAGATTTTAAGGGTTCTTTAGATGAGATGAATCTGTTGGAGAAATCCAAAAAAGATACCAATGTTATGCTGGTAGAAAAGATGAAAGAGAGTCGTAAAAGTCAGCTTTTGGCCAAAAAGGGCTCTTTGATGTACAAGCGTTTTCCGGTGATTGATCCAGACAAACTATTTGATAAGTACATTGATAAAATCTGGTGGATCTGGACCAGAGGGTTTGTTATTTTCTCTTCTCTGATAATGCTGGGAGCAGTGATTATCATTCTCTCTCATTGGAGTGAGTTTGAGAGTGGAATGCGAGACCTCTTCTCCTTTAATCAGATGTCATTTGTAAATATGGTTATTCTATGGGTGACTATCTACGCTACGATCGCTATTCATGAATTTGGTCATGGATTGACTTGTAAGCGTTATGGTGGAGAAGTACACGAAATTGGTTTTCTGCTACTATTTTTTCAGCCCTGTCTCTATTGCAACGTCAATGATGCTTGGCTATTTGATAAAAAATGGAAACAGATTATGGTTACTATCGCTGGTGGCTATATAGAATTTTTCATCGGCTCTATCTGCGCCTACATTTGGTGGTTGACCAACCCTAATACTATGATTCATCTGGTTAGTTTTCAAGTAATGACTATCTGCTCAATCTCTACCGTTCTATTTAATTTTAACCCTCTAATTAAGTTAGATGGCTACTATCTATTCTCTGACTTGACTGGTGTCCCCAACCTCAAAGTAGACTCTTTTGACTACCTTAAATATCTAACTAAAAGGTACTTGTTTGGTATGCCGGAAGAAGATTATGCCGCGACCACCAGAGATAAGAAAATACTACTGGGCTATGCAATCTGCTCTTTCTTCTGGATGGTGGGCCTGTTAACCGGTCTGTTTAAGATGGCCCAAGGGCTATTAATTGACTATTTTTATGGTACTGGCTTTCTCATCTCTCTTTGGGTCGGTTGGAAAATATTTGGAGGGTATGTTACTAGTAGTGGAAAATTTCTAGCAACTTGGTACATGCGAAATATCTCATTTTTTCAGAAAAAGAGAAATCGGCTTTTAATGGGAATCGCCTTTTTTTTCGGTTTGATGCTATTGGCGATTCCGGTTAACTATAATATTTACGGTGACTGTTCGCTAGATCCGGAATTCACCAGAGTTGTTCGTGCCCAAGCAAGTGGTAAAATGGTTGAGATCTACAAGCTCGATGGTAACTTGGTTGGACCCGGAGATAAGATTGCCCGAATTGAGAATATCTCTCTTCCCTATGATCGGAAAATTACTGACTGGAAAGTGAAAAAATTAGAGGCTAAATTACGCAAAAGCCTCGTGGAAGATCGGGCACAGGTGGATAATTTGCGCAAGGAGATTGCTGCCGAAAAGATGAGTCTTAAGCAGAAAGATCTACAGCTATCATCTCTATTGCTAAAGTATTCAGAACGGGACAAAGGAAGAGCAATCCTCTCATTTAACCAGCAACTCAGGCGGTTAAATAGCTACTTTAAAGAGGGGGATGAGATATTTAAAGTATTGGGGATTGAACGTTTAAAAGCAGTGGTGGAGATTGGCGAGCAGGAAATTCGTTTTGTGAAATCTGGTCAGCCGCTCAAATTTAAACTGCATGCCAAGCCCTATACCACCTATCAAGGAACAGTGGAAAAAATTCGTCAAATCAGTATTAGTGACCCTACAAATCCTAAACTAAAAAAATATTTAGCTGAGATCGAAGTAACCAACCCTGGTGATCTTCGCCCGGGGATGGCAGGAAAGGCGAAAATTATTGGAAGACGACTTCCGATGGTACAACTTATAGGCGTAAAACTGGCCGGAGTGTTGCGCATGGATCTATTCTTCTAGGATTATAATATGCTAATTAAAAAACATCTTTTGAAATTAATTGTACTTTGCTGTTTTCTATCAATTACTGGCGCGCAGGCTGAATTGGTGACTGGAGTTTTGGCCGGAGAAGATGAGTCACTAATCAAGTCTAAGAGTCAGGGTGAAATTGTAAAGTTGTTGGTTATCGAGGGGGAGCAGGTTAAAGCCGGAGATGTTTTGGCGGTAATAGATGATGAACAGGAGGTTTTAGAACATCGCTTGGCGGGTGTGGAGTATAAAACAGCTGAGAAAGACTACTTAAAGACCAAACAGTTGAAAAAATTTGTCTCCTCAGAAGAGATTTTACAAAAGAAAAATATCTACTTGAAAAAGAAGACCATTTTTGAGCTGAAAAGTTATAATTTAAGGAGCACTAAAGTAGTCTCTCCCATCTCAGGAGTGGTGACCAAACAATTTATCAAGAGGGGAGAGATGGTCGGTAGTGGAGAGAAAATATTTGAGGTAATTAATCTAGGCAAGTTGATTATTGAGTTAGATATTGCAGCTAAGGCGGCATCAAAATTGAAGCAGGGGCAAAGGTTATTATTTACAACTGAGCTGGACGCTAAGGATAGCTTTAATGGAATGATCTCTTATATTGCTCCAGTGGTTGATAAAACCAGTGGCACCGTTAGGGTTAGATTAAATCTTCCCAACCCTCGCAGCAAGCAGGGAGCCTATCGTCTAAAGCCTGGAACCATGGTCAATGTTAAGCTCAACTAGAAGAGTAGTTCCATTGTAATAAAGCGGAAAATACGGTTAAACAGTACAAAACCAACCGGTTGCCAGTCGGAGTATATTTTTCCTCGTCCTGTCATTCCGGCCCGTAGTTTGGTGCTATCCTTTTGGTAGTTAATCATCGCTTTGGCAAAAAAGTACTTATCCTTATCTCCCTCCATTAGTGGACGAGCCTCACCGGCAACTGATTTGATCTTGATTCCTTCGCCAAAACTGTGGGAGGGGAGACTAAAAACTTTAAACTTAAGTTCTTGTCCCTCATGAATAAATGAGAGATCATCTTCTGGTACCTCAAATTGGACATAGAGCTGTTTGGTGTTACCTACCTTGATTAGCTCCTGCCCAAAATTAACTGGCATACCGATTAGATCATCTAGATTGTTACTGATAACTACCCCATCGCTGGAACTTACAACTTTTGAGCTACTGATTTTCATCTGAAGTAGTTCAATCTCAGCATCAATAGAGAATTTTTCACGCTCCTTTATTTTGTAGTCAGCGATCCGGTCTTCACTGCGAGCCTTCAGCATCTCGGTGATAACTTTAGCATGATTGGCTTCCTTTTTTCTTAGTTCGACAATTTGGCTGGCCACATCCAGTTCAATTAGCAGATCTCCTTTTTTAACGTGCTGCCCCTCTTGGACCAGCACCTTTTGTACTCGCCCACTTGTGTAGGAGTAGTGTGTATTCGTGACAGGTAGGATCTCAATGTTAGACGAGATATTATATGGCATTGGCAGATAAATTAGGCTTAACACAATCGCAATCATCACAGAGGCATACTTTATCAGCTTGAGTGGAGGGACCTTATTTAAATGAAAGAGGGTGTTTAAGGGGCCCTCCTTCATTTTTCCTAGGATGTTACTACTAGGTATCGTGTTGTATAGGCTGGCATTTCGTAGCGCTACCGTTGATTGGGCGACCAAAATTGAGAGCAGCTCTTGCCGGGACTCAATGATCATATTGGTTTCATCCGATTCCATGGTGATGATTCCCAGCATTCCCTGGTCATCCTCGAAAACCTGTCCCCAGAATGACTGTAGTTGATACTTAGTCATATAATCTTTTAGCTGTTCAATTGAGCCATCAGTTTGCAGATAAGCTTCACGATCATTAACATGAATTTGTGAGCTGTTTTGTGCCATTAGGTTATGCAGAATCGATAATTTACTGTTTTCCTCCAGATCACAATCGACCTGATTTTCACCACTAATTGCTCGTAGTTGATAGACCCCTTCATCGCCCCGTTTTTCTAATGATATGGCTGCTCGTTGATAGGGGATAATGTTGGAAGCAAGGTTTACTACTGACATTAAGACACAGTCTAAATCGAGTGTGGAGACAATCTCCTTGCTGATTTCAATTAGTGCTGATAGCTCTTTTGCCTTTTTCTCTGCTGAGAAGAGACGGGCATTTTTAATATACATCGCTGAGCTGGCAGCAAAGAGAGTCATTAGATCCAGATCCTCTTGATCAAATAGATGACCTCGATTTTTTTTGTTGATAATTTGAATCGCTCCAATGCTCTCCCCTTTCACTTGAAGTGGGACAGTAATCATCGTTTCTGTGACAAAGTCGATCTTTTTGTCCATCGCTTTAGAGAAACGGCTATCTTTTGAGCAGTCTTCAACGATAATTGGTTCACAGTTGTCCACGACCCAACCAACAATTCCCATGCCATTTTTAACTTTAACTCCAATCACCTGATCCTTGGTCGGGCCTTCCGCGACATGGCACTCAATCCCATCGCCGTTTTCCTCTCTCAACCAGACAGATCCAACTACTGCTCCCAGTAGCGAAATTGCTCGAGTAAGAACGATCGACAGGAGGCGATCTAGCTCTAAGGTAGAGCTAAAGTCCTCATTTAAATCTCTAAAGGTGTTCAGACGTTTTTGGATGTCCTGTAGTCCCCGTTTGGCCCGTGAGGTTGCCAGGTGCATTGCCATAATGGAGGAGATATCCTCTAACATGGACCGATTTTCCAGATTTAGTAATTTTTGATCAGTGCGATTGATGATTTGCAAAACACCCAATGATTTACCGGCGTCGGTTAGCGGCACGACGATTGTTGAGTTGATTGTAACACCTTCAATTCGATCATGGATCTGATCTAATCGGTGCTGCTCTTGATGGGTATCAGCGATCATTACCCCACGGTTACTTTGGGCAACTGTTCCCACCAGTCCTTTACCCATTGGAATGGAGCTGCCTTTTATCTGCTTGGCTCCGCTACCGAAGGCGACCTTGCAGCTAACATTTTTTTCATCGGGATCAATTACCCACAGACTACCAAGTTCAGCCGAGCTGGTAGTGACAACAATCTCCAGAATTCCTTGCATAAGCTGGGTGAGGGTTAGCTCTTGGTCACTAGAGATATGATTGACCATTCTTAATATTTTTATTTGTGATTGATAGGAGAACTCCCAGCCGTCACTACTCTCCTGTTGGTTGCTGTGCTTGACATTCAACTGGTGAATAGTTGCTAGCTGTTCACTAAGACTAATATTGGGTTCATTCTCAGGTAGTTCAGCTCTCGGTTTTACTAGCTCTAGTTTACGCTTCTCTGCCATCGGTTTCGCTTCCACCTCTTTTGGCATAAATCGTCTCTTTAAACCCATCTTTGAACCTCGCTAATTGGACGCAAATATCTGTATGCCTTTTCGGTGCGAGGGGTTAAATTTGTTAGAAATATCCGGCTTTTTTATCTCCAACTGACAGAAAGCATAGAGCTTTCCATATGGTTAAATAATTAAACAACTGTCTGAAATTACTTATTTACATTATGTGTCAGTAGGATTATCTTAAATGTATATACAAAGAGAAATGTTGTTATATGAATTAATTGGACAACCCATAATACAGGAGTGAAGAGATGCAAAAATTACTGCTAGTTCTATTGACGATCACACTACTGACCCCAGTGGTCTCCCAGGCAACTCAGGGTGATAACTTCATTGGATACGGTGCAGTATCACGTGCAATGGGTGGAACAGGTATTGCCCAACCAATGGGCGCAGAGAGTGTTCTAAAAAACCCAGCTCTTTTGACTTATAATAAAGGGTTTAGTTTTAGTTTTGCTGGTACTTATTTTGTTCCAGAGGTTTCTTCGAATAGGGCCACATATACTGAAAAGACAAGTGCAGTTGATAGAGCGATGATTCCAGCGATTGGTTTAGTTCAAGCTATCAATGATAAACTTTATTTCGGATTGGGAGCTTATGGAACAGGTGGAAGTGGAGTTGATTATCGTGGTACTGATGCCGGTGATGCTGAGCTTGGAAATTCTGGAGATGGTCTTTATCGTCTATCAACAATTCTTAGTATGATGAAGTTTGTTCCAACACTAGCTTACAAGGTGAATAGTAACTTATCCCTTGGTGTTGGTGTGGCCATTATGTACGGGGCGTTGGGTATGTCTTATGATCGTAGTATGCAGATTCGCTGTCCTGCTGGTGGTGTTGTTCCAAATTGTACTACTACTGGAGATAGCTGGGGACAGATTGGTTCTGAGGGAACAGGAACCAGTGATGACCTAGGTTATGGCTTTGATTTAGGTGTAGCCTATCAATTTAATAACTTCACTTTTGGATTCAACTATCAGTCCGCAATTGAGATGGAATACTCCAAGCAGTTAACCAATGCTGCTGCTGACTTTGGTGTTAGTACAATTATTACTAGTGACATACTTGAGCAACCAGCGGAGATGGGACTTGGTGTATCTTATGTATTGAATGCTTTGACTGCAACCTTTGATTATAAGCAGGTTAAGTGGAGTGATGCTACAGGGTATAAAGAGTTTAAGTGGGTTGATCAAGATATCTTCTCTTTTGGATTGGCATATAATATTGGTAAGAATGATCTTCGTTTTGGATATAGCATGGGAGATGCTCCTGTTGGTAGTAAAGCTTTGAAGTCTGATACCAAGGCTATTAATCTACTAAATGGAGCTGGATTCCCTGCCACTAGTGATTCACACATTACTTTTGGTCTCGGACATGACTGTACTAAAAACTTCTCAATAGACTTAGCTTTTGTCTACTCTCCAGAAGTTGAAACAGTCGCTACTTATAACAATGCTGCTGACACTATCACCACCAAGCACACAGAGAAGAGTGCAACGATTGCGGCTAACTGGCAATTCTAGTAAGCCAAAAACCCAAAAAGGAGCCAGCCCCTTTTTGTTAAACTGGTGCATTAAATTTTGTTAGATTCAAAGGGCCCCTTCCGGGGCCCTTTTTTTTATCTTGGTTAAATTAAGTTAATAATAATTTACGTGGACGTCACAGTAGGATAACTATCTATCGAAGACTGTTTTGTCTTATTAAAAACTTCTATTTTGATCTTCGTGGGGGGGGGGGGCGTTCCCGTTCAGTGTAATCACTGTGAGAACTCCCCTTGTACAAAAGTATGTCCGATTGATACTGAAAGTGATTATGGTGGTTGTGAATCTTTTGTATTTCTAGTGCTAGTCTTCTCGATACTTGCTATTTATTCTCAGAACGCAAACATCTCTTGATTGCTTTTTTGAATTTTCTATTATTAACCAGTGTTCCAACATTGCGTCCACCTTTACTGTGACACTGTCCCCAGGTATGCACACCGACAATCTGGTCGTTTCGTTTTAAAATAATGGGAGAACCAGAATTCCCCCCCATCGTATCTGCATTATGGTAGATCAGAGAGCTTAAAAAATTCAAATCAGTAATAGTTCCACCATCACTCTGCTGAGTCATGTTGTGTCTGCGGTGGAGGTCGGTTCCATACCCCGTCACCACCACTCTCTCTCTTTTTTTAGGCTTTTTAAAAAAAAGTTGGTAATATCCCTGACGCTGGCCGGCCAGTTCGCCGGTTATCTTATTGGGCTTAAGTTTGAATACTGCAAAATCATATCGCCTATTATGTTTTGCAACAATTGTCTTTTTATCTACTTGGTAGATATCCTCTTTTGCCGCACGTTTTGGACGATGGTTACTTGAAGGTGGAACATTAAATTCTACATACTTCAATTTGTTTTTACAGTGGCCAGCAGTGATAGCACAGGATTCACCAATCATTGATATTGTACAGGATGCATTACCATCTACTAGTGACTCAAACGCCCTTCCAACTTTAGGCTCAAATGACGGACGGCGGTCATCCTGCCGGCCACAGATACTCTTTCCAATAGAAGCAGCATAAACACTAAGTGTAAAAGAAGTTAAAGTGAGAGTAGTCACAATAAATAGCTTTATCGTTTTCATAAGATAAAAAGAGTTATCCTGCTTGGCGTTTTAGTAAATGTAGGTTGTAGAACCGAATACTACTTAACCCGAAACATATTTACTGTTTCTTTATCGGGAGTGAGGGCATTAATAAACATCTGATTAGAGATATTATTATTGTCAGCAATCACTGAAGTAAAGTCCAGCAATGGGCTTGTTGGTTCATGTACACTGTAGGGAATGTTCAATTCATCTAGTCGATCAACCAGTAGCTCCATCAGATTAAACTTGGCTTTAGTTTTTTTCGCAACAACTTTTAGTAGGTGATAGAGATCATCACGGTTGCCCTCAAGGTAATACTCTCCTTTAATTTGGCAGGTACTCATCTGCTCTGTAACATGGCCCGCCTCCTGAATCAGATAGACCCCCAAGGAGTCTCGGATGAAGTGGATAGAGTTGCTATCAATTAGTTTATTTTCAACTTTGGAGTACTCTCCCTCTAGGAAGGGGATATCAGTAAGGTTATCACCACTACACATGGGAGTGGTGTAGTTAAATTTACAGGATACCAGAAGTAGAAGTATTGCCAACATCGTGATTGTTTTCATCATAAATAGCTCTCAAATAGTTACATTAATCATAATCGTTTGTGTGATTAAAAAAGTTATCTGAGTTGTATACTGCAGTTTAGCTTATGGTTGGAAATTTAATGCTTTAGGTGGTAATTATTTCATAACCGCCAGGGAAGATGGAATATTTTGCTGCTCTCATGGTTTATCGCATTATTTCTTAATTTATCTCTCAAACAGACGATCGGTAGGACATAGAAGCTGTAGGAATAGAGGCCGAACGCTAGGAGGGCAATCGATGAGCAGCAAATCTTCCAATACAATTAATGATATCCTTTTCCAAAAAATGGGTGCTACTTGGTACGCATTTACTGAGGTCGATGGTGAGGTAATTTATGCTGCGCTACCAGAGGGATGTGACCCTCATGGGCAGAGGATGGAATTTTATCAAGTCCTAGAGGGACAATTGGCTGAGCAGGTAAAATCCATGCGCCGCTCTCCAGATATGTCTGCCGCTTAGTAATTAATTTCAGGTAGTTAAACGACAGAAACTTGAGGTGGACACTCTTTTTTCGTCAGTTGGTCCCTTCATATTAGGTGATGCTATTTGTCCAGAGATATGTGGAAATGTGGGACGAATATTAGGTTTTAAAAGCGTCGTGATTCATATATATATATTTTAGCTAGAATTTCAACAATATTCATAATTCAGATCGGATGGCAATAATGAGAGTTTCCTTTCATAATTTCAGTGACTTGCACCCTGTAGGTGTTAAAGATGAAGCTACGAAACGTTTTGTTCAGATCATGGAGCAAAATAGTTTTATTGAGGGTGCCTATAATCAGCAATTTGAGCAGAAATTTGCTCTAAGCCAACAGGCTAAACACTGTATGTTGGTGGCAAATGGGACTGATGCTCTGGAGTTGTGCCTTAGGGCATATGATGTTGGCCCAGGTGATCCAGTCGGAATTCCATCAGTCTCCTTTTTTGCTACAGCCGAAGCAGTAGTTAATGTTGGTGCTCATCCTGTCTTTATTGATGTTGACCCTAAGACCTGTTTAATGGACCCAGAATCCCTAAAGCGAGCCTTAAATGGCCCGAAGCTCAAGGCGATTATTCCAGTTCATCTCTACGGAATGCCAGCACCGATTAAGGAGCTGGAGGTAATCTGTCAGCCCTGTGGCACTCACATTATTGAGGATGCTGCTCAAGCGCATGGAACTTGTCACCAGCCGGGACGAGTGATTGGAGATTCTAACAACTTGGTGACCTACTCATTCTATCCCACTAAAAATCTCTCTGCTTTTGGTGATGCAGGAGCAATCGTAACAAATGACACCTCATTGGTAGATAAGATTGTTATGCTACGGAATCATGGCCGCACACCTAGTGGTCATGCTTTGATCGGTTATAACTCTCGTTGTGATCATTTACAGGCAGCCATCCTAGATTTAAAGCTCGACCAACTTCCCTCTTTAACTCAAAAAAGACGGGAGGTGGCCCGCCGTTACTGTCAAGGACTTAGCTCTTTGGAAAGAATACGCTTCATGCCAAAGCGTTTCGTCGATCTCTCTTCTTGGCATCTCTTTCCTATTTTACTTCCATCTTCACAGGAGCGAGATTCACTACGTGCCTATCTCGGTAAGTGTGAAATTGACACTGCACTTTTCTATCAAAAGGCACTATGTGATGAGTTGACTCTGTCCCAGTATAATGGGGAGGGGGATGCAGGGAGAGAGTTTTGTGGCACTACTATCTCTTTACCGCTACACCCATTTCTCACTAACGATCAGGTTGATTACGTGATAGAGATGGTTAGTAAGTGGGAGCAGCAGGAAACGAATGGTTGAAAAGAGTTACTCATCAGATTTTAAATATACTCACAAGAATCCCTATCACGGGCGGCTAGAGTCTTTTGACGACTTTGTATTGACGGATCATAGTGCGGAAGGTTTTCGCGGTAGTTGGTGTCGAGATGTTTTCAAGCGGTCAGCTCCGATCTATCTTGAGATCGGATCAGGTTATGGCCACTTTATGTTGGATCATTGTCGCAGATTCCCAGAGGTTAATTTTATCGGTTTGGATTATCGTTTTAAGCGGAGCCATGCGCTGGCAAAACAGTTAGATCGTATTTCAGATAGATCCTTTCGCTATTTACGCGCCAAAGGGGAGCGTATCTCCTTCCTGTTTGCACCAGGAGAGCTAGATCGTATTTATTACTTCTTTCCCGACCCATGGCCAAAAACTCGTCAACGAAAGAAACGTCTTTTTAATACCCATTTTTTGCCCTTGGCCCACCAGGCGTTGCGTGATGGTGGAGAGATCTATATTAAGACTGATCACCGTGAATATTTTGACCAGATGTTGAAAGTTGTTTTAGAGCACTCTGATCTATTTGAGATAACCCTCTCGTCCACAGATTTGCGAAGTGAATATTCAGAGCATTTTCTCTGCTCTTTTGTCACCAAGTTTGAGCAGATATTTTTAGAGCAACAGTTACCGATTAATGCTTTAGTACTAAAAGCTAGAAAGTAGGGCAAAAAATAGATGACACTGGATGATCTAAAACTGCAGATCAAAGATGAGCCGATCTCCAGGATTATTGAAAATTATATTTCATTGCAAAAGCGTGGTCATCAGCACCTGGGACTATGTCCTTTTCATGCTGATACTAACCCCTCTTTGACAGTAAATAACTCCAAGGGGCTGTTCATGTGTTTCGCCTGCCAGGTTGGAGGAGATGCGATCACTTTTGTAGAGAAGCATCAAAATCTTGATTTTATGGGAGCCTTGGAGGAGATTGCTGGTATCTTAAGGCTCAATTTTAGTGACTACCAACCAAAGCGCTCCCCAGAGTCTCCAGAAATGGAGATGGCCCTAAGGATTCTCTCTAAAGCTGCACAGATCTATCGCAAAGTTGCGGTTGGAAGTAGTCGTACTGATTTTGATAACTTCCTATTGGAGCGAAAGTTGAGTGAGGAGAGTGCGGAGCATTTTTACCTCGGAATTGCCCCCAAAGGGAGTGTAATTGTACCTTACTTAGAGTCCATTCCTAATTCACAAGATCGAAAACAGGCGCTACAGTCGGCGATCAAAATTGGATTAATTCGTCAGCAGAAGTGGGAAGGTGGTGGTCTGGCAGATACATTTTCTGAGCGCTTGATGTTTCCGATTTGGGATGTACGTGGGCAGGTAGTCGCATTTAGTGGTCGTGCCATGACTAGTGGGCAGGAGAGTCGAGGAAAATATATCAACTCCCGCGAGTCTATCTGTTTTAGCAAAAAGCAGCAGCTCTACGGATTTCATCTGGCCAAGAGCGCCATTCGTCAGAGTGATGCTGTCATTTTGGTCGAGGGGCAGATGGACCTGATCGCTCTTCATAATGCAGGATTTCCTAACTCATTAGCGGTAATGGGAGTGGGATTGGTTGAGGCGACTCTCGCCCGTATTCTATCTTTGACCAAAAATATCTATCTCGGCTTAGATAGTGATATCGCCGGTATCAAGGCGATGGAGCGGATAAATCAACTCTGTATGGAGCACGGGGTACTGCCACGTTATCTGTCCTACACTCCTCATAAAGATCCAGATGATTTTTTAAGGGAGGTTGGGCGTCTGGAGCTGACCTCTTTAATTGAGAACTCACCCACCATGTTGGATCTTCTATTGGAGGGCCTGATTCCAGATTCGATACCTGCTATCTCAGATCAGAAGCTGGCAATATTGCAGCAAGCCTTTGCCCTAGTTGCCCCCTTGAAAGAGGACCTTATGGGCCTGGAGCGACTTTTTGTACTTAGCAAGAGGTTGGGGTTACAGTCGACTTCAGAGCAGATTCAGAAAAGTTACCTCAAATTTTTAGCGGGTCAAAAGCCGAATGCCGCCGCCCACCGTCCAACCAGAGTACAGAGTGAGACCGCTAATCATCAGATAGTGGCCCCTATATCTGAAGAGGGACCACCGCTGGAGGAGGGTTTCGCTCCACCCGTTGTAGAGTCTCCCCCGCCCCTCAGTGCTGCGGAGCGCAATCTGTTGATTGAGATAACTACTAACCCAACGCTTTTAACCCATGAAAATTTTACGGAACTATTGGATTTCATTGTATCTACTTCGGTGAAAAGTTATGCTATAGCATTGCGTAATCTCTATTTAGAGATTGATCAAGTTGAGTATGTAAGATTTGTCACTGCATTATTGGAGCAGCAGGACTTTGGCTTAGCAGTGAAAGAGTGCGTTGGTGGTGCACTATTTAGGTATCAACATCGTAATCTTAGTGATAGAATAGTTGGTCGTTTAGTATGCGATATAGGTGTGAAATTACAGCGGGGACAGCTAATTACAAAAAGAGATGAGCTAAAGAGAAAGCAGAGTTGCTGTTCCAATGAGGAGGAGTTGAACCGTTTGATGGTTCAGCTAATGGAAATTCAAAAAAAATTATCTAGGATAAAATCCCCCGGAAAGTAGGAGTGTATCTTATATGTCAGTCGCTTTAGCATTTATTAATTCTAAAGAGTTTTCTAAATTATTGATGAAAGGAGGAGATCAAGGTTATCTGACTCCTGAAGAGATCAATGATGCAGTCCCTGCCAACTTTGTTGATGTAGATTCATTAGATCTGATTATCAATAAGGTATTGGATGCTAAAATCGAAATCCAGGTTAAGGCCAGTGATGATGATAGCGGAATTCGATTAGATGGCAGTGAGCAGATTGATAATGCTCTTTCCCGAGAGGAGCGAGCAGAGTTAAACTCTGTCTCCACTGATCCAGTTAAACTTTATTTGAAGCGTATGGGGTCGGTTGCTCTTTTGACTCGTGAGGGTGAGGTAACAATTGCTAAAGAGATTGAAGGTGGAGAACGGGAAATTATCCTTTCTGCCCTGGCTTCAACTCATGCATTGCGAGAAATTGTAAAACTGAAGGATAAAATAGAGAAAGCTGATCCACCAGAAGAGTTTATTAAAGGGGCAATTCGAGGGCTGGATGATGAGTCTCCCAAAAAGGAGATTATGGCCAAAGGGAGACAGATCTGCGAGGTTGTTGATCACATTAAAACACTTTTGGATGAGACCGCTAGAGAGGACGGAACATTTAAGCCATTTAATAAGGCTCAAAAGAAGCAGTTTGATGAAATTGCCAGTATTCTCGCCGATCTAACATTTAACCGCAAACAGATTAATAGCTTTGTTGAGCCAGTTAAAAAATATTTCTTGCAGTTTAAAGATCTATTTGAGCAGCAAAATCGCATCTTTCGTTTTTTAGAAGTAAAAGATGTGGAGACATATCGAGATCTTCATTGCCAAATAATGGAGGATGATAGCTTTAAGCGACAGCTGGCCAAAACCCTCTATACCTCAGACGCAAAGATTGAGCAGTTGGTGCGTAACCAAGAGGATATCTTTCGTAAACTTCGTCGAATTACGATTGAAGCTGGCATGGAATTTGAGGATGTCGAACGGGTATACGATATTATTCTTAAGGGTGAGAAGAAGGCCGATGATGCCAAATCTCAGCTGGTGGAAGCAAACTTACGTCTAGTTGTTTCAATCGCTAAAAAATACACTAATCGTGGTCTACAATTCCTTGATCTTATTCAGGAAGGAAATATCGGTTTAATGAAGGCAGTAGATAAGTTTGAGTATCGTCGGGGATATAAGTTCTCGACTTACGCTACTTGGTGGATTAGGCAAGCCATAACTAGGGCGATTGCCGATCAAGCGAGAACAATTCGTATTCCAGTTCATATGATCGAAACAATTAATAAGATGGTCAGGAGTTCCAGACAGCTGATCCAGGAGTTAGGGCGAGAGCCAACCTCTGAGGAGATTGCAGAACGGATGGAGATGCCAGTTGATAAGGTGAAGAAGGTACAAAAAATATCTAAGGAGCCGATCTCACTGGAAACACCGATCGGTGAGGAAGAAGACTCCAACCTTGGTGACTTCATTGAGGATAAAAAAATAATTTCCCCGCAAGACGCTGTTACGAGTGTTACTCTTGCGGAGCAGACCCGAGGCGTCCTCTCTAGCTTGACCCCTCGTGAGGAGAAGGTCTTAAGGATGCGCTTTGGTATCGGGGAAAAATCAGACCATACCTTGGAAGAGGTTGGGCAGGATTTCTTTGTCACTAGAGAGAGAATTCGGCAGATTGAAGCTAAGGCCTTAAGAAAGCTTCGTCATCCAAGTCGTTCGAAACTTTTAAAAGCCTACATAAACAATAATTAGTGGATTTGATGCGTAGTATACCGGACGCAATTATTAATGATTGTGGAAAGTACTTTGCGCAGGTTGAAGTTGTCAGTGCTGCTAAGTTGGTGAGCAGTGCATCTGTCTCTATCTCATACACGAAATCGAGTGATGACTACTACATTGTTTCAGGGATTATTCGTGATGGGCGAACGTTCCAGGCCCGACTCTCCTATAAACGTAGATTAGTGGGAAGTCCTGAAGGGCCGATCTCCTCTCGTTGCGATTGTCTTCTCTGGACCAGCGAGATGCACTGTCATCATATTGCAGCACTATTTCTGGGATTTCATCTTTACAACAGCGCTGAGGGAGATAGGATCGATTACTCCCTGTTCCCTGAACGCGACCACCCGACACCTCCAATTATGTCGATTGGGGGAATGGGGGTAAATGTTGTCGAGTATGGAACAATTATTGCTTCTCCTTATAAATTGGAAGGAGCTGGCCCAAACTCTACCTACTCGTCTTTACAGTATGTACTTTATAGCGGAAGGGTGATTAATTTCCCCATTCCCCGACCAATCGATGGACGTCTGATTATCCTCTCTCAGACTCCTCAATTTGCGACTGATGATGAGGATAGCTTCCGTAGTGGAGGAGCTTACTATCCAGAACTGCGTTTTAAGTGGGAGTCTCCAGACAAGGAGATATTTCAAGAGGTCACAATCTTTGAACATATCTATCTATTCAACTGGAAAAAGGGCGAGGTGCTCTCACTCTCTCCCGCATTTAAGGAACTTATTCGTCAGATGCGTTTTCAGGAGGGAGGATTAGCAGTTAATGATCTGATTGATCTCCGCACATATCTGGGATTAGAGGAGAGCCTAGGAATAGAGATTGAGGGACGGCCACTAGAAGAAATTCCTGTTATCCCCAGCTCAATTTCAATTGAGATCGACCCTGGTGATAAACCTCGACAGCTAAATTTTAATATTCATTTTTTAGCAGAGGACGGTACCTTCGCTCCAGTTCCTGCATTTATCTCTGCCTTCTCTTTCAATAATGGCTTATTGGGACACTTTCGTCGTAAACAGGATGCTTACTATTTCATTACCTCCTTTATCAACTCACTAGAGGATGACAATAGTTCCAACCGTTACAAGAAACCACTGCTTGCTAGTGGCCGACGTGAAGAGTGGATGCGTGTCATCTCCCATGCTATTAACAACCGAGATACAATAGACTACGACATCAAGACGAGTAATTTATGTCAGATTGGAAATTTCAATCTACAGCTTTTACTCAAGGCTATTTTTAAATCATTTGGAGAGAATTTCTTTCGTTATTCAGAGTATCGCGCTGAGGAGCGTACCATGCGCTTTACTGTCAGCTCCAATATGCTTTTTCGAGGGATTGCCTCTTTTCAGCAAATGGTCTCTCCGTTCGGTATTACAATCTTTTATCAGAGAAAAAATATATCTTTTTGGCACTCTCGAATTTCTTTTGAACGACGAAAGCATTATGGAGACTGGTTTGATCTAAAGCTAAATATATCTGATTATGATATCGAGGTAATCAAGCAAGCATCTACTGATGATGGTATGGCCCTAACCCGTGATGGGTTAGTGTTGCTTACTCCCGAGCATCGAGAACTGTTAAAGTTTATGCGTAAATATGTTCAGTACGAGCGCTTAAAGGAGAAGCGAGGAGGGGAAGATGAGGGCGAGGCCAAAGGTTTTATTATCCCTTTTAATCGCTCACGTATTTTTGAACTCTTTGAGTTAAATAAGCTGGGAGTTGAAGGGGCAATGACCGATGAAGAGCTGGAAATTTGTAATACGCTCTCTACGATGACTGAAATCCCCCAACACCCGATGACGGAGTACTTTGAGAAGACACTACGTGATTACCAGAAAATAGGATATCACTGGTTGCACTTTCTTTATAAAAACCGTCTGGGGGCATGCTTGGCAGATGATATGGGGCTAGGTAAGACCATCCAGACTATTGCCCTGTTAGATAGTTTAATGGATCAGCTGGAGCGGGTTCTTATTATCTGTCCAGTATCAATTATCCTTAATTGGGAGTTGGAGTTTCAAAAATTTTCCAAGATAGTTCCACATATTTATCATGGTGATGGGAGAAAAATTCCCGATGATGTTAAGGTGATTATCAGCAGCTATGGTATGCTACGCAAAGAGGTTGAACAGACATGGAAGCATATTAAGTTTGATATCTTAATTTTGGATGAGGTCCAGCAGCTAAAAAATGTTCGCTCCCTCGGAGCATACGCCGCCAGATTGATTAATGCGAAATTTCGCATTACATTGACCGGTACTCCCGTTGAGAATGACCTTGCGGAGTTTTATAATATTTTAGATCTCAGTATGCCGGGTATTTGGGGCGATTTACAGTTTATTAAAACTACTTCGACCAAGAAAAATCGCTTGTTAGCAAGAAGGGTTGCCAGCCCCTTTATTTTAAGAAGAACAAAATCCCAAGTATTAACAGAGCTGCCCCCGAAGGAGCAAAACGATGTCTATCTGACTCTGACTGATGGAGAGATGGACTATTATCAAAATAACATGTTAAGGGTTAAGGCTCGAATTAGTGTTGCCACCTCTCGCTACAAGTATGGAGAGATATTAAAAGGGTTGTTGGAGTTGCGCCAAAGTTGCCTTTGGCAGTGTGGAGAGATGCCAGATGGGGTTAAGGGGGTTATTACCTCAAAAATTGTCTCGACTAAGATTGATTTTTTGTTGGAACAGTTGGATCAAATTCATAATGAGGGCCATCAAACAATTATCTTCTCTCAGTTCACCACCTACTTAGATATTATACAGACTGCGGTACGTGAACGACATTGGACCATATCCAGAATTGATGGAAGTCAGACGATTAAAAGACGGCAACGAGAAGTGGACTTCTTTCAAGAGGGAAAATCATCAATTTTTCTAATTAGTCTAAAAGCGGGTGGAGTCGGACTAAACCTGACGGCGGCCAGTTATGTTTTTATTATGGACCCTTGGTGGAATCCTGCAGTAGAGTCCCAGGCAATTGATCGGGCCCATCGAATTGGGCAGAAAAATAAACTTACAGTTTACCGTCCAATTATTAAGGGATCGGTGGAGGAGAAAGTTTTAAAACTACAAGAGGGGAAACGAGAACTTTTTAATGATTTGTTGCCGGAAAATGACGATCGTCTTTTTACCGGTAAGCTATCGATGAAGGATTTTGAGTCATTGTTTGAGTAAGTTTTTAAGGAAAATCACAATTTATGTTAGAAAATGAGTTTCATATTGATCAGCAGAGTGTGGTCTCACTGGTCTCTGTGATCAGTCCCAGGATGAATGGACATACAACAGAGAAGGAGAGTGAGGACTCGCTTTATGAGCTGGGAGAGCTGGTGCGTACTCTTGGTTTGGAGCAGGGAGAGAGCTATACTCAACATCTAAAAAAAATAAATGCAGGAACGATTTTGGGACGAGGGAAACTGGAAGAAATTGCTACCAGTGCAAAGGAGGGCGGAAGTTCTCTTTTGGTCTTCGATTTTGAGTTGACCTCCGGACAGATAAAAAACATCAAGAAAATAACCGGCCTTTCTGTCATTGATCGATGTCATATTATTTTAGAGATTTTCTCCCTTCATGCTCGAACAAAAGAGGCAAAACTGCAGATCGAGATTGCACGGATGCAGTACATTCTTCCCCGCTTATCCGGTTTTTGGGGCCACTTAGGGCGTCAAAGAGGAGGAATTGGTGTTAAAGGTGGTGAGGGAGAGCAACAGATTGAGCTCGACCGTCGAATCATTCGAGAGAGAGTGGAGCATTTAAAGCGGCAATTAACTGCGGTTGTAATCTCCCGAAAAGAGCAGAAAAAACGTCGACAAAAGGTTGCGGTGACAGCGGCTTTGGTGGGATATACCAACTCCGGCAAATCCTCTATTATGAACCGCCTGTGCCAAGTAGATATGTTGGAAGAGGATAAGCTTTTTGCTACTTTGGACTCTAGTTACCGCATGTTGAATCCAGATACCAAACCACCAATGATTATGATAGATACCGTGGGGTTCATCTCCAACCTGCCGAACACTTTAATTGATGGATTCAAAACAACTTTGGAGTCTGCGCTAGAGGCAGATTTATTGGTGATTATCTGTGATATATCTGATCCCAACTATTTAAAACATTTGGAGGTTACTCACTCGGTATTGCAGGAGCTTGGGGTTGGTGAGAAGGATCAGCTAGTGGTCTTTAACAAAAAAGATCTTTTGACTGATCGTTTTCGTGGCAAAATAGTTCAACGACAACACGCTGGCAGTGTTCTTGTTTCAAGTTTTGACAGCAATGACATGCAACAGCTCAAAGCGGATATTATTGATTACTTTCTTAATAAGCAGACTCATTATGAACTATTCATTCCTTATAGTGATGGAGCTGCTCATTCGGTGGTGACCAGTAAAACGAACATTCTAAAGAGGACGCCAATGGAAAAGGGGATTTTCTATCGTGTCAGGGTACCAGACTTTATTTTAGAGAAGTCAGTTTTAACTAATTACTTAACTCTTACTTAGAAAAGTTTAGTTGAGGCGGAAATAGATGGTGGCGGCAAAAATCATAGTTGCAACCGAAATTCCCAAGAGCAGTAATAGTAGTTCTTTATTATTCATTGCTTCTAATTAATTCCAAAATCTGTTTTTTTAGGTCGAGTAGCTCAGTCGGTTTTTCTATAACCTTCGCCATGTGTGGCATCGGTTTTTGATCTTTGCCATTACCCAAAAAAACGGTTTTAAGTTTTAATCTCTTTATAATACTATCAAATCTTTCACAGATGTCCAGACTCAACGACCCCCAAAGTAGATCATCCACAATTAGTAGGATTGGGGCCATCTCTTCAACCTGAAACAGGTAGTGTTCAATTGAGTTATAACTATAGCATTTTGTGTCGACTAAACCTGACAATAGCCCGTTTAGGGCCATTGTCAGAAATTTGTCATGGGTAAAGATGATGATAGAGTTCATCCTGTGATTGAAAAATTACAGGTGGGGGTCTTAATCATCCTTTAGATTAAAGCCCTTTAACTGCTCTGCGATGCTCGAAGAGGATTTTGTCTCCTCATTTTGGTAGCTGTCCATTGTTCCTGACTCTTCAGCCGAGACTGCTGCCTTGATGGATAGAGCAATCTTCTTCGCTTCCTTATCAACGGAGATAATCATCATTTTAGGACGATCTCCCGCTTTGATAACATCAGATGGTTTCTCGACTCTCTCCTGAGAGAGTTCTGAGATGTGGATTAGACCCTCAATACCGGTCTCAATCTCAACAAATGCACCAAAATCAGCAACCCGGATAACCTCAGCTTCAACGATAGACCCTGTGGGATAGCGTTGTTCAATTTTTTTCCAAGGATCTTCTTCCAGTTGCTTGATACCAATGCAGAACTTTTGGTTCTCTTTATCCATCGATAGGACCATCGCCTCAATTTCATCACCAACGGTGAACTCTTCATTGATATTGATGCTCTTTTTAATCCAAGAGATGTCGGAGATGTGAACTAGCGCATCTACTTCTTCATCCAAGTCGATAAAAAGGCCAAACTCAACGATAGACTTAATCTTCCCTTTTACCTTTCCACCAATGTCATACTTGGCAATTAGATCATCCCACGGGTTAGGTAGTAGCTGCTTGATACCAAGAGATATTCTCTTGTTTTCAATATCCACTTCCAACACTTCAGCTTCAACTTTTTCGCCTACAGTGTACTCTTTGGTGGGATTCTTCACCTTTCCTGTCCAGCTCATTTCAGATACGTGTACCAGACCTTCAATGCCATCAGATAGTTCAACAAAAATACCGTAATCTTTTACCGATACGACTTCACCACTGACTTTACTGCTAATCTCATACTTGTTGCCAGCCTCTTCCCATGGGTTGGGTTGAACCTGCTTAAGGCCAAGAGAGACTCGTTCCTTTTCAGCATCAAATTTTAGGATTTTAACTTCAATTTCATCACCAATGCCTAGTACGTTGGATGGGTGCTTAACCCGTCCCCAAGACATATCGGTAATATGAAGAAGGCCATCTATTCCACCGAGGTCGATAAATGCACCATAATCCGTGATGTTTTTGACAATGCCCTTAACAATCATGCCCTCTTGAATCTGTCCTAAAATCTCAGTTCGAAGCTTGCTACGCTCCTCTTGTAGAATAATTCTACGGGAGAGAACGATATTTCCACGCTTCTTATTAAACTTGATTACTTTGAACTCCATCTTCTTACCAATATAGCGGTCAAGATTTCGAGTTGGACGTAGATCAATTTGTGATCCAGGTAGGAATGCCTTAACGCCAATATCAACTGACAGGCCACCTTTAACTTTTGCAACCACTGTACCTTCTAGCGGATTACCCTGCTCACACGCCTCAGAGATACGATCCCAGGCTTTTAGAATCTCAGCCTTATCCTTGGATAGTACTAGGTTGCCATGTGTGGACTCTAGTCGCTCCAAATAGACCTCAATCTCATCGCCTTCCTTAATCTTCAAGGAACCATCGTAACTTAAGAACTCCTTGATTGAGACTAAGCCCTCTTGTTTGTAGCCGATGTCGATTGTGACATAATCATTGCCAATGGCGATAATTTGCCCCTTAAAGACCTCTCCTTCAACAAAGTTGGTCTCCTCCACATCATCTAGCAATGCCCCCAGCTCTGTTTGGGGAATATGCTCTACTTCCTCACCGAAGACGACCTCATAGTCATCCATCCACTTCTGCTTTAGTTCTGTTAATTGTTGTACCATAAAACTAATTTCCTCTACTTTTTAACGTCGATAGACTCTTCTACTGAAGAGCTTAAATATGCAAAGCAATAGAAACTACTGATATTAATATCTTCTGTCAATCACGATCTACTAGATTGGCAATCGATTTCGCTAGGTGTCATGGTTGACGAATAGGTACTCCAGACTTTCCAAGTTGCTATTGATCTCCATGGAGATAATCTGGGCAAAATTTTCTAAAATTACAATAGCATTTTTGTCAGCATCTTTATTCGCAATGGAGTTGATGCGGGCAATTATCCCCCGATTAACTTTACTTACCTCGGCATAATGGGCAAAAAGTGGCTTTAGGCCATAGCGCTTTTTATCATCCTTGGTGTCTTTTTCGTTGAATATATATTGACCTAAAAGAAAGCTGGCGGTGGAGCGAAATAGGGTCTCATCTACCGTGGAGAATGGGAGGTGGTATCGCCCCATTGGCTTTAAAAAGTCTAGATGGGGGCAACCACTAGTCGCCATAATTATCCCAAAAATGGAAAAGAGTCCCTCTTGGAGTGAAGCGTTTCGAAAATAGGAGCGTTCTTCAGTCTCGACCACAACCTTCACTGGAGCATATGAGAACTCGTCCTTAAAGCAGTCGGTAACATCTGCCAGATTTTTGGCAATAGGACAGAGGGGTTGCTCTTTCTTGTTAAAAGGGCAGTTTTCACATTGGTGATCTTCTAGCTTGGCCCAAGCAGGCTTAGAGTCATTCTCAGGCTGCAGTACCACTGTTTTACGGTCAATATTGATGGAATACTCAGTCTTTTTGTTGCTGTCTAAAATATGGAAAATATAGCGAATTATAAATGTATCCAACTCTCTTTCTCTTTCTATCACCTATTATAAGTAGTTTTTGTTGAGATCTCTTGGGATAGTTAAAAATTATAACTGGTATTTTCTCTATCTGTATAGCGTGATTCTTTCACCGTGCACCGAGCCAATTTTGATTTTGGCACGAAATTTTAAAAAGTCACGGTAGTTGTTATCTGCAAACCAAAAGGTGATATTACCTCGGCGTTTTAGTACTCCTGGGTAGTGGGTAACAGCATTAATTCTAATTGAGCGATAGTTTTGTCCATTGACCTCAATTAGCTCTCGCTTTTCAACCTTGACCTTCATCAGCCAGATTTTTGCCCTTGTTACAATCGGGATTTGGTAGCTATCTCCATCTTTAAGCGGGAGGCCGCGGATAAAGTAGAGCGCAGAAAAGGAGTCTAGGGCATAGCGGGGAATGTAAGCACTCTTCTTCTCCTCTTTGGTCTTTTTATTCTTAATTCGTTTGTACCAAAAATGGGTCTTTAACTCTTTACGATCAAATAGCTGAAGATCATCAACGCTCTGGCCACTCTCACGTTGGGTTAGGGAGTATTTGATAGGAAGGAAGTGACTACTATCGACAAAAGTATGGAGTGAGTCATCTAGTTTATAGATATAGCTATAAAATTTAGCCGATTTTAAACGGGCACTTAAATAGTAGGCGGTCTGCCCGGCAATTTTCTCATTAGGCCTGACAACCATTGAGACGGTGCCTGCCTTTACACCGAGGTAACTAAGGCGAATAACTATTTTCTCTCCCACGTAGATGCTAGAGCGATATTTACTCCAGATCGCAGCAGAGGTCTGGTCATACTTTTGGTAGATAGAGGGGTAATCTTCTGGGTATTTGGTCGCAACGACCTTGGCCGGAGTATCTTTTTCTGACGGAATGGCCTTCACCTCCGCTTTCTTGCTAGTTTTCAACTTCTCTACTTTTTTTGATCTTTTCTTAACTGGGGTAGGAGGTCTACTTTTAGGGGCGATTGCCGCTTTTTGGCTCTTCCTCTTTTTATTCTCCCTGGTGTCGATTGCCGCCAATTTATTTTTATTCTTGGCTGCAATTATAATCTCATCATCCTCTTCTGGCGGCATCTCAACTCTTTTAGGTGAGATCTTATATTGAGCAAACTTCTCATCTTGTAGATCAAAAGTTTCAACCAGATCACTATCCCTCACTCCAAAACCAAGTTTACTTGAAAACCAGGCACACTGAGAGGAGAGAAGCATGACAATGCACAGTAATAGTACTCGTTTCATTTACTCTCCAAGGGATAGACAGGCTTAATACACTCTTCAATTTGTTGTAGCATTTGCTGGCCATTATGGTGGAACTCGACGGCAATCTCTAAGTAGAGAATCAGCTCACTAGATAGAACCTGCTTAATTCGCATAAAGTCCTTTTCGGTTGTAACTACAATTGCATTGTGACTCCTTGCCTGTTCAATTATTGGCTCAAGCTCCGAGGCACTAAAGGGGTGGTGGTCCAGAAAGGAGTGCCGGTCAATAATATTAGCACCTAAAGATTCAATCAGATGAAAAAATGAGTCAGGTGAGGCGATTCCGGCAAGACATATTACGGGATATCCGGCCAACTGCTGGGGCCCCATTATCTCTTGACCAGAGTGATTAAGTAGGCGCGTAGGTTGGTAGTCCATCATTGCAATAACTGTATCAGAGCGCATGTAGTGTTTAACCATTCGTTGTAACTTTTCAATTTTGCTAGATGATACCTGTTTACTTCGGCCCAAAATAACGATATCTGCATCGTAGAGCGCACTAAGTCCCTCTCGTAGATAGCCACAGGGAGCGACTTGATAGCTACTTATTGGCATCATAGCATCAAAAAGCACAATATTCAGATTGCGTCCTAGTTGCAGATGCTGGTGGCCATCATCCAAGATTACTACATCTGGCTGGACTTGGTGAAAGTAACGTTCTAGGTTCTCACTGCGCCTTTTTCCTACAACAACTGCGGAGTGCTGTAAGCCTTGTGCCAGTAAAATTGCTTCGTCTCCGACCTCACTGGCGCTATAGTGGAAGCGGTGATCACAATGAATAATGGTATGGTAGTCCTCCATACTTCCCTTATAACCGCGAATTAATATTAGAGATTTAAGTCCCATCGCTTCAAGGTGTCGTGCCATCCATAGAGTAAAAGGGGTTTTTCCTGTTCCACCAAAGGTCAAATTACCGACAGAGATAATTGGTACCGCAAACTCCTTCTTGGGAAATAGGTGGTAGTTATGGCCGAGTCGTCGAATTGAAGTCACTAGTGAGAGCGGCCAGGAGAGTGGGGTGAGTAGTTGTTTTGAGAGTGGAAGTTCAATTATCTTCATCTGGATTCCTTAATCTCTTTGGCCAGATATTGCTCCACTTCTTGTAGCTCTCCTTTAATCTGTTGTGGGATTCTCTTAAGCTCCCGTTGGATCTCCCGCCAACGACTCTCTTGACTCATCCAGCTCGTTAGAGCACTCACCATATTATAGCTGGTGGCCCGCTCGGCGACTAGTTCGGGAAAGAGTTGTTGGCATAAAACAATGTTGGCAAGAGATATATAACCATTATAGTCAACAAACGTTTCGTAAATCCACTGATTTAGTAGTGATGTTTGATAACAGACGACAGTAGGAACTTGAAATAGCGCTGCGGTTAAAGTAACTGTTCCGCTGGCCGCCAAGGCCAGATCACTGCTACCAAGAGCAGATGATAACTGTTCACTTTGGTAGATGTGATCAACCTCTTTCATCGCAGGCAGATAGTGCTTAGCAGCTACGTTGGGGGATTTAACTAAAGATAGTGTCAGGTTGAAGTTGCGTTTTAGCTTTCTGGCGGTGGTCAAAAACTCTGGCAAGAGTTCTTTGACTTCAAAATTACGACTGCCTGGCAACAATAGCAGATTGGCATGTGAGGTTAGTTGCAAGTGAGTACGCTCTCTTTTGATACTGGCCAGATAGTCTGGGTGATTGCAGTATCTGGTCCAGATCGGATGGTCAATTGACTCTACATTAGGGACCCCACGACTATTAAACCACTCCTTCTCAAAAGGAATAATGGTAAAAAGAGTGTGGACCGTTTTGGCCAGAATCGCAACGCGGTAACTTTTCCAGGCCCAAGCCTGGGGGGCCACGTAGTATAGAATTTTAACCCCATGTTTTGCTAATCTACGGGCAAGTTTTAAGTTAAAAGTTTGAAAATCGATAAGAATTGCGACTTTACAATCTCGATTAATAACCTCGGCTTCAATTTTGTTCATTGCCTTTAGATAGAATGGTAACTGAGCAATCACTCCACTATATCCCCAAGCGGAGAACTCCTGTAGGTGGTAGATTAGATCAACATCAAGTTGGGCCATCTCGTCTCCCCCGACACCGAAATATTGAGTATTGGGAGTTCGTTGGCGTAGGGAGGGTAGAAAGCTAAGACAGTGTTCCTCTCCTGACTTCTCTCCAGCAATGATTAGGCAACTACTACTCATTGATAGTTAGATCCAGTTGTTTTCCACTCTGAAGGCTTTTACGTACAGACTCTGTTAGGCGGATCGCTGTTGTACCCTGTGCAAGATCTACCGCAGATGGGGCCCCTTCACGGATAGATCGAAAGAATAGCTCCTGCTCTAGTTGGAGATGGTCACGGGCGGGATAGGTTGATTCGATGATTTTCTTAGGCCCCTCTCCTTGATTGTCACTGTAGCGTACCTTCCGTTCCAGAAGATCAATTAGCATGGTGCCACAGTCGTTTATGATCTCAAACTGTCTCTTCTCTTCAGTATAGTTTCTTCCCACCGTCAAAATGGCCACTCGGCCAGATGGAAAGTGTAGGGTTGAAGAGACTGTATCCCAGTGCTTACTAATAGAGTGATAACCAGTGGATTGAATAGAGAAGGGAGACTCACTAAAGAGGTAGAGTAAAAGATCTAGATCATGAATCATAAGATCGGTAATAACGTCGACATCACATGCTCTACCCTTAAAAGCTGCCAGTCTATCGATCCGTACTAGACCAGGGCTTCTGAAAAATTGGGGAAAGTTTAGTCTTTGTTCCCATATTTGGTGCATTCTCTCACTATGTCCAATCTGAATTATCGGGAGGTCTTTTTTCTCTTGGCGTAGTGAGTAAGAGAGTGTCAAAAGGGCTTCGGCTTCTTTTGTGCTTGTTACCATCGGTTTTTCACAAAAGATATGAATTCCCTGCTCCATCAGCTCCCGCAGTAGAGAGTAGTGGGTCGAGGTGGGAGTAATAATTAGCGCCGCATCCAGTTGGTCAATAATTGATGATGGCTCTTTTAGACAAGGAGTGCCCGGATGTCGTCTTTCTACTGCGAGGAAACGCTCTGCAGAGGGGTCAACGACAGCGATTACTTCAACATCTGGATTGGCCTTTAACTTATCAAGGTGCCATTTTCCTAAGTGGCCATGGCCAAATAGTGCCACCTGAATTTTTTCACTGTTTTGCTTTTTCATTTTTTTCCCACCTAGATAAAGGGAGCAATACCAACTTTACTCTTTTGAATAAAGTCAACCATCATTGAAATTATCTCATTTTCCATAAACTCATCAATGTTTTCTGGTTGGGTGACAAAGCTACGAGGGGAGAGGGCACTGGCCTCCATCCCGCGATAGAAGTCTACCACTTCTGTAATTAACTGGCGTTCGATCTTATTTCTTCTCATACCGACAATATTTATTCCCTTTAAGCGCAGTCGATTTCCATATCCGGTACAATAGGGGGGGACATCTCGGTCGACTGCAGATGCGCCTCCGATAAATGCTCCTTTGCCAATATTGATAAATTGCGAGACGGCAGTACCACCTCCTAAAATAACCCGATCACCCAAACGAACATGGCCAGCAATATTTACAGAGTTAACGATCACGCAGTGATCACCAATGACTGCATCGTGGCCGATATGGGCATAAGACATGAAAAGAGAGTGACTACCAATAGTAGTCACCCCTTGATCTTTAGTCGTTCCTCGGTGGATGGTAGTAAATTCGCGGAAGGTGTTATTAGTTCCAATCGTGACTCTCGTATCCTCATCTTGATAGCCCATATCCTGTGGAGGGGCACCAACAGAGCTGAATTGGAAAAAAGTATTATCTTCACCAATTGTCAGGTTTCCGTCTAACACTACATGTGAGTGTAGCTTGCATCGGTCACCGATCTTAACTTTGGGGCCGATAATCGAGTAGGGGCCGATTGAGACATCAGTTCCTATCTTCGCTAGGGGATCAATAATAGCTGTAGGGTGGATTTGACTCATTTTGTTATACCTCTTTTTGATGAGGAGTGATGGTGCCGGTTTTATACTTTACTGAGGCAAGAATAGTTGCCTCGGAAACGACTTGATCATGTCTGAATATTTTAGCTTCATAGCTCATAACTGGCCCGCGTACTTTTTGGCAGGTTGAGTTGATTGTCAAATCATCACTGGGGCCGACTGGATGACGAAATTTTGCACTGGTAATTCCCATTAAAGCTACTTCAAGCTCAGGATTATTTAGGTCTTCAACCGAGCGGGCAATTAGCATACAGGAGGCTTGGGCCATCATTTCAATTTGGATAACCCCAGGTAAAATTGGACGTCCCGGAAAGTGTCCACGAAAAATATCCATACTCTTATCAACATGGAAATGGGCGGTAACGGACCCTCCGATCAGCTCTTTTACAGATGCAACAGAGAATTGATCCTCCCCATTTTTTTGATCAAGGTCTTGGGCAAGAGTGATTTTAGAGACAGTATTAATAAATAAGAATGGATCTCGATGGGGAAGAAATGCCATAACTTGCTCTTTTGACAACTGCATTGTTATTGGTCCTTATTGTTTTTTTTTAGAGCCTCTTTTCTGATCAGGGCCACTCCTCGTAACCACTCCTTGATCGGTCTAGCTGGATGTCCACCCAAGGTGGAATCATCAGGCCAGTCGCGGGTGACCACAGCAGCTCCACCAATTTGACATCGCTGTCCAATTACAAAGCCAGGACCAACGGCCGCCTTTCCTCCTAGTACTGTAAAATCACCAAGGGTGACGGTGCCAGCCAATCCCGCTTGGCCACACATGATGACCCCCTTTCCCAGATTACAGTTGTGCGCTACTTGCACTAAGTTATCTAGCTTGCATCCATCACCAATTTTAGTTGGAGAGAAGGTTCCCCCATCAATGGTGGTACCGGCCCCAATCTCTACATCATTGCCAATAATTACTCCACCCATGTGCCAGATTTTTTTGTGTTCACCCTGTTCAAAGTTATAGCCAAAACCGTCAGAGCCGATAACCGAACCGGAATGAATACGACATCGCTCTCCAATTTTAACATTGGGATAGATGGTGACGTTGGGGAAGATTGTAGTTCCCTTGGAGATTGTCGCCCTACTCATAATGGTTGAGCCCGCATGGATTACCACCTCATCTTCGATGATAACATCGTCGCCGATAAAGGTGTTGGGGGCAACTTGGGCGGTGGGGGCAATCTCGGCACTTCCTTTTTGACGACCGTCACTGACTAAGTCTAGATTTTGCAGATATAGTTCGTAAAAAGGTTTGGAGAGTTTTGTCAGTGATAGCTCCACTGCGTTTGAAGTTAGAATCGCACCAAGGCTAGCAGATAAAAGGTCGCGGTTCTTCTCCCATAATTTTTGCTCAATTACTAAAACCATCTTTTTGAGAGTGCTAAGGGATTTTCCCTGTTGGCCGATCAGCTTCTCTACTGGACGAAGATATTTTGAATCTTTGATAAAGAGGATTTTACCAGGTGTTAGACAATCAACGGTGGTAATCCCGGTTATATCCAGGTCAAAGGAGTTCCCACTAACCAGATCTAGTGAGTTATCGTAGGTGGAGAGAGTTGCTAGCTGCATTTATCAACAGCACCTAAAAAATTATTTCTTAACCGGATGGCGCTTGTCATAAAGCTCAATTACTTTCGGTGTCAGATCTTTAAAATCTTTCGCGTAGATTAGTGGAGCGGTACTGATTTCAAAGGTCAGATCAACACCTGCACTTTTTGATACTTCGGTAACAATCTTTCTTACTCGATCAAGGATTGGCTTTTTAAGTGATTGCTCCATTGATTGGATCTCTTTTTGATACTCCATCGATGTGCGTTGCAGTTGCATGATCATCTTTTGCATATCCTGCTCTTTTTTGCTCTTGGCCTTATCGCTTAGAACCATACTCTGCTTGTTAAAGTCGCTCTGCAATTTTTTGATCTTTTCCTCTTCAGTTCGAAGCTTCTTCTGTTTTTTATCAAAACTTGCTTTAAGTTGCTGACGAACTTTCTTCCCTTCTGCAACAGTAAGTAGCACTCGCTGGATGTCGATCTGACCGACCAGGGTCTTAGCAGCAAGAGATGATACCAGTATCAATGATAGTAAAACTGTCGCCAATGTTTTCATTACGGACCTCACGTCGATAAAAAATGGTTACTAAAAAATTAGAAGAATTGTCCTATATCAAAGTGGAACTGGCCACCGGATTTTTTGCCGCGGTTGCCAATAGGCTCTCCCCACTCAAAACGCATAATTCCTATCGGGGAGAACCAACGGAAGCCAAATCCATAGTCCGCCCGGATATCATAATCACCATTCTGCCCCATATGGTTTTTATAGACATTGCCAGCATCTGCAAAAATGACCCACTTAAGCCCAGCTTCACGTGCTAGGGGGTGGGTCAGCTCAATGGTAGATAAAATCTTAAAGAGACCACCCATATTAAATAGACGGTTCAGCGTCGTTTCGTTAGGAGTTCCAGCGAAGAGCGTCACAGGGAGTTCCTGCATGACGCCAACCCCTTCATAGGGGTAACCCCGTAGGTTACGGGAGCCTCCAAGAGCGAATTTCTCTGTCTTAGGAATGGGGTGAGAGTCAACTACATTGAGCTTGGCGACAGAGAAGCGGCTTCTAAAGACCAAGTCACCGATAACTCTATGGTAGTAGCGACCATCGAACTCCGTTTTCAGCCACTTTTTATCACCACCAAGTCCAGAGTACTCAACTCCTAGTTGGAGGTAGTGGCCGGCACTAGGCTCCATTCGGTTGTTTCGGCTATCGTAACGGATGGTCGACTCGATGCTAGATGAGATTCCATTCTCCTCTGCAGGAATAATTGTCGGATTATCAGATCCGGTGATGGTAATATCACTAAATTTATAAGTCAAAAAGATGCGAGTCAGATCAAAGATGGGGTGTCCTACCCGCAGGTCAAATCCTTGGGTGTCATAGGAGAAGCCTGTTCGGTGAATCTTGGATAGAAAAACGTCACCACCGGCGGACCACTTGGTATCAAATAGATAGGGCTCGGTAAAGCCAAGGTTAATATTGGTCTCTAAAGAGGAGTAATTAACTGTAATATTAAAGGTTTGCCCTCGTCCTAAGAAGTTATTCTGGGCCAGGGAGAGCTGCATGAACTCACCACTTTCGCTCGAGTAACCAGCACCTAGGGTGATCTGACCTGTGTTACGCTCCTTAACTACAATTTCTACATCTAATACATCATCCTTGCCGGGAGGGGAGATGGTGTTAAAAATTACTGATCCCGGCTCAAAAAATCCTAGTCGGTTGACATTTTCGCGAGATCTTCTTAGCTCGGTTCCAGAGAACTTACGTCCCTCTCTAATCAACAGTTCCCGTCTGATAACCTTATCTCTGGTTTTAGTGTTGCCTCTCATTGTGATCTTTCCAAAAGAGGCTTTCTTCCCCTTTTCAAAAGAGAACTCCACATCAACTCTATTCTCGCCAGGAAGGACAGAGAGAGTTCTTAACACGTTGGCAAAAGCATACCCCTCATCTTGGTACATCTCAGTCAGTAGTTGGACATCCTTACGCAGATCTTCCTCTGAGTAGGTACTGCCCTTTTTCAGTTTAATCTTCTCGGTTAGCTCTGCTTGGGTGAATAGCACCTCTCCCTGAAAGAAGATATCATTGATGGAAAACTGGGGCCCTTCATTAACTCTTACCGTAATAAATACCCAGCGCTTGTCCTCTGAAACTGTTATATTGGGGCTTCCGATATTTACCTGTAGATATCCCTTGGTTTTATAAAAATACTTGATCCGCTCAATGTCTGTTTGAAAAGAGAACTCCTTGAAATTGCCAGAACTATTCATTGCAGAGAAGAGATCTTCCTCCTTTGTCTCCATAATACTCTGTAGCTCATGGTCACTAAAAGCGTTGTTCCCCAAGAATAGAATTTTTTTGACTCGAACCTTATCAAACTCCTGAATATTGAATTGAAGCTCAATATTCTCTGGATCAATTTTTCTAATATCGTAGTTGATGGATGCTAGATAGAATCCCTTCTCTTCATAGTGCTTGCTGAGGACCCGGACATCAGTCTTGATACTGTTGATATCCAGGATAGAGAACTCCTTGACCTTTAGCAGTGCAGTAAGATCTTCATCGTCTATCTCACTATTTCCATTGATTATAATTTTGGCGATAATTGGCTTCTCTTTCACCTTAAATAGAAGGATATTCTCACTACTCTTTTTCTTATGATATGCCTCAACTTCATCAAAATACTTCAATCCATAGATTACCTGGAGGTCATGGCGTAGAGTGTAGTTAGTAAGGGTCAGATTTTTGTGGGAGTGCAGCTTCTGGATAATTGCCTCTCGCTCCACCTTTTTAATCCCTTCAAATTCAATACGATCAATTTTGAATAATTCAACCTTAGTGCCCAGGTCCAATATCTGGGGCGAGCTGATCTCCTGATCTAATAGTCGGTCGATCTGAGAGTTTTCAGTCTCAACGGAGTATGCCGTGGAGGCGAGAACAAGGATGGTTACAGTAACGATTAAACGCTGGAAAAAGCTGTTGATACTGCTGTACACGGGTTGTGCCATTAATTCTCCGGACAAAAGTCCCTTATTTTAAACTCAAAAGACCTACTACTTTACTCCAAAATATTTAAAAATAGCAATAATTATATATTCTTACAAGTCATTGGTAATTCAGGTCATTACCACTTGACAGAGGAGGTTAAAACATCTAAAAAACACTGTTTTGATTAACAATTTGTTGAATTTTTTGTGAGAGGTAGTATAGATGTACGGTGTAATCGAAATTGCAGGGCGTCAGTATCGTGTCTCTCCTGGTGATATTATTGATGTGAATCGCTTGGAGCATGATGAGGGAAGTTCAATTGAGTTGGAAAGTGTCCTCTTTATTGGAGGTGAAAATCCCGTTGTAGGTCTGCCACAAGTTGCTGGTGCGAAAGTTAAAGCAAAAGTTATTCGTCAGGCGAGGGATCGCAAGATAATTGTCTTCAAGCGTCGTCCAGGTCTATGGCGTAAAAAGCGTGGTCATCGGCAGCACTATACTGGCTTGTTGATTACAGATATTGATGATGGCAAGGGCAATAGCTCCACCATTGATCAGGAGTCAAAGGTTGCCAAAAAGTATCTGGAATCATCTAATTAGGTTTGACGGGTAAAGGAGTCTAGTAATGGCGCATAAAAAAGCGGGTGGTTCGACCAATAATGGCAGGGATTCTAACCCCAATATGTATGGTGTGAAGAAGTACGGTGGAGAGCGAGTTATCGCAGGAAACATTATCGTGCGTCAGTGTGGCTCCAAGTTTCATGCTGGAAAGGGTGTTGGTATGGGAAAGGACTTTACCCTTTTTGCTTTAAAAGATGGCAATGTGCAATTTGGGCACTATAATCGCAGGAAGAAGACAGTCTCTGTACTCTAGTCTTTCAAATTAATTTTGAAGCATATCTTTTAGTGTCCAATTCCCCCTTTTAGTTTTAGGTAAGGTGTAGAACTATGCGGTTTATCGACGAGGCGAAAATTACCGTCATCTCGGGCCGAGGTGGGGATGGCTGTGCCAGCTTTCGTCGAGAAAAATTCATCCCTTTTGGAGGCCCTGATGGGGGCGATGGTGGAAATGGCGGTAGTGTCTTCTTTACTGCAACCAGTAAACTAAATACCCTCGTAAATTTTCGTGGCCGTCGAGTTTATAAAGCTCAAGCAGGTGAGGGTGGGGCCGGTCGCTGTCGAGACGGAAGTTACGGAGATGACCTCTATGTTCCTGTTCCGGTAGGAACAATTGTTCGTGACCAAATTACAGGTGAGATAATCGCTGATCTGGCCGAGGAGGAGCAGACAATACTAGTTGCCCAGGGAGGGCGCGGTGGCCTAGGAAATACTAACTTTAAATCATCTACCAATCAAGCTCCTCGTTATGCTGGAGTGGGTAAAGATGGTGCCACTTTAGATTTGGAATTAGAGCTTAAGCTCTTGGCAGATATTGCTCTAGTCGGCTTGCCGAATGCTGGAAAATCGACATTGATTTCAGCTATCTCTGCTGCTCGCCCCAAGGTTGCAGACTATCCCTTTACAACACTTAAACCAAATTTGGGGGTGGTTCAATATGAGGAGCACTCGCTGGTTGTCGCTGATATCCCCGGTTTGATTGAGGGAGCATCAGAAGGTAAGGGGCTGGGGATTAAATTTTTAAAACATATTGAGCGGACAGGGTCATTTGTCCATCTAATTGACTGCTCGATGGTGTTGGATGAGTATGAAGCGTATGAGAGTTATGTGACAATTCGGGAGGAGTTAATTAAGTATAACCCCTCATTTGAAAATAAGCGGGAGATTGTCTGTCTGACTAAAGTTGATGCTTTGGTTCCAGAAGAGATAGCAAAACTGCAAACATTTTTTGAGCAGCAGCTAGATAAAAAGGTATTACCACTCTCCTCTGTTTCTGGAGAGAATATTGAGCAATTAAAGAGATTAATGTTAAAAGCAAAGCAGGGGTAGGTCGTGAATCAAAATAGTGACTTCGTTTCGAAAAATGTTAAAGATATTATCGAGGATAAATCCCTCTCTTATCCTCAAAATATGGCTTTGGCATGTGCCTGGTTAATGGGGAATATGAAAGGAGTTAATCTTAAGGTAATTGATATGCAGGGGGCAAGCTCATTAAATGATCTC
Source organism: Bdellovibrionales bacterium (assembly GCA_018646675.1). Taxonomy (GTDB): domain Bacteria; phylum Bdellovibrionota; class Bacteriovoracia; order Bacteriovoracales; family Bacteriovoracaceae; genus JABGUH01. Next base: position 55,020 of record JABGUH010000040.1, on the reverse strand, counting down.
TCGGTGCTAGGATCAGTTACCAATATAGTTCAGGGCCAGTCACTGGCTGGCACCATTATCAGGCAGATGAAACTAAATGGTTATCTCCCGAAGGGTTCCGAGGGAATGAATAATGCAGATTGGATTCTAATTGATTTAGGTGATGTAATTATTCATATCTTTCTAGAGCATGCCCGTTCACTTTATGATCTTGATGGGTTGTGGGCCGAGTCTCCAACGCTACCAATTCCAGATGAGTACTACTTTTCTGCTCCTCCTGAGGCTGAGAGCAGCGACAGTGAGAGTGACTACTTCTAATGAGAAAATTGGAGATAGTTGCTGTTGGCAAGGGCGAGCGAGAGCTTTTGACTATTGAAAATCACTATCTGAAGCAGATAAAATCTTTTCAACTATCTATTAGCGAAGTGAGACCAGCAAATCTGGATTGTCATCGAGAAGCACAAGATATTTTAAAGCGGATTGAGCAATTGGGTGGCAAAGAGTGTTACGTTGTAACCCTAGCGGAGAGTGGAAAATGCTATGACAGCAAAAAATTTTCTAGTTGGTTGTTTAACCTTATAAGTAGTGGATCAGCTCCCCTCTGCTTTGTTCTTGGTGGTGCCGCCGGTCATGGAGATCAAGTTATCGAGCGAGCTGATCAGAGTCTCTCTCTTTCACCGTTAACCTTTCCCCATAAACTTGCCCGCCTACTTTTAATTGAACAACTCTATCGTGCAGGCACTATTCAGCAGGGGCATCCATACCATAAATGAAGCCGAGGATGGCTGCTACGGAATTATATTGCAAATGATAGTGCTGATTGGCTAAAATAAGTGTCAGTAAGATGATTTATGCCAAAGGGTAGTTATGTCTCCATTACAACAGCTCAGACAGTGTGATCAATTTAGTACAGATGAAATTGCAGTGCTTGCAGATATACTTGAGCACCCAGGATCTAGTCTCGGCGCACTATCCAAAAGAGTTGTGATGAAAGCAGGTAATGTTTTTAATATCCTACAGGGGCTAAGTGGGAAGGGTTTTATCATTAAAAAGGGGAACGGTTATAGTCCTAGTGGCCACCTATTAACAACTATCCGCACTTCTAAAGGGCCGGAAGCACCCCAAAAACAAAGTTTTTTTGATCGTCTAATCTCCATGTTGCACTGATTTTAGTTTTTCGGAAAGAGTAAGTTATTTATCTGAGCTTGATATAAGTAGCATGATAGCTTCTACTCTCTAACCTTCGTTTCGGCAGCATCCTCCATATTGCGTTATCCTATAAAATGAACCTTAAGAGAGATATTTTCCACCTCTACAAAGTGGCAATAATATTGCAACTATCTAATCTAAGCACAACAAACAGGTGGATATTACTTTTATCAGGGAGTTAACATGATCAAGATTATTGCAGTTGCCTCATTTATATACACTATTGTTTTTTCGGCTTGCCATGCCAGAGGAAACGATTGTTTGCAGACCATTAATAGGTGTCGGCATAAAATAACCACCATTGAACAGACACTAAATCATGTTATTCAAGCTGCGGAAAAATCAGGATCGGAACAGGCATTAAATGCTGTAAGTATTCATAATGATAGATTGATTGATGCTAAAGTAGAGTGTGGAATTGATATATCAGATGCGTGTTCTTAGTACCTACTCTTAGGCAGGCGCAAAGATATTTTCTGTCAATTAGATAAATAACATCATTAATCTATTAAAAGGCATAACAAAATGTTGCCTTCAACAGTTAATGGTGTTACTAACTCAACTGAAATTTTTCCAATTTCAAATTATCGCTTTCAAAGCGAAGTGGAACAGACCGAATTAGAATTAGCAGTTGATACATACCAAAATAGAAGTGGCTACACCCGATTAGCAGTTGTTACAAACCGAATAATACAGACACGTAAATAATAAAAACTGAAGTAGGAAATATCAATTATCAATTTGACAGGGAGTATCTGTGAAGAAAAAAAATGGATTTTGGCAATTTACCCTAACCATGGTTCTCATCTCGGGGTTATTTTTTTCGTGTTCAAAGGCACGTGATCAATATGAAAGAGGTGGTGCAGGTGAAAACTCTAATGGCACTGCTAGCAAGACAGGGTCAAATTTAGAGGGCACACTGGCTGACTCCAATGCCACCTTATTGGCATTTGATCCGGTTGGCAGTGGAAATCGTGCAACCACAGGTGGAGCGACAGGTTCTGGTAACCTTAGTACAGAGGAAGAGGACCGACGAGTTCGTGAAAACAGAGTGAAGCCGATCGATTATAATACAGGGTTTGCGGCCGGAATAACTATGACGACGACCTTCGAACAGGCGGCGGATATTCTTTCGACACCACGTGTTTCAGGAGATTGGTATGTTTACAATGAGGGGATTTATGTACTCTGGAGAGAAAATGCTCCTCGTTATCCTAACCTCATTTGGGTTAATAGTAGCTACGAAGGTAGACTTGTTACCGGCAATCAAGAGATAGGAGATCTTTTTATTGGAAGAAAGGTCGCTGATCAGGATTTTGGTCCTGAGAGTGAGCTGGGTGAGCAATTTCTAATTAAATTATTCAACTTTTTTCACAATATGGATGCAGACTATAACTGTATCGCCACAACTCGCTGTGAGATTCGCTTTTTTGCTGAGTCGAATGCCATTCTTTGGATGATGCCAAGACTTATCCTGAATTTCTCTTCCGATAGGAAAGAAATTGCAGACATGAGAGTTCGGATGGATGATAGTTCTGGCGAGCAAAATGCAGCGTACGATGTTCTTAATGGCTCTTTTAAAAGCACAGCAATGGACATCACCTTTTCTCTAGGACAGAACTATAACGATCTGGTCTCATTTCAAGGTTCAACTTCTGACTTTATCGACCCATCTACAAATTCTATGTATGTTCGTTACGGAAATGTCTATAACGTACTATCCCGCAGTGATTACAGTCGTACATATAAAATACCACTTAAAACTGAAGTGATCAAAGGTTTTGCCCTCGGAGGGGATTTTGAAAATGATTTGAGTATTAATGGTGCTCCGATCTTCTTTGCATTAGATGAAAGTGGCGTGAGTTATACATTATCCCATACGGTTTTTGAGGGGGGCATGCCATTACAGATGAAGACAGGCTTTGATAAAAACAAAGGTTTAAAAAGCTTGCAATTTAAATTTATGGCAGAATTTGAAGCAATGCTTATGGGCGCTCTAGATTTAGCTCTTGGTTTTGTTGGATCAAGTACTTGGGGTGTAAATTATTTCAAAGATACTGAGCGAATGGAAACTTCAATCTACCAGTATGACTTCATCACTAATGAGGGTAAGCTTATCTATTTTCAAATGGATAGAATCCAAGGGAACCTTTCCTGGATTCAAACTAGCCAGCTGATCTCTCCCTTTAATAAAATGACCGCCGGTGCTTATTTTAATGCTCACGAGACGTCAAAAAACTCACCATTGACGAGCGTTGGGGAGTATACCTTTGATCAAAAGGTTCGCCTGCTTGACCTTGATCGTGCTCTTGAAACAGTAACTGTTGAGATCGCAGAAAACGTCGAGCGAGCAGGAATTACCGAGCGGGCAATTCTTAAAACTGTTCCAATTGGTGAAGGGAAATTTTTAGAGCAAGAAGTTGTTGTAGTATCACCTTCTGATTTTCCCGTTACGTTACTATTAGTAAAAACGGAAGAGGACTATGCTGTTCAGGGAATATCTTTTTCAACTTCCCATGATCGACCGTTCACTATGAAGTGTGGCACTGAAACAGTCTCTTTGAACTTTGGTAGCTCAGATGCCCAAGTTGTCCAGCAGTTGGCCAATTTTAAAAGCTGTGTTTCAGTTAGAGAAAACTCTACCGATGGCGCAGAGATGTTGGAGACGATTCATTTTCCAGAGTTAAAGCTAATGCTTAATTTTGATGAAAACGAGTTTGCTTCAGTAACAATCTACAAAAACTAACAGTAAGGATATATGAGAATGAAAAATCATAAAATAGTCACAGTTTTAATTGCACTTCTTCTTGTTTCCTGTGCGAAACAGAGAGATGTTGACCCGATCCATGATCCGGATAGTGAGATTCAGACGAAAGAGCTTCTGACGGGAGTTGATCACGATGCTGCAGTACTAGGGAAGCAGGAACTCGCGGCCGGAGGAAGTGTCGCTGCTAGCCCGGTAAAGCTTTGGATCTATAAAGCGACAGTTATTAACACCAGCGATACTGCGGGCTTTGCCTTTGTGGGGCTTCAAAATAATGCGAAAGTTGGTTACTTTCAGTTTACTAAGGATAAGTTACAGCTGATTAGCGCCCAATCGATCTATCCCAAGGAGACAGAGAATACTTCTCGCAAGCTTCTTAATCAGTGGAGTGTAACCCACTATGATACTCGGCTGGCTGAGTCAAATGGTAAAGTATCGAATAAAGAAGTTGAAGAAAATGAACTTGCTTTTAATCAGAAACGATATTTTAAAATTGATTTCTCTTCTGCTGATGTTTCCGAAACCGTAGATTTTCCTCGGTTTGGAAGTGCCAATTTTGGGAAGTGTTGGTCTAAAAAGGGGTCGTTTATTGAGGATGACTCACTAGAGATGTCTGACGATTATATGAGTTTTGTTGTTGTCGCTAGTTACCAACGTTCTGGTAATTGTGCCAGTAATCGCGACTGGGTGAATGATGCTTGGCTCTTTACCATGAAACTTCGTTACTCCTTTAAAAAACTAGAAGTAGATAAAAGTTTTCAGCCTTTTGTTTACAACGGAGGAGAGTTTGATTCGTTAAAAACTAAGTATGGTTATTTTAACAGTGTCAAAGAAGTTCTAAACAAAAAGACAGGGCGAATTGAAAACATTCATTTTGCTACTAGATGGAATCCGAAAAAGGATCACCACTTCTTTTTCGCCAAAGGTTTTCCTGATAAGTATAAAAAAATCTACAATCATCCTGAGACTGGAGTCTTTGCTAAAACAAATAGTTCTCTGGCAGCAGCAGGGGTTAAGGCAAGATTTTATATCCACAATAATGACGGTGTTGACGGAAAAGAGAAGAAATTTGGTGACATTCGTTACTCCTTTATAAACTACATTACAGAAAGTAGCCCGAGTGCCCCTTTAGGGTATGGGCCAAGCGATTCAAATCCATTTACCGGAGAAATTATTTCGGCGAACTCAATGGTATGGACCAGTTCACTTAAATATTATGTAAAAAGACTTCGTGATGTTGATGCTAATCAAGATGCTACGGGCGAGGCTTCGCTGTTTAAGAAGATGAGACGATTTCTTGGATATGAAGCCACTGAGTGGGTAGTGCCGATGAGCTTTGAAAAAGACATGGCCGGTGATGTCTTTCATCATGTGATGAAAGATAATACATATGGGGTGCCTTTTTGGAATAGTTTTACCAGTGTCGACCCTCAAGTACACAGTTTTTTCAATGCTAGAGATCCAAAAACTTTTGTGCACTCTCTTTCCGATCGGGCGAGAGGAGAAGCGATAAATTTTACTGATTATAATGTTGGTATGACAGATGCAATTAAGCATAATGAAGACGTTATGCATGAAGTACATCAACAACGTAATGGTCACTGTATCTACCCTGTCGTTGAGGCCCTAGGGGGTGTTCATGATGCAATAACGGTTGGTGTTGATGACCAAACGATCATTGATAGTATTTTATATCGTGTTGCTATTCATGAGTTTGGCCATAACTTAAGCCTACGCCATAACTTTTATGGTTCAGTCGATAAGAAGAATTTTGCTGGTGCCAAGTCCAACTCTTCTTCTGTTATGGACTATCTTGACCTTGAGGATGAAGTGGCGGCAGACAGAGATTGGGAGTCTTATGATAAGGCAGCATTGCAATATCTCTACTCAAATGGAAAGGTCGATTCACCTAAATTTCACATGTACTGTACAGATGAGCACCGACCGTTAAATGCTATGTGTAGCACATGGGATACAGGAACTACTCCAACTGAAATTATTGCTAATATGATTTCAGATTACGAGAAACTCTATTTCATTTTAAACTATCGTTATGATCGAGCCTATTGGAATACTGGTTATTATGCTGGTCGTGTTTTTGGCATAATGTGGGATATTAAGAAATTCCTTATGATGTGGCGTCAGGACTTTACTGCGGACAAACTTAATGAATATTTTAAGAATAGAGATGATCTGACTACCGAGCAAAAGAAGGATCTGGCCCAGGAGATTCAGGATCAATTTCATAAGTCAGTTGAAGTTTCAGTCGCCTTCTTTGACAGTGTCGTGCAGCAAGCTGCATCAGATCGTCCTTGGAGATCTGAGTTTGATAGTTGGTCTGGGGCGGTTACTCGACTTGGGATTATTTATGATAAGCTTTTTGCTGTTAGATTCCTCTTGGGTGACGAAGGCTTTATGTATAATCCAAGCCAGTCGTTCAACAATATTAGTTATCTATCTTACATTGATATTCCGGAGGTTAGGCAGCCAATCGAAAAGGCATTTGAAAATGCTCTTACCACAAGAGTGGATATGGACACCTGGTTCCTAGGCTACTCAAGAGAGTTATTTTCGTTCAACGCTATGAATCCCAGTAACCGCTCCGATACCTCTTTGGTTGAGCGAATCAAGGTTGTGAAACTTAGTGCTGAGCAGTTAAAAGATGATTTAAAACTTGATACAAGCACGTTAGCTGATATTGGAACCTTTACCGTTAATACTGTTGATACCGAATTCAAGGTGGGGGCGACAGTTGGCTATGTCAAAATTCATGGTAACTACTATCTTGTTGAAAAATACAACTCGCCTTACTCCTATAATATATTTCAGAAAATTCAGGAGCGTTTAGGTGATAGTAATATCAATACACTGAAAGGTGACTTGGTAGATCTCTACAATATGTACCAGCGTGTAACGAGGTAATAATGCTGATAAGAAAAATTACGTTCTTCGTTTTACTTGCTATGTTTTTTGCTACTGCCAGCTTCGCTAAGGTTGCTGGCAAAGTGCAAAAAAATGTGACAGCAAAAAAGAGCAATTCTCCTAGTGTTAGCCTCGCTTTGACACATACTGATGGAGTACAAAACGATGCTGATGCTCAGACTACGCTATCAATGTCGGGTTCTTTAAAACTATCCGGGGGATGGTCTCTCTCTCTGCGACAACGGATTACTAAGGTTTATACCTTTGATCAGTATGGTGGAGTTGAGTATGCTTGGGATGACTTGCGCTTGGGCGCAAGTTATGGCCTTGATAAGTATCGCCCCAAATTTATAGACTCTTTGCGTAGTAGCCTGTTCTTTTTCGTCCCCAGTAGTGAGGCATCAAAAAACAGGGAGCAGAAGGGGAAAATTCTTGCAAGTCTCTCTATTTCGAAGAGTCTCTTTTCAAAGAAAATTTCACTTGGGTATAACCCCTATGGCTCCTATGTTTTTAATCGATATACCGCCAATCAAGAGGGGAAAATGCACACCTTGGCAGTTATCGGTAATAGTTTTTCTTTAGCGTATATGCCAAATAAAATGATCAGTGCTAGCGCGATGTTTGGCTTTGGCCAGAGTTACAGTGAGAGTGGTGACTTTCAAAGTCAGGGAAGAGCGAGCAACAATGGATATATTGATATTGCTGCAAGTGCAACTATCAAACCGATGAAAAAGCTATCTTTTACTCTCGGTTATGCTCATTCTGACTCTCAGGTGAAGGGTGGATCATATGAGTTCTATGCCTTCAACCCAGAGTCTTCTAGTTGGTTTGTTTCAACCGGATACTCTTTTTAAGTAGTTCCCTGCCTATCTTTCTATTTTTTATATCGAGATTGAATCTGGCTTGAACAGTGCTGGCGACTATTGTCAATGACTCCTCCCATGTGATATTTTTGGGGCCACCTCTTCTTTCGGCCAAGGAGTCTACTCATGCCAAAAGTGCTTATATCAGATAAAATGTCAACCAAAGCGATAGAGGTCTTCAAGCAGAGAGGCTTGGAGGTTGATTTTTGTCCCGACCTATCCGTTGAAGAGTTAAAGGCAGTGATTCCTGAATATGATGGAATTGCAATTCGCTCTGCAACCACTCTTACGCCTGATTTAATCGCTGCGGCCACCAAGCTGAAGGTTATTGGGCGGGCCGGTATTGGAGTAGACAATGTGGATATCTCCTCTGCCTCCAAGCAAGGGGTGATAGTTATGAATACCCCTTTTGGTAATACTGCCACCACGGCCGAACATGCGGTCGCTTTGATGTTGGCAGCGGCCAGACATATTCCCGAAGCGACCGCATCAACCAGAGGGGGGAAATGGGAGAAGAGTCGATTTATGGGGCGGGAACTATTTAACAAAACCTTAGGTATCATTGGTACCGGCAACATCGGTGCTCTAGTTGTTGAGCGGTTCCAAGGGTTGAAGATGAATGTACTGGCCTATGACCCTTTTATCTCCAAGCAGCGGGCCTCAGAGATGGGTATTAAACTAGCAGAAACGCTGGAGCAGTTTTGGCCAAAGATTGATTTTTTAACTGTACATACCCCCCTAACGGCCAAGACTAAACATCTGGTCAATGCTGACGCCTTCTCCCAGATGAAAGATGGGGTCGTTGTGGTTAACTGTGCCCGTGGTGGTATCTTTGATGAGGCAGCCCTGTATGACGCCTTAAAATCAGGTAAGGTCTATGCTGCAGGTCTAGATGTTTTTGAACAAGAGCCAGCAAAAGAGAACCCACTTTTTGAGCTAGATAATGTCGTTTTTACTCCTCATCTCGGCGCTTCAACCGCAGAAGCTCAGGTAAATGTTGCAGTACAAATAGCTGAACAGATCTCAGACTATCTCCTCAATGGAACGGTTCAAAATGCGCTGAATATTCCCGCAGTTTCGGAAGCGGAACTTCCCAAGTTACGTCCCTATTTGAATCTTGCCGCTAGATTAGGAACAACCTTAGGGCAATTGACCGAAGCCGGTGTTAAGCGAATTGAGGTACTCTATGAAGGTGATGTTGCAGATCTTAACTTAAAGCCAATTACCAACACCATCCTTAACTCTCTATTGGCCCCCATGTTGGAGACAGTGGTTAATCTTGTTAACGCTCCAATTATCGCTGCCGAGCGGGGCATAGAAGTAGTTGAATCAACCAGCACTCAGACCCTACAGGGATTTACCTCACTGGTGACAGTAACTATTACGACAGAGAAGCGTGAACGCTCTATTTCAGGAGTAGTGGTCAATAATAATTTGCCACGAGTGGTAGCAGTCGATCAGATACCAATTGATGCCACTCCTGAAGGTTGCCTACTCTTTATCGCCAATCAGGACTGCCCCGGCCTAATCGGCAGTTTAGGAACAATCCTCGGCGATGCAAAAATTAATATCTCCAACTTTCATCTCGGCCGTATCGGTATCGGAGGGCGTGCCATCGCTTTTATTAATGTTGACCAGGATATTCCGGAGCCGATTATGGAGCAGCTTTTAACTATAGATGCTGTTTTAGAGGCGAAGTTAGTCCGTTATTGACTCTAACGATTAAATCGTCTCATCGTCCTGTCGGACCAGAAGCGATTATCACCATCAGCACTATACCGCATACCATTACGCAGGATAAAAACCAATGATTGGTGACCAGTCTGGTAGTTCTTGGCATACCAGTGATTCCAATATACTCCACGAGGATCAGGAGTTCCCATTGATTGCCAATCCTTCTCAATCTCCTTGACCAGTCGATCCCCTTGGTAGAAAGCCACTAAATAGTCTCCAAAGTTCTCTGTATCTATATAGCTAATTCGATAGTCGTAGTTTGCACGCTTATATTTGGGATAACTTTTAACCACGTACACTCTCTTTCCGGTGTGAGCACAGCTCTTCTGGGGCCGTTGCTTACTCCAACGATTGGTTTCGTCGTCGGATAACAGGAGGGTGCGGATACAGCGATCAAATGTCACGGTTCCCAGTAACTGATGCCACTCATCAGTTGGTCGACGTAGGCGTACATCCGCAAAGGTAAAATCACTTCCCCCCCATAGATCCTCCAGCGCAGGAGTTGGCATGGCCCTTACTTTACGCAGGGAGGGGAGCCAGACTCGATAACCAATACTGCGTTGTTCATCGACATGATCTGTAATTAACATTCCCGTGCCCCGTGAAGCCCCATAGTGAAAGTAGACTAGCTCGCGACTCTTAATCCGACCGTTATTATAGGTAGCATTTAGGTGCCGTTCGGCGACAATGGTTCGCGGCTTCTTACCAACTTCTTTTTTAACAATTACATTCATTCCCGCCATCTGCTGCTCCAAAGGGAGGCGATGGAAGGTGTAGAGATGGTTGACGTAGTAGACCTGGCGAATAAGCTCGTTGGCGGTTGGCTCACCTTGGGGATATGCTAAAGTTACCGGAACAGTTGTCTGTGCCCAACCACTTAGAGAGAAGAGCATAGTTAGCAGTAGTAACTGCTTAAGTCGTTTTGAATTCATATTTCCTCCTAATATTAGATAGTTAATCAGAACAATAATTATTAATATATATTATAATATAACAATATGATAATGTCAAGAGGGGGGGAGATATTCCTAATTAAACGGCACGCTAAGGTGTAAACCTGCGTTCAGTGAGTCCTAATTTATGGTGAAAATTTTGAGTTGATCAGAGGGGCGTCTAGAAGTGGTATCCATGCTTGCGAAAGATTCGCTTGGCGGCTATTTTGATAATGGCCAGATCGGAAAGTTCCGTGATCAGTTTTTCTATCTGTTGATCACTGATATCGCTTGTTAGTTCTAACTTATGACTAAGGGTAATCCCCGCTCTACTCGATACCTCGACCAGTCGATCTCGATTCTTCTGAGAGACGGCAAGCTTACGGGCGTTAGATAGAAATTCATTCATTGCATCCACTGTTTTCATCAGATAACTTCCTTGGCTTTATAATAGTGCAACCCTAAAACAATCTTTGTTACAATCTTAATCATTAATAACTAACTACATTATAATACCATTTTTGTGGGCCAGAGCATCGATCTGCCCTCCAACCTCCAGTTCATGGACTATCGCTAGATATTCAGAAATCTTATTTTTAGGAATTACACATCCATGTTGGGGACAGATTAAATCAATTCCATGTTGAGCATCCAGCTGCTCAATCCGTTTTAAAGCATATTCAAGTGCCCGCTTCGACCCGAGGTATTCACCTAAAAATGTTGCGAGTTGTATTGGATAATTATCATTAGCATAGAGGTCATTTTCAGAGCTAAAACCACCAAAGGCATCTGAAGAGAAGAGAGTCTTAGTTTGAGAGTCATAGGTGACCATCGCTCCGACAAAGTGGCAGTAGGGAGTCATGGCAAAAGTTAATACTCTTCCCTCTCCAAAGGTTAGCGTATCACCATCATCTAGTGGGTTTACCCGTCTCTTGGCACCAAAGTGTTGGATAATCACCTGGGCCTCTAAGGGGGCATAAACTTTGCAATCCTCTGTGATGTACTTCTCCAATAGAGGGATCGCGGCACATAGGTCTGCATCCTGATGCTGAACCACAATATGTTTAATGCGTGTTAAATCACCATCCAACACCTGATTAATTTTTGCTAACACTACGGCGAAAAATTCCTCTCTGGCCGATCCTGGATCAATCACGACTGCCTCATCTCCAGAGAGAATTAGATATGGGATATTTGCAAATGAGTTATTTTCATCTGAAACTCCGAGGTGGAAGATACCTGGCGCCAGCTCAATGGCATCAGAACGATTATATGTGGTTGTGTTTGACATCGATCAAATCTCCTCAAATTATTTAAGTTGATTGTACTTTAAAACTACAATTTGATTTCATAATTATAGTTGTAATATGATTATCGGGTCAACCGACTGTTTTGGTTGTTTTTGTCTGATTAAAATTTCTAAAAATCAAAGTTGTGTAGTCGCCCCCCCCTTAAGAGTAGATACTCGTAATTACATATGTTTACCGATGTATTCGGGCACCAATTGAGTGTTAAGTCGGTCGGTTCATTCGCCGATTAGTATTGAGGTTATAATCGGATACGGTTTTTCGCCTTTTAGGGCAGTCCAGTGCCGGATTTATAAGAGGTAATATGATGCACTCTATTTCACTGAATACTATTTTATCAGTTTTTTCGCTGCTCCTTCTTTTTGTGTCATCATGCTCGACGACTGATTATATGCAAGAGTATCGGCAATACCGTGGAATTAGTAGCGAGCAAGAGTTGGGAGCGCCGGCAAAAGTGGCGCTCTCGCCAGCAGTTGCTAACCATGGCCCTGTTGAAGAGGGGCACATTCAGACTGCTGAAAACTACATTGATCACAAGTTGAAGGAGGAGGGGCAGTTTAGTGTCGTCAAGATCGAACAGTTTATTGGTCAGATAATTAAAGAGCGAGAGTCTTTGGCCCAAGATCGTTACGAGAGTAAGATTATTGAAAAAATTCAGTTTAAAATTGTATCACTAAAAAAGGCAAAAAAATCTGCCCTCGATGAGCTGGACCAAGAGAGGTCAGAGTTGCTTCTAGCATATAATCGCTATATGTTACCCAAACTTTATGACCTTCTTGACTGTGTTAAGAGGGGAGGGAGTGATAGTTCCTGTCATCCCTACGCCGATGACTTTATTACAGTCTATGCATCATACTATCTGCCAGATGCTCCCCGTAGAGTCACACATCATGATTTAGACTATTTGAGTATTATTAAAAACACTTTGGGATATCGTTTGAGTAAAGGAGATAAACGGGCACCGGAGCCTTTTAACTTAACTGTTACCGCCACTCTTAAACATCAGATTGATCTCTGCTTGGAACAAGAAAAAGATATTGGCAGTTACTTAAGTCATCAGGAGATCATCCAGCTGGAAAATTGTGGTTTTGATACCTCGAAATTGAATCCAAGTAGTGGTCCTCTTTGGCGAAAGATGACAGATCAAAGGCGTAAAGAGGCACGAGATCTGCATCTGGAGTGGTTTCCAAGCACCACTGATAAGATCTACCTTAAACATCTAAAGTACTCATCAGCTGGCTCTCCAAAGATGAAGGCATATTTCTATCGTGATCCATTGGATTCGCAGAAACAGGGTAAACGGAAAAAAATTAATCTGAAAATAAAATTTGGACTTGAGACTCATACAGAGATCACAACCTCGGTAATGGGGAGGATGTTAGGGCTCACCCAAGATCCTGTGATTCATCGTCCGGTGGTCAGGCTCTACCTCGATGGGATAACTTTTTCTGGGTTTAAGGCCCAATGGAAACGGAAGTACAACCGCGTAGATCGTGGTTTTGTTACCTATGTTAAATCCCATGGCTTTGATCAGGATGGTAATGAGTGGGTAGATCTACGTGATGTGCAACTCTCGGTTAAGGATCCCAATATGCACCGTCTTTCGGTCTACCATCCTGATGGGTGGGATCTACCTAATCGGCGCGAGCACCGTGCGATGATGTTATGGTATGGCTGGATGGGTATTATAGATACTAAGGCGGGAAACCACAAGGTGATGCTACGAAAAGGGGAGGGAGGAGTGTTGGAGCCGGTCTACTCCTTACAAGACGTCGGTTACTCTCTACAAGCATCAATTGATATTCGCCGCCCTTTACATGTTATGCACTCGATTGGTTCTTTGGGGGTTAATACCTATTTGCCATCGTTTCTGACATGGAGTGATGACCATGTACATGTCTGGTGGAGTGAGTTGATGATGGATAAGCAGCGCTTCTCAACGACCAACTATTCGGATCTTAAGTGGATGGCCCGCAAAATTGCCCAGATATCTTATGATGATATTTTATATGCAATTAATGTCGCAAATTATCCTGATCCAGTGGCCGATCTTTATCGACATAAAATAGTCAATCGACGAAATGAGATTGTGAAGGCGTTTGGCTTGCAAGAGGAGCATCCTCTCTATCAGGCGATGACTCCAGATCAATTAAAAAAATATAGTCCTAATAAGTATGTAAAAAAAGGAAAGGTTGTGGTGGATCACTTTGAGGGATATGCCTCTTATGAACGACCACGTAACACCCTCTTTCCGGCAGTGCTGGGTTATTTGGCCCGAAGTATCAGTTTTAATAAATTAGATGCCAATTTCACAACGACTGTTGGTCGTCGACTGAGTCAGACTGCCAGCATGGGTAAGACGTTGTGGGATGGGAAGAGAGGTGATGAGGTATCTATTTCTGCTCTGGGAGTGGGAATGAATGTTGACATAAGTCGGACCGTAGATATCAACTCACAATCATTAAACTACAAAGATGGGGCACAAGCTTTTGTTGTGAAAGATAGGGTTACAATCTCAGTTAATATGGGGAACTCCCTTTACTCTCGTCTGATAAAAGAGTTCCCGGTTTCACTTCATCTTGGGTTACAGGTATGGCGCAAAGAGTTTCAGTTCATTCACTTCGCTCCTACTTGGCAGGAGGGGTACCGGAAAGGGTTTAAGCTGTTAAATTTTATCCAGAACTGGAAACGTAGTGTTGCTTATGCCTTAGAAGCGGGTGAGATTTTGAAGATCTCCGACAGCTTTGGTCTTGCGAATGGATCGGTGTCAGCTTCTTTTGATACCAGTAAATTATTACCATCCGCCTTGGCCACTTCACTGGGAGCCTACTATAGCTGGCATCATGCAACACCAGTCTATTTTGGTCGTGATTTTTTTGGAGAACTCTATATTTATAAAGAGAACATTAATTCAAAAATTTGGGGAGTGGGGATCACTCTGTCTGACATTGATCTCTATCTGGTCAATTTGCCTGTGATGGGGATACACTTCTCACATGTTGATTTGCAACAGCAAGGTGCTCTCTACCGCTTTAAAATGCCACAGCATGATGTTAATCTCGATGCTTTGAACCAAGAGCAACGAGAGCATGACTTAAAGGCACTTAATACTTTTTTACGAGGAGATAGCGATCATCCTTCAGTACTGGCCAGATTGGAATACAATTTGGAAGGAACAGGATGGCATCAGCGTGTTGCGAGTAAATTTTTGCTTTTTTGGAGAAAAAATTCCTCTCGTGGATATTCCAAGGCAGAGGTAAAACTCGCCTCAGGTAAGAAGAGGATTTTTCATCGCTACTACAAAGAACAAAAGGGGATGTTTGGCAGTGACGAGCTGATTTCATTTGGCAAAGAAAAAAATATTACTGTGATGAAGCGCAACTCTCGCTCAACAACGATTGAACTTGATAACGATGATCCTAAAAGTATGATGATTATGATAGATATTGGAGATTATCATCGTAAATTCTCTCGTAAGAAACTAGTCAAGCATATTGGTGCTGTAAATAAGCTATTCTCTGAATCAAAAGATAAACCTTTCTTTCGCGGCTTTATTCTGCCTTCTAAAGAGGAGGTCTCCCATTATCGCAAGCTCTACACTAAAATTAAAATTTTTATTAATGGCGAATCGATTAATACCAAATTTCTTACAATGAGCAAAAAAGATATTCGGCAGTTGGTAAAGGATTACGTTGGTTACCATGGTGTCGGTAATATTCAGCCTGATCAAGATGATCCCGATTATGGTCTTTACCAACGATACTCAACAATGAGCAGTGGGCTGCTTGCGATCCATCGCAAATTGAGGAGGTCCCATGGAGATCCAGAAAAATATTTGAAATTAGTCGTCAAGTTGGTAGAGGTGGTAACTAAAAAACGAAATATTTTTTCAACTCGCATAAATCACCACGAGA
Source organism: Bdellovibrionales bacterium (assembly GCA_018646675.1). Taxonomy (GTDB): domain Bacteria; phylum Bdellovibrionota; class Bacteriovoracia; order Bacteriovoracales; family Bacteriovoracaceae; genus JABGUH01. The sequence continues at coordinate 39,396 of JABGUH010000040.1, read as the reverse complement.
GGGGGCTCACCTTACTACGTAAGCTGGTGGGAAAAAATAAGTTATTCGTCATGGGAGAGATTTATGGCATCTACCCCAGTTTTTCTATTTTACAGCAGAATGAGGCGCTAGTTGACCGCCGTTTTGCGGGCAGAAGTTGGGGTAATTTTAGTGGGCTGCCACCCATTCGCAAATTTCTTCATGATCATGACTTGGATACTAGCTCGATATTTGTTGATGGAGGGCTTGGACTGGAGAGTATTCTAGGGTCACTTCCTAGACCCAATAGTGTTGATTATTACTGATCTCGTTAGAAGATGGAATAACTGTTGATAGTTGTCTGATGATCTAATCGTGTCGCAAAATATGTTGATAAATTTTATAGTTAAGCTTACAATATTGAGTTTACTACTAGTACTTGGAGCTATTGATGAGCAATATAGTTGATGATGAGATGGAGATGATGAGTAATGATGATAGCAAGGCTCTCAAAGAGGAGCTGGATAGTGAGGTCTTTTCTCGTCCTTTAGAAAAAATTGGTCCTAAACCTGCTACTACTCTCAATGTTAATCAGAGTATTATGGCAGGAGTAAAGTTAATGCAAGAAAAGAAGATTGGATCAATCCTTGTTACAGAGGGTGGAAAATTGGTTGGTATTGTCACGGAACGGGATATTTTATTGAAAGTAGTGGGAACTGATTGTGACCTTCAAGCAGAAATCAGCTCCATTATGACAAAATCACCGATTTCGTTGCAAAAGAGCGACAAGCTGGCCTATGTCTTAAATAATATGCATGTTGGTGGATATCGCCATGTTCCAGTGGTGGATGAAAATGAAGTACCAACGGGTATTATTTCGGTCAAAGATGTTATCCAGTACATCCTTGACTTCTTTCCTAAAAGTGTCGCCAATCTCTGTGACCAGCCCTATCGAGGAGTCACTTCGCGAGATGGCGGATAGTAGTATCGGTGTGGGATATTTTTTTGTAGATAATATCTTGATGTCGGTCAGGATTGATCTGGCCGTTCTATCTCAAATATGGCTTAGAATTTAGGGTATGATTGAATTTTGCTAGTCTACATTTATTCCAATATCCACTCTTAAAAGGTTGCTCAATCCCAGAAAAATAGATCGCCAACATCTCCATTTTTGATGCTTGGCACTCGCTGGTGACGCCTGATAGATGTGCCGATTCATGGACGATAATTTGCGTTAGTACCTCTCTACTTTGAGTGTAGGCCATCGGACAGAGAAAGATGTTCCCTCGATTCGGTCCGATCTGTACTACATAGGCGGCCGTCTGCTTCCCACAATGTCTCCAAGAGGTGATATCTTCACTCCAGACTAGTTTTGCTCTCCTTAGGGCCCGCAAGGCTCTCTTAAAGCGTCTATTTTTTCCTAGGAAACCAAAAGTATAACGATTATTACGGACAGTTGTTTCAAGGGTTATCAAGGCGTCTTCAAGTGCCCCCGCAAATTTTTCTTTTAGCAGGTCAAAATCTAACTCTTCCAACTCCGCACTGTATGTTGCCGGATTTGGAATATTGACAGTACCAGTAGAAAATTCCAGGCCAAAGGAGTAGCTGGAATAGATAAGTAGGATAGTTGATATAATAATAGCTTTCATGCGACGCATCATACCTTGTAACCACAGGGAATAATAGGTGATTGTACTATTTACTGATTAGCGGTACCGATATCTGACAAACCTAGATAACGCCCTAAATTCACGCCATTTGGAGCAGTGATCGCTCTAGCTTTTGCTTTTTATACTGTTTAATTTGGTTCGACTTAGGATGAAGTAGGCGATAAAGCTTGATATCATGCCGGGGGCAATCTCATACATACTGCCTCCTAAGCCCATTTGACGCCATCCAATAGTCACTATCAGGGCGATTACAATCATGGTAATCCCAGTAAACTCCGAGACCTTACAGTTGGTAGCATAGATAAATAGCAGTGGCCCAAATGCGGCACCGAGAATAGACCAGGCAATAATAACAAGATCAAATACATTATTTCCGCCAAATATTGAGATCTGTAGCGCGATAATGGTGACCACGGCGGTAGCGGCTTTGGTGATAAATAGAGTATCTCTCTCCTTGGGGAGAATATCTCTGGTAATAGCGGCACTACAGCTAAGAATTTGTGAATCGGCAGTTGACATGGTGGCGGCAAAAATTCCTGCTAAAACGACTCCAATCAATATTTCAGGAAGCATCTTTTGACTCATGAATGGAAGTGCTAACTCTGCATCAAAGGAGTCGGCTTCAGGTAAAATTAGACGTGCAGTTAATCCAACACCAACTGTTACGGTGTAGAATATAATATACCATGCATAATAATATATTTAGTTTTTGCCATGTTGTCAGGATCATCAACAGTCATAAAGCGGATCATTATGTGAGGCTGACCGATCACTCCAAAACCTCCAAAAATCCAGCCCAAAATGAACAGGAATACGCCAAGAGAGTTATCGATGGCCAGGCCGGTTGGTGCCAGACTTAGGAAAGTTGGAGAGACAGCATCTAACTGAGTAAGGTAGTTATTGAAGCCACCGACGCTATCGATTCCAACAATCAAGAGCATAGACATCGCAAAGATCATCACGACAGATTGTGCAGCATCAGTCCAGATAGAGGCACGAATTCCTCCGGCCAAGCAGTAGAGGAAGACAATTGCACTACCAATAATTGCCCCGGTGTTATAGTCCCAGCCAAAAAGTACGTGAAGTGCCTTGCTTCCAGCTTTAAATTGTGCCGCTGCATAGACTCCTAGGAATATAACAGTAATCACCCCAACCAACATCCTTAATTTGCGAAAGTCTGTTCCGTGTTGCCAGCGAGACAGGACCCCGCCAAAGCTGAGTAGATTCTCTTTGCCGGTAATAATACGAAGTTTCTTATGGACAAAAAAGCTAATCACTAGGTCACCTAGAATCCAACCAATCATCAACCAGATTGACTGCAATCCACTAGTATAGGTATAGCCGATCATTCCAATAAACATATAGCCGCTATTATTGGTAGCAATGGCCGAGAGGGCCGCCAACCATGGTGGTATGTCATGTCCCGCCATGAGGTAGTCAGAGTTACTTTTTTTACTTTTGAAGGTGGAGGAGACACCAATCAGAACGAAAATCAGGAGGAAAAAAAGGAAGCTGTAGATAATCATGGTGGCCTTGAGTGTTTTAGTTAAGTTACATGATCTACTATTTGGAGCAATAATTGTGGATTAATAGCATAAATATTAAAAATAATTCTACTATTAAATTTAATGTCTGTTTCGCAGTCGTCGTTAAAAGTCGAATTAAAAATATTGTTTAGTCGTAACTTTTTCAGGTAGGAGAGTAATTTAGTTTACCTTTGTTATTTAAAGGCAATTGCAGAACGCTTGCATCGTATTTTAGATTTGAGACTTGAAATTTGTAGATTCTCACTCTTAAATAAACTGAAAGATATAATTACTTGCCTCAATCCCTTGATCCAACCTTTTTTGGGCAATTTCAGATACCTCTGAAAGTTTCAGTCGCTCCTTAGATCCAGGGAGTCTGGCAAATAGTATTTCGGGAAAATTTTCGGAAAGAATTTGGTAGAATACCTCCTTTTTGGCCAAAAAAGCATTGGAAGTTTCAATCAATAATAATGGTTTGTGCTCCTTGATAGTATTAATGGCACCCTTTAAAACGGACTCTTCAGCACCTTCAACGTCAATTTTTATTGCATGAATTTTATCTAAATTATTCGGCAAGGCATCGTCTAAAGGCATAACTTTCACTGTTAGTTCATCAGGGATGTTATCTTTGAGGTCAATATCCTTGATTAAGGAGTGGCCACCATCATTTTGGATTGATCGATAGAGCTTTAACTCATCTCTCTCTTCTCCAATTGCAAACGGAAACAAGTTTAGATGATCTAGTTGGTTGGCACTTTTGGTTTTGCTTATACATTTGAACGTTTGCGGTTCAGGTTCAAATGAGTATGTGGTAATATCTGGACGTTGGCCAAGGATAAAAAGGGAAAACATTCCAATGTTTGCGCCAATGTCGACAAAAACCCCATTGGGAGGGATGTGGTCGAGGAGTTCATATTTTTCCTGCTCCTCATAGTTCTGAAATCCTTTGTCCAGACCATAAGCTAGGTGGAAACTGGGGCCGGTTAGGTCTTTGGGATTATAGAAAATTTTAAGACCATTGCTTTTTAGTTTTACGTAGGCGATATCATCTAGTTGGTTAATGAGGATTCTTTTTATCCATCTTCTTCTAGAGCAGAATACATTAATAAAATTGAACATTCTTAATCCTCCCTTTGCATAATAGCTTGCATAAAACTGATCCACAACATATATTGGATTTATCAAATGAAAAATCAATCATTTTTTTTTTATGTGGCCCTGTTTTTTCACATAGTCGTTCCCATCTTTTCGGTTGGTTTTTTACACCCTGACGAGCAGTACTATGTTTTAGATTTTGCTTTTGATAAGTTGGGCTTAATTGAAAATTACTCTAAAACCTGGGAATATCAAGCAGCAATAAGGCCTTGGCTTCTCCCTGGAATTTTTTATAGTGCTGGAGCTATACTTAAGTTTCTTGGTACTTCGAACCCATTTGTTATGTCTCTTGCATTTCGTCTGCTCTCCTCCCTTTTCGCATTTGTAAGCCATTTCTGCTTGTTAAAAGAGATTCAAAAAAAATATTATGACACTCCGTTTAAAAATCTATTTTGGATGTTCTTTTTGTCATGGCCGATTTTACTTATGCATGCAAGAACTAGCTCAGAGAATTGGTCAAGTTCCTTTTTTTTCCTAAGTTTATCACTCCTGATAAATAAAAAAAATGATTTGTGGGCCGGCACAATGGCAGCACTCGCATTTTTTTCGCGCTTTCAGATAGGTATTTTGCTGCTCCCTTTTCTGCTCCTCTATAATAAGAGTGAGCCTAAAAGATTATTTTCGCTTAGTATCGGTTTTTTATTTACCGCGATATTTATGGTTGCAATTGATTACTGGGGATACCAAGAATTAACCCTGACTCCCTATAACTATTTAGTGGTTAACATCATTGATGGAAAGGTTAACACTTTTGGAACGAACTCTTCGTTCTATTATCTTTATAAAGCACTGACCAAGCTTTTACCTTTTTGGGGGCTGGCATCTGTTTTTGCTCTCCTGCTATCTTTAAAAAGAGTGAAAACTGAGACAGTCTATCGTGATGGCTTGATCCTATTGTTGCCATTTCTGATTGTTCACCACCTTATCGGCCATAAAGAACTTCGTTTTATCTATATTGTCTTTCCTCTATCTTTGATTTTACTTGCGCGGGTGATGGATGAGTGGAAAGCCGTCTATGTTAAATTTTTTATGATATCTAATTTTTTAGTATTTCCGGTGCTATTTATACCAGCATATAAGCCATTATTGATTTATAACTATATTTATAGTCACCAGACAGAGATAAAAAAAATCTACTATTTCTCAGACGTAAATCCTTTAGGAATAAAATCACTGCTGCCAAAAGGGATAAAAATATTGCAATATAGCAACAAAGAGAAACCAGAATTCGTATTGGCACAGAACTATCAACAGCTTGATTTAGTTCGCAATTCATTAAACTGTAAACACTTAATCTCTACCTATCCCTATTCTCTAATTAAGAGCAATCCCTTTGGACTACTCTCGCGTTCTAATATCTGGTCCATTTTTAGTTGTACTAACGATTAAGTATTACATTCAAGAGTGTAGATTTTTATATATTACATTTGTGAGTCAGATCTGAATTAAGTTAAATCTACTGCTAGATAGTTTCTTCTGGTGCAACTCTGGTCTTAGGCATTAACACGGTATGGGGTGTAATGGTCGCACCAGCTCCCACATGAACATCTCCCATAACACTGGCCTTAAGTCCGATAGTCGCACCCTTGCCAATGATGGTATTAGAAATGATCAGGTATCCCTTTTGGCCATAGTGAGCAAAAATGGTAGCGGAGCCACCAATCGTTACATAATCGCCAATCGTAATCAAACCTGGGTCTGAAATATTAGATGTATTAATAATTACACCCTTGCCGATCTTCATGCCCATCAATCGGTAAAAGAGAATGTTGATCGGAGTCGGTGTAACATGGTCGAGAAAAGAGTAGCGAGCTAATTGAGTTAAAGCATTATGAATATACCAAGGAATTGCTTGTAGGGAAAACCATGATCCTCGCCATGGTTTGATTTTAAATGGGAGTAGAAAATTAATCAGCGGTACGACTAAAATCAGGGTTAGTCCGTAGAGTAAAAAACCAATTGCCAGGCTCATGGCAACGGCAAAATAGTGATAGAAAGGGGCCCAATTCGCGCTTGATGCTTGGGTAATGGTAAAAACATAGACTGCAGGGATCAATGAGATGGCAATTGCCAATAATATTACAAAGATTAAGGGGGTTAATAATATGATAAATCCCAAATTACGAAATCGTCGAAGAAATGTCTCTATAATACCGCCCACTCCGGTTTTTTGAGAAGTTTTTGCGTGAATATCCTCCCGCTCCTGGCTTGGAAGATCTGTAATCCGATCACTCATCAATAGCTCCTCTGATTGATATGACAAATTAAAGTCTAAGTATGAAATTTATTATACTTCCTAAAATAGTAACATAGCTTGAGCTGATATCCATATTGTGAGTTTCAATTTCTAATATAACCTGTTTTAGCTTCAAGTGACTTGTATCAGCTGTTAGATCATCATCCCCCCCTGCTTGATCTTTATGACAAGACTTTTTCTATATGTCTGACAATATTAGTGCGATATCGTTAGGGTGTTGAGCACTGTCCTTAACTTGATCTTCACCTTTATATTCTACTGGAGGCAAAGTTTATCCACCCATCATAGAGGGGATTGGACGACAGTTGTCGCTCTAAAAGCGCTTAATATCGTAGAACTGTCAGGTTATGTAGTGGATAAGCCCAGTTCTAGCGGTGTCTGACGATTGACATTTTACTGTTTTACAACATTTTTATTAAGTAATTATGATTGAGTTCCGACTAGGAATATGCATTAAGCTTCGTTAAAACTTGTTTGTGCCCAATCTTGGCGAACGAGTACATTGGTTGATAGAGAGGTTACTTATGGAAAATCGGATATTTTTATTATCCATGACGGCTGTATTAATAGTTTCTATTATTAGCTGTAAGCCAGAGAAGGACCCTGTTGGAGCTTTAAATGCTTTAGTCAAGGAGTATGGATTTATTGGTTTTCAAAATCCAATGAAAGAGGCAGGTGTCGGAACCTTAGTTGCAGGACGTCCAACCGCGCTCTCATTTGTCGCCCATCGTAATGACTGCTTTCCAGCAGAAAATCTTGTGCGTCACTATGACGAGTCAAACTTCAATCGCAGTTATGACTACACCTTCAAAGGTAATTTGGGATTTTTATCATCAGGAACTCCCATCGCTACAGTTGGTGCAGGAATGACTAAAGAGTATATGGTACATGTAGTACTATCTGGAGTTGTTATTGAGTATTTGAGTTCAATTGATGTTACGGATTGGTATATTGATGGGATCAGTAATACTTGCAGGAATTATTTAGACCAAGTTGGATTTATCATCCAAGCAATTAGAACTGACAACGTCCAACTTCAAATTTATACCAGTCGCGGTGCCCAGGTAAGTTTAGAGGATGAGGGCGTTAGTAATTTTTTTCAGTTTAACTCTGGTGTAAGTTGGTCGATGGTGGATAGATATACTGTTGAGGTTACAACTCCCAAGTATATTGGATATCAACTCGGCCGCTTACGTAAAAGAGATAACAGTATGGTTCTTTATCGCGCTGTCAGCACGAGAGATGATAAGTATCTCTTTGAGCCGATTAGCCTTTTTGAAGCGGATGAAGTTGATAATGAGAAGAGATTCGATCTATTTGAATTTGAAATCAAAAGTAAGAAATTTAATCAGATAAACATTGAAAAATTTGAGAATGTCGATAGACATGGAATATATATAGAATAACTTGTTCGACTGTCATTAGAACCTGTAGTAGCTCAGTTGATTTTATCAAGTGCGGCCACAGAGAAACATTTATATTGGAATGTTCCGCGCTGTCATTTTTACCTCTTTTTTTTTTCTTTTAAATTTTGCCGTTTTGTTTTGAGCGGAGCAGTTTATTTTATGTTGTGATTTTATTTTTTTTAGAACTTTAATTTTTTTTCTTAAGTAATTCGTATTGAGTGCCGAACAAAAATATAGATTAAGATTCATTGAAGAACTTGTTTGTGCCCAATCTTGGCGAACAAGTACATGTATGACAAAAAAAAGAGGAGTATCTTATGAGAAATCGAGTATTTTTATTATCACTACTTATAGTATTGTCTGCCATCGGGTGTAAACCGGAGAAGGATCCAGTTGGTGCCTTAAACACTTTGGTTGAGGAGTATGGGTTTATTGGATTTCAAAATCCGATGAAAGAGGCTGGGGCCGGGACTTTGATTGCCGGGCGTCCGACTGCTGTCTCCTTTGTTGCTCATCGCAATGACTGCTTTCCAGAAGAGAATCTTATACGTCACTATGATGAGTCAAATTTTAACCGTAGCTACGACTACACCTTTAAAGGTAACTTGGGATTTTTGTCGTCCGGCACCCCGATTGCTACAGTTGGTGCCGGTGTAACATCTGAGCATATGGTCCATGCGGTACTCTCTGGGGTAGTAATTGAATATATGAGTTCGATTGATGTTACCGACTGGTATATGAATGGAATTAGTAACACCTGTAAAAACTACTTAGATCAAGTTGGTTTTGTAATTCAATCGATTAGAACCGATAATGTTCAACTTCAAGTCTATACCAGTAAGGGTGCTCAGGTGAGCTTGGATGATGGAGTAGTCGGTAACTTCTTTCAGTTTACATCTGGCGTAAGTTGGTCAATGGTGGATCGTTATACCGTTGAGGTTACAACTCCGAAGTATATTGGATATCAATTAGGGAGACTGCGGAAACGTGATGACAGTATGGTACTTTATCGGGCGATGAGCGTTAAGGATGATCGTTATCTGTTTGAGGCAATTAGTCTTTTTGATGCAGATGATAAAAAGAGATCTAACTTCGTTGAGTTTGAGTCTGTCGCTAAGAGCTTTAGCAAGGTAGATCTGGATAACTTAGACAATATAGATAATCATGCGATCTATATCGATTAATTAGTCCTATTGGTAGTAGCTAGTCGTTTTGTTGCTCTTTTAACCAGGTAACTTGGCAATCAGAGCGATAAAACGACTTAGCTCCAACTGTGCCTGCTCAATTGGCAGTTCATCACTCTTTGCTCCTTGCTTAATACCTGTTTCACAAGTCAGCATGATTTGGCCTAAGGCAGTGGCCCCTAGTTGAAGTGCCACTCCCTTGGTCGAATGAGCTAATCGTTCAGCGCTCTCTCGCTGCCCAGAATCTAATAGCTCTTTAAGCTCTATTACTGTATTACTTTTGGACTGCTTAAATTTTAACAGAAGTTTGGTCAGCACTTTGTCCTTACCATTCAATCTACTCAGGGCATCGTTAAAGTCAACGCCCTTCTGATTAGGAAACCTCATATCTCCTTTTGTATGGGATTGTGCCGATGAGGTCGCCTCTGACTGTGAGATGTTACGTCCTGGCTTAATCCAGCGAAGCAGTGCTGACTCCAGTAAGGGGATATCTATTGGTTTTGTAATAACATCATCCATACCTGCATCTAGACATTTTCGCCTATCCTCACTAAATGCATGGGCAGTCATTGCGAGAATAGGTGTTCGCCAAGTAGCAGGCTGAGACTCCTCTTCTTTTCTAATCGCTTGACAGGCAACTCGACCATCCATAATGGGCATCTGAATATCCATTAAAATTAGATCGAACCGTTTATTTTTTGCCAGCTCAACCGCCTCCACTCCATTATTTGCCACTTCGACCACAAGTCCATATGACCCTAATATCTCAAGCGCCAACTCTTGGTTGATCTCATTGTCCTCCGCTAGCAAAATATTTGTGTTAGAGATCGCCTTTAAGGATTGCTGCATATCCTGATGTCTATTTTCAAGGTGGACCTCGCCCTCCAAAAGCGGATTTTGGGATATGGTTAAGGGGAGAGTAAAGCTAAAGGTAGTTCCTTTTCCCTCCTCACTCGTAATCTCAATGCTTCCGTCCATGGCATCTACTAATCCCTTGCTGATCGACAAGCCAAGTCCAGTACCGCCAAATTTTCTGCTGGTGGAGCTATCTGCTTGAGTAAATGGTTGAAATAGTTCTTTTTGGTAACTATCGGAAATGCCAATTCCGTTGTCGATAACTTCAAATTTCAAAAGGATGCAATTGTCATCAGAGTTAAGTCGTGAAACTCTAACCTTTACACCCCCTTGATCAGTAAATTTAACTGCATTTGTTAATAGATTGATTAGCACTTGTCCTATACGAAGAGCATCTCCTACGAGCTTTGTAGGAACATAGTCTTCGACGTCCAACTTTAAGGAGATCCCCTTTTTAGCTGCCAAAACAGCAACAGATGATGTAGCAAGGTCGAAAATCTCCAATAAATCAAAATCATTACATTCAATCTTCATCTGTTGTGCTTCGATTTTCTCGAAATCCAAAATCTCATTGATAATTTGCAGTAGCAGTTTGGTCGAATTCTCAACCTGATCAAGATAGTGTTTCTGTACGGAGTTTATTTCGGTCTTTAGGCAGAGCTGAGTCATACCTAAAATAGCGCTCATTGGAGTACGTATCTCATGACTCATATTGGCCAGGAAGGATGCTTTTGCTTCATTTGCTACCTCTGCTGCAACTTTTGCGTGCTGTAGCTCCGAAGTGCGAATAGTAACCTCTCTCTCTAGCTCCATCGCACTGTTTGCCAGTTGATTTTCATATGCTTTTTGGTCGCTGATATCATGAACAATACCGATGGCCCTTAACGCTCCACCTGTTGAGTCAAATTCGATTTCCGCCTTTACTCGTACCCACCTTGTCTCATTCTCGATGATAACACGATGTTTAAGGTCGTATGGTGCCCCCTGTAATGCCTTATTCCAGGCACTCTCAACTCTATCTATATCTTCAGGATGAATAATGGGTATTATATGGTCAAAACTAATCGCCAAATTTGTAGAGAGGTTGAGTAGCCGATAGCTCTCAGGGGATAGATTTATCTTCTCTGTTGTGAGATCAACTTTCCAGCTACCAAGCTTTGATACCTCCATGGCACGATGTAGAGTCTTTTGGCTCTCTTGTAGTGCCTGAGTTATTTCAATGTTTTTTTGGTTTTCGGCTTGCAACTTAATCTCTTGTCTACGGCCATAATATATGTACCCACCAAGAGCAACCAGAGTAGAAATAAGGTAGCTAATCAGTTGCCACCACTCATCACTTATAAGTTCCATCTCTGTAGTGATATCTGCAATCAGTGCGATCTCACCCACATCTCTCTCTGCAGCGTCGTAAAGAGTAATGCGCCCTAGATGGTAGATCATATCGCGGTACTCAAATATATCATTATCGACATCATGCTGGCGCTGTAGTGCTTCTACTATCCAGCTTTTTATCTGTGGAAGTGTATGGTTAGTGATAACCTTGTTTGGCAACAGATCCCAAGGTTGTGCCAACGGTAACATTTCACCTCGTTTTTGCCAAATATCACGATTAAGCAGGGACTTTTTAATAGTAAAGATAATATCAGCCGATAGTTGTCGCCTAAGTTTAGGAGCAAAATGTCGAATCTCCTTTCCAAGTTCAATGTAACCGACAATTTTTCCATTAATTTTCCACGGATGAACTGATCGCAGTGTGAAGTGGCCCAGTTTACCCAGCTCTATTCCGGTGCGATGGCCTGTTTGGATTGCGCTCGTCAACGTGTATCGTTTTATCTGATCACCAAATTGATCAGGTCGGTGAACTCTTAAAAAACAGGTCCGATCTAGATTAATGAAATAGAAGTGTGTAACGTCAAAACTCTTATTAAGCTTTTTATAGTGGGGGGCGATCGCCTTAAATAGCCCTTTACGATCTCCACTTCTCCAAAGCTCTAATATTTTACTATTAAGGGGGAGAGTGTCGAAATGTCCATCAAGAATGGTATCTTCATCTTCAACTAGCTCCTTAAATGCAATACTAAGTTTTTTAACCTTTAGTTCTAATTTTTCGTGAATAACCCTGAATTGATGTTGCGAAATATTGTAGATCGACATCGCCCAGATCGACATAACAATGACAAGTACAGTGATAACTGTTTTATTCATAAGTAGACCAATCTCATCCCTATAGATCTAGGATAGGTATCTTGCATTTAAAACAACTTACGGTCTATTTTATCGTTAATCGGTTGGGAGTAAAATCAGCAATATTTTCACCATTATACTAACCACATAGATGGCTCGCGGCGTTATTTATAATAGAAGCTAGAAAATATTAACTATTTGAATCGACGAGAGTCGCATCGGTGGTGTGAAATAGATTAGCTCTTTGCTAGTGGCTTAAGCCATTAAGTGCATCGGAGAGGATCTGGTCCGCCTCTTGGGCCAATTGGACTAGATGATCATCTCCAACCATCTCCATCATCTTGGTTGGCTTAATCAACTCAATTGATACTCGACCGGGCACAAGCTGTCTGACCACTGCATTGCAGGGCATAAGAGATGTGACGTCACTATTCATCGAGTAGGCTTCGAACGCAAGGTGAGGATTACATGCCCCCAAAATCACCAGTTGAGGAATATCTTTATCCAGCTTCTCTTTCATCTTTCCAGAGAAGTCGATCGTGGTCAGAATGCTAAATCCTCTCTCTTTTAGTGCTGCACTGATTTTTACAACTGCATCATCAAAATTTAGATCAAACTCTTTTTTAAAATTTAGTCCACTCATCATCTACTCCTGTTTCTGCTGCAGATCTCTTATTAAGTTAAATTGGGATCCATCGCATCTCGGATCCCTTCACCAACCAACGCCAGCATGGTTAGAGTAGAGAAAAGTGCCATAGATGGAAAGACTGCCAACCACCAACCGATGGTAAAGTTCTTCTGCGCCTGATTTAACAGCTCACCCCAGCTCGGAGTGGGAACTTCCAGTCCAAAACCTAGGTAGTCGAGACTGGCCAGACCAACAATGTTGGCAGAGATAAAAAATGGGGTAAAGGTGATGATTGGTCCCAGTGAATTGGGCAGAATATGTTTAAAAAGAATGGATGGGGTTGAGGCACCTAGTGCTCGCGCCGCCTCTACAAACTCTTTCTTACGATTTTTTAGAAACTCTGCTCGCACGTAGTAGTTAATAGCGATCCAGGCAAAGAGGCTGGAGATACAGACCAGTAGCGCCAACGATGGGCGGAAGATAGAGATTAAAATGATCAGTAAAAAGAAGTGGGGGACGGTGCTGAATATTTCCACCATTCGCATACCGAAGAAGTCGACTTTACCTCCAAAGTAGCCCATGGTACCGCCCAAAATGGTTCCAATGGTATAAGCGATCACCCAGACTAAAAATGCATAACTGATACTATATTTAAATCCGTAGAGTAGTCTGGTTAAGACATCCCGTCCGCGATCATCAGTACCCATCCAGTTGTCCCGACCAGGAGGGGCCGGATAGGAGTCTACTACCTTGTTACTTTCAAAAGGGTTCCAGCGAATAATCGGCCAGATAACAGTTCCGTCCACCTTTAAACTACGATAATCAATCACCATCACATCAGTGATACCAAACTCCTTGGGGTGGTAATCTTTCATGGCCGGAAAGTACGTTTTTCCCTGATGAGTTAAGATGATCGGTTTATTGTTGGCCAAAATTGGAGCGATGAAGGTCAACACAATCATAAAAATAAGTAGTATTGATGAGACAATAGCTGGCTTGCGTTTTTTAAATCGGCGCCATCTTTTTAGGTGTAGCTCATTTTTAATATGTTTTTCAATCATTTGAAATCAATCCTTGGATCAACTAGTACATAGGCCATATCACTAATTAGGTTACCAATTAACATCAGCAGACTCTGGATGAAGACCAGCCCCATAATGACGTTATAGTCACGAGAGAGAACTGATTGGTAGCCCAGTAGACCGATGCCATCTAACTGAAAGATAGTTTCTAGTAGTAGTGAACCAGCAAAAAAGATCATTAAGAATCCACCAATACCAGTTACGATGGGAATTAGGGCATTTCTCAAAGCGTGCTTGAGATAAATTTTACGCTCAGACACCCCTTTGGCCCTAGCGGTTCGGACATAATCCTTTTTAATCTCCTCTAATAGCGAGTTTTTCATCAACATGGTTAGCACGGTGAACTGGCCAATTAGATAGCAGCTTAGAGGTAGGATAAAGTGGTGCAGTCGATCCAATATCTTGTCAAAAAAACCAAGCTCCTCATACATATCAGAGTAGAGCTCACCGATGGGAAAGATGTCCAGGAAGCTGCCACCAGCAAAAAAGACAATCAGCAAGATCCCTAACATGAATGGAGGGACCGAATACATGGCAAATAGCATAAAGCTGGAAGCCAGATCAAACTTGGTACCGTGTTTAATCGCTTTAAACACCCCTAGTGGGACACAGATTAGGTAGGATAGCAGGAGTGAAACCACTCCGAACTGAAGTGAAACTGGAAATTTACTAACGATCACATCGAGTACTGGCTCTTCGTAGGTAAAGCTCTCTCCAAAATCTAGGCGGGAGAGATTCTTCAGCCAGATCCAGTAGCGGATGTGGACCGGTTTATCAAAGCCATACTGTTTTCTTAGCGCTTCAATCACCTCTTCTGAGATGGCACTATCTTTGGCATCAGTACTGGTTTCGGCATTTGAACCCATTCCCCCAAAACGCAGTTGTTGGATTCGCTGTTCAACTGGGCTGCCGGGGGCAAGGTTAATAATACCAAAAACGATCACCGTCACTCCAAATAGTGTCGGGATAATTATCAGCAATCTTCGAATTATATATTGATACACAGAAAGCTCCTCGCCTTAAGCAAGATTACTTAGAGATCCACCAGTATGGAGTACCAACTCCATACTTATAGGTATCCTTTACTCGTTCCATCCGCTTAGTATGAGCGTATAGGGAGAATTTGCGATTAAAGAAGAATACGTAGGGGACATCGTCAGCGATCATCTTGAAAACTTGATAGAGCATCTTTTTACGCTTTTCGCGATCCATTGTCGATCGTGCCTGGTCGATCAGTTTATCCACTTTGGGATTACTATAACCGATAAAGTTTGATCCACCTTTAATCGAGCTGGAGTGCCAGATCTGCTTGGGGTCCCAATCGATTGATCCCCCTCCCCAGGCCAGTCGAACTGCTTCAAATTTACGCTCATCTAACAACTTGATAAAGGTGTTCCACTCGACAAACTTAATCTTAACTTCGATCCCCATTTTCTGAGCATCCTCTTTGAAGATTGTCAGGTACTTTATAAAGTCCTGCAGTGGCTCTAAAATGGTAAAGCTAAACTTCACCCTTTTGCCATCAATCACTTTATCTAGGATTTGGTCACCATCACTATCTTCCCACCCATCTTTTTTAAGCAGCCTAAGTGCTCCTTTCGGATCATACATGACTGGCTTAACATCTTTTGGGGCATAGTCGCTAGTACGATAGAGAGGGCCAATTGCCGGCTCCGAGAGTTTGAAAAGGAACTTATCAATCATCAGTTGACGGTTAACTAGTTTGTAGAGGGCCAAACGGGTTTTTTTGCTTTTAAACAGAGGGTTGGTTAGATTCCACCCAATAAATCCATACCCTTTAACGGAGCTGTTCTCTACCTTAATCTTGTGAACTCGCTTACCCCAAACTGAGCCACCAGTCTTCTTGATAAAGGCTTCTGCCCCTAAACCGATGTAGTCGAGGTTACCTTTTTTCAGCATCTCAATTGAGATCGTCTCATCTTTCACAAATTTCATCAGGTACTTTTTATAGTTATGTACCCCTTTTAGATGGGGCGCTTTGTTGCCCCACCAATTTGGATTTTTCTTTAAGACTAATTTTTTCCCACGGATATACTTATCCAAGATGTATGGACCAGTACCGATCAAGGTCTTATTCAGTTTTTTCATCTGCTTCTTGCTAGGATTCATGTAGATGTGCTTGGGCAGAACGCTGATTGTGGCACAAACACTAAAATTTTTGAAATACTTGCGTTTGGCAATGAAGCGTATTTTATTTTTACTTAGGATTTTAACCTCTTTAATATTCTCATAGTAGGGGCGCATATGGGCAGTTTTAAATTGGGGATCAAAGATGGCATCAAAGCTAAACTTCACATCTTCTGCAGTCAGAGGTTTACCATCATGCCACTTAACTCCTGGTCGCAGGGTAAAGTCATATTTCAAACCATCTTTGGAGATTTTCCAATCAGTTGCCAAGGCGGGTTCAAACTCATAGGTATCAATATTACGTTCCAAGAGCCCTTCGACAATGTAGGACTGGACTTGTGAGGCGTAGAAGTCGGTCGAGGTAAGTGGATTTAAGGTAGTGGGCCCACTTTGCAGGTTAAAAAGGAAAACTCCATTTTGGGGAGCATCTGGCCGTCCCACTGTCTTCAAAGGCTTTTTGGCCGCAAAGGATGAAAGATTTCCTAATAGCAGTAGTGATAGTAGGAAACATGCGGATAGTCTTAAGTTAATCATAAAAGCTTTCCTTGGTTTAAAAATAGGTAAAAATAACTGACTGTCAAAGGTCACTATTTTAGTGATCGCAGCATAGATTAATTATTACGAAATTTGAAGGTATTTAGCTATTTGCGATAGAAAAGATTGGTGTCTAGTGACCAGCGATCAAGTTCTAGATTGTGATCGTCAATTCGATAACGCTCCACCTTATAATTTATCTCATCCAAACGGGATTGGAAGTTTCTAAATTTTCCAGCAGTTATGCTACGATCCTCTTCTAGTCGCTTGATTTGTTGCCGCCATTCTGACTCTAGCTGTTCTCTAAGTAGATGATATCGCTTGTTTATTGCGCCAACTTGATCAATATATTGCTCTAGCTTTCGCTTGGTGTGCTCCATTTGGCCACTAATTGCCAGCTGCTTTTTAATTAGAATTCCCAGCAACTCCCGCCCAACTTCTAGGTTGTTGACTAGGTCCTGGCTATACAGCTTGAGATGTCCTCCCATCGTAATGGCAACACTATTTTTACAACGGGTGTAGCTGGGGACTTTAAGAAGCAGATAGCGATTGCTTTTACCCATAATATAGGCGCGACAGCGAGCAGAGATCGACTCCTCATCCCAGAACTCCACTTGGTCTCGCTTATTCAAATAGCGCATGTTGCTAAAATCAACCTTAATGCGCAGCAGCGATGAGGCGGAGTTGACTTTGGTAATTCGTCCAGAGAAGAGGCCATCGGGGTGATCCTTTCTAAGAGGACCTCCTCTTTCACCAGTGATGGCAGCACTGGCCAGACTGGCCGCGCAGAGTGCCATTAAAGAGATAGAGATTATTATAGGTAAACTTCTGCTCATATGAATAATTATGACAGTTAGTTAGGCTGCATGCAAATTAGGTAAATTAATTCATCTAGATGGGAAAGAGAGAGCTCTCCTCTTCGGCCCCGGCGGGGATAGTGGCATTTGCCCCTTTCCCTACCCCTTCGAAGGCAAATAGTTGCACTAGATGATCACTTCCCACCTGTGCCCGAATCACTGTTGCAAAAAAGGTACAGATATTCTCCACTGTGGTCTCATCTGGCATGATATAGACCATACAGGCTGGTAGCTGTAGTTCAAATTTGCCCTGCTTGCTCTGGTAGGCGATATGGACCATCAGACTAGAGGGATGGCAGCCAAAGGGGGATGTATTGGTACCTAATGAGGATAGGATCTCCTCTTGATTTATGATATTGTTCCAACAGGCAAAATGGATGGAGCGGTTGGGCCAGCTCGTAAGTAGCTGTTGCTCATGCTCTAGAGACCTTTTACCATCGATAGCGATAAAAATAGTATTGCGATGGCCATGGAGTAGTCGTTGGCAGTTACCGTAGTGTCTCTTCAGTCCATGAGTGTAGTGGAAAAATGAGTCATCTTTTTGTCCCGCTTCTTGTCTTAGCGTGATGCCAACTCGGGAGATATTTGGGGGCATGTGGCCCATGATAATATCTTCCAGATAGCGGGCCACAGTTGGAGTGGTAATCTCTTCCGCTTCGATCTGACAGATCGCCTCAATTGGAGCACGATAAACTAGGGTGGGAAGATCTCCGGCCAGAGGATATTGAATATGAGTAGATCCTTGGTATTCATCCATTACCAAACCAATCAATTCCGTTGGGACCACTAAGCGATGGTCGCACTCTAAATCAATAACCTCTTTGACCTTTTTTTTGGCATTGGCAAAGTCGAAGATAACTCCCTCTTCGGAGTCATTGGTACCTTCTAACTCTAGATCAACAATCAGCGAGTTACCTACTGGACCAAGTTGCTGGTCTAGGTAGGAGTAATCTATTATGGTTACGTTGTGGTAGAAGAGAGAGAGTTTCATAGTTGTACTCCTAATTATTTTTTAAGATAATACTGGCAGTATAGTTATTTAGATGTACTGGTTCCTCATATTTTAAAATAGTCATTCCAGGAAAGAGGGTTAGCAGCTCCTTGGGGCGTAACAAGGTTTGGTGTTTTATATCCACCGCTTGCTCCTTCTTTCCTAACTGCTTATTGGTAAAGGCGTGGTAGATCAGAATTCCTCCCGGTTTTAACCAAGAGGAAATTTTTGAAAGCAGAGATCGCTCCACTCGAAAAAAAGATATAATCGCATCAAAGGGACCGCCTTTGGGGTGGTAGCTGTTAATCTTAGTCTGAATAGTGTCAACTCTAACTTCAAACTCACTGGCCAAAAACTTAACTTTTTTTATTGCTAATGAACTTTGTTCGATTCCAACAACCCGGTATCCTTTTTGCGCTAAAAAAACAGTGTGCTGCCCATCTCCCATATGGATATCGAGGACTCGACTACCAGCAGGAATATAGTGGTAGTTATCCACCAAAAATTGCTCTGGTGACTTACCATAGATATAGGTGTCCCTCCCTTTCAATTTAGAGGGAGGGGGCTGAGTGATACGGTCCGTCTGCTTGATGCCAGATAGCAATTCAAAACGGCTAACTACACTTTCAGCAGTAAGCTTACTTGAAAGAGTTAGGATCAAAAGGGTAGATGCCAAAATTTTAAATAGATTAAATTTTGCCACAAGTAACTTACCTTAAAGTTTAGGAGCTCAATTCAGCTTCAATGTGAATGTTAATAGTCTCTAACATAGATTTTAGCTCACTAATATAGCGTAGAACCCGGTCACTCATCGCCTGAGGCAGATCCTCGGTCGTATAGAGATACCAGTTCATCTGTTCACTTAGGGAGTAGAAGTTATCTAGGGCAACATTGAGTTCAGGAGCGATTACTGCCAGCTCCCTAATTTCTAGTTGTGAAAAGCGGTTATCAAAGATTCGAGAGAAGTGGTCACGAGTTCTTTTTAAGCTGTAGATACCGATATATTCTGGATAACGTTCAGAGATACGCTCAAATAGCCGATCCGCATCCAGTTTAATTACAACTAGTATCCGATGGAGGTACACACTTTGTTCATTCATAGAAAACCAGTATACTCGTGGGTAATTTTGATGTCATCCATTTATTATTTCTGCTGTTGATCTGGAGAGTTGAACAGGATTACGATACTCATGGTTGACTGTCAGGTAATTTCCCTCTTCGGCCTCCGGGCCAGCGATTTTTACGCTCTCCCACTTGAGCATGCTTCTCAATAATCTTCATGGCGATCTGAGAGATAGTAGTGGGGAGTTTTAGATGGGTATATACACTGGAATCCTTGGTAACAAATAGATCATTGATCTGTTGAAATGTGCTGACATGAATTAGATTGATATGCCGTCGGTTAAGCCAGAAATCCAGATTGCGGGCCCGCAGTAGGTTGAAGTTGCGTTGACGGGAGATATCTGGCACCACCGCTACAACCAAACGGCGATCACGACCGATCAGTTCGCTTATATCTCTCCAGGTTACAGGAACAAGTTGGATGTTATGGGGAGCAAGCGCCGCAGATAGCCGAATAAAATAGTCGGGTAGCTTGGTACTTAGCTGAAGAAAAAATACATAGTTGTGGGCAACATCGTTCTCGCTCATCAATCAACTAATCGGTGATTGGGCGGTATCAGCTGATAAATTTAGAGATTTATTGTGCTAGCAGGCATAGTTTGCCACGGTGGAGTTGGGTGGATAGTAGTCCTAGTAAGAGCGATAAGATAAAGCTCGCGGCAGCTCCTCCACTACCACTACTTCCTCCTCCATCATTATTGTTAGTGGTGACAGTTCCGCAGCTACCTAACATATTACTACTTAGGGAGTTCTTCTCATTTTTGAGCAGGGGAGAGATCCCGGAGGCTTGTCGTTGGCCGGTCTGATCAAAAATCGCTCTGATTCCTTCCAGGTCATCTTCTTGTAGGGTTTCAACTCCACTAATGTAAGCCGCCATGATTGCCTGATGATTAGAGTGATCCAGCCCTACAGTATGTCCCATCTCATGGAGAATCGTCTTTTTTAGGAGCTGGTACTGGTTATCTCGCAAGTAAGTAAGGCTGCCGTTTAGAATAATTTCAGTTCGGGTAAAGAGTCCAGAGGAGCTATAACGAACAGTGATTGCCAAGGTTTGTTGTGGGTCATATCCTGTTTCAGCACCAAAATCATTGGACCAGCGAATAGTATTACCCTCTAGGCGGTCTAAAATTACAACTGGGGCAATATCCCAGATCTCTTGTCCTAATGCGTTCTCCCACTCATCTTCGACTTCATCTAATATCTGTTGTAGCTGCTCTTGCCCCTCCCCGGTTGCAACAAAAGGAGAGAGGGGAATGGGAAATGATGCCCAGAAATTTCCTCGCTGGAAATCTTCAGTAAATGTGTATGCTCTCACATGGTTCCAGAAAAAGGGAAGAGTGAGAATAGCGGAGAGAATTAAGTTGCGAAGAGTTTTATAGGGGGTGCAGTGTTGTCTGGTAAATGCCATAACTCGTTCCATCCTTGGTTGAGATAGCTTTGTTTAGATTTACTTTTTTTTGCAACTCATTTGCACCTTTATTAGATGCTTTTTACCTTGTTGACTGAGCAGATATAGTTGTCACGTAGCTTGACGAGATAGGAGCTTCCCGGCTCGAAAGTTGTTTCACCATATTTTAATATTTTAATGGTTCGAGTTCGCTCCTCTTTTTTAATGTTGTTGTCTTTGAGGGTAAAGTTTACTTTGACCCGTTTAAGAGAGGTAAAAGGGGTATGGAGGTCGGTTACACTGGTTACTTTTCCAGTAAAGTTTTCGTGGCAGTTGGGATTGATGGAGAGTTTAGCAAATCCTATTAAAGGCATTAGTAGGACTGCCCAGCTAAGTAGAATTAATCCCTTATTCGCTATTTTGGTATGCCACATGCCCATACTCCTTTTTTACCTCTCGGTCTCTTCCTTGACTGACTAATATCTTCAAGACTTGCCATCCGTGGTCATCTTGTTACTACTATACAATTGCATAACAAGTGCCACTAACGTCAATGGCTAAGACATTGAAATTAGTGGAGTGACAGGTGCGGTTTGGCCTTGCGCGGTAGCTATGGAGCGGGGCATCCTGGCCCCGAATAGAAGACAAATTAGCTAAGTAATTAAGGTTGGGTTATGATTTATCGTTATCGTTCGTAGTGTTATCAGACCCCTTAGGTGCAATCGGTTCTGGGCCGGAAGCAAATTTAACTTTGTTCATCTCGTTTTCAATTAGTCGAAGCTCTTGATGGCACTGTTCAATCTTTTTGAGCATTGATGCAACTTTAGGATTATCCCAGCTAAGTTTACTGGCGGCAAGGTCCTCAAAGGCCATACGGCCTAGCTCTTCATAGGATTCGTGTAGACAGCTATTGGTTTTAGAGGCAGATAACATCTTTTTGCCCATTACCGTTGTCTTTTTTATCTCATCCTGGCAGGTTTGGAAAACTTCATAGACTTTTGCCTTCCACTCCTTCTCTTTGTTGTTGTTGTTGCTGCTGTTTTTGCTCTTCTCTTCATCCATCTTCATGATTAATCCCATGGAATATATTTATTATAGTGATAGTACTTTGCCGCCAAGTTTAACTGTCGTGTAGGGTATATTACCAGATATTTCCACCTTGTGAAGAACCACTGCACTGGATAAAATAGCTATAAGTGTAAATAGTTATTTAGGAGAGCAGATGTTTAGTCGTTTGGTCGGAGATTTTCCATCTAATCTGCTGATTAAGCAGAAAGATGTAGCTGAAGTAGATAGAATTATCGAGCGGTTATACGATGTCTACTCGGCAGACGAAGATCCGTGGGGAATGCGCATGGATCGGGTCGCCAGCTCCTTTCGACAGGTCTGGCCACTATATAAATACTTTTTTCAGGTTCGAGTGATCGGCGCAGAAAATGTGGTGGATGCTCCTTCGCTGGTAGTTTCCAACCATTCGGGACAAATTGCCATTGATGGGATGTTACTAACCCAGGCATTTGCTGCTGCGGTCTCTCCCCCTCGTGTGATTAGGGCGATGGTAGAGCGCTTCTTTGTTGGTTTACCATTCCTAGGAACTTGGGCAGCTGAATCCGGCGCAGTGTTAGGGGATAGAAGCAACTGTATTGAGCTATTAAAACGCGGCCACTCGGTGTTAGTCTTTCCAGAAGGGGTGCGAGGAGTCTCCAAAAGTAGTTCTGAATACTACAAAATTCAGCCCTTCTCTCGCGGTTTTTTACGGATGGCCCTTCAGAGTCGCTGCCCTCTCCTACCTGTTGCAGTTGTGGGGGCAGAGGAGTTTTACCCCTACGTCTATCAGTTTAAACGGGTGGCAAAAATGTTAGGACTACCGGCGCTGCCGGTAACACCACTATTCCCGCTGCTGGGCCCCTTGGGAGCAATCCCTCTTCCCTCTCCGGTGGATATTCATATTGGAGAGCCCTATTATCTGCCCGACTCCCTCTCGCCCGATGCTCCAGATAAACAGATAGATGAACATGTCTATGAGATAGAGAATACAATCCGTCGAATGATTAAGCGGGGATTGCGTAAGAGACGGCCCTTTTGGTTTAATAAGCAAGTTAAGTTGTAGCATAAAAATTGGTACCAGGTTGGTGGAAATAAGATGGATGTTGCAGATTTAAAAAATGTGTTGATTGTCGGGATGTCTGGCGGATTGGCAAAGATAACTGCCGGTCTATTGGTCAAGCACTATCCACAGATTTCGATTATCGGTATTGATCCAAGGGAGTCTCCCCAGATAATTAAGCATCCGTCAGTCATATTTCAAAAGATGCGCTACTCGCGTGGTAATTTTGAGAAGCTTTTCCGTAATAATCAGTTTGACCTAATTATTCATCTAGGAAGAATGAGTCATGCCAGCGCCAATCCCAAAGCTCAACTGGCAGAGCGACTGGACCTTAACTTGATGGGAACTAGGCTTATTTTAGATCTATCCATAAAGTATCACTGCAAGAAGGTGATTATTTTGAGTACCTACCATGTTTACGGTGCACTGGCAGACAATCCGGCATTTTTGAATGAGGAGTCTCCTTTAAGGGCCAGTATCAGGCATCCAGAGCTTCATGATGTTGTCGAGATGGACCAGATCGCTACTAACTGGATGTGGAAAAACCAACATGCAATTGAGACTTTGGTGATGCGTCCCTGTAGTATTGTTGGCCCACAGATAAAAAATGCTATTACTCGTTACTTAACAACTCCCTATGCTCCGTTGGCAATTGATTATAATCCGATGTTTCAATTTATTCATGAATTTGATATGGCCAACTTATTGGTTCACTCCATTACCAACTTCCCAACCGGAGTTTATAACATTGCCCCAGATGAAGTGATATCTATTCGGGCGGCCAAAAAATTGGTGGGGAAACCTGTGTTATCACTACCTCTCTTCTTGGTACATCCCATGGCCACGATGATTAATCACACGCTGCGTAGTATTCCCGATTATCTGATTGATTATTTAAAATTCTCACTACTACTTGATAATCAGCAGATTAAGTCACGGTTGCCAGAGGATTTTTTTCGTTTTTCAACCCGGGATGCTCTCGCTCTACTTAAATCCTTGGAGTGGTGACGCCTCGCACAGAGAGGCGGATAGATAATCTCAGGGCTTAAGTTGACACTCGTTATGACCGTCTTGTAATATTACTTCGCTTTACATTCAATGGGGCCCTGTGGCGGAATTGGTAGACGCGCTTGATTCAAAATCAAGTTTCTTTTAGGAGTGCGAGTTCAAGTCTCGCTGGGGCCACCATATTTATGAATGAGTGTAACTGATATTATATGGAGTAGTGAGGTGCAGTTAAGTTCTTTAGAAGAGTATGGTTGTCGTTGTGCAATTCAACTTGCACGCTCCTTTAATAAAGGGCCAGTTTCAGCAGCTGATCTTGCAGCTAAAGAGGGGCTGACTCCCGAGTATGTTCGGCGTATTCTCTTCTCATTACGTAAGTCAGGTCTAATTAAAACTGTTCGTGGCAAGTATGGTGGCTATGCTTTGGCCGCCAATCCAGCTGATACAACTTTAAAGCAGCTATTTGATGGTCTGAATCAGACGGTTCTACATGGGGATGAAAATCTTTGCCGTAAGTTTGCAGTTAATCCTAAAGAGTGTGTGCATGGTAGTGAGTGCTCAATACGTCCTGTTTGGCGCAAGCTAAGTGTGGTGATTAACGAGGTATTAGAGAAGACTACTCTGCAGGACCTAATCAAAAGCGAGCAGGAAGTTCGGGCCAAACTAATTTAAATCTTAAGAGTTAAAATTCTTTTTAAGATAGAGCAGCATTTTTGCTCTTAGTTCATTGATTGATACATCACCGTTTGTTAGCAGCAGTTCATCCTTGATGAACTCTTCAGAAAACCCCGTCAAGGTTGCCAATGACGAGACAGGAATTCCGTTCTCATGACCACTATCGGGTGAAAACTGAATTCCACTACTATCGGTTGTTCCTTGTACTACTGTCATGAACACTCCCTTGTGATTTACTCCAACCATTCCATTGCCGGAATCACGACATCTAAGCAGGGAAATCATAACGATGGATGACATTAGCTGTCAATTGGTAGGAAGCAAAAAGAGGGTACTGTAAGTATTTGTCAGAAGTAGGTTCTATCTAGCTGATTTTTTGGATTAATCTTGAGCGAAGTTGTTAAGAAACTGTTTGATAATCCTCTGCTCTAGGGCACTCTTACTCTTAGTTGGTACCGTTATGCGGATAACAAGTTCCAGCTCTGTAGAAGATATAATCTTAATATTAACTCTTGGTAGTAGGTGGGGAGTCTCCAAATAGTACTCCTGTTGAATACTATCAATTTGCTTTTTGGCCTGCTCTTGATAGGGGGCACATAGCTTGGTTGCCGTCTCCAACAGAATAGATTCTGCTCGCTGCCAATCATCACTACGTTTTAGCGGTATAGAGAAAGAGTGTAAAATATGGCTCTTAAAATATGACTCATTGGTGGTAGCATTGGACAAGAAGAGGGCATTGGGAATAACAATTGAGCGGCCAGTATATTGGTGCCCGGTGATACTGGGACCGATCTCTAAAATTTTGGTTGAGAAGAGTCCTCGATCCACCACCTCGCCCCGAATTCCTGCGACCTGGATGTAGTCTCCGATTGAGAATATACCGGCAAAAGTCTTATAAAATGTTCCAGAAAGGCAGAGTAACAGCTCCTTCAGTGCCAGTACCAAGGCCACCGATAGTGCTACAATTGAGAGGGCAAATGCTTTGATCTCATTTCCCCAAATAAAGACTGCTCCTAAAATGAAAATCATGGTCAAAATGGAGTTTAGGTTGGTTATCCACAGATGCTTACTCTCAGCCTCTTTCGAGCGAGAGCGCTTGATGATGCGCAGACTGAGATATCTGATCACCATAATTGCCAGGATTAGGATGGCAGTGGGTAGGATATTATATAGTGTTAAGTACGGTTTTAAATTTTCTATTATCAACATATGTGACCTCATCGACTGGACTAACCGCCAGTATAACCTAGGAAGAGGCTGATAAACCAGTTTTGGATAAATTACCATGAAGATTTGGTGACACTGTATAGATTACCGCAGTACCATTATTTTAATAATACTAATTGCAGGGAGAATCAGATGAACTTACTCTTGGATGTGCTATTTTGGTGTATGATCATTAACTTGGGACTTCTGCTTTGGTGGTTTTTAATTGTGGTGTTGGCCCATGACTTTGTCTATCAGATGCATAGTCGTTGGTTTAAGCTGTCAGTGGAGAAATTTGACTCTATCCACTATGCTGGGATGGCATACTTTAAGCTACTGGTCTTCGTTTTTTTTGTTGTACCCTACATCGCCTTTAAAATCAGTTTGTAGTAGATTTGCCAATCCACTTTTAACCTTTAACTTCATCTCTTGGTACTCATCATTAACTCTGCTTAACAGAGTAATACCTCCACCTGCTTGGTAGGTCAGTTTGCCAGTAGTAAGGTTGACCTCCATCGAGCGAATATTAATTGATGCTGCTTGAGTTTCCTTATATAGCAGGATGGTAGAACCATAGGAGAATCCCCGCTGTCGCAGCTCTTCCAGTTGATAGAGCAGTTCAATCGTGCGGCGTTTAGGAGCACCCGTGATGCTGCCACCGGGGAAGATCGCCTTGATGATTCGTCCTAAAGTAACTTTAAAACTTAGGTCAACAGCAACTAGTGAGTATTGGTGGATCAAAGAGGGGAGTTGGATAAAGCGGCGTTTGGCGACAACTTTGGCCGTCGGTTGCTCTATTGAGGAGAGGTCATTACGCATAAGATCGGTAATCATAAAAAGTTCTGCCTCATTTTTTGAGCAGCGGGCAAGTTTTTGTTGTTGCTTGAGACTATCTTCACTATTGGCAGTTGGAATTGTCCCCTTGATTGGCATGGAGCAGAGCTTAAAGCTATCTTGCCCATGCTTGATTTGGAATAGTCCTTCTGGAGAGTTGCTGATCAAGGCCCTGTTCAATGCCGGAATGGTAGTGGCATGGGCATAGGCGGGTGGGGGATTAGGTCCACGCCAGAGTTGTGCCAGTAAAGAGTCACAGGAAAATGGAGTGCTATCTTGGTAGGTAAAGGTAAATGGGTAGGAGAGGTTTAATTGGTAGCACTCTCCTTCTAGTAGGTAGTTGTAAGCTTCTTGATATGCCTTTTGATAGCGCTCAAAGCAGGGAGTGGAGGCTAGCTGATAAGTGTTAAGTGATTCACTCTTGGGTAGCTCCCAAACAGCACTTTTTTGATAGTAAATTTCCACTGCTAGAAGTTGCCCTTTGGGAATATGAGCAGTGTGAGTAGGAGTGGTGGTTAAATATCGAAACTCATAAAAGAGGTGAAGTACTACTGGAAGAGGATAGCTTTTATTTAGCTGATGGTGATCTAGCTGCTGACAAAAAAGAGTAATTGAGTACTCATCTTGTTTGCCAGTCAAGAGATTGATTCGATGGTGGGCGTAGTAGGCGTAGGCTGATTTTGCCTGGGTAAATTTTTTAAAAGTAGTCTCACCCTGGTGGGTAAAGGCAAAGATGGAGTGGATATCAGCCGTGTTCAATTTTAAACCGGCAATAGATTAAAAGGAGTAGGGAGGAGGAGAGTTGGACGGTGGAGGTTGCATATTGTCAGGCATCTGGGCCCCACTTAAGTTCTCAAAGCTGGTACACTCACCAATCCATGCCAACTTGGCCGTTCCACTCTCGCCTGATCGGTTCTTACCGACAATAATTTCAGCAATTCCTGGCTCTGGAGAGTTGGGATCGTAGACCTCATCGCGATAGATCATCATCACCACGTCAGCATCTTGCTCAATCGCCCCAGACTCTCTAAGGTCAGAGACATTCGGCCGTTTATTAGGACGGGACTCCACCCCACGGTTTAGCTGAGAGAGGCAGATAACTGGACACTCTAGCTCTTTGGCCATCCCCTTTAGTCCTCGTGAAATCTCTGAAATCTGCTGCTCTCTTGACGGGTTATTACCCATCGGTTGCATCAGCTGCAAATAGTCAATGATGACTAGTCCTAACCCTTGCTCAACTTTTATTTTACGACAGTTACTCTGCACATCCATCAGAGTGACACTGGCATCGTTGATAAAGATCGGCAGATTGGAGAGACAAATTACAGCATCATTTAGGCTCTGCATATCGGTCGGTAGAAAGTCCTTACGGCGGATTCTTTTGGAATTTACCTTGGCCTGAGATGAGAGCAGACGCATACTAAGCTCTGAGGCCATCATCTCCAGCGAGAAGATGGCAACGGGAAGTCCGTTGGATATGGAGGAGTTAACGGCAAAGTTTAGTGCTAATGATGTTTTACCCATCGCTGGTCTGGCGGCAACCACAATCAGTTGACC
Source organism: Bdellovibrionales bacterium (assembly GCA_018646675.1). Classification (GTDB taxonomy): domain Bacteria; phylum Bdellovibrionota; class Bacteriovoracia; order Bacteriovoracales; family Bacteriovoracaceae; genus JABGUH01. The sequence continues at coordinate 11,068 of JABGUH010000040.1, read as the reverse complement.
GGGCTGCATCCCTAGTAACATCTCATCTACTTTGGGATAACCAGTGGAAAGGCCAGAGATCTCTCCCGGTGCCCAGGTCTGATCCTCGATAACCTTCATGTTCTCTTTGAGGCAGCTGTCAATTCGAGTCATACCTCCAGTTTTAGCATCATTGGTCAGTCGAAAAAAGCTGGCTTCCACATCTGCAATAAAGTCCTCGATTTTACCTGTATAGCTCATGCCACTGTCGGCGATTCTCATCGCCGTTCGGACAATATTGCGTAGATTAGATTTATCCTTAATAATCGAGGCATACTGGTAGATATTAGCCGAAGAGGCTTGATCTTCTACCATCTCAAGGATTCGAGACTGTCCCCCCACACTATCCAACTTTCCTTGATCGGAGAGAGAGGAACAGAGAGTTACATAATCGATGGGTTTATTGTTCATCGCCATATCGGCAATGACCTTATAGATCTCACCAAAGGCGGAGTTATAAAAATCCTTAGCGACAAGGCGCAGATCGGATATCTCGTCAAACGATTGTCCATCAATTACCAAGCAGCCCAATAGGGACTGCTCGGCCAGTATGTCGTGGGGGAGCTCCTTTGTCATGGTCGCTATACCTCGTCAGTTGTTGCTTCCTCGCCCTCTTCTCCTTCTGGGGAGGCATCGGCTTCATCCTGCTCGGACTTTTCCTCATCTCCCTTCTCGGCTTTCTGCTTGGCCCGAACTTCAGCCGCCTTTTGACGAGCTTTTAACTCTTCAATCTGCTTCGGGTCCATCACTACTTTTACTTTAAATAGTGCTTCTACTTCGTTGAAGAGCTTAACTTTGATATCGAACTCCCCTAGATTCTTGATTGGATTTTCGATCACAATTAGGCGTCGCTCAACCTCAATGTCACGATCCGCTAACTCTTTAGACAGCTCAGTGTTGGTAACTGTTCCAAATAGCTTACCGTTGCTTCCAACCTTCTTCACTAACTCAATCGTCTGTTGTTCGATCTTCAGTTTCATATCTTCAGCGGATTGTCTCTCTTCCGCAATTCGCTTTTGGAGACGTCGCTGACTATTTTCCAACTGCTTACGATGTGCATCATCGGCTAAGACTGCCATCTGGTTTGGGATTAGATAGTTGCGAGCATAGCCATCATTAACTTTTACAATTTCTCCGATATTCCCGAGAGTTTTAATTTTTTCTGTTAATATCACCTTCATAATATTTCCCCTTTAATCTTGTGAACTACTGTCACTGTTTTTTTTTACTAACCATTTTCTAAAATTAAACCACATGTCAAAGACCCCCATGAGGGCCAGAACCTTCCAAGCAAATACAATGGTAAATGCAGTCAGAATTGATCTAAAAACTCCATACACCCCCATGTAGCGCAAAGAATCAACATAGATACCTATGCCTTGAAAGAAAAAGAAGAGCCCTAGACAATAGAGCAGGTTTCCACCAATAGTCACTCCTACCGCTCCAAACAGATACTCTCCAGCTAGAATCAGTGTCAATGCTGCGATTAGTGGCCAAATCATAAAATCTGGCATACGAAAACTAACTAGATCGCGCACACTGTACTGGTAAGGAGTGATCCGTTTCCAGACGGCGCTATTTTTGAGCAGCATAAAAAAGCTGGCCCAAAGTACCATATAGGCAGTACCAAAAATAGCTGAGGGTAGCCAGCGTAGCATCTCATCCACAATTTGATCTGGATGGTTGAGCATTGCTAACAGATTTCGTACCTCATCTCCACCTCGACTTAACATCTCCTGGTTCTCTTGTTTAAACTGCGTGATTATCGCTGAAACCAACTCCATCAACTCCTCTCGTAGAGAGAGATCGCTGGCCAGAAGGCTGACACCGATTAGGGCCGCCATGGCGACAATGATAATCGCACCACTGCTGACAATTCCTTTGACTGGTGGAATTCCTTTTAACACAACCTGGGTGATCATCGCGGCATAGATGGCAGAGAGTACAAACAATCCGGCAACCAACATGGAGAGTCCTAAATAGTTAAACATAACAAGCAGGATAACAAATGATATCCCCCCCACCGTCAGAGCAACCATTCGTCCAAATAGCAGTGCCGCCATTGCCAGAGGCACGGGGGCAAAGATTGAGAATGGTACAAAGGAGCAAAGTGCCATGGTCAGGAGCCCTAAAAATAGTGCTCGCCAAAAGATGACAGGTGTCTTTCCTTTGTAACTGGGATGGTTCATGGTCATAATCAACTAGATAACCCTCAAAGCAAAATTGGCCAATGTAGTACTACTCATTATTGCCAACTACTCTGCAGTTCGATTGGACATATGACTTAAAATTCCCATCTGACGCGCTTGCTTGATCGCAGAATTGGCAAATCGCTGATGCTTGCGGCTGATACCGGTCATTCTAGCGGGGCCAATCTTGCCAAATTCGTTAACTAGCCAGGCAAAAGTGGCAGGGTCTTTCCAGTCAGCTTTAAACCTATTGGCAGAGAACCAGCAAGACTTACGGCGAGAAAATCCACGGCGATCCTTGCTATTCTCATCATCAGTGTCGGTGATGCTACCATAATATTTTTTAGAGAATGGAGTCTTGTACGCTTTAACAATATCTGCCAGTGTACGGTTATCCCCTAGTCTTAAGATCATATGCTTCATTACATCTTCATTAATCTTAAAACGACGCTCAAGCTCATTGTTAATATTAACGTCTGATTGATAGATAAAGTAGACAAAGTGACCTTTGCGGACACCATTGCTGGTAGGCTGAGCAAAGGTCTTAGCTCCCCACTCATCCTCAATGGCAATATCGCCACCCTCAGCTTTAACTACCTCTTGTACTAGACTTTTTAGACTTCCAACCTGATCCTCAGACAGACCAGTTTTTGCCACTAGGGCAAGCTCATAAATCATTATAACCTCCCGGATTATATCTATTAATATAAGCCCCTCATCCCAAAATCTACGGCAAGGAGCGAGTTTAATGATTGAATAAATGTCGATGCAACTTAACACCCATTAGAGTAGCCGTCAACTTCATGCGAAACCGATTGACCTGATACTCTCCGGCAGGATAAAAGTTATTTTAGTCTACAGTTATTAAGATAAGTATTTACCTGTATTTATCTTCTGCTATCGCTACTACTCGCTTGCACTAACCTCTCTTTGAGATGAGAGAGGAATTGATAACCGACTTAAATCATATCTTTGATCAAGCGATGAGCTTTACTTTACTACTCGCACCACCAGCGTGGGGTAAGGGACATCTGATCTTGGAGTTGGCAAAGAGTGGCCGCACTGCCTTCTACCTAGCACCATTACAGGCAATCGGGGCGGAGTTTGCAACTAGTGCGACTCGACACGGTCTCGCAACGGTGCAGATCTGCTCCAGCGATGATTCATTAGATAACTTGGATAGATTGGCCAAGGGAGGAGTTATCATCTGCGATGTGGAGCAGTTTAGTTCCAGAGTGCTTGAGTGGTTGGAGTTAAGGGCCCAAGCGCCTCTAATTGTGCTTGATGAGTTACATCTCTTTTTATATTGGGGAGTTACTTTTCGTCCCAAACTGCTTGAAATCTATCAGGATGTGATGGTCAGCTCTGTTCCTGTTTTTGCCCTTAGTGCCTCGTTTATTAAGGGACAACTTAAGGAGCTAAAACGTGATTTTGCTCTTGTAACTCGAATCCCACTGATAATCGATCTGGGAAATATGAAACTGGAGCACCTTCCCACTCGCCAGTTTAGATACTATCACTGGATGAGAGGTAGGTTTAATCGCTATTTCTACTACCATCTTGCGTCCAAGAGATCAGGGACGACACTCTATTTTTGTCGCTATCGGCAGCAGGTGGCAAGACTTGTGGAGTACTACCAATCTATTGGCCATCAGGTTGTCGGCTGTGTTGGTGGCCAGGGAAGAGAGTTTCAGCAACACCTTTCACAGATGGATGGGGCACCGGATTGCATTTTTGCCACTACCGCATTAAGCCATGGGGTTAATCTTCCTCCAATCTCAGATATATTCATTAGTTATCCAGTTGAAAACCCTGCAATGCTACTCCAGATGGTGGGAAGAGGAGGGCGCAAAAAGGATAGCTACAATCTATACAGCTTCAATCAGACCTCACTGATTAGATCTATTGGGCCTCAACCAGGTTTGGTAGCTCTTCTGTTGCTGGATCTTTGGATCTTGCTACTGCTCTATTTTGGCATAATATCCCGTCCCCGTTACTGATTGTTCGGTTCACATCCTGCTAAATCAATCTGTTCCTACTCTCCCACTTTATTGCCAGAACAGCGCAAAAAGAGTATTGATGTATAGTTATGGTTACTATAAATAGTGGTCCCTTGGTTTCCGGGATATTCTTTATTAAGCACGGAATCTCACTGGACTATCCAGTGGTTGAGAGCATCAAAAGTATTGAGCCGCTCTGTGATGAGATTATCATCAATGTGGGATTTTCAGATCGTAACTTAAAAGAGGATGATGGGACATACGATCTACTGCGAGGAATCTTCACTCATAAAAAATTTATCTTTCTAAAATCCTTCTGGGACCCTCAGATCGCCTCTCGGGGCACCATCCTCTCTCAGCAGACTAATATTTCGTTGGCCAAGGCTCATGGAAAAATTTGTCAATATATCCAAGGTGATGAGGTCATCCATGAAGATGATCTGTCTGAAATTCATAATGGGATTATCCATATGGAACGGAATCCCCAGATCGAAGGGTTGATCTTTAAATATCTGCACTTCTATGGCTCTCCTGACTATATTCGCCAGACCCGTTCAGTCTATCGAAGAGAGGTAAGAACCATTCGCAATAACATTGGAGTTAGAAGTTATCTAGATGCTCAAGGATTTCGTCATTCAGATAACTCAAAATTATTTTGCCGTGAGATCAATGCTCGGATTTTTCACTATGGTTGGGCCAGAAAAGAGCAGCTAATGCATAAAAAAATTGAAGCGATGAATCGACTCTACCACGGGGAAGATTGTACCAGTAAGGACAATTTTGAATACCAGCGTCTATGGGGAGTCAAACCTTTTCAACAGACTCATCCTAAGATAATGGAGGAGTGGATTAAGCAGCATCGTAAAGAGAAGCTTGATTTGATGTCGATGCCAATGCGTCATGAGTTTAAAAATTTGGGGCTGGCCATCTCGGATGGGGTGGAGAGCTTAACTGGTTACCGGATTGGTGAGTATAAAAATTTCAAGATAATATAATATATAAAGGGGTAATAGATAATGATTAGAAAAATAGAAGCACTACTAAAAGAAGAGGTTGTTCCGGCCCTAGAAGCTCACGGTGGCAGCATTGAGGTAGTGGATGTGGATAACAATAAAGTATATGTCAAAATGACTGGTGGTTGCCATGGTTGTGCCGGTGCCCGTGCCACTTTAAAAGATGGTGTTGAGCGAATTATCAAAGAGCGCTTCCCGATGATTGAAGAGGTGGTGGATACCACTGACCACCAAACTGGACAAAATCCCTATATGTCTTAACTGTTGGTAGTCGGTGTTAGATCGGATTACGGCCATTATCTACCCTAACCAGGATGGTGCACCATCTACGGTTGAGTATATTCAACGCTATTTACAGGGGCGAGGAGTTGGCCAGATCGATATTGTCGCTTCATTAGAAGATTTAGCTCACTATCATCTGCCCGCTGCCTGTTCCCACTTTTTGTTGCTACCAGATCATCTCTGTTGCGATCCTTTAGCGTTAATTACTTTAGACCAAGATCTCTTTCTTGTTCAGTGCTGCTCTACGGCTGATGGGGGAGGGTGGTGTGACCAATATCTTCCTTGCGGAGTATGGTTTGGAAAGACTAAGAGCTTTTCTAAAATAACTTTTTCTAATTCACAGGAATTTTTTACTTCATACCCCTTGGGGACGTTTGCCTTGTCAAACGATCAAGATGTAGAGAAATTTTTATCACTCAAACCCGCTCTTTTCCTAGACCGGGATGGAGTAGTGATCGAGGATGTTGGTTACCCCTATCAGCAAAATGATTTAAAACTGCGAGATGCTATTATTCCGGTCATCAAGTGGGCCAACCAAAATAACTGGTGGGTAGTGATCTTGACCAATCAGTCCGGTTTGGCCAGGGGGATTTTTAGCGATCAACACTATCTCGATTTCACCCAGATGATGGAAAGAGAGCTTGCCTCTTGTGGAGTAAGAATTGATGCAAGTTACTTCTCTCCCTACCATCCGGACGGTACAATTGAAAAATATGCCTATCACTCCCACACTCGCAAGCCTGAAGTGGGGATGCTTCTTCAAGCTTTAGAACAGCTACCGATTGATTTAACCCGCAGTGTGATGGTGGGGGATAAGATTAGTGATCAATTGAAAATCCCTCTGCTTAAAACTTTTTTAATTAAAGGGGGATATCCTCTAGATGATGCGTACCAGGGAACAGTTGTAGTAGAGAGTGAGCAGGATATTCTCTCTTTTTTAGCAAGCGGTGATCGTTAGTCCAGCGGTATCGCTTTTCGGCTACTCTCTACTCGCCAGTATTCAAGTTCTGCGGTGATAAGTTTCTCACCCTCTCCTCCGTCGGCTAAAACCTCTCCCCAAGGATCAACTACCAGTGAGTGGCCAAAACTTCGCATGCGCTCATTATGCTCACCCCATTGAGCGGCGGCGACAACAAAGGATTGAGTCTCAATGGCTCGGGCCCGAATCAAAGTGTGCCAGTGGGCCAAACCGGTAGGATGGGTAAAAGCGGACGGAACGGTGAAGAGGTCTACTCCCTGTTGTAGATAATTTTGAAATTGTTGGGGAAAGCGTAGATCAAAGCAGATCGTTTGGCCGATGGTAAATCCTTGCCAGCTAAAAGAGTGTGGTCTGGTTCCTGCGGTATATATTTGGGACTCATCAATTGAGGTTTGCCCCTGATTAAGCTGGCAGTGAAAAAGGTGCATCTTATCGTAGTACGCAAGCTTGTTACCGTCAGCGGTAAAGCAGAGGTTGCGGTTAACGACCCCTTTACCATCTTCAGTTTTATAGGTTGCAGTACCGCTTAAAATGGGAAGATTAAAATCGATGGCCAAATTTTTTATCTCGCGGTAGTGCTCGTTACCCTCTTGTACCACGTATGGTGTGGCGGATAGGCCATCTGACATGGAGTAGAAACACTCCGGTAGAAAAACTCCCTCGACCCCCTCTTGTACCGCTTGTTGCATAAGGAAGCGAACCTTCCTTATGTTCTCTTCAGGATTTAGGGTGGAGCAGAGTTGAATTACACCAATCTTCATATTATTTGAGACCTTTGTTTTGAGGAATATATTTTCCAATTGCGCAGTAGTCAAAGCCACTCGCCAATACTTTATTTGTTGAGTAGAGATTACGGGCATCAAAAATAACTGTTCGATTAAGCCGTTGTTCAATCTCATGAAAATCAGGAATTCTAAACTCCCGCCACTCAGTCATCACCACCAACCCGTCACAGCCATTAAGGGCGTCATACTTGTTGTTAAAACCCACAACCTTTCCCTTGGTGGCCGGTGAACTATCGGCCCACGCTTGAAAATTATCCCCTGCCTCAGGGTCAAAAAAGTTAATCGTTGCTTGAGCTTCGATTAGTGCCTGGGCGACCGCTAGCGCTGGGGCCTCTCGAATATCATCGGTATTTGCTTTAAAGGCTGCGCCCCAGAAGGCAAAAGTTTTCCCTGCTAAATCACCATTAAAGTAGGACTCTATCTTGGTGAAAATATATTTTTTTTGGCGATGATTAATCTCTTCAGTTGCCTCAACTAGCTCTAAGGGAACATCATGTTGTTTGGCGGTGTGAATTAGCGCTTTGACATCTTTAGGGAAGCAGCTGCCTCCATAGCCTGGCCCAGGGTAGAGAAAGTGGGGACCGATTCGCCGATCACTCATAATTCCTCGTCGTACCTCTTCAATGTCAGCTCCAGTACGATCACAGAGCTGGGCAATTTGATTGATAAAGGAGATCTTGGTCGCCAGCATACAGTTGGCGGCATACTTACTCATCTCGGCTGAGAGGTTGGACATTTTGATTAGGGGATTCCCCTGCACCAGTAACGGAGCATAGAGCTCATCCATCATTTCGGCGGCACACTCTTCTTGATGACCAATTATTACCCGGTCAGGACGCATGAAGTCCTCCACCGCACTTCCCTCTTTTAGAAATTCAGGGTTGTTGACCAGATAGAAATTACTACTGCTATTTTGCTGGATGAGTTGACGTAAACGTTGGGAGGTTCCTACCGGTACTGTAGATTTAATCACCACCACACTATCTGGGGCCAAAAGGGGAGCAACCTGTTTTACCGCCTGCTCTAGATAGGTCAGATCTGCTTCGCCCGTTGCACTAGATGGAGTGCCAACTGCTAAAAATACTGCGCAGGCTTCCTTAACCGATTGGTAGTCACAGCTAAAAGAGAGCCGTTGGGCAGCGAGATTACGATGTAAAAGCTCCTCCAAGCCTGGTTCATAGATGGGGGATTTACCCTCTTTGAGATTGGCAACTTTCTTCTGATCAATATCGATACAGGTAACTTGGTGGCCGATCTCGGCAAAGCAGGTTCCACTTACTAAGCCAACATAGCCTGTTCCAATCATCACTACTTTCATCGTTGTGCTTCTCCCACTTTGACTTAGATTTTATTACTAGCACTTTCCTCACAACTATACTATCTTCCCACCTTTAGGCAAATTTTCTTTGGTTGCGAGGTAACCCAAGTGCTTAGGATTGCTCTAAAATTCATCTTTGCTGGTGGCATCATTATCTGGCTTCTAAAGCGCGGTGAGCTGGATCTATCCTTGGTTAGTCACAGTATGGGAAGTTGGCATCTTTGGGCGTTTGCTATTGTCCTAATGATTATCAATGTGATCTTAACTTCAGTGCGCTGGAAGATGTTGCTGGAGATTAAAACAGGCGAGAGGCTACCATTTGTTGATATCACCATGTTGACCTGGATTGGACTCTTCTTTAGCTCCGTACTGCCGGGGGTGGTAACTGGGGATCTGGTAAAACTGGTCTACGCACGGGATCTTAACTCCAAGCTATCAAAAACTTTTTTGCTAACTTCGGTCTTAATTGATCGGGTGATAGGTCTTTTTGGTCTATTGATGTTGCTGGGGGGATTTAGTCTTATCTACTACAGCGATCTGGTGGTACTATCTGACGGCATTCGAAGTATTATTCATCTAAATTTTTTAATCTTTCTGGGTATGGTGGGGGTGCTGATCTCCATTTTTTTGCCTCGAAAAGTGCAAAACCTTTTTCTAAGTGTTGCCCAGAGGATACCCGCTTTGGGAGATCGGGTGGTTAATACTTTGGAGCAGGTCTGGTTGATTGGCGGGGCACCCAAAACTTTTTCTATCTGTTTGGGGATGAGTATGTTCACCCAGATGTTGAATATTTCAGCCTTTTGGATATTGGCTTTACCCTATTTTGCCCAAGCAATCCCCTTCAAGTTTGCTTTTACCTTTATTCCACTAGGGTTTGTTGCCATCGCACTGCCGGTGGCACCAGCTGGAATGGGAGTAGGGCACGCTATTTTTGGAACACTGTTTAGCTACTTCAATATTGACAATGGGGCGTCTTTATTCAACCTCTACTTTGTCGCGATGGTCATGATCAATCTGCTAGGAGTTATTCCCTACTTAATGAGTGGTAAGAGAGATATGTTAAAGCGCGCCTCAAAATTTGAGGTTGCGGACAGTTAGGAAGTAGTACCTACTTGCACTCCATTTCATCTTTAACAAATTCAAAGGAGTGCTCACCCTTATCTCGATCACGAGTTAGAATAATACACTGAAGATCTTGTACTATTGCCATCTCCATCCCTTGCATACACTCATCAGGCCAGAGATGGAAAAAATCCACTTGGACTAGGGAACTACTCTCCTCATTATATTGATAGAAATCGATTCCATTTAAAAAACTTTGGCAGTCAAGATAGATATGCTCAAAATCTAGGTCGTGTAGTAGTTCAATCTTAAAGTCCAGCTCAGTCTGTTGATAACCAGCGATGGGAATAACCACTCTTTCAATCGTATGATCAAAAGCGAATCCCCGTAGCAGAGGTGTCACAAGTAGTATTATAATCAGAGTAGTTGTACGCACCATTCCTCTCTCCAAATTAGGTATAAGTACTGGCCACTGATCATAAATGGTCAGGTTGCATGCTCAACTATTCGGTGTTTGCGATATAAATATTTAACTCTTTTTGTTGCCTATTCGAGGTAGCGTCTGGATTAGGTGGATAGGTCGATTGAATTTTAATGGTGATCGATTTTTTCACTGTTATTGGTTGAGCTCTCAAGGTAGTCACCCGTCACAATGAAGTCTCTTCACCTTGCTCCAGCAGCTAGATTTACCTCTTTAGAGCAATTGTGAGCAATTCTGAGCAATAGTGAGTAATAGTCTGTCACAATAAACTTTATTGGTTCTACTGTGACGTCACAGTAGCTAGAGTCCAAGCTGGAAGGGGGTGCTGGTAATTATACCGTCTATTTTCTCTGGTGCTAACAGGCTTTTTAGGGTGTGACATCTGAGCTGCGATACTTGTTTGAGGTGTGGCCTTTGAGCTGCGGTACTTGTTTGAGGTGTGGCCTTTGAACTGTGGTACTTGTTTGAGGTGAGGGTTTGCTAGTGAGTAACATCTAATACTCTTGCCAGCTCACCGTCTCACCACTACTGGTGGTTGAACTCTCAAGGCAGTCACTCGTCACAATAAACTTTATTGGTTTTACTGTGACGTCACAGTAGCTAGAGTCCAAGCTGGAAGGGGGGGGCCAGTAATTATACCGTCTATTTTCTCTGGTGCTAACAGGTTTTTTAGGGTGTGACATCTGAGCTGCGATACTTGTTTGAGGTGTGGCCTTTGAACTGCGATACTTGTTTGAGGTGAGGCCTTTGAGCTGCGATACTTGTTTGAGGTGAGGCCTTTGAGCTGCGATACTTGTTTGAGGTGAGGCCTTTGAGCAGCGATACTTGTTTGAGGTGAGGGTTTGCTAGTGAGTAACATCTAATACTCTTGCCAGCTCACCGTCTCACCACTACTGGTGGTTGAACTCTCAAGGCAGTCACTCGTCACAATAAACTTTATT